>DKZA01000016.1:0-692 GCA_002492525.1 Lachnospiraceae bacterium UBA7086 | reverse complement strand
CTTTGAACACTTCCTGCAAAATACATTCAAAGCATATCGGCTCCTTGCAGATGGATAGAATCTTGTCCGCCACCTCATGTACCTTATCCCTGTTATAACGGACAAGTTCCTTTAAATCTGCAGACGCCTCCGCATGAGCGGGAACAAACATAGCAGCTTCCATTCCCTCCACCATATCCAGTGTTTCCAGATAATCGCCCACGTCATAAATGAAGGAAACGGCATACTTATCCAGCGTCTCTCTGCTGCTTAAGCAATCTGCAAGGAACACCACACCGTCTGGCATACGGAAGCCCACCATATCGAAAAAATGCCCCGGCAACGGTATCACCTCAATCTCCTTCGGAAAACTTTCATCTGAGAAATCCGTCACATCGCTTTCCTGCGCCATCAGGAATTTGTGCCGCAAATCCTTACCCGGATAACCGCCGTAAAGAAAGGACGGCTCCAGGACCGGGTATTTTGTAAATGCAGCCTCTATGCCGCCGGAATAAATTTTACAGCCCGTCTGTCCCTGCAGGTATTTGTTCCCGCCGATATGGTCTGCGTTGGAGTGGGTATTCAGTATGGCAGTCAGACGCCAGCCGTTCTTTTCCAGAATCTGCCTGACCTTGCGCCCCGCATCCTTATCATTTCCGCTGTCAACCAGATAGACCTGGTCCTTGTCTGCCACATAGACACCGATCTTTGCC
>DKZA01000017.1:565-19575 GCA_002492525.1 Lachnospiraceae bacterium UBA7086 | reverse complement strand
GGATCATCAACAGGCTCATCCTCTTGTTTCGGATTGTCTACGGACTGATTGCTCTGTTCCGAATCGTCTATGGATTCATCGTCCTGCTCCCGTTCTTTAGCGTCAAATGTTTCAACCTGCACATTTGCCATTGCAACAATGGAGTCTACCCTATAAAATAAGAACAGTATCAATAATGTCAGTATAAATATAAAATTGCATTTATTTCTCATACCATTTTCCTTTGTGGATTATTTGGGAGGATGATCAACTGTCATGAAACAGACCATACTTACGAAATCTACCGTTCAAACAATCCTGATAATCGCAGGCACAATTATTGTAAGCCTGCTTGGTTTGTTAACGATTACCCGCTATGATAATAAATATATAACAAAGGCGGTGCTCACACAAGACAATCTTTGCAATATTCCACAAAAAGGATATTATTCCCTTGTCGATGGCTGGGAACTTTATCCGGATATTCTGCTCTTTCCGAATGATTTTGCATCGAAGGAACAGCCTTATTACAGTACGTGGGCAGGAGAATATCCTAACCTTTCCTTATTTCATGAAGATCAAAATCCTTATGGAGTCTCCACATGGCGTCTGCATCTGCAAGGAAGCGGCAATGTCCTGCTCTATCTGCAGGAGCCTCTCTGTGCCGCCAGAGTCTATGTAAACGGAGTCTGCCTGGGCGAGTCAGGCAAAGTACCGTCTGACAATTATACTTCCAAGGAAAGTTACTCCCCTCTCATTAAGGACACCTCTTATTCCTTTTTTCTTGACGGGGAAACGGAGCTGATCATTCAGACTGCCAATTATTCCCATTATTATGGAGGAATCTGGTATGCGCCCATAATCGGCGACGCGGATAGTGTCAGCCATCTTATTGCCTCCCGCATGTTCATCTATGGACTGTTATTTTTTTCATCCCTCACGCTCTCTTTGTTTTGTATCGTGCTTTGGAACCGTAAAGAAGACGGACGCCGGACTGTCACATTCTATTTTGGCATGTTAAGTCTGTCCTTTGCATTACGAATATGCTATCCCTTCTTAAGAATGTTTGGTGTACCGCTTGTAGGCACACTTTATGCAATCGAAGACGTCACCGCTGTATCCGGCATCTACTTTGCCTTGCAAATTGCGCTCCTGTTATTTTTGCCGGATGGTTTTACCCGCCTCAAAAAAATACTTCCTATCCTTTCTTTTTGCGCCTGCGGCATCGTCATTATTGTTCCTCTATTCATTTTTCCGTGGATTCCCAGCCTTGTATTATGGTATGGCCAACTTATTTCATGGTATAAGGCGATTATGTCATTTATTCTGATCAGTCTGACCGTCTACGGAAGTTTTATGGGACTGCTTCACATAAGAACCATTCTTGCTGCGGCGGCAGCAAATGGTATCTGTCTGTTGTACAATGTCCTGACAATCGGATATTATGAACCACTTACCGGCGCTTATCCTGAAGAATACGGCGCTTTCTGCATGGTAATTGCCTTTGCCTTTCTGATGGTACAGCGAAGCAGGGATATGGCCAACGAAAATACAAAACTGAACCTTCACCTGCAGGAAGAAGTCACAGAAAAGACCAAACATCTGCAGCAGCTTCTCACAGAAAGAGGCCAGCTGATCGCAGAATTGGGGCACGATATGAAATCCCCCCTGACATCCCTTTCAAACATGGCTCAGATCATACGCCTGAATGATATTATGCTGGATGAGGACACCCATAACAGAATGGTTCATATAGAAGAACAGTGTAATCTTTTGTCTGAACGTCTGAAATCTTTTCAGGAAATAGCTGCCCAGACAAGTTCTCCTGCCAAAACGGAACCTGTACTGCTCAATACGTTTCTTTCCGATTTTTGTCACAACTATCGCCCTATCATAGAACTTTACGGGCCAAATTTTCTGCAAAAAATTACTTCTCACCCCTGTCGTGTCATGGCGAATTCCGAACAGCTTCTGCGCGCATTGGAGAACCTTTTATATAATGCCGCCGACTTTACGCCGTCGGACGGTAATATAACGCTTTCTCTTACAACAGACGCTTCTCTTGCCTATATTACCATTGCAGATACCGGCTGCGGCATCCCGGAAAAAGACCTTCCTAACATCTTTCGTCGTTCTTACACCACTCGCAGCGATAAAGGCGGGCAGGGATTAGGCCTGGCCATTACCCGCGCCATTATCATAGAACACGGAGGCCGGATAGACGTATTTTCCAAAGAGGGAAAAGGGACAACTTTTACCATCTGTCTCCCTATCCTTAAAACCTGATAAAAGAAGACTGGGAAACCTGCTGTTCATAAATTGTTCATATTTCATTTTAAAAAACTTCACTTCCCTAACATCTTTTAGACATTTCTCCAACGTATACTAATACCATAAGATACAACACAAAAACGACTATATCAAAGTTAGCTGATTAATTTAAAACTTTTTCATAATAATGCCAAGTAAAGGAAACTTTACTTGGCATCCTCCCTTTTTGGGGGGATTTTTATTTTATTAGGAAATAATTGTTTTTAGATATCCATGTATACAATTTTTCTTGCCATATGTTTGGGATTATGGTATACTTGGGTACTGTAAACAACTTTATATCTTTATCGTATCAAATAGAAAGATATTTTCCAAAACTGTCGACGTAGACATTTTTATGCAGATGTCTACGCTTTTTTGTCTTACGGACAGCTTCATTAAAAGAGGAATCGGAAAATATTCTAATCTGACAAAAGATAAAAAGAGGAGGAGACAGGAATGTTAGAAATGATTAGTAACGTAAACAATGCCGTTAACAGCTTCGTCTGGGGTATTCCTATGTTGGTTCTGCTCATCGGCACAGGTATCCTGATGACGGTTCTGACGAAATTTTTCCAGTTGTCCCACATTGGGCACTGGTTCAAAAACACCATCGGCGGCATTTTCAAAGACAAGCATGTGACCAGACATACGGAAAAGGATGACAAGTCTATATCCCAGTTCCAATCTCTGTGTACTGCCCTTGCCGCAACCATCGGTACCGGTAATATTGTCGGTGTAGCCACAGCGCTTGTGGCGGGCGGTCCGGGCGCTATCTTCTGGATGTGGATTGTAGCCTTCTTTGGCATGATGACCAACTATTCCGAAAATGTACTGGGCATCTATTATCGGCGCAAAAACGAAAAGAATGAATGGTCCGGCGGCGCTATGTATTATCTGAGAGACGGGCTCGGCTCTTACAAAGGTTTTAAGCAGATCGGGGCAGTGCTGGCAGTGCTGTTCTCCATCTTTTGTCTGCTGGCTTCTTTCGGCATCGGCAACATGAGCCAGGTCAATTCCATCTCTATTAATATGAACTCTGCCTTCAAGATTCCTGCCAGAATCGTCGGCATTGTACTTGCCCTTTTAGCCGCTCTGGTTATCGTAGGAGGTCTTAAGCGAATTGCCTCCGTTACCGAAAAACTGGTTCCCTTTATGGCCATCATCTATATCATCGGTGCACTGATAATCTTCATTGCAAACATCGGACAGTGCGGCGCCGTGTTCACCGCCATCTTTAAAGGTGCCTTCGGCCTGCGTGCGGTAGGCGGAGGTATCGTAGGCTCCGGCGTTAAACTGGCCATCACATGGGGAATGAAGCGGGGCGTATTCTCCAACGAAGCCGGACTTGGTTCTTCTGTTATGGTTCACTCCAACTCCAATGTCAAGGAGCCTGTCCGTCAGGGTATGTGGGGTATTTTTGAAGTATTTGCAGACACCATTATCGTTTGTACACTGACCGCTTTTGCCGTACTCTCTTCGGGGCTGGTGGATCTGGAAACCGGTGCGGTATTGAGCTCTTCTGAAGGTTCCGCTTTGGTTGGAGAAGCGTTTTCCACAGTATTTGGCAAAGCAGGACCGGCCTTTATTGCTATTGCTATCCTGTTGTTTGCTTTTTCCACAGTACTTGGCTGGAGCCACTATGGTTCTAAAGCCTGGGAATATCTGTTTAACACAAAATCGACGATCCTTTACAAAATTGTATTCATTATCATGATCTATAAAGGCGCTGTCATGAAACCGAATCTGGCCTGGGATCTTTCAGATACCTTCAACGGTCTGATGGCTATCCCCAACCTGATCGGTGTCTTAAGTCTTTCTCCGATCGTGGTAAAGATTACGAGGAATTATGTTGCGCGTATCATTAAGAAAGAGGACGTAAAACCCATTCTCTCAGTCTTCCCGGACATTGAGGAAGCACAGATTCGGGAAATGCTGGAAACAAAGGAAAACTAACGTACGCCGCCAGGCGCAAAAGGAGCTGACACATCAAAATGCGTCAGCTCCTTTTTTATGATAAAAGTAAATTTACTTTTAGGCTTTGCCGTCAGAACCAAGTACATGGAGAATCTTGTGAGCAACCATATCTTTAACAGCCTGACGCGCAGGTTTCAGATACTGACGGGGATCAAAATGATCCGGATGCTCTGCAAAGTACTTACGAATATTGCCTGTCATAGCAAGACGGATATCGGAATCGATATTAATCTTACATACAGCAAGTTTCGCTGCTTTACGAAGCTGCTCTTCCGGAATACCTACCGCATCCGGCATATTGCCGCCATACTGATTCACCATCTTTACAAACTCCTGCGGAACGGAAGAAGAACCGTGGAGCACGATCGGGAATCCAGGCAGTCTCTTAATGCACTCCTCCAATACATCAAAACGAAGCGGAGGCGGAACCAGGATGCCTTCTTCATTTCTGGTGCACTGTGCAGCCGTAAACTTATATGCGCCATGCGATGTACCAATTGCGATAGCCAGGGAGTCACAGCCTGTCTTGTCCACAAACTCCTCAACCTCTTCCGGATGTGTATAAGACTCTTTACCGGACTCTACAACCACTTCATCCTCAACGCCTGCCAATGTACCAAGCTCAGCCTCAACCACAACGCCCTTATCATGTGCATATTCAACTACCTGCTTTGTGAGAGCGATGTTATCTGCAAAAGACTTGGAAGATGCATCGATCATAACGGAAGTAAAACCGCCATCGATACAAGATTTGCACAGCTCAAATGTGTCACCGTGATCCAAGTGAAGCGCAATCGGAATCTGAGGATTCTCTGCAACGGCTGCCTCCACTAATTTTACCAGATATGTGTGATTCGCGTAAGCACGTGCACCCTTAGAAACCTGAAGGATAACGGGGCTGTTCAATTCGCCTGCTGCCTCTGTAATACCCTGAACGATCTCCATGTTGTTTACGTTGAAAGCGCCGACTGCATAACCGCCATCATATGCCTTCTTAAACATTTCGGTTGTTGTAACTAATGCCATACTATTTTCTTCCTTTCTATTTTATATTTTATTACTTTCCATTTGCTGGAACCTAACTCTTATTTTAACAGCCATGTCCATGAAAAGCAATGTATTTTATGGGCAATTTTCTTCCGGGATACGGATCTTTAACGCCCTGTGGCAGTTCTCTATCTGTGCCACAAGATGTTCTCCCCCAAACTCTCCATCCAGAGTCCATGCCAAAGGTTCTTCAGACTCTACCTTAATGCTCCGGGCCTCATAAGTATAAATATGCTCCGATTTCACCCGTTTATCCACCAACGCCAGAATAATATTATTAATATCCAGCGGATTGGAAGGCTTGCGGATCAAAGTTACCTCAAAGAGTCCATCGTCCAGAGACACATTCTGTCCGGTAATTCCTCTGAATCCTCCAACCGAATGGGAATTGGTGACCATACCATAAATAAACTCCCCCTCAATGATCTCCCCATTACAGGTGATCTTCAGAGGATAAGCGCGCACAGACGGCAGACGTCTCACGCCCTCCAGCAGATATGCCGCATGCCCCAGCACATTCTTGACATCCTGTTTCGTCTGATAAGAAACATCCGTAAAAATACCAAAAGCTGCTACATAAATAAACACATCATGATTAAAGACTCCCATATCGCAGTCAAAATCTCTGCCGCTCACCACCACATCGGCAGCCTGCCGCATGTTCTTGGGAATCCCCAGGCTGTTGGCAAAATCATTGGTACTGCCCGCCGGAACATAACCGATAGGAAGTCTCTTTTCAGACTTCATCATGCCGGTTACCACTTCATCCAGCGTACCGTCTCCGCCGCTGCAAACCACCATATCATAACCGGCATGTCTTTCTTTTACCGCTCTGACTGCGTCTCCGGGAGATTGTGTCGGATAAGCCGTGACCTCATATCCTGCTTTTGTAAAAATATCAATAATATCCAAAAGATTACTCTTAATCTGCGCTTTACCCGCCTTTGGATTGTATATAAAAAGCATCTTTTTATCCATCATAAACTCCTCACCGCCTTTGCTTAATCATAGCAAAAAAAGAGAAGCCGGTCTACCCGCCTTCTCTGATTTCTTTATTTTATGCCTGATCAAATGTCAATTGTACCGGTAATTTCCTTACTTGGCGCTCAGGAATTTTTCAATCTCACTGACAGCAGCCTCTTCATCGCTCCCCTCAGCAATCACTGTTACCTCGGCTCCGCTCTCAAGACCCATGCTCATCATACCCATGATACTCTTTGCATTGACTTTGCGGTTCTCTGAGTTGATGTACACTGTGCTCTCAAATTGGCTTGCCACCTGCACAAGCATTGCTACCGGTCTTGCCTCCAGACCAGTTTCCAGTTTGATCTGGATCGACTTTTGAATCATAACATTCTCCTCCTTTACGATCTGATTTTATCAGCAATTTCACTCAGTCTGCGTAATCTATGATTTACCCCTGATTTCCCCACAGATGGTTCCAAATATTCACCCAATTCCTTCAACGCGGCATCCGGATACTCCAACCGAATCTCCGCCATCTGCCTTAAGTTATCCGGCAGATTAGCAAACCCGTATTTATCTCTGATCAGCAGGATATCTTCTATCTGTTTAGAAGCCGCCGTTACCGTCTTGGAAATATTAGCCGTCTCACAATTGACTCTTCTGTTGACAGAATTGCGCATTTCCTTCACGATCCGGAGATTTTCCAAATTCATTAAAGATACATGCGCTCCCATGACATTAAGTAAATCCACAATGCCGGAGCCCTCTTTTAAGTACACCACATCATACTTCTTGCGCTTGATGATTTTGGCTTCTATATGAAACTCCTGCAAAATTGTCTGTAACTGCACTGCCTGCGCTTTTTGATTGCAGACAAATTCCAAATGATAGCTCTTCTTAGGATCGCTCATGGATCCGATACTAAGGAAAGCACCTCTCAGATATGCCCTGGCACAACAGGAATTTTTGATCAGAAGTGTGTTGACTGTGTCAGTCAATTTCAGTCCTTCCGTATCTGTCCTGACAAAATGCAGGGCTTGTATCACCTTACATTCCAGTGTATCATCAGGGATCAGTCTTTCTTTTCCCTGCATAACAGTTTCTATATTAAACGTTTTGCGAAGTAATGTAAAGCATTTTCTCACAACTGCTTCATTTTCTGTGTCAAGCCTAAGATGCATATTCCCTTCACAGGAATCCGCACTGAAAAGCAAAAGTGCTGCCAGTTCCGCCAGTTGGCAATGTCTGGCTGAACTGATATATGCTGCGAGTTCTTCTTTGACATTTCCGGAAAAAGACATCCAAACACTCCTCTATTTGATATCCCGATGATACAGCTTGATGGCATAAGTTCCGTGATCTTTCATCTTTTCATAAAGCTCATTGGCAAGCGTCACACTCCTGTGTCTGCCGCCGGTACATCCAATCCCTACCACAAGCTGATGTTTTCCCTCCTTCACGTAATTGGGAATCAGGAAATCCAACATGTCCACCAGTTTCGTCAGAAACTCCGAAGCCTCCGGAAATTCCATCACATAATCCTGTACCTCTTTATCATTACCAGTTTTATGTTTCAGTTCATCAATATAGAACGGGTTTGGAAGAAATCTCACGTCAAACACCAAATCCGCATCTGCCGGAATACCATTCTTAAATCCAAAAGATAAAATATTCACGATCAAAGAATTATATTCTTTATTGTTTATAAAAATATTGTCTATCTCCTCTTTCAATTCCCTTGTCAGAAGATTGGACGTGTCAATGATATAGTCTGCCTTCTGCCGTATCCCCTTTAACGTCTCACGCTCCTTGCGTATTCCTTCCTCCACCCGGCCTTCCGGAGAAAGGGGATGCAGTCTCCTGGTCTCCTTATATCTTTTGAGAAGGACCGCATCGCTGGCTTCCATAAAAAGAATTTCAAACAGATAACCGTTCTCTTTCAGTTGTTCCAAAATCCTGCACACGCCGTCAAAAGACTGATCTGCGCGCACATCGATTCCCAATGCTACTTTGTTCACCTCGCTATTGGGCATTGCAATCAGTTCCACAAACTTCTCAATCAATGCTACGGGCAGATTATCTACACAATAAAACCCCACGTCCTCCAACATTTTCATAGCGGTTCTCTTTCCTGAACCGCTCATTCCTGTCACGATTACAAATCTCATAAGTACCCTCCATGCCAGTGCACATGACCCTATTAAAAATCCCCCAGAAAAATAACTTCAGGTTCCAGTGTCACATGGAATTTTTCTTTCACTCTCTCCTGCACTTCTTCAATAACTTCCCGAATATCTGCTGCTGCCGCATTTCCTGTATTCACCACAAAACCACAGTGCTTTTCGGATACCTGTGCACCGCCGATCCGATAACCGCGCAGCCCCGCATCCATAATCAGCTTGCCCGCATAATATCCTTCCGGCCGCTTAAAGGTGCTGCCGGCACTGGGATATTCCAGAGGTTGTTTACTCTTTCTGAGGCTTGCCAGTTCTTCCATTTTTGCCCCAATCTGCTCTTTGTCCCCTGCCGCCAGCCTAAGTGTCACTTCCAAAACAATAAAGGGCCTGTTTTTGATAATACTGGTACGGTAACCAAACTCCATCGTATCATTATCCAACGTCATAATCTGTCCGTCCCGATCCATGACACGGACTGCTTCTACTATCTGCTTCATCTCTCCGCCATAGGCGCCGGCGTTCATAACAATCGCTCCGCCGATGCTGCCGGGGATTCCCGCCGCAAACTCTATGCCGCTAAGATTGTTCATCCGTGCAACAGAAGCCACTTTGGACAATAGGGCACCTGCCTTCGCTGTGACAAGAGTTCCTTCCGCACAGACTTCTTCCATGGCTTTGCCCATTTTTATAATAATACCTCCGTAGCCCTTATCTCCCACCAGAAGATTACTGCCGTTGCCCAGAATAAAGTATTCCTGCTCAATCTGATTCAGATAGGGAATCAACTTTGCAAGTTCTTCTTCCCGTTTGACGATAACGATACATTCCGCCTCACCGCCCACACGAAAAGTCGTATATTTGCTCATCGGTTCGTGAAATAAAAGCCTTTCATCAGGAACAATCGTCCTGATATATTCATACATTGACGTATTCAATCTCTACCCCTGTTTCTAAAATTCCTATTCTATTTATATTCTCTCTTAGCATGTTCTGTTCCGTACAAATTATGTACAAGGCACATGCTATCCCTAACAAGTGCCTTGTCGCAAAATTTGTTTTGTTTTAATTCAGAACCATTCTGGCTGCACCATAGATACCCGCATCATTACCAAGTGTCGCCAGTGCAAACTTAGTATCTCTGCATCCGTGGAACACCGTCCTCTCAAAGGGAGGTTTGATATAGTCAAACAATATCTCTCCCGCCTTGGACACACCCCCTCCGATTACAAAAATCTCAGGATTAATGACGCCTGCAATAACACCCAGGCCTTTGCCCAGATACTCACCGAAAGTACATGCAACCTCAATCGCCAGTCCGTCTCCTGCCTTCACGGCATCAAATACTGTCTTCGCAGACACTTCTCCTGTCCGGAGAATACTGTCCTTATCACTGGCTTTCAGAGCCCTGTTTGCCAGTCTGGTAATTCCGGTAGCAGAAGCATACTCTTCAAGGCACCCAAGATTACCACAGTTACAAGGTACTGTCTCGTTATCCTCCACATGAATATGTCCAATTTCACCGCCTGCCCCTGTAGCTCCGGTCATAATCTCGCCATTAATGATAATGCCGCCTCCTACACCGGTTCCCAAGGTGACCGCCACCAGATTCTTATGCCCCTGGCCGCCGCCTTTCCACATTTCACCAAGCGCTGCCACATTGGCATCATTACCGCACTCCACTCTCATACCTTCCAGAAGTGTTGTGAGATTCTCCTTAAGATTAAACATATTCCAACCGAGATTAACGGCCCGATGGACGATACCATAGCCGTCTACAGGCCCTGGAACGCCAACCCCAACGCCTGCCACATCTTCTTTTGCAAGAGATTTTTCCAGCATTTTTGCCTTGATACTCTCTGCAATATCAGGAAGAATCATCTCTCCATGATTCTCTGTCCGTGTGGGAATTTCCCACTTATCAACCACCATACCATTAAGATCAAACAATCCTAGCTTAACAGTCGTTCCGCCCACGTCTATCCCAAATACATAATTTGCCATCTCCAGTACCCCTCTCTTTTTTTGGTTGTTATCATTTCTTATCAATATCTTTTTTAATGCTTATCTTTCTAACAACATCCCACTTCGGCACTATTCGTCATCTTCACGTCCCCGCGCCAAAGAATTCTGTACCCGCTTATACAACTCCTGTGCCGCATTATAGCCCATCTTCTTCTGACGGTGGTTAACCGCGGCCGATTCACAAATGATTGCCAGATTCCGCCCCGGCCTGATGGGAATATTGTGACAGACTACCTTATTGCCCAGATATTCTGTATATTCTTCCTCTAATCCCAGGCGGTCATACTCTTTGTCCTTATCCCAGTCTTCCAGACGGATGACCAGATCAATATTCTGCGTATCCCTGACGCTGGAAGCACCGAACAGAGCCTTTACATCCACAATACCGATACCTCGCAGCTCAATAAAATGCTTCGTGATATCCGGAGCGGAACCAATCAGTGTGTCTTCGCTCACTCTCCTCAGTTCCACCACATCATCCGTCACCAGACGATGTCCTCTCTTGATCAGTTCAAGTGCCGCCTCGGATTTACCGATACCGCTCTCGCCAGTAATCAGCACACCCTCGCCATATACGTCCACCAATACACCGTGCACCGAAATACAAGGCGCCAGCTTTACATTCAGCCAGCGGATAACTTCCGCCATACATGCAGAAGTGGCCTTCTTACTCATCAGAAGGGGCACACCGTATTTCACCGCAATCTCCCGGAACAAGTCATTGGGATACAGCTCTCTGCAAAATACAATGCCCGGAATAGGGTTATTTAACAACTTTTCAAAGATCTCCCTCTGTCTGTTCTCATCCAGGCCATTCATATACGAATATTCCACAAAGCCCACAATCTGCAGACGTGTCGTCTCAAAGTGTTCAAAATATCCCGCCATCTGCAGCGCCGGCCTGTTAATATCCGGTTGTGTAACCTTAATCTTGGAGATATCAATCTCCGGCGTCAGATTCTCCCATTTAAATTTCTCAATTACCTTTGTTAAATTAATGCTCGCCATGTCCTTCTCCTTGTGATCGGTGTGATAATATTTACTAATTCAAACCTGCGTCTATTGTATCATAATAAAAAAGGGGGCGCAATATAGGACTGTTGCCCTGTTGCGCACCCCTGTCTCGACCTTCATGACGCCAAGACTTTGCAGGATTGTCACATGCTCTACCTCTATAAGAGCTAATTAGTACAACCTATTTACTAATTTTAACTTTTTTGTATAGTTTCAACAATAATATAGTCGCAAAATATACGATTAATAAATTTATTGCAAGTCTAAATTCATCTATAAGCATTGTCGAGAAAAGATTGGCATGAATTATTGGTTTATCATAAATCGTCAGAAACGGAAAAGGAAAACCAACTTGATATTCATATTCATCCACCTTAAAAGGCATAAAATATGATATTAGTATTTCAAAATAAACTGAGAAATTTAACGCCTTCCAATTTATTTGTCTGGTAATCCAATCTATACTTTTCATCTCTTTATCCACCAATACTATCCTTATCTCCTTTTTCTTCCGTCCTAAAAAATTCATAAATCTGCCTGCCAATATGCTCCGGAATCTCCGGCACCTCGCACAAGCGTTCCACCGACGCTTCCTTGATTTCATTGATGGAACCAAAATGCCGCATCAGCGCCTTTCTCCTGGCAGGTCCCACCCCCGGAATCTCATCCAGCACAGACTTTACCTGAGCCTTGGAACGCAGGGACCTATGATATTCAATGGCAAAACGATGGGCTTCATCCTGAATTCTGGTGATCAGCTTGAACCCTTCAGAATGGGTATCAATGGGTATCTCTACATTCTGATAATACAGCCCCCTGGTACGGTGATTGTCATCTTTCACCATCCCGCACACAGGAATATCCAGATGCAGTTCCGCAAGAACCTGTAAGGCGATATTCACCTGCCCTCTGCCGCCGTCCATTAATAGCAGATCCGGAAACTTCGTAAAACTCCCGAAAGCATGATCCACCTCTCTGCGGGTCAAATCTTCCTTTTCCTCCATACCATGCACAAAACGCCTGGTGAGCACTTCCCGCATACAGGCATAATCATCCGGCCCGGATACGGACTGAATCCGAAATTTCCGATAATCGCTGCGTTTGGCCTTGCCTTTTTCAAATACCACCATGGAACCTACGTTGGCAAAACCGCTGATATTAGAGATATCGTAAGCTTCCATGCGGCTCACATCCTCCAATTCCAAAAGCGCCGCAATCTCCTTCATGGCACCGATCGTGCGCCCCTCCTCCCGACGGATTCGTTCTTTATCCTGGCTTAAGATCAGCTTTGCGTTCTGTGCCGCCAGTTCCACCAGCTTCTCCTTGGCTCCTTTTCTGGGAATCCTGATATAGACCCGGTTTCCCTTTCTTGCAGAAAGCCATTTCTCTAAAATTTCTATGTCCCCTATCTCTTCCTGCAGCATCAGTTCTTTTGGAATATATGGCGTACCTGCATAGAACTGCTTCACAAAATCCAACAGTATCTGGGCCGTATCATACCCTTCCACATGAGTCATATAAAAATGTTCTCTGCCAATCAGCTTCCCATCTCTGACAAAGAACACCTGCACCACCGCATCATGCTCGTCCTTGGACAGCGCAATAATGTCCTTATCCTCTCCGTCACTGTCCGTAATCTTCTGTTTCTGTGCCACACTCTTAACACTGTTATATAAATCCCGAAATCTTGCGGCTTCCTCAAACTCCATATTCTCTGAAGCCATTGACATCTTATCTTCCAGATCTTTCAGGATTGGTCTGTAATTTCCATTTAAAAAATCAAGTGCCCGCTCTATCCGTTCCCTGTACTCTTCCTTGTCAATATACCCCTGACAGGGCGCTGCGCACTGCTTGATATGATAGTTCAGACAAGGTCTTTCCAGACCGATATCCCGCGGCAGTTTACGATTACAAGTCTTTAGCTGGTACAGTTTATTCATCAGATCAATCGTATCCTTCACTGCCGCCGCACTGGTATAGGGCCCGAAATATTTTGACCGGTCCTTCTTCATCTCCCTGGAAAAGAGAACCCGGGGAAACTCCTCCCCCATCGTCACCTTAATATAAGGATAGGTCTTATCATCCTTAAGCATGGTATTGTACTTAGGACTGTATTCTTTGATCAGGTTATTTTCCAGTACCAGAGCTTCCAGCTCGGAATCTGTCACGATATACTCAAAGCGGGCTATCTGTTGTACCATCTTGTCAATCTGAGGCCCGCGGCCCACGATTTTACGAAAATAAGAACGGACACGGTTATGCAGATTCACTGCCTTGCCCACATAAATAATGGTATCGTTCCCGTCATGCATCAGATAGACGCCCGGCGAATTCGGGAGCTTTTTTAGTTCTTCCTCAAAATCAAACATAACCTTAGCCCTGACATTTTCTATTCATTCTCATCCTGTTTTCTGTCCGGCACCTGGGAAAAGAGTCCCCGGTTCTCGGAAGGATATTGCTGTGGCGCAGATTCTTTCTGCGCTGGTGTGCCGGGCTGCTGCTGTTCTTCCACCAGCTGTTCTGAAGCCGGCGGCTGTGAACCCGTAAAAGCCGGCTGTTGACCAGACTGCCGCATATCCTGCCCGCTTCCGTTTTGCTCCTCCGATGTCCGCTGCCCGTCTGGCGCGTTCTGTTCCCCCTGCATCTTTGTTTCTGAAGATTTTTCCGCTGTGGATGCCTCTTCCGTCTTATCTTTAAATCTTTCGACTTCTTTTTCTTCCGGTTCCGGAAGCCCCTTTTCCTTACGGAATATCTTCATGAACTCCTTCCCGGTAATCGTCTCTTTCTCAATCAGATGAGCCGCCAGTTTATCCATAATCTCCCGGTTTTCTTTCAGAAGTTTTTTTGCTTTCTTATAACTGTCATGCAGAAGCTTCATGACTTCCGTATCGATATCGGCCGCCGTCACATCGGAACAGGTCAAAGATGCCCTGCCATCCAGATACTGGCTCTCCACCGTTGCCAACCCCATCAGACCAAACTTCTTACTCATACCAAAACGTGTTATCATGTTGCGCGCGATGCTGGTAGCCTGCTCAATATCGTTGGCGGCACCGGTGGTCACTGTATCAAATACAATCTCTTCTGCCGCGCGTCCGCCGAGAAGTCCCACCAGTCTGTCCCTGAGTTCTGCTTCGGTATCCAGATATTTCTCTTCTTCAGGCACATGCATAACATAACCAAGAGCCCCCATTGTACGTGGTACAATGGTAATTTTCTGTACCGGCTCCGCATTCTTTTGCAGGGCACTTACCAATGCATGTCCAACCTCATGGTAAGAAACAATCTTACGCTCCTCTTTGCTCATGATACGGTCTTTTTTCTCTTTTCCCACAAGCACCTGTTCCACCGCATCAAACAGGTCTTTCTGGCTCACGTACTCTCTGCCCATCTTCACCGCATTGATGGCTGCCTCGTTGATCATATTGGCCAGATCAGAGCCTACAGCTCCGGAAGTTGCCAAAGCGATTTCATTCAAATCCACCGTGTCATCCATCAGCACATCCTTGGAATGTACCTTCAGAATCTCCACACGTCCCTTTAAATCCGGTTTGTCCACAATAATCCTTCTGTCAAAACGCCCCGGGCGCAGAAGTGCCTTATCCAGAATCTCCGGCCTGTTGGTAGCCGCCAGAATAATAATACCCTTCTTACCGTCAAAACCGTCCATCTCAGAAAGCAGCTGATTCAACGTCTGTTCCCGCTCCTCGTTACCGCCGCCATACTTAGTATCACGACTCCTGCCGATAGCATCAATCTCGTCAATAAAGACAATACAAGGTGCGTTTTTTTCCGCCTCTTTAAACAGATCACGGACACGGGAAGCTCCCACACCAACATACAATTCTATAAAATCAGAACCGGACAAGGAAAAAAACGGCACATGCGCTTCACCGGCCACCGCCTTTGCAAGCAGTGTTTTACCGGTACCGGGAGGGCCTACCAAAAGAGCTCCTTTGGGCAGTCTTGCGCCAATCTTTGAGTATTTCCCTGGATTGTGCAAAAAATCTACCACTTCCACAAGGGATTCCTTTGCTTCATCCTCTCCTGCCACATCCTGAAACGTGATTCCCGTCTCCTTCTGCACATAGGCTTTCGCCGTACTTTTTCCCACACCCATAGGGCCGCCTTTGCCGCCCATACGCCGGAACAGCAGGCTCAAAAGTCCCCACATCAGAAGAACCGGAAGAATATAGTAAAGCAACACGGTCATAATGACACTGGAACTGTCCGAAACTTCTTTGTTCATTTCCACATTGTGCTCTAACAGACGTTGTGCCAGCGTATCGTCATCTTCCATCTTACCAGTATAATAAGTAATGCCGCCCATGCCGTATCCATATGCAAAGGGAGATTTTGTCTCTCCCTTCTTAGGATAAATCTCGATTCGGTCTGACCCCACGGAGACGCTCTTCACCTCGCCGTTCTCCACCATTTTCACAAACTGATTATAAGTAATCTCCTGATTGGTGGCACCCGTCAGCATCTTCATAAACATGCTGATGCATAAAAGCGTAACAAGAGCGGCAACCACCAGCATGATCAGACTCTGTTTGCGGGGATCGTTACCGTTCCGGTTTCCGCCCGGACCGCCGGTGCCGCCGGAATTACCATTATTACCGGGACCGCCCGCACCCGGGCCGCCGCCGTTATCATATTGGTTCATATTATCTGCCATGAGGAATCCTCACTTTCCTGACTTCATAATCTTAGCATGAATACTTCATTTTGACTGCACTGCACGACAGCCTTACTACTTATTATAGGGAAGGGAAAATCATAAATCAATAAGAGAATTATGAATTTGTGAACACAAGTATTAAAGTATTATAAAGTTTTTTACAAAAATTATGTTTTACTCTGGATTTTCCCCTAATTATTCACTATAATGTTATAAGATATTGCTTTTTATTATATTAAAATTTCCTCCGTATATCCGAGGCTGCGAAGCAGTCCTCGCAAAGTTATTTGCGGAGCAAATTACTTTTGAGCTTTGCTCGATTTGTTAATTTCCGAAGGAATTTACCTTTTTTATCTCCGCACAGAAAGGCATGGACAAGCAGATGGCTGTAAAATACGTATTTGTAACAGGCGGCGTTGTATCCGGTCTCGGTAAAGGGATTACCGCCGCATCACTGGGAAGATTATTAAAAGCGCGTGGCTACAAAGTAACCATGCAGAAATTTGACCCCTATATCAATATTGACCCGGGGACCATGAATCCTATTCAGCACGGCGAAGTATTCGTCACAGAGGATGGCACAGAGACAGATCTGGATTTGGGACATTACGAGCGTTTTATTGATGAAAATCTGGACAAGAATTCCAACGTAACCACCGGCAAGGTTTACTGGTCGGTGTTACAGAAGGAACGCCGGGGCGACTATGGCGGCGGCACCGTACAGGTCATCCCCCATATTACCAACGAAATCAAGAGCCGGTTCTACCGTAACTTTACGGATCAGGAAACCCGCATCGCCATTATCGAAGTGGGCGGTACCGTGGGAGATATCGAGAGTCAGCCCTTTTTAGAGTCCATTCGTCAGTTCCAGCATGAGGTTGGCAGGGAAAATGCCATTCTGATTCACGTTACTTTAATCCCCTACTTAAGTGCCTCGCAGGAACTGAAAACCAAACCTACCCAGGCAAGTGTCAAAGATCTTCAGGGAATGGGTATCCAGCCTGACATCATCGTATGCCGCAGCGAACATCCGTTAGACCAGGGGATTAAGGATAAGATTGCACTTTTTTGTAATGTACCCAACAACTGTGTCTTACAGAATCTGGATGTGGAACACCTCTATGAAGCACCATTGGCTATGGAGAAAGAACACCTGGCACAGGTGGCATGTGAGTGTCTGAACCTGCCATGTCCGGAACCCGACCTGGCAGATTGGAAGGCCATGGTGGAATCCCTGCGGACGCCTACGGACGAAGTCACCATCGCTCTGGTGGGTAAATATACACAGCTTCACGACGCTTATATCAGTGTGGTAGAAGCCCTGAAACACGGCGGAATCTCCAATCGCTGCGTGGTGGATATCCGATGGGTGGATTCCGAAACCGTGACCAAAGAGAATGTGTCACAGCTTCTGGATGGTGTAAACGGCATCCTGGTGCCCGGCGGTTTCGGTGACAGAGGTATTGACGGCAAAATCTATGCTATTACTTATGCACGCGAACACCAGATTCCATTCCTCGGCCTCTGTCTCGGTATGCAGCTTGCTATTGTAGAATTTGCAAGAAATGTGATCGGATATAACGATGCCCACAGCATCGAACTCGACCCTTCCACCACCCATCCTGTCATTGCACTGATGCCTGACCAGAACGGTGTGGAAGATATCGGCGGCACTCTGCGTCTCGGTTCTTATCCTTGTGTACTGGACAAAAATTCCAAGGCTTATGCTCTTTACGGAGAAGAAACCATTCATGAGAGGCACCGGCACCGTTATGAAGTCAACAATGACTACCGGGCAGTCCTCACCGAGAAAGGAATGAGGCTTGTGGGCCTGTCTCCTGACGGACGTATCGTAGAAATGTGCGAGCTGCCAGATCATCCTTTCTTTGTGGCAACACAGGCTCACCCGGAATTAAAATCCCGGCCTAACAGACCGCATCCTCTGTTCAAAGGATTTGTGGAAGCGGCTCTGGCATATAAACAATAAAGATAAAGGCGAAATCGATTTTGGGGTTTCGCCTTTTTAATAAAGTTGTTGCTATCTTATCTGATTACCACATTCTTCCCATACTGTTGCTGCCTCTTCTTCTGACAAGCCAAATTCTTTTTTTAAAGACTCTTTGATCTCACTGACTGTATGATGGCCGGCTGACATTCTCAAAAGGTAGCGTAAAATCTTAATCTCCTGATTAGCTTTCTCTACCTTTTTCCGAGCTTCCTCACTTCTCTTCTCTGCTTCTTCGCTCTTTTTCTGTGCCTCCGCTTCTATCCTTTCAGCCAATTCCATTTCCTTTTTTGCAGACTCAATGTCCCGTTGTGCTCTTTGCTGTGCTTCCTCAATCTTCTGTTCCGCTTCCTCAATCTTCTGTTCCGCTTCCTCAATCTCCTGCTGTGCCCTTTGCTGCGCTGCCTCAATCTCCCGTTGTGCTTCCTCTCTTGCTTCCCTCATCTTCCGCATCTCTGCCTGATAGTCAAATGTGATCCCTTCAAATAATCTTCCCATCCTGCGCTCCTTTATCTTTGCTACCGCTTCCTCAGTCTTATCCTCCGGTATGTCCATATTATAAAACAACGCACGAGCCAGTTTTGCCATAACTTCTAATAAATATGCCGGTGTATCACGCAGGATCCCGTCCATTTTTTCTTTGGGAAGCTGCGTAAATATTTCTACATCTTCCTGGCATCTGATCTTATTGACCAGCATGGCGAGAGATATCTCGTCTCCTTTTGACAGGAGTTCTTCATTACTGTAGTCGTGCAGTCTTACGACCTGATAGGTAAGGTGAGGAAGATAATCACCCAGCAGTTCCTTACAGAGTATCCGGTCTGCCAGATCC
>DKZA01000017.1:0-206 GCA_002492525.1 Lachnospiraceae bacterium UBA7086 | reverse complement strand
TCTGGCACTGATCCCGGGATGTGACCTCTCCATCTGCTTCTCATAGTCATCCCAGATGCAGAACATATATCGGAATATCTGCATACATACATTGTACTCCACTTTCGTTTTATGTTCAACTAGAGAAACAATATAAAGTGGCAATTCGAGTGGATTTTCGTTTTCATCGGAAGGAAGATACCTGGAAATGTTTACTTTCTTGACAG
>DKZA01000006.1 GCA_002492525.1 Lachnospiraceae bacterium UBA7086 | reverse complement strand
GGAATCTCGGATTACTATTCACGATATAGATATAGATATAATATATCTGGTGATATATCTAGCCGTCCGTTCCGCTCTTTTCACCTGCATCTGAAGGATTCACATGCACCATGATATGTTTCACCTTCGGAAAATTCTTTTCAATGGAATCATGCACACTCTCCGCAATACCATGGGCACATCGCAGTGTCTTACTGCCGTCCACGCAGATTTCTATATCCACATAAATTTTATTGCCAAAAACACGGGTATGAAGAAGATCTACGCCAAGAACCCCTTCCTGGGACAGAGCACAGTCTGTCAATTCTTCCTCCGTCTGTTCATCACAGGCCTTATCCACCATCTTATCCACTGCATCCATAAAGATCTCATATGCCGCCTTTTCTATGAAAAAGCAGATTACCACACTTGCCACCGGATCTAATATGGGAAAACCAAGCCTTGCCCCGGCAATACCGATCAAAGCGCCTACAGAAGAAAGGGCATCGGAGCGATGATGCCAGGCATCCGCCATCAGTGCACTGGAATCAATCCGTTTGGCGCTGATTCTGGTGTACTGATACATGGCCTCTTTGACCAGAATAGATACAAAAGCCGCCACGAGTGCCAGTATTCCCGGCACCGCCAACGCATCTATATTACCGCCTGCTATCTTCTTACCCGCAGAAGCACCGATTCCCAGACCAGTGGCGGCAAGAATCGTAGCAAGCACAATAGCCGCCACACACTCCAGACGCTCATGCCCGTAAGGATGATCCTTGTCGGAGTCCCTTCTGGATATTCTGATTCCAATGATAACTACTATGGTACTGAATACATCCGATGCCGAATGGATTGCATCGGAAATCATCGCACCGGAGTGCGCGATCACACCGGCCGCAAGTTTAAAAACGGTCAACACAAAATTCGCTGCGATACTGACTACCGATACGCGCATGGCAGTCTTTTCAAAATCCCGTTCTGTCTCCATACTTTTTCCTTGCCTTTTATGTTTCTTTCTAATCTATCACATTCCTCTTGTGTTCGCAAGTTCTATTTATTGATTTTTCATCTATTAAATATCGGCAGTTCGTCCAAACTAACTAATATACCCCGCTTGCCACAGCGGGGTATCAAATCTACAATATTCATTTCACATTCTACACGTTAATCTGTGCTTTTATTCCCAAAAGATCCTTGTTCTCCTTGAGGATCGGATCCACAATCTCCTCCAGGAACTTTTTCACCTGCAGCGGCGCACGCCCCACATATCTGGACGGATCCATGGTCTTTTCAAGATCCTCGGCACTCATATTAAAGGAAGGATCTTCAGCGATCAGTTCCAGCAAATTGTTCTCCTTGCCTTCCTGTTTCACACGGGCCCCGGCAATCATGGACAGTTCCCTGATCTTTTCATGCAGTTCCTGCCTGTTACCGCCCATCTTAACGGCATCCATCATGATATTTTCCGTTGCCATAAAGGGAAGTTCGCTCATCAGACGCTTCGTGATAACTTTATCATACACTACCAGACCGTCCACCACATTCAGGCACAAATCCAGAATCCCGTCCACTGCCAGAAAAGCCTCCGGAATGGAAAGTCTTTTGTTGGCAGAGTCATCCAATGTTCTCTCAAACCACTGCGTCGCGGAAGTAATTGCAGGATTCAGTGCATCCACCATCACAAACCGTGATAAAGAAGCAATACGCTCACTTCTCATGGGATTTCTCTTATACGCCATGGCGGAAGACCCGATCTGACTCTTCTCGAAAGGTTCCTCCACTTCTTTCAGATGTTGCAGCAGCCGGATATCATTGGACATTTTGTGGGCGGAAGCCGCTATGCCCGCCAGGACATTACAGACTCTGGTATCTACTTTTCTTGAATAGGTCTGTCCGGACACCGGATAACACTTTTCAAATCCCATCTTCTTTGCGATCATGGGATCGATCTTATCTATGGTCTCCTGGTCACCGTCAAACAATTCCAGGAAAGAAGCCTGCGTTCCCGTGGTTCCTTTGGAACCTAAAAGTTTCATAGTCGAAAGTACATAATCCAGATCTTCCAGGTCCAGGCAAAATTCCTGTGCCCAGAGCGTGGCACGCTTACCGACCGTAGTAGGCTGTGCCGGCTGAAAATGAGTAAAGGCCAATGTGGGAAGATCCTTATAGGTGTCTGCAAACTTTGCCAGTTCCGCGATCACATTCACCAGTTTTTTCTTTACCAGCTTCAGTGCCTGCGTCATCACAATAATATCCGTGTTATCTCCTACATAACAGGACGTGGCCCCCAGATGAATGATCCCCGCCGCCTTCGGACACTGTTGTCCGTAGGCATAGACATGACTCATCACATCATGGCGCACTTCCTTTTCCCTGGCTCTGGCCACATCATAATTGATATCTTCTGCGTGAGCTTTCATTTCATCAATCTGTTCCTGCGTAATCACCGGCTGGCCGTTCTGGCAAAGTCCCAGTTCCATCTCTGTTTCCGCCAGGGCGATCCAAAGTCTCCGCCAAGTTCTGAATTTCATATCCGGAGAAAAAATATACTGCATTTGTTCACTGGCATATCGCTCCGATAAAGGGCTTACATATTTGTCTGTACTCATCATTGAAATCCTTTCCGTTTCCTTATTTATCATATTCTCCACGGATATCCTCCGCCGGAGGATCCATGGGGTATTTCCCCGTAAAACAGCCCACACAGATAGGCCGGTTTCCCGCCAGTTCACTGAGCCGTTCCAGCTTCAGATATCCTAAAGTATCCGCCCCGATAATCTGCCGTATTTCGTCCACCGTACGCTCATAAGCAATCAGCTGTTCCTGTGACGGCACGTCGGTTCCAAAATAACAGGGATATAAGAAGGGCGGCGAACTGACCCGCATATGTACTTCCTTCGCCCCTGCCTCCCGCAGCATCCGGACGATGCGGTCCGACGTAGTTCCTCTCACGATGGAATCATCAATCATGATGATCCTCTTTCCTTCCACCGCTTCCCGGATAGCATTGAGTTTGACCTGCACACTGCTCTCCCGGCTCTTCTGACCCGGCTTGATAAATGTCCGCCCCACATAGGCGTTCTTCACAAATGCCTGTCCGTACGGGATGCCGGACTCCATAGAATACCCTAACGCCGCACAGTTACCGGACTCCGGTACTCCCACCACCAAATCCGCTTCTACCGGAGAATCCATTGCCAGAAATCTCCCTGCACGAATCCTGGATTCATAAACGCTTACGCCGTCAATCCGGCTATCCGGCCTGGCAAAATAAATATATTCAAAAACACATCTTCCCTGATGTTTAGGGCTAAGACACATACTCCTGTCTGATTCGATTCCTTTTCCCGGGGAAATGGTCACGATCTCTCCGGGCTCCACATCCCGGACATAGGAAGCGCCAATGGTATCCAGCGCGCAGGTTTCAGAGGCCAAAATATAGGAGTTATCGCGTCTGCCGATACATAGAGGTTTAAATCCGTAAGGATCCCTGGCACCGATCAGTTTCCGGGGAGACATGACGATCAAAGAATAAGCCCCTTTAATCTTCTTCATGGCACGCCCTACGGCCTCCTCCACTGACTTACTGTTCAGCCGCTCTCTGGCGATATGATAGGCAATGACTTCGGAATCAATGGTTGTCTGAAAAATCGCTCCGGAATATTCTAATTCCCTGCGCAGCTGCGGTGCATTGATCAGGTTGCCGTTATGGGCCAGCCCCAGCGTTCCCTTCACATAATTCAGTACCAAAGGCTGCGCGTTCTCTCTCGTACTGCTGCCGGCGGTAGAATACCGCACATGACCCACGCCGATATCCCCCTTTAGCTTCTCTAACGTGGCCGGCGTAAAATTCTCGTTGAGAAGTCCCATCTCCTTTGCACTAAGGACCTTCCCCTTAGGTCCTTCTGTGTCGCTGACAGCGATACCACAACTCTCCTGCCCCCTGTGCTGCAGGGCAAACAATCCGTAGTAAATCGTAGAGGCCACATCACCGCCGTCGAAATCATAGATTCCGAAAACGCCGCACTCCTCAGAAAGCTTATCTGTCTGCTGCATATTCTATTAACCCTTCCTTATCTTTGGATTTCTGCCGCCTCTCCACAGATGACAGATTACCGCCCCTATACGCCCTTAGTATTGTCCTATTCCTGAAATTTCTCTTCGTATTCCTCCACCGTCTTCATAATCTCTTTCGCATACTGTGGATATTTCTCCACCAGTTCCTTAATTTCCTTCTGGGAAGAACCTGCCACCACTTCCTTATTATAATCCATCCGCCGTCTTAAAGACTGTCTTCTGATAATCAGGTTGTGACGGATTTCCACCATTTCCTTATGATCTAAGATCGCCTCGGTCTGGTGCAGCCAGATTGCCGGATCCTGGATCTGATAACACTTTAAAATCTGCAGAAGTTCCTGCTGGCAGTAGTCCAGATCCAGTTCCGCACGGCGAAACTTCTCCCTCTCTTCCTTTTCAATCTTATAATTTTCCCACATCTTCGTCAGCTCTTCAGCGCTCTTCACACCATATTTCATATAGAGATAATCCAAAAGATTGGTGTTGTTTACATAACGTATCTTCACTTTATTCTGCAATAATATAATCTTATTGATACCGGTCTCCACCCGGCGCAGCTCCCGTCTGGCATCCACATGTCTGACATAAATGATCGTGATTACCACCGCAGCCGCTCCCGCTGCCAGAAAATATCCCATCTGCGTATCCATATCCAGGAAAAACTGCAATAACACTAAAAGAAGAATACACAATCCCAGGGCCACGACACAGATTACCGCCATGCCCTTCGTATCGGCAATAAGGCGCATGACCTCGTTTTTTCGGTAGAGGTAGGCATGTTTCTCACCGTCCAGACGATTCAGGTCCTTGCGGATCAGATCCTGATACTCCTCCGCCTCGGTAAGTTTCTTATATCCTTCTTCCACCTGATCTTCCATCCGTTCCATCAGGCGGTATTTCTCATCTGTAATCCGGTGCGGCCGTCCCATAAAGTCAGCCTTACTGTCCTGCAGCAGGGAAACCCTTTTGGCACATTCTTTCAGCTGCTCACTCTCCTCCGGCGGCAGTGCTTCAATCTCTTCCATATCTTTCAGATAGGAAGTCACCATATTGTACTCAAACGTAAGATTTTCCAGCTCCTTTGTGGCATCTCCCATCTTTTCCAGACAGTTTCTTACGTAATCATTACGCTGTTCTTTATTATTATAATCTATCTGTCTGGCAGGTTCTTCCTCCTCCCAGAGTTCCTCCTCAAAATCCTCGTAAGATTCTCCACGGATTTTCGCCAGTAACCTTTTAATAAATCCCATTGTTATCTCCCATCATTTCCTGAATACTCATACTGTGTATGCCCTGTATTTCTCTTTCAACCCTGCCGTTAACCGTTCGATCTCATTATAGTAAGGTGTTGTGTTACCAAATACACCCTTGCCTTCCTCCTTAAACACCTGCAGCGTCACAAGCATACGATTCTCGTCCGATCCCTCAAACGTACCCTCGGCCCGTTCCATCATGCGCTCTACCTGCAAAGAAGCATCATGAAACTCCGGATGTCCGGCAATATAGTCTATATATTCCTTGTCCGAACGATTCATCCGCCGCGAAGCCAGATACATCAGCAGACTTTCCTGCCTGCCGTCTATCTCATGGGATTTCATGAACCAGTCCGCCGCCTGTTCAAACATAAACATCCCCGCACAGGCCGCACCCATATTATGTAATATCTTTGCCTGCAGTATCCTCTCCGTATCAGGGATTCTGTTTAACAGGCTCTGATACATTTCCATAGCCGCAAAATACCGTCGCTCCTTCAACAGATAATCCGCCTTGGCCTTATGCCTCTCAAACGGACTTAATCCTTCATTATCTCTTATGAGTTCCTCCGTACGGGCGATCACTTCGGGAGAATAAAGACACACATATTCTAAAATGGTACCCACATAAGCCGCCGTGGAGCCTTTCTGGTTCAAAAGAGCATAAAGCGCATGCGCCAGATCGCTTAGATCACATTCTTCATCCAGCCAGCGCACCATATCACGCTGCATGATTTCCTGATCCAAAAGTTCCGCCTTATCCACCAGGAGAAAACACAATTCTTCCACAGAATATAAGTTTACATAAAATCTTTCTACATAATAGGGCTTCGCGGCATATCTGCCGGTTCCCAGAATCATATGACTCATACTGTCCCTTTCCCAAAAGTAAATTTGCTTCGCAAATTAACTTTACGAGGTCCGCTTCGCGGCCTCGGCCAAAATTAAAAATATGTCAAGATACCTGGAAGGATTCCTCCCACACCTGCCCGTTTGCCGGGAAAAATTCCCCAAACCCTAAGTCCGTCACCTTAATCCGCACCGTATCCGGTGAGCTCATTGCCGCTTCCAGCGCATATCTGGTAAAAGGAGCCTCTGTCTGGCCAGCTCCCGTAAGCGGTATCTCTATGGTCTCCACATTCTTTCCTGTAAGCGGCGTGACAACAAATTCCAGTTTCTTCTCATCCCCTAATATAAACTCGCACTCCCTGTGTATCTCATACCAGTTCTCCCCCGCATCCAACAACGCAAAATAGGACTCCTTGCCCTGTCGCATCACCTGCATACCGATATTGGACTTTAATTTGTCTTTTCCAAGAAAAACATGACTTAATCCCGCCTCACTGGGAGCCAGCTTCTCCAAAATCCCGTAAACCGCTCCCCGGCTGAAAAGGTTATTCCCCTGGAAAACCCGCCTGTTATGGCATAAAAACTGCAGAGAACGTTCGTTCCAATTTTCTCTAAAACCATCCCCCAGAAGATATGCGCTGGAGACAATACGCCCCTCACACATCTTCTCCAAAATACCAAGAAATCTCTCGTCCGCCAGGCGAAAGGCATCCTGCCTGACCTGCTCTTCTTCCTCTTCCTCCGGAATCACCAAAGTTTCATACATCTGTTCCTCGATCAACGCCACAATAGGCGTTGTCCGTTTATTACATTCCATGCGATAGGTCTTAAGACGCCTGCCGTCATGTTCACAGGCAATCACCTGATAAGTCCACAGTTCCGCCGGCTGATGCAGCATAAAAGAATAAAAACTCTCTGTGTGACTCTGAAAATAAATATGCGAGGTTTTCAGATTCAGATTGGCTGCTGCCTGTGCCAGGATCTCCACCATACGATCATCCAGTTCATCCACGGTAAACATGATCGCCGCTATATTTTCAATCGAAGCAATCAGATTCATCAGTGTCAGACTGCGCCGCATAAAGAGTGTGACCAATGCCACCGGGTCGTAGGATTCTCCGTCCAGTCCTATTTTTTCCCCTTTTCTGGCCAGAGACAACAGACCCTCCACAGCGAACATATCCTCCTCTTCGCTGTTCTTCACCGCATCTTTGCCGTAAAACCACTGATTGACTCCTTTTCGTTTACATAACACAGTTGGTATATTATATTGTTTCGTTCCCACCACGGTAGCCACCGTATCCACATCTTCATTTCCGTAAACACAGTAACTTATCTGGGAATACTGCTCTCCCAGATCATAGCCCACCAGCACGCTCCCTTTATGCAGTTTGCCCTCATCTTTACGTTCTAAGAACATACGCTCTGCCTTCTTCATTCTGCCGCATCATCCGTCTGCTTATGGCCGCGATTTACCGAAGCGACATAAATATTTCTTCCACCATGTGGTCTTGTCTGTAATACTCTTGTAACAGACTGTCCACCGTATCGTAATCCTGTAACGTCTTGCCGATCATAATATCATTCAACATGGAGAACCTGCTCTCAAAATTCTCCTGTCCGATATCGCTCTTGTTGATGGTACCGCTCTTCGTCAGCTGTTCTCCCCCATCTGTCTCCTCCGTGATATAATACTGAAGCCTTTCCCCGAAAAACAACACAAACTCCTTAACACAGATTCCTCCGAACATATCCCGCATTTCTTCCTTATGGTACTCTTCCTCCTGGCCTCCCTCACTCTGGATCACATAATGTATGACTGCCCTGTTACCGGGGCTTACCCGGTATTCTACCATGGTCTTATCCAGGTAGGCGTCCATCTGCGGAAGATATCCCTGATACTCTTTATAAAGCGGCAGTACGATCTGCTTGGCCAGAAGATCATGGAGGAACGCAACGCAGGCTTTCTTCACCGTATCCGTCTGATTCGACCGATTCTCCGCATAATAACGAAGATAGGCAATCTCACAGACAAGATGAAGCGGCACCTGCTCCAGATAAAGCTGCAAAACGCTCTCAAACACATAATTCTCCGTAATCTGTTCCCCTATGGCATAATCATAACAGCACTGGGACAAAAAAGCAGCCCGGAGACGTTCGCTG
Source organism: Lachnospiraceae bacterium UBA7086 (assembly GCA_002492525.1). GTDB lineage: Bacteria > Bacillota > Clostridia > Lachnospirales > Lachnospiraceae > UBA3282. The sequence continues at coordinate 18,448 of DKZA01000006.1, read as the reverse complement.
CCGCCGCTCCTATTATAAGAACGGAAAATTTCAATTTTTTCTCCTACATGAGCGCCTGTGTAGAGCATCTGCACGATCATCCGCTCACATAACCCATAAGTGTCTACACCGAAAGCTTCCGCTGTTTTCCACACATCCCGCATTTCTTTGATGCTGCCGTTAAAATAATGCACCAGATAACGCAGTACATTGTCATCATATTTGCCCTTTTGCATCACATAAAAGAGCACCCCCGTCATCAGGGGATCTCCTTCTATCTCCTGAAAATCCAAAAGCCTGCTGCAAAGTTTCAAAAGGGTCTTGGCATCCATACTGTAGGGGCCGTAACGCTGCACCCACTCATAGGCTTCCTCGTACATACCCCGGTTCACCATACAGCGAACCACCTCTTTACGGTCTTTGGGTAATATCTCTTCCGGGTGCAGGGAAAGCAGATAATCATCCAGTTCCCGCATCCTGTCCTTCTCATAATAGAAGTCAACCAGCATCCTGCGGAACATCCGTCTGGTATCCTGCTCGATCCGATCCGACTGTGCCAGCAGCGCAAAAAGATCCGCGTTGTCATCCTGTACCGTCAGTGTCGTCTGGTACTCATAGCACATATAAATCGCATATCCTATATGATTGCGCACAAAAGGCGATATCATCAATGCAAGCCTTACAGGGCTAAGCAATGTTTCCTCCCGATATTTTACGCTCACAGTATAGCGATTGCCCTCTCCATCTCCCAGAAGAATCCTGCAGTTGGCATCATAGATAGGCACCAGCGCCTTTCCTCCCGTGACAGGATAACTTTTTTGATCAATCCGATAAGGATAAGACAAGATCACCTCTTTGACCTTATCCGAATCCACCCGAATCTCCCGCACGAAAAGAAGCGACGCCAAGGCCTGTGCGCTCTCCTCATCAATCATGGGAAGACTTATGATATGGCGGTAAAGATATGCCAGATCCTTATTCACTCTGCCGCGTTTGATCTGTTCTAAGACAAAGCGCTCCATGGCCGCCGTATAGTTTACATAAATATCAGGCAATTCTTCTCTGTGCCTGTGCACATAAGCATACAGATAAGCCGTAATCTCGTAATGCAGATCACTCTGGTAAGCAAAATACATCAATATCATCTTAGGCAGAGGCTCTTCATGCTCCAAAGAAACAGACATCATATAATATTCATAGAGACGGGTAATCCGCAGATTCTCTTCCACACCGGCACGATACCACGCAAAGTACCTCTCTCCCCGACAGTTCCCCTTAATCAGCAGGGAACAGACCGCTTGCAATATTTCATTATCCGGCATCTTCTCATAACACCCGGCAAGAATCTTATACAGACTTTCGGAATATCCACGCTGATGCTGCGCAAGATAAACAATCTGACGAATCACATCCTCTTTTAAAAGATCATTTCTGACCGCATAGATCAGTATTTGCTGCTCAAACAGATCCAGCTTCGTAAGCATCGCCGGATTTGCACGGATAATATTCCATGCTTCTATATAAATAACCGGAGAAGTACAATGATATCCAAACAATTCCTCCAAAAGCACCCACTTACGGGAAGGGCTCTTAACATACTCTTCGGATAAATACAAAAGCAGCCATGCAATCCGCCAGTTGCCCCGATTGCGTTCATAAATTCTCTCTACCACAGAGGCCACTTCATCCACGTATTGATCATCCTTGCTGTAAAGCGTGGTAAGATACAGATAATAACACCACATTGCCGGATCTGCATCCTTTCTTTGCTCCACCTGCTCTTTTTGTTTCTCTATCAGCCATCTTCCCTCGTTATATCGCTCCTCTGTGAGAAGCATCTGCGCCGTAAAAAGTTTCACCGAGATATCTTTATCATCAATCTCCGCCATACGTCCCAACAGTTTGTTCGTCTCTGTAAGCCAGGTCTTTGTCCCGATCTTCTTTAACCGGAAAGCCTGATAATAAGCCATTACCTCCACCGTAAGCTGTTTCTTTTCACGCTGCAGCCCCAGAAGTTTTCTGCCGGCTGCATGCCTTACCACCGTGACAGGTATCCGTGTCGTTTCATGCTCTTGTATCAACAGAATCGCACCATAATTATTGCCGGCGTGCAGCTTCTCATGCTGCACATAATAATAGACACGGTATATATTTCCCAGGAAGGCGGAATCTGTTGCCACATCCTCTTTCACCTGCAGAAATTCTCCTTCCACAGCAATCCGCAGATGAGTATATCCCCAGCCGTTACGATTGACCACCAGGGCATACCGTGTAGTCTCCAAAGGATCCTCAATCTTGATCTCTTTCTCCTCCGGAATATATTCCACCGCTTTTTTCTTATTGATCTCTAAAAGAAATTCTTCTACATTATGTTCATTGCCAGGCACCGCGGCAAGCCCCTTGTAGGCCGCATAATGCTGCCTGTCATTACCGGTAAACACCGCCTTAAATTCCTGAGAATAAAAAAGCTTCACCGCCTCTTCCCAGCTGCTCTTTGCCAGATTGGTAAAGTGGAACAGGTTCTTGACAGGCCCCAGACTGGAATCGATCACCTCCGGCACAATGGACACCCTGAAAGGAAGATAATATTCTCCGTGATTGGAAATGATATAAAAATTCCCCCTGACTTCTTCACCCACTTCCATTCCCCGGGCATCAAATCGATACAGGATCTCGTCCTGACTGCCGCTGAAGATTTCCGTGACACACACCATGCGAAGATCTGAGGAAACCACGTGTCCCTCCGTCACCTGTCCCTTCGGACCGTATACCAAAAAAAATCCCTCACAGGCCGTATCGGCATGGAGTGACAACTCAATGCGCGGGCAGGAAAAATCCAAAGACCCGCTATCAACATTAAATTTGCCCTGTAAGATTTCTTCAACTACCTGTCTCACGTTTCCACTCCCCATGTTGGGATTTTATAAGAAATTACAATGTAACCATACTGATAATAGTATACCATTTATAAGGTAGCATGTGCAACCTTAATTGCATACCCTAAAGGTAAGAGAACCTGATGAGGTATCCCATGGAAGAAAACATCTTAAAAAGCACACAAAACGCCGAAGATACCACCGGCCGGTTACAGATTAACGTTACTGCCAACATAGGATTGATTCCCATACAAAACGCATCCATCAACATCTCCTTTACCGGAGAACCTGACAGCACGATAGAAAATCTGACCACAAACTCCTCCGGGCAGACCGATATCATCGACTTAAAGACACCGCCTCTGCAGTATAGTCTCACCCCCAATTCCCCTATGCCCTACTCGGAATATACGGTATCTGTCACTGCACCGGGATATGAACCCGTCATTGTATCCGGCGTGGAAGTACTGCCGGATGTAACGGCTATCCAGAATATCGAAATGACACCCACAGAGATGACCCAGGAGGAAGAGGAAATCATCTCCATTCCGGATCACACACTCTACGGAGATTATCCTCCAAAAATTCCGGAGGACGAGATCAAACCCATGGACGAATCCGGCGAGATTGTCTTAAGTCGTGTCGTCATCCCCGAATATATCATAGTACATGACGGTGTTCCCTCAGACTCCACCGCCGGTAATTACTATGTCCGTTACCGGGACTATATCAAGAACGTAGTATCCTCAGAAATCTATGCCACCTGGCCGGAAAGCGCAATCTATGCCAATACACTGGCAATCTTATCCTTTACCCTAAACAGGGTCTATACAGAATGGTATCGGAATAAAGGCTATAATTTCACCATCACTTCCTCCACCGCTTACGACCAGAAATGGATCCGCGGACGTAACATCTACAGTAATATCGACAGATTGGTGGACAGCATTTTTTCCAACTTTCTCTCCCGCCCTGGTGTACGACAGCCCATTTTTACCTCCTACTGTGATGGCAAAAACGTGACCTGCAACGGGTTAAGCCAGTGGGGATCCAAATACCTGGGCGATGAAGGTTATTCCCCCATTGAAATCATCCGCTATTATTATGGCAGCGACATGTACATCAACAGTGCCGTAGCTGTTTCCGGCGTTCCCTCTTCCTGGCCCGGCTACAACCTGAATGTAGGTGCCTCCGGCGACAAAGTCCTGCAGATTCAACAACAACTAAACCGTATTGCACAAAATTATCCCGCAATTCCCAGAATTACCGCCGACGGCATTTACGGTACCCGCACTGCGGATGCGGTACGCACTTTTCAGAGAGTCTTTAATCTTCCGCAATCAGGCATTGTGGATTATCCTACCTGGTATAAGATTTCAGAAATCTATGTAGGTGTCAGCAGAATTGCCGAACCCGGCTGAACAAGACAACCGGTCACAGCCTCTTACAGGCATTGTGACCGGTTGTCATATGCTGTTTGTATATTTTGTTTACATAATATTGTTTACATAAATTTATACTATTTTGTCAAAAGCATCATAATATCATTGCTCCTGGCCACAAATTTGGTCATTGCCTCCGGCTCCAAGGGCGCCTGCTGCAAGAGTGCCAGATCATAAAGCTGCTCGCAGATCATTTTGACATTATCGCCCTCCTGATGCTCGATCACATACTGTACCAGCGGATGATTGGCATTGAGGATTAAGGTTTCTCCCTCCTTGCCAAACATTCCCATATCCATACCGCCCATACCCTGCATGGAATACATCTTCATCATATCCTGCATCCGGCGTGTCTCCTCGGAAAGCGTGATCATAGAAGAAATCTTCTTGTTCTTAAGTTTCTCAATCTTGACCTTGATAGCATCCTTCTTCAGGACTTTCTTCATCAGCTTGGCCACTGACTCTGCCTGTTCTTCCATCTCTTTCTCGGCTTTCTTGGATGTCTTTGCCTTAAAAGTATCTGTCAGATCAGCATCAATACGCTGGAATTTAATACCCTCATTTTTTGCTTCCAGCTGGGAGACAAAGGGCTGATCAATATTGTGAGTCAGAATCACCGCATCCATCTTAGCCGCCTTAAACATATTAATATATTGGCTCTGCTGTTTCTCATCGGTCACATAGTAAATGACTTTCTCTTTCTTCTCGTCCTCTTCTTCCGGTTCCTCCTTCTCATCCACCACCTCGGCTTCTACCTTCTCGCCGTTTTCATCCACGATCTCAGCTTCCACCTTCTCGCCGTTTTCATCCACAGCCTTGGCCGTATCACAGGAAGTATCCTCTTCTGCTTCATCAGGATCTGTCTTGTTGACTTCCAGACACTCCGGAAGCGTCATATAATTCCCGTCCAGATTCTTAAAGAGGATATAATCCGTCATTTTCTCACAGAATTTATCGTCTTTCAGGCAGCCGAACTTGATAAACGGGCTGATATCATCCCAATATTTCTCATACTCTTCCTTCTCGGTCTTACACATACCGGAAAGTTTATCCGCTACCTTCTTGGTGATATACTCACTAATCTTCTTCACAAAACCGTCATTTTGAAGAGCGCTTCTGGATACATTAAGCGGCAGATCCGGACAGTCGATCACACCCTTTAACAACAGTAAAAATTCCGGAATCACCTCTTTGATATTATCGGCTATAAATACCTGGTTATTGTAAAGTTTGATCGTTCCCTCAATGGATTCGTACTCCATGTTGATTTTGGGGAAATACAGGATACCCTTCATATTAAAAGGATAATCCATATTCAGATGAATCCAGAACAAGGGTTCCTTATAATCCTGAAATACCTTTCTATAAAACTCCAGATACTCTTCCCTGGTACATTCGTTGGGATGCTTTGCCCATAAAGGATGCGTCTCGTTGAGAAGTTCCGGGCGCTTCTTAATCTTAAGTTTCTGCTCGTCCTCTTCTTTCTCCTTGGCAATCTCCTCCACTACCTCGTCGGTGTCTAACTTCTCCTCCGCTTTGATGATCTGAGTCTCCGTACTGTTTGCCTTGGAGAGATAGATTTCTGTGGGCATGAAAGAACAGTACTTTTTGATGACTTCTCTCGCTTTATATTCATTACAGAATTCCAGGCAGTCGTCATTGATAAACAGCGTAATCTCTGTTCCTACCTGACTACGGCTTCCTTCTTTCATATCAAACTCTGTACCGCCATCACATTCCCAATGAACGGCTTTCGCCCCATCCTGATAGGATAAGGTGTCAATATGCACCTCGTCCGCCACCATAAAGGCTGAATAAAACCCAAGTCCAAAATGACCGATGATCTGATCATCATTCGCCTTATCCTTATATTTCTCTATGAAATCTGCCGCACCGGAGAAGGCGATCTGATTGATATACTCTTCCACTTCCTGCGCCGTCATACCAATACCGTTATCTATAAACTTGAGCGTCTTCTCCTCGGGATTCACGATAACTTGTATTTCTGCCTTATAATCATCCGCCAGTGTATATTCACCCATCATGTCAAGCTTCTTCAACTTCGTAATGGCATCACATCCATTGGAAATCAGTTCCCTGAAAAAAATATCATGATCTGAGTACAGCCACTTCTTGATGATCGGGAAGATATTGTCGCTGTTAATTGATAGATTACCATGTTTTGCTTCCATAATTTTCCTCACATTCCTTTCTGTATCCGTTTCGCCGGCCATCTCTGCCGGCCTATGTTCTGCTTTTCTTCCTGTGAAATAGTGTAATACCCTCCAAAATAGAAGTCAAGACAAAATTAGCACTCATTTAACACGAGTGCTAATAATTCGTGATTTATTCAGGTTTTATGCGGGATTCCGGAATTATAAACTTTTTCTAAAGTTCCTTTTCTATGCTCCGAAGTACTGAGAATAGACCTCAAAGAAATTTTGTGTCTCCACATTCTCATCATGAATGAATCCTACCGTGTTCCATAATTCTTCATTCAAATTTCTGGTAAGTGTATCTACATAGGCATCATATTCTCTTCCAAAAGCCTCTTCCCGTCTCTGCTCCACGATCTTAATCTTGTTGGCGTCCGTCTCCTCTCTGTCAAAGGTGCTGATACATTTGATAATATGATATCCATACTCCGTCTCCACAACATCGCTGATTTCTCCCGTGCCCAGATTAAAAGCCGCTTCCTCAAAAACCGGATCCATTTCTCCTTTGCCAAAGGAATAGGTTGTCTTATTATCTTCGCTGTACTTGCGGATCAGCTCATCAAAATCCGCATCTTCCTCTCTTGCAAGCCGCAACACCTCACAAGCTTCCCTATAGGCATCCTGTCTTGCCTTTTCCGTATACTCAATCTTCTTTCCGGTGCCGTCCAAAGCATAAGTTTTAATGAGGATATGCTGCACCGTAATGGTTCTGGCCTCGTCATCACTGATCTCCGGATTGATGTCTTTGATCGTATACTGATACATCTTCTCCGCCAGCGCAAGTTCCGTATAGAGGTTCTCGATCAATTTCTGAGAGACTCCCATCAGCTCAATCTCACGGTCATTCAGAGACGCAAAATAAGTCTTTGCCGCATTTTCCGCCCGTGCCTTTTCCTCCTCGTCTAAGCTTACCTCATACCTTTCGGCCATCAGATTCATGGTCTTAATCTGTGCGATCTGTGCCAACGCGATATTTTTGACATTTTCCTCCAGGGTTACCCCGTCCGCATTGGTATTCCAGATTTCCGTACCATAGACGCTCTCATACCGATTCTGAATGGTGGTCAGATACACCATCAATTCCGGCAATGTACAAGTGCTGGTTTCAATCCGAAAAATCTCATCCTTATTAAATCCGGTAGTAAGTACCACCTTGGTCCCTGTCCCGTCACCGATTCCACAGCCTGTCAAACACAGGACAGTCAAACCCACAGCCAGCAGAACAGCCGTCATCCTGCAATGTTTCTTTATGTTCATATGATTTCCTTTATTCTCTGAATCTACAGGCAGACATTCTTTCAAGGCCGCCCGGTTATCTTGTTACATTATTATCCTATTACATTACCGTCTTTATCATACCACACTTTTCCATCGGTCAGCACCCGATCCTCGTTCTGCAAAATTGCCTGTACATAATCCCGGGCAGAACCAAGCCTTCTGCGAAAAGCCACGCCGCCGCCAAACAAGGCGGTCGAGTGGATATCCGATCCGGCACTCATAGGGAAATGGTACTTATGTGCATAAGCGATTGCACTTTTATCAAATTCCCGTTTATCCCGTCCCACCCCGGAGTACCGATGATGAGCCGCATTAATCCCTTCCACGCCGTCCACCCATTCCGGGAAAAGACGTACCTTGGGAATATAGGATTCCTCCCGGAACGGGTGGGCATGCATTACCAGTCCTTCCGCCTCATGGACCAGTGCATACTGTTCCCTCGCCGTAGCAAAATGCAGCTCAGGATGCTTCTTCATCCACGCCTTGTCAATTCCGTATAACAAAAACTCCGTACCGTCATAACCGGCCTCATAGCCAAAGAACACATCCAGTCCTATTCTGTCTCCTTCCGCCTTTGCCTGCTCATAACCCAGACAGAACTGGTCCACCCATTCCTCCCAGTCAAGCCTGTCATCTATGATCGTATTGCCTCCCCAGTTATGATCTGTCACGAAAATACCTGTATAACCATATTCCTTACAGGCCCTCGCCATCTCGGCCCCAGTGCTTCTGGCACAGGCACTGGCCTGAGATGTGTGCAAATGTGTCTCATACAGATAAGGATATTCTTTCCGAAGTGTCTCATTCATATGTGTCTATCCTCTTTCTCTCAAACAAATCCTTACTTCTATCCTGCAAAAAGGGATTAAATTGCATGCCCCAAGGCGCCAACCTAATCCCTCTCAATGACTTTCTTTCACCGCAGCGCTCACTTGCCACAGTTCATCTTATTTGATCACATGAATCCAGCCTTCCGGCGCTTCAATCCTTCCCATCTGGATACCTGTCAAAGTATCATATAGTTTCTTTGTGATCGGCCCCATCTCGTTCATGCCACTGGGAAATACAATCTCTTTGCCATGATCTACCACCTTACCTACCGGTGAAATCACTGCTGCCGTACCACATAACCCACACTCTGCAAAGTCTTTTACCTCTGCAAATTCAACCTCTCTCTCTTCTACTTCGAGTCCCAGATAATCTTTGGCAACCACCATCAGGGAACGTCTTGTAATAGAAGGCAGGATACTGTCGGACTTAGGTGTCACCACCTTATTATCCTTCGTCACAAACAGGAAATTAGCGCCGCCTGTTTCTTCCACCTTAGTCCTGGTGCCGGCATCCAGATACATATTCTCATCATATCCTTCTTCATGGGCTGTCATGATCGCATGCAGACTCATGGCATAATTAAGCCCAGCCTTAACGTGTCCTGTCCCGTGCGGCGCGGCTCTGTCAAAATCACTCACTTTAATGGTCAATGGCTTTGCGCCGCCTTTAAAGTAAGGACCCACAGGCGTGGTAAACATCCTAAACTGATATTCTTCCGCAGGTTTTACTCCGATGACAGGAGAAATACCAAACATATACGGTCTGATATAGAGAGTCGCTCCGGAACCATAAGGCGGAACATATGCCTCATTGGCGGCTACCACATCCGTCACAGCCTGCACAAAACGATCTTTGGGAAACACAGGCATTTCCAGTCTCCTACAGGAATCTTCCATCCTCTGCGCGTTGAGATCCGGGCGGAAAGTCACAATACGGCCATCTTCCGTGGTATATGCCTTTAAACCCTCAAAGCAGGTCTGCGCATACTGTAACACACCGGCACACTCATTCATTGTGATATTAGACTCCGATGTGAGTTCTCCCTCATCCCACGCACCGTTTTTGTAATTGGCTACGAATCTTTTATCCGTCTGGTGATATCCAAAGCCAATGTTTGCCCAGTCCAGATTCTTTTTTTCCATAATTCCCACTCCTCTCACGTATCTCTAATATTACACTTTATATTATACCAATATCTTCAAAAGTCAAGCCTTGTGTCCGGAATGTCGGCTTATAACACTGCATTAACCACCTCAAGCGCAATATCATAGGCAAAATCTTTGACCGCCTTCTCACAGAGTCTGAGCATCTTCTTATCTGACTCCGGCCTGTCATAACGCTTTAACTCCCTTATCTTAGCAAGCGCCGTATCCCCATCAAAATCATCCAGCCGTTCCGCCAGTTCCCGGAGGGCCTTTTCCCAGTCATCATCCGTAATCTTCTCTGTCTCTGGCTGCTCTTCCGTTTCTTCCTTAACTTCCTGCTTCTCCTCACTATCCAGATACACCTTAAGACTGTTTCTCATAGTGTTCATCATGCTGAAAAGAATCGGCGAACGCACTGTCACATCTTCAAGCTGTCCGGCCTTGGCCATCTTCTCCAGCTCAAAAGCTTCATCTGCCAGATCATCTGCGCCCACGTTTCTGGCATTTCCCTTCAGAGAGTGCACAATGATCGTATATCCCGGCATATCACCTTTGTTCAGGAAATCTTTGAGTGCTTCTTCCTTCTCCAGTAAAATCGAGTGAAAGTCCTGAAGTACCTTACCATAGAGTATTTTATCCCCACCCATGTATTTTAAGCCATTGCGGAGATTAAATCCCATCAGATACAATTGGCTTTCCCTGATACTCAGTTCATTTCCTGCCCCTTCATCTTTATAGGCATCATTGATATCCATATTATGCGTCAGATATACTACATTACTGGGCAGATATTCGATCAGCATATTCTCGAATTTATCCGCATCAATAGGCTTGGTCAGATAATCCTGAAATCCTTCTTTCAGATACTGTTCTCTGGCTCCTGTCACCGCATTGGCTGTCAATGCAATGATCGGAATATCTCTCGAGGGATTCCCCTCAAGCGCCCTGATGGCATGCAGTGTCTGTACCCCATCCATCACCGGCATCATATGATCCATGCAGATCACATGATAAGTCTTTCTCTTGATCAGTTCCAGACATTCCTCCCCACTGGACGCCACATCAATCTGCAGTCTGGTTCTCTTCAAAAGCCCCTGGGCTACCGCCAGATTCATGGAATTATCATCCACGATCAGGATCCTGCCCATTGGCGCTATAAATTTCTCGTGATAATCATCTATACTGCGAAGACTCTCACGATACTGTTTTTCAAAATCTCCCAGAGGTGCCCTGTCCACTACCTTCTGCCTGATCTTAAAAGAGAAAGCGGACCCTTTGCCATAGACGCTCTGCACATTCAGCTCGCCGCCCATCTTCTCCACCAGACCCTTGGTGATGGCCAGACCGAGCCCTGTTCTGTCATCCTTGTTCCTGACTGTTGAATCCATGCGCTGGAAAGCTTTGAAAAGCTTAGGAATATCTTCTTCCTTGATACCGATTCCCGTATCTTTCACGATCACTTCCAGTTCAATCTCATCCTCTCCCACATCTTTCCATGCAAGATACAGCGTCACCCTGCCTTTCTGCGTATACTTCACAGCATTAGACAAAAGATTACTGATGATCTGACGAATATGAATCTCATCGCCTTGTAATTTATAAGGAATGTCCTGCGCAATATGAAGCTGTAAGTCCAGTTTTTTTCTGCGAAGCTGCAAAGATATACTGTTTATCAAATCATTTAACAGCGAACTGACGTCATAAATACCATCCGTCAACTGCAGCTTATTCGCTTCCAGCTTAGTAAAATCCAGAATATCACTGACCAGGGTAAGCAGGATATTACCTGCCTGTCTGATATCCCGGGCATATTCTTTGATTGCTTCCTCCTGACTCTCCCGCATGATCAACTCATTTAATCCAAGGATCGTGTTGATCGGCGTTCTGAGTTCATGCGACATATTGGCCAGAAAAATATCTCTGGCTCTTTCTGCTTTTCCCGTTGCTTTCTTTGTTTCCTGCCCCATTCTGATACCCTTCCTTATATTAATTCATACCCCGTTTATCTTTTCCGTTCATATTTCAGGAACCGATAGGCAATGTCAAAATAAGTCTGTTCCTCACTGTCTGCCGTGACCACCCACTCCTCATCCTTATCCAGATTCGGAAAATAAGCATCCGCCTCATACTCGTGATCGATCTTAGTCACATGGATCACGTCACAGTAAGGAAGCATCATACGATAGACACTCTCTCCGCCGATGATATAAATATCTTCCTGCGGGTACTCCTTGAGTTTCTCAAGCAGTTCCTCCTGACTGTGCACGACAACAGCCCCTTTCACTTTATAATCCGGATTCGTTGACAAAATAATATTGGTCCGATTCGCTAACGGCATCCCTTGAGGAAAAGTCTCCAGGGTTTTTCTTCCAAGCACCACGACTTTGCCGGTTGTCTCCCGTCTGAAATTTTTATGATCCGCCGGAATACTCACCAACAGACTGTTCTTACAGCCAATTGCCCAGTTATTATCCACCGCTACGATTCCGTTCATTTTATTCTTCCTCCTTGATCAGATAGCCACCGGGATATTCTCTACCTGGGGCCCTGCCTCATAATTTTCTACTCTCACATCATTTCTGGTAAACTGATAGAAATCTTTAATCTCCGGATTCAGCCAGAACACTGGTGCATCATAAGCCGGTCTCTCAATCAGTTCTCTGATGATCGGAATATGTCTGTCATAAATATGAGCATCCGCAATCACATGGACAAGTTCTCCCACCTCCATGCCGCAGACCTGTGCCAGCATATGCATAAGAACTGCATACTGCACCACATTCCAATTATTGGCAGTTAATACATCCTGGGAACGTTGATTCAGGATTCCATTCAACGTCAGCTTTTCCTGTCCCTTTTTCTGCGTCACATTAAACGTCATACTGTAAGCACAAGGATACAGATTCATCTCATGCAGATCCTGATGCACATAAATATTGGTCATGATCCGGCGGCTGTAAGGATTGTTCTTCAAATCATAGATCACCCTGTCCACCTGATCCATCATGCCTTCTTTGTATTGATGCTTCACCCCCATCTGGTAACCATATGCCTTGCCGATGGAGCCATTCTCATCCGCCCAAGCATCCCAGATATGACTATGAAGGTCATGGATGTTGTTGGATTTTTGCTGCCAGATCCAGAGCATTTCGTCCGTGGCACTCTTAAGTGCCGTTTTCCTAAGCGTCATGATCGGGAACTCTTTAGACAGATCATAACGATTCACCACCCCAAAAAGCTTCACCGTGTAAGCACTCTCTCCGTCCGGCCAGTGGGGCCGTACTTTTTCTCCCTCCGTGCTGGTTCCATTCTCCAGAATGTCTCTGCACATATTGATAAATATCTGATCTGCCGCGCTCATGTCCGCTCTCCTGTATCCTGATGATTAAATATCCCACTTATCACATAACGAATTGATCTGGTCTGCAAACCGTGCCAAATCCTTGTTGGCTCCGCCCTCATTCTTATGAATAATTGCCATGAGCCGCTGGCCGCTGGCAAGAAGTCTCGCAAAGACACTGGAAATCCCATGTGCTTTCTTCTTCACTGCCACAGGTTCAGCTTCATAGATAAACTCGCCGCTTATCAAATCGAATCTTGTACCGCTGTAGGGTGCATAGGCATCCATCTTATGCTCCGCTTTCAGACATTCGGTAAAGAGCATGGACACACTGTCCTCGCCATGTACCACAAATACTTTCTTCGGTATTTCCTGAAAACCTTTGATCCAGTTTAACAGTCCATTCTTATCCGCATGGCCGCTCATACCCACCAGTTTCCTGATATCCGCCCTGATCTCAATCTGTTCTCCAAATAGCTTTACCTCTTTGGTCCCCTCCACGATCATTCTGCCAAGGGTCCCTGCCGCCTGATATCCCACGAAGAGAATCGTACATTCCGGCCTCCACAGATTATGTTTGAGATGATGTCTGATACGGCCTGCTTCACACATACCGGAAGCTGATATGATGACCTTAGGCGTATTTTCAAAGTTGATCGCCCTGGACTCATCGCTGGTAATTGCCAGCCGAAGCCCCGGAAAAGCAATGGGATTGATCCCCTGCCTGACAAGGTCCATGGCCTCTTCATCAAAGCAATCGTCCTCGTTTTTCTGGAAAATTCCGGTCGCCTCCACTGCCAGCGGACTGTCCACATAGACAGGAAATCCCTCATGTCCCTTTACCAGCCTGCCGGCTTTTATCTGCCTTAAGAAATATAGAAGTTCCTGTGTCCTGCCCACCGCAAAGGAAGGAATCACCACATTGCCTCCCCTGTCAAAAGTGGTCTGGAGTATCTTCGTCAGCTCTCCTATGTAATCTACTTTTTCCTCTGCATGAAGTCTGTCGCCGTATGTGGATTCCATCACCACATAATCGGCCGTATCCGTGTTTTTCGGCTCCTTGATTAGCGGATGCCCTGTATTGCCGATATCCCCGGAGAACACAATCTTTCTGGTCACATCGTCCTCTGTGGCCCACACCTCGATACTGGAAGAGCCCAGAAGATGTCCGATATCCGTAAAGCGTATTCTGACTCCTTCGCAGACTTCCACATCTTTCTCATAATCACAAGGAACAAGACGTCTGATTGCTCCATCCGCATCTTCCATCGTAAAGAGCGGCTCCACCAGCTCATTCTCCGCACTTCTTTTGGCCTTGCGGTTCTTCCACTCCGCCTCCTGCATATGGATATGCGCGCAGTCACGCAGCATGATGCTGCACAGATCGCAGGTAGCTTCCGTGGCATAAATACTGCCCCTGAATCCCTTTGCATACAAAAGCGGCAAAAGCCCGGAATGGTCTATATGGGCATGGGTCAAAAACACATAATCTATCAATGCCGAATCCACTGGCAGCTCGCAGTTCTCAAATACTTTGATTCCCTGCTCCATACCATAATCCACCAGAATATTTTTATCCCCCACCCGAAGATAGTGACAGCTGCCCGTCACCTCATGATCAGCCCCAATAAACATTAACTCCATAAAATAGCCCTCCTAATTATACATATCATACCATTTTTTATGAATGGCGTAAATCTTTTCGGGAATTTCTTTTCAGATTTCTTGTGCCTCTTATGTTTTCAACATCTCTTTTCTTCTCCATACAATAAAGTAAAATCATGAATAAGGTGAATATCCATGTCCCAGTTTATTCCGGCCCTGATACTCTTTCTTCTTGCAGTTTCCCTGGATTCCATGACCGCCGGATTTTCCTATGGCACCCAGAAAGTTCACATCAAGGCCGCCTCCTTTCTGCTTCTGACCTGTATTCCGGCCGTTCTGATTACCGCAGCCAATCGGCTCTCCTATCTGCTCTTTTTATTCCTTCCCCAAGAAGCGCTTCCTTTTCTCTCCTTTTTTCTCCTGTTTCTCATAGGATGCAGCAAACTTATGGAAAGTCTGATCCGTCATCTGGCCCAAAAATACCCCAGTCTCACCAGAAACTGGGGGTATCGTATCAAACAGCTGAATATTATCTTTACTATCTACCTTTCTCCCGAGGACGCCAACAAAGAAGATCTCCAGATCTTAAGCGCCAAAGAGGCTCTGCTTCTGAGTCTTGCCCTTTCTCTGGACAGTATTCTGGTAGGTATGGCCTTTACCACCGGCCCTATCTCCTGGCCGTTTTTCCTCCTTCTTGCCATGTTCTTTAATCTGCTTTTGTTTTCCACCGGCTACTTTCTGGGCCGTCTGCTGTGCAAAGTACTCCACATGGATCTCTCCTGGTTAAGCGGCCTCTTTCTTCTCCTGCTGGCCCTGCATGCACTCGCATGATCGAAGGGTCGTTCTTCCAATCGCCACCAACAGCTCATGTACAATCAACGGAGTAGCGGAGAGCGCGATCAGCTGCGTCCATTCCATCATACTAAGTTTCACAGTGCCAAACAGATAAATAAGCGGTGAAATCTCCGTCACAGCCATCTGCAGAAGAATTCCAACCACAAGTGCCAGCAGCATATAAGGATTGTTCCTGTGATTCATCTTAAATACAGAACGGTTCACATCCCGCATACCGATGGCATGAAACAACTGACTGATCCCCAGCACCGTGAAGGCATGCGTCTGCGCCTTGGCCAGCACCGTCGATATCTTCAGCCCCTCTAGTATATTATGTAAACTAACAGGCAGGCCCTCCAAAATAATTCTGTCATACGGTACTTTCAAAAAAGCAGCCAGACTCACCCCGCCTATCACCAGACCATAGCAGATTACGCACATCAGACCGCCCTTGGCAAACAGAGAATCCTCCCGTTTCCTGGGCGGTTCCTGCATCAGCCTCTCCGTCTCATTATCATCTACTCCAAGCGCCAGTGCCGGCAGAGAATCTGTGATCAGATTAATCCATAAAATAAAGCTTGCCTTTAAAGGGGCAGGCAGGCCGGTCACGATCGTCACCAGCATGGTAATGATTTCTCCCAGATTCGAGGAAAGCAGGAAAAGCACGGATTTACGAATGTTTTCATAGATACCCCGTCCTTCTTTAATGGCAGTATGTATGGTAGCAAAATTATCATCCATTAACACAAAATCCGCTGCTCCTCTGGCCACATCCGTACCGTTTTGCCCCATAGCAATCCCGATGTCCGCCGCCTGCAAAGAAGGCGCATCATTGACCCCGTCTCCCGTCATGGCCACAGTTTTATTTAAAGAACGATATCCTTCTACGATCCGCACCTTATGTTCCGGCGTTACCCTGGCAAACACCTTGAGCTGCGGCAGCTTCTGCAAAAAAGTATGCTCTTTCAGACGATCCAGTTCTCTGCCCGTAATACACTCACTGGCCTGCCTGGCAATTCCCAATTCTCTGGCAATAGAAAAAGCCGTATCCGGATGGTCTCCTGTAATCATCACTGTTGATACCCCGGCACTCTTGAAATCCTGCACCGCCGCTACTGCCTCTAGTCTGACCGGGTCCTGCATACTGACCAGTCCCAAAAATACCATATTCTTTTCTGACATGCTGCCTTCTGGCTCCATGGAAAGAGCCAGCACACGTCTGCCCTCCGTCATCAACTGCCTTTGTATCCTCAGAATGGAATTTCTATCGGTCTGTGTCAGCTCTACCATCCTGCCGCCTCTGTACATCCTGTCACAGCCTTCCAGAATCCGCTCCGCAGCCCCTTTAGAATAGGAGACCTTCTCTTCCCCTTCTCTGTGCAGAGTAGTCATCATCTTCCGTTCCGAATCAAACCCTTTCTCGTCTATGCGGGGATACTGCTCCCTGACAGGTGCCGCATCAACGCCACACTCTCTGGCCATAGAAAGAAAAGCCAGTTCCGTAGGATCTCCCATACCTTCTTCATTCAGTACCCCATCATTACACAGTACACTTCCCAGCAAAAAATGCCTGTACCCGGGGTCTGCTCCCTTCTCGTCCAGTACCCCCAAAAAAAGCGCCGGAATCTGTTCCCTTCCTCGCAGCCTGCCATCCAGACAGCACTCTGTCACCGTCATCTTATTCTGCGTCAGCGTACCTGTCTTATCCGAACACACCACTTCTACAGCCCCTAAGGTTTCCACTGAGGATAATTTACGCACTATGGTTTTGGCCCGCACCATGCGGGATACGCTCAATGCCAGCACAATCGTCACAATAGCCGGCAGCCCTTCCGGCACTGCCGCCACAGCCAAAGATACCGAAGTAAGCAGCATCTCTCCCACATCCCGTTTCTGTAAGACAGCCACGACAAACAAAAATGCACAGATTCCCACTGCCAGAGCACTCAGCACCTTCCCTAACTCCGCCAGTTTTATCTGTAAAGGCGTAAGCTTTTCCTTACTGCCATGCAGCATGTCCGCAATATGACCAATCCGAGTGTCCATACCCGTGGCCACTACCACGCCTTTTCCTCTGCCCCTGGTCACATACGTGGACATATACGCCATATTCATACAACTGTTATCTCCCGGCACTTCCACTACATAATCCGCATCTTTTTCCACCGGAACAGACTCTCCTGTAAGGGTAGACTCTTCTGCAAAAATTCCAATACTATCAAGAAGTCTTAAATCCGCAGGAATCATATTCCCAGCCTCCAACAGCACGATATCTCCCAATACCAAATCTTGTGCCGGGATTTTTATACGCTCACCGCCGCGTACCACCACCGCCTGCGGAGAAGAAATCTTCTTAAGAGCCTCCACCGCCCTGCCCGCTTTGCCTTCCTGCACAATCCCAACCGCAGCATTTAAAACCACGACAACCACAATAATAGCCGCATCGCCAAACTCATGCAGCATCATGGAAATTGCCATAGCCACCACCAGAATCAAGATCAATGGATCGTTAAGCTGCTCAAACACCATCTGCCAGAAACTCTTTTGTTCCTGCTCTTTAAGTTTGTTCGCGCCATATTTCGCTTTGCGTTCCATCGCCTCCCTGCGGCTAAGACCATTCTCCCTGTCCGTTTCCAGACTTCGGATTACCTCCGAAGCCGTCCTGCTCTCATACATGCACACATCCTCCTGCCTTTCCCTGAAACGAACCTGCTCGTCTATCCATTCGGGCTTGTCATTTCTTTGTAAGATATATGCATGTACAAAAACGAATATTACATGTTATGTAAACTATTATTCCTATTTTCTTTTCCTATTATAAAAAAAGTAAATTTGCTTCGCAAATTAACTTTGCGAGATTCGCTCCGCGAACTCGGATAAGCGGAGGAATTTCCTATAGCAT
>DKZA01000014.1 GCA_002492525.1 Lachnospiraceae bacterium UBA7086 | reverse complement strand
ATAGCGGCTCTGCTTGGTACGGTAACGCCGTTCTGCTCCTGTTCATCAATACCGCTGTTTATCGGCTTTACAAGTGCCGGATTACCACTTGGCGTAACTTTTTCCTTTTTGATTTCTTCCCCAATGGTTGACCTCGGTTCACTTGTGTTATTGATGAGCATATTCGGGTGGAAAGTTGCAATAACCTATGTTGTGCTTGGACTTGTCATTGCCGTTGCAGGCGGTACTATGATTGAGAGATTGCACTTTGATAATTATGTGGAGGAATTTATACGCAAAGGCAATTCCGTTGATGTCGAACAAGAGGAATTGCGGTTCAAAGACCGTATGAAGTACGCATGGGAACAGGTTGTTTCCACGGCAAAAAAAGTTGCACCGTATGTTTTGCTTGGTGTCGCTATTGGTGCATTTATCCATAACTGGATACCCGAGGAGTTTATCGTGCGTGTTCTCGGAACAGGCAATCCTTTGGGCGTTATTATTGCTACGGTTGCGGGTGTTCCCATGTATGCGGATATTTTTGGTACAATCCCGATTGCCGAAGCACTTTTGGCAAAGGGTGCGAGACTTGGTGTTGTGTTGTCTTTTATGATGGGTGTAACAACGCTATCTTTACCGTCAATGATCATGCTCCGCAAAGCTGTTAAGCCTAGATTGCTTGCTGTTTTTATAGCAAGCTGTACCATTGGTATTATGATTGTCGGTTATTTCTTCAATGCAATTCAATTTTTACTTGTGTGAGTTGTCTTGAAGTAATAAAAATAAATTAACATGGAGGTAATTTTATTATGGCATTATTTGGAAAGAAAAAAGAAGAAAAGAAAGCGCCTGCTTGTGCATGCAATTCTGGCTGTCCTGTGTCCGAAACAACAGAGATGACAAATGCTTGCTGTTTTGAAGCAAAAGACGGCATTTGTTGCATCAAGGTTTTAGGTTCGGGGTGTGCGTCCTGTCATGCACTATATGAAAACGCAAAGGAAGCCGTTAAGAAAATAGAAGGGCTTTCGGTGGAAGTGGAATATGTAACCGATTTACAGAAAGTTATGGAATATGGTGTTATGAGTATGCCGGCCCTTGTTGTAAATGAAAAAGTAGTAGCAATGGGTAAAGTATTGAAGCCGGTTGACATAGAAAATTTACTGCATAAATTGGGCTTCTAAAAGAATTTAGCGCTTGACAGTTTTAGCTTATCATCTCAGATGCCTATCTTGATAAAAGAGTGGTGCCTATGTTAGAATTAGACGTGAAAGCGATTAACATTAATTCAACAGTTAAAGATATCAAGCGGATATATAAGGCATGAAAGACAGAACAGAATCCGGCATAAAGGAACAGAAAGGGGCAGCAGATGGCTCAAAAGAAAAAAGTAAAAGCAAAAATAGTGTCACAAAAACAGATAGCAGAGCAGATTTATGATTTGTGGCTGGAAACAAAACTGGCAAAGGATGCGCATCCGGGACAGTTTGTGGCAGTATATCCCCATGATCAAAGCACACTCCTTCCTAGGCCCATCAGTATCTGTGAGGTCAGTGAAGATAAAAAGAAGCTGCGTCTGGTGTACCGCGTGGCAGGAAAAGGAACGGCAGAATTTGCCTCTTATGGTGCGGGAGATGTTCTGGAAATACTGGGAGTGCTTGGAAATGGATTTCCAATTGATAAAGCAAAGGGAAAGCAGGTATTTTTAATAGGAGGCGGCATCGGTATTCCGCCTATGCTGGAACTGGCGAAGCAGCTTCATGGGAAGAAACAGATTTTGCTTGGATATCGGGATAAGGATTTGTTTCTGCAGGAGGATCTGGCCCGGTATGGAGATGTTTATGTGGCCACCGAGGACGGCAGTGTGGGAACCCAAGGGAATGTTATGGATATCATAAAGTCCTATGGTTTGCAGGCGGATGTGATTATGGCCTGCGGCCCTATGCCCATGCTTCGTGCGATTAAGAAATATGCTGAGGAAAAGGAGATTAAGGCATATATTTCTCTGGAGGAAAGAATGGCCTGTGGTGTGGGAGCCTGTCTGGGATGTGTGTGCAGGACGACAAAAACGGATGCCCATTCTCATGTGCATAACGCCCGCATTTGTACGGATGGGCCGGTCTTTGAGGCGAGGGAGGTAGATATCTGATGAATTCGCAGGTGACAATTGCAGGTGTAACTTTTAAAAATCCTGTTATGACGGCGTCCGGTACTTTTGGTTCCGGTATGGAGTACAGCGATTTTGTGGATTTGAATAAACTGGGCGCAGTGGTGACCAAGGGGGTGGCCAATGTACCCTGGGAGGGGAATCCGACACCTCGTATAGCCGAGGTGTACGGCGGCATGTTAAATGCCATCGGTTTGCAGAATCCGGGTATTGATGTGTTTGTGGAAAGGGATATTCCCTTTTTAAAGAAATATGATACCAGAATTATCGTCAATGTCTGTGGTAAAACGGTGGAAGATTATCTGGAAGTGGTGGAGCGGTTGGGTGATCAGCCGGTGGATATGCTGGAGATTAATGTGTCCTGTCCCAATGTGAAAGAGGGAGCCATCGCTTTTGGGCAGAAACCGGACAGCCTCTATGATATTACTTCCCGGATTAAGAAGATAGCCAGACAGCCGGTGATCATGAAACTGAGTCCCAATGTGACGGACATTGCCGAGATGGCACTTGCGGCTGAGGCGGCAGGTGCGGATGCTCTCTCCATGATCAATACGATTACAGGCATGAAGATTGACATTCACAAGAAGAAGTTTGTTCTGGCCAATAAGACCGGCGGTATGTCTGGCCCGGCCATTAAACCGGTGGCAGTGCGGATGGTCTATCAGGCGGCCCAGGCGGTGAAGATTCCCATTATCGGTATGGGCGGTATCGCCAACGCGGAGAATGCCATAGAGTTTCTGCTTGCCGGAGCCAGCGCGGTGGCGGTGGGAGCAATGAATTTTGTCAATCCGTATACCACTGTGGAGGTGGCAGAGGGGATTGAGGCTTATATGCAAAAATATGGCATTGAGAAAGTGTCAGATTTGATCGGTGCAGTGGAGGGATGATGACCCTCCACTTTTTGTGTTTTAAATCTGTTGAAAAGTTAAGCGTTCACCGATACATTCATTCCTGCAGGAGCCGTTTCCACGGCGGTACCAGCACTGGAATAAAATTTGATATCAGATTTTGTGTCTGTGGGTGCGGGCAGGTCAGGTGCCTCCATGTCGGGTGAGGTTCCGCCAGAATCCGGACGGTTTTCCTGTAAAAGTTTTTGCCCTTCCGGGCTGATGACTAAGCTGTCGGCCTGACTGATTTTATCTGTGTCTGCGGATAAGTCGTTGCCATCCCGCATTTGTGCTGCTTGGGCGGTCAGTTTTTCTGTGGTTTCCTTCTGTGCTTTTCTCTGCTCCTCCCGGCGCTCTTCGATCGCTTCTTCCCGTTCACGCTGCTGTTCTTCCCTGGTTTCTTTCATTTCCTTGCGCAGTTCTTCTTCGGCATGTTCTTTATATTCATATGCCGTATCTTTCAATTCACTGGCATAACCCATGGCGCGTTCCATAGTTCCCAGATCGCCCTTTCGTCTGGCTTCTTTATAGACGCGCATGGGAGTATCTGCCAGCTTCATATTGATACCGGCCCCAATCAGGCCTTCCATGGTTCCTGCTTTCATATGATGCCTCCTCTTTATTTTTTGGTAGGCATTTGCGAAACTTATTTCATTGCTGTAATTATTGCGCAAACAGTATAACCATAAGCAGACCCTTGAAAATGTTTAAATCCTTCGGATTAAAACTGCCAGTACTTGGCGTAGGTCCGGAGTTGCAAAGCAACTCCACGAGCCTAGTACTGTTGCGTTTAGAACGGAGCGAAAGCGAGTCTGTGTTGGTTATACTGTTTGTGCAATTTTAATAAGCGTGGACAAGTTTCGCAATTGCTTATTATTTTTTTCGGAAAAGAATAGAGTGTGTTTCAGAAGAATGTATCAAACGGCCTGCTTTATGCTATATACGGCATAAAGCAATTTGTGAGACATATAATTATCTTTCGAGCGGCAGAAGAATGGATACACAAAAACAGGTATCCTCCGGAGAAATATCCATGGCGGCATGGTATTTTTCTATGATATTCTGTACGTTGTGCAGACCGGTTCCATATTGGTCTGTTCCGAAGCGGCGAAGTTTTGTTTCCTGGGGAACGGTATTTTTGATTTCCAGAAGCAGGTTTCCCTTTACAGTTTTTGCCTGCATAACGATACGGCGGTCTTTGGGTTCCGAAATCTGACTTGCGGCCCGAATGGCGTTATCTAACAGATTCCCTAACAGGATACACAGATCAAAATCTTCCAAAGGAAGTTCTTCCGGCAGATTCAGTTCACAGGTAAAAGAGATGTTTTCGGCACACACAGCCTGCTCCTTGACAGCGAGCAGGGCATCGACGGTGGTGTTGCCGGTTCGACAGGTTCCCATGGATGGGAGGGACTCCTGACACATGGCTTTCAGATATTCGTTTATCTTATCCAGTTCTTTTTGTTGTGCCAGACGATTCAGGACAAGCAGGTGATTGTTCAGATCATGACGAAAGCTGGTCTGTTTTTTATGCTCTTCCAAAAGAGTCTGATAGTGGGCAATCTGTGCACGCTGCATCTGTTCTGCTATCGTCTGCTGCATGATCCGGCTTAAGGCGGCTGGCAGACTCATAGCCATGGACAGACTCAAAAGCGCCAGAATAATACATTCCGTATGGGTCAGGATTTGACTGATATAAGGATTGAAAACTTCCGGTGCGCCGAGATGGGAGATCATGATAACTCCGTGGGTAATGCCGTGATAGACTATATCAGTCAATAACAGGAGTCCGCACATGATAAAGAATAGCAGCCGGCAGATCTGTCCGGAATAAAAATCCGGGCGCAGTTTCATCTGCCGGAAGGTAAACCAAAGGAATACAGCGGCAAGAAGATAGCATAGATTGAGATATAAATCGGAAAACATCTGCCACGGTGCAGGAAGAAACATGTTGAACAAAGACAATATTTCAGCGAACAGGTTGGCGGCAAATTCATAGGAGACGCACAAGACGGCCGCCAGAGAGATTCTGCGCCACAAATCGCCCCGGAAGGACAGTATCAGAAGAAGAATCAACAGACTCTGCCGGAGGAGGCTGCAGAGAAAATAGGATCCCTGGCGGCCAAGGAAATAAGAGCAGGACAGACTTATGGCCAGGTACAGTAGCATGCCGGAGATTATGGCAGCAAAGCGCTTTATACGGCAGGGAAAGAAAGTTTCCTGTAATCGAAAAAGAATAGCCACCTGTATGCATAACCCGGTTCCGCTGGCAAGAACAATCCATAATGTCATATAAAGCCGCCTTCCTTTTTCATGTAATTCATGAATGATCTGGTAAAGTCGTCATATCTGCGTTTGGCCAACAGGACGCTGTCCTTTGTTTCCATGTAAATCTGTGTCTTATCAAAAGTATCTACATATTTTAAGTTGATCAGATACCCTTTATGGCATCTGAAAAAGCCCTTTTCCCGGAGCCGCTTTTCCATCAGGCCAATCTGTTCATAGGTCTCCACAGTATCCCGCAGGGTACGGATTTTGACGATTCTGCCCATGGCTTCTATGTAGACAATATCCTGTAAAGGGATTTTTTGGACAGCGTGCTTCGATGAGACTAACAGAAACTCCGTAGAAGTTCTGCGCAGCTTTTCTGTTCCGCGGGCCAGGACTTTCTGAAGCTGTTCGTCCGTGATCGGTTTTACAAGATAGGCGAAGGCTTCCACGTCATAGGCTTCAAATACATATTCGGAGACGGCGGTAACGAAGATGAGCAGACAGGTTTCCTCTCTGCGCCGCAGAAGACGGGCCAGTTCCATACCGTCAAGGCCGGGCATTTTGATGTCCAGAAAAAGAAGGTCAAATGATTCGGCAGACTTTAAAAGTTCTTCTCCGGAATAAAATTCCCGGAGTATGATTTCGCACCCGGCCAGTTCGGCAATATGCCGAATCTGTTTGGCCAGCTGTGTACATTCTAATAGGATATCATCACAGACAGCGATGGATAACATGGCAGATTCCTCCGTCAGGGATGGAGCTTTTGGAAACGTTTCGCATAATTATTATAGTATCCGCATAGATTTATAGCAAGTATACGCACGGAGGTTTTCTTGTGGAATTAGTAAAGAAGAAAATACATATGGACCGGATAAGCGGCAGTGCCGGTACCCAGATGGTATTGGAAGAAGATGTGAATATTTCAGATAACAAGCCGGACGCGAATTATCTTCTGAGCAGTAAGGGAGAGATTATCATGGAGGAAATACGCGCCTGTGAGAATGTGGTAAATCTGAAAGGTAAGCTGGTAGTGTCCATATTGTATCTGACGGACATGGAGGGGATGTGCGCCAGTATGGAGGCGATGCTTCCCTTTGAAGAAAAAGTAAATATGGAAGGAGCCTGTAATGGGGACACAATACTGGCAGAGTGGACCATAGAGGATCTGACAGTGGGTCTTATCAACTCCCGGAAACTGAGTGTGCAGGCCGTGGTATCCTTTCACCTGGAAAAAGAAGAACAGGTGGAGTGCGAGGCGGCGGTGGATCTTTATCATGAGGAGCCTGTCGAGTATCGTAAATGTGTTTACCCGGTGATAGAGCTTGTGCTGCACAAAAAGGATATTTTCCGTCTCAAGGAAGAAATGGAGTTGACAGGGAATCTTCCTAATGTTTTTCAGACAATCTGGCACCATATCTGCTTTGACCATGTGGAGTTTAAGGCACTCGATGAAAAGATTTCCATTCAGGGAGAGATGAGAGCCTTTTTCCTGTATGAAGGAGAAGGAGATAACGACAGAACACTGTGGTATGAGAATACGGTGCCTTTCAGCGGTATCATCGAGTGTCATGGATGTCGTGAGAATATGATACCGGATATCCAATACAGCCTGGGACAGTGTAATGTGGAAGTACGGACAGATTTTGACGGAGAAGAGAGAGTCTTCTGTGTGGAACCGGTACTGGATTTAGACATCCATCTGTATGAGGAGGAGAATCTGGAAGTACTTTCCGATGTCTATGGTGTGGATAAGGAAATCGGTGCGCTGGCAACGCAGGTATCCCTTAAGAGCCTTCTTCTTGCAGGTGTGGGTAAGTGTAAGATAGCGGAGCATGTGAGAATTCAGAATTCAGAAATGCCCATGTATCAATTGATTCATTCTGAGGGGGAGATCCGGATTGACGAGCAGACCATTGTGGAAAATGGAATCGCCGTTAATGGAACGTTGATCGTGACCACACTGTATTTGTGTGCCGGCGGGACGAAGACAATTTATTCCACGAAGAACGAGCTGCCGTTCCAGTACGTAATCGAGGTAGATAATATAACACCTACCTGCATTTACAAGTTACATTCCAGTATTGAGCAGCTGACGGTGACCATGCTGGACAGCGATGAACTGGATGTGAAAGCGGCTTTGCAGTTTAAGGTGATTGTGTTTGCCCAGAAAACCCATAATCTGGTGACGGATATCAAGGTGGAGGATCTTGATCTGAATAAGTTGAGTGAACTGCCGGGCATGGTCATCTATATTGCAGGCCCGGGAGATACCCTGTGGGATATCGGTAAGCGCTATTATGTGCCTGTGTCACAGCTTAAGGAAGTCAATGAGCTTCCCACGGAGGAAATCAATGCGGGTGACAGAATCCTGGTGGTGAAAGGCGGTATCTGAGATGGCTTGAACATTTCTGGGACCGCATGACAGAAAGGACAACATTTTTGCTGCAAAGTAGAGGTGTTGTCCTGCTTTATGTTCTAAGAAATTCTACCACTTATCCGAGTCCGCGAAGCGAATTTACTTTTTTTTAAGTGCTTGGGAATTGCGCAGGATGGAGGCGGGGTGTATACTGGATAATGATAAATTGGAGTGTTATAAACAGATTGCACCAAAAGAGAAGGTTTGAAGGGTGTTTCCTGAAGATACTCCGGAATGGAGAGAAAGATGAACGGTTCTTCTATTTTAAAAAATAAAATGTTTTTATATCTGACGGAATTTTTTGCAGGGATGTCTGTGATGGCGGTGGAACTGGGGGCCAGCCGGCTGCTTGCGCCGTATTTCAGTTCTTCGCAGATTGTGTGGACCATCATTATCGGTACAATCATGATTGCTATGGCTCTGGGCAATATTTATGGAGGACGAAGTGCAGATAAGAACCCTGATCCGGACAAGCTGTATGTGCGGATTCTGATTGCGTCCGTCTGGATCGCGGCAATTCCGGTGGTGGGGAAATATATCGTGCTTGGTATTTCGGCACTTTTGATTTTTGCGGTTAACACGAACTTTTTAATCTGGGCGGCGTTTGCGGCCTGTATGGTGATTTTTGTATTTCCCCTCTTCCTGCTGGGGACGGTGACGCCATCCTTAGCCAAGTATTCCGTGGATAGTCTGGACGACAGCGGCAGGATTGTGGGGACGCTGGGTGCGTTTAATACCATTGGCAGTATCATCGGTACCTTTGTACCTACCTTTATCTCTATTCCGGCAGTGGGAACATCTGTTACTTTTCTTATCTTTGCGGGGATACTATTGGTTCTCAGTCTGCTTTATTTTATCAGTAGCAAAAGAGCCCTGCGTAAATGCGCGGTTACGGCAGTCCTCTTTCTTTTATGCTGTATCTTCGGTACTTCCAATAGCTTTGCTTTCTGGGAGAGCGATCTGACCTATGAAGGAGAATCCATCTATAATTATCTGCAGGTAAAAGAAAACGACAGAAGTGTCATATTATCCACAAATGTTTTGTTTGGGGTACAGTCCATTCTCATGAAAGGGGAGGGGCTTACCGGCATGTACTATGATTATGCCATGGCAGCTCCGTTAATGACAGGGCAGGAGAATCCGGCGGATTGCAATACGTTGATTTTGGGGATGGGAACTGGTACCTACGCCAACCAATGCCGCAGATATTATGGAGATATGGCGGTGGAAGGCGTGGAGATTGATGAGAAGATTACGGATCTGGCGAGAACCTATTTTGAACTGCCGGCGGATGTAAATGTTACCACCTATGATGGACGGGCCTATCTGAACGCTATTGATGGTAAGTACGATGTAATCATGGTGGATGCCTACCAGGATATCACGATTCCTTTTCAGATGTCTTCTGTGGAGTTTTTTACATTGGTCAAAGACCATCTTACGAAGGATGGTGTGATGGTGGTCAATATGAATATGCGGGGCAGCGGGGAAGATAGTATCAATGCTTATCTGGCGGATACCATAAGCAGTGTGTTTGGAGAAGTTTATACAGTGGATGTGAAAGGTTCCACCAACAGGGAATTGTTTGCATCCAACAATCCACAGATGCTTGAGAATCTGCGTTTGCACCAGGAGAAGATTACGGATGAGAACCTTTATGCCATGATGAGTACCGTGTCTGACAATCTGACTGTTTATAAGGCAGGAGGCCGTATTATGACGGATGATAAGGCGCCGGTGGAGCTTCTGGGGATGCAGGTGATTGATGAACTGATCCAGGGGGAAGTGGCGGCTTATAAAACATTGTATGAAGAGCAGGGAATCAAGGGAGTGCTTGACAGTCTGCTATAGGAGAGTAGAGATAAAAAAGATAAAAAGGCAGGAAGTTTGTCTAGCAAAATTTGGCAGACTTCCCGCGTGAATAGTAATCCGAGATTCCC
>DKZA01000035.1 GCA_002492525.1 Lachnospiraceae bacterium UBA7086 | reverse complement strand
GACTTTTAATAGTTAGTCTTAATTATATCAGACTTCTTTCCTGGTAAAGGCGATTCTTCCGGCCGTGTAAAAAACGGCAATCCAGACAAATACCATTCCAATCGCACATAGTTCTATGGTGGAATGTTCTCTGTAAAAATAAGTTACTACCCTGGTTTCGATATTCCAGTCCATGCCAACCAGACTACAGGACAAGAATCCGCCCCAGGGCAGGAAGGAATACATTTTAACAAACATCAGGATCAGGCCGAGCAGGGAACCGCACAGACCGACTACCAGAGGAATCATCTGGTTAAAAAACAGCAGAGACAGATCGAGCTGTAATAAATACAAAGAAAAGCAGCAGGCAAAGTTTAAAAACAGAGTCAGCATATAATAGCGCAGATCGAGCATGTCCGTGTAATGATAATGATATCCCAGAACCAGCAAAAAGAGGATCTGGACGGCGGATATGGCGGCTATAAAAAGGAAACCGCAAAACACCTTGGCGTCAAAAAGGATGCCCGGCTGGCGCAGCGTCCGAAGCTGTTTGTAGGTATTGCCTTTGTGTTCCAGATCACTGAGACGGGAGGCAAGTACTGACATGATGGTGGGCATCATGATGACATTGAGTAAAGGCAGGGTGTGGAGCAGGTTGAGCCATCCCTGGGCAAGTTCTTTCTCGTTTGGACTTTTGGTAGCCCAGAGAATCCACACAAACTGTATGCCGGTCAGAGCAAACATGGTCAGTCCGATTTTTCTTCTTCTGATTTTCTGAAATTCTGTTTTCAGTGTGATCATAAACTAGTCTCCTTTCCGGTCAAAGATAAGAAAATATCTTCCAGACTCTTCTCCCGCTTCTCTATGCGGTAGAGAGATATGTTCTGTGCGATCAGCCGTCTGCACAGATTGGCTACATAGGAGTCCTCCATCATGGGGAGCAGAAGATAATCTTCATCCTGTGAAATTTCGATTCCGTCCTGGCGCAGCAGATCCATGGCAATGGCCGTGTGGCCGACACGCAGCGCAATCTGGGATTTGGCATGGGAGTGGAGGGATTCCAGTGTGTTCTGATAGACCAGCTCTCCCTTGCGGATGATGCCCACATGGTCCGCCATCTGGTCAATTTCGCTGAGCAGATGGGAAGAGACCAGGATGGTCATGCCGTAGGTGTCCGGCAGAGAACGAATCAGTTCCCGCATTTCCTGGATGCCGGCAGGAT
Source organism: Lachnospiraceae bacterium UBA7086 (assembly GCA_002492525.1). Lineage (GTDB taxonomy): Bacteria > Bacillota > Clostridia > Lachnospirales > Lachnospiraceae > UBA3282. Next base: position 2,800 of record DKZA01000035.1, on the reverse strand, counting down.
CAAGGCCGTTGGTGGGTTCGTCCAGGATTAAGAGCCTGGGGAAGCCCAACAGGGCGGTGGCCAGTCCGAGACGCTGTTTCATACCCAGAGAATAGTGGTTGACCAGTTTCTGACGCGCACCGTCTAAACGGACGATTTTTAGTACTTTGTCAATATCTTTGGCCGAACAGCCTTTGAGAGTTTGAATGATGCGCAGGTTTTCCTCTCCGGTCAGATGTCCGTAGTAGCTGGGAGATTCGATCAAAGAGCCGGTTTGCGCGAGCAGTTTAATACGGTTTTTTTCATTGACCGGTATCCCAAAGAGAGTGATATTTCCCTCGGTGGGCCTGGCAAGTCCGAGGATCATTTTAAGTGTGGTGGATTTACCGGCGCCGTTGGGCCCTAAGAAGCCATAGATGGCGCCCGGCGGAACCTGTATGTTGACGGAATTGACACAGCAGACGTTACCGTACTTTTTTGTGAGATTATGGGTTTCTACCAGATTTTGTTTTGGCATCGTGTATCCTCCTTTTTGTCTTATGACTTTTGCTGTCTTTAGAATATAGGCGCCGGCTTACAGAGCGATGAAGAGCAGATTACATTTACCTTAAGATATGGAGGTATATCTTTCCTTAAAATGTGGTAAGCCATATAATAGTTGATAGAAAGATTCCTGGATGAGAAAAGGGAATGTATGACGGCCGGCTGTCCCGGAACGGAAAAGAGGAGATTCAATGGATATCAATGATTATAAAATTTTACTGGTAGATGACGAGAGAACCTTACAGGAGATGGTGGGCGGGTTTTTAAAACGGGCAGGTTTTTATCAGGTGATTACGGCAGAAAACTGTAGACAGGCCAGGGAGTTGTTTCATAAGGAAGCTCCCCATCTGATCTTGTTAGATGTGATGCTTCCCGACGGGGATGGCTTTACCCTTTTTGAAAGTCTGCGGAAAGAATCGGAGATACCGGTCATCTTTCTTTCGGCGAGAGATGAAGACGAGAACAGACTGCGGGGCCTGGGATTAGGCGCGGACGATTATATCACGAAACCTTTTCTGCCGGAGGAATTAATTCTGCGGGTCAAGGCCGTGATAAAGCGCGTGTATCGGGTGTCAGACGCCAAGGAGAAAGAAAGCGTTATGCTGGGAGACTGCCGCGTGGATTTAGGGAGCGGTGTCGTGTACTGGAACAAGGGAGTAAAAGCCGGTGCTGATGAGGGGGAAACAGAAATTACGCTTACGGCAAAGGAGTATGCGATCCTACAGAAACTGGCACAGGAGAGGGGGCGGATTGTAACTATTGATGCCCTGTGCGATGCGGTCTGGCAGGAAGAAAACTACGGCTATGAGAATACTTTAATTGTTCATATCCACAGGCTGCGGGAAAAGATAGAAGAAGACCCGTCGCACCCGAAGTATCTCTTGACGGTGAGAGGGTTGGGATACAGACTGGTATGAGGAAGGGATGAAAATGCGATATAATGGCAGAAAATTTATCAGAATCATTCTTTATGGAATGTTGGTCATTGTCATGATCATTTTTCTGGTAGCGATACTGAACTTTGTATTTCTGATGGCGGGGGCTTACACTTACGCAAGCATGAACTGTAATTATATCTATGGCGGAAGAGTCATGGAAGCGCTTAGGTATACCGAAAACGGCTATACACTTGATGAGGAAATGCGTCAGAAATTTGAAGAATTGGATCAGTGGGCGATGCTTTTGGATGAAAATGGACAGGTAGTATGGAGTGTGCGAAAACCGGAGGAACTGGGGGATGTTTATACGCAGTCAGATATTGCCCGTATGACCCGTTATTATCTGAAAGGCTATCCGGTGCAGCTTCGGGTGTGGGATGATAAAATTATGGTAGTGGGTATGCAGAAGGATACCGTCTGGAAATATAATATGGAATTTCCTATTTCCTGGATGGATTTTGTGAAGAAAATCTGGCTGTACTACCTTTTGGTTAATTTTGTCTGGATTGTGGTGCTGGCCTTTGTTTTCACCAGACGGTTTATGAAAAACAGAGAGCGGGCAAGGATAGAATGGATCGCAGGGGTTTCTCATGATATACGAACCCCCTTGTCTGTGGTGATGGGATACGCGGATACCCTGGAGCACGATACAAGCCTGACAGAAGAAGCGAGACAACAGGCTGCCGCAATCCGACATCAGAGTACGGTGATGAAGGAATTGATCGCGGACTTGAATCTGACTTCCCGTCTGGAATATTCCATGCAGGCTCTCAGGAAAGAAAAAGTACGGTTTGCGGAAGTGATCAGAAGCACGGCAGCAGAATTTCTGAATGATACTTTGTCAGAAGAACTGAAAATAGATGTGCAGATCGAAGAAGAGGCAGAGCATATATGTGTGATGGCGGACAGACAGCTCTTTGTGAGAGTGTTCCGCAATCTCATCAACAACAGCATCAAACACAGCGGTCAGAGTAAGCCAGTAAATATTCAGATATCTATGTGGAAAGTAAAAAGAAAATGTTATATCCGCTTTGAAGATAATGGTGTGGGTTATTCCGAAGAAATTCTGCGCGGACTGCTAAGCAGGAAAAAGAACGGAGCGGGGCAGAATATTCACGGGTTGGAGATTGTAAAGAAGATTATCTTAGCCCATGGCGGCAAAATCCGGTTCGGGAATTGCGAAAAGGGAGGAGGCTATTGTCTGATGGTGCTTCGCGGGGAAAAGCGGTTGGATCACAACAGCGGAATTGTAAAAGCTGATTTGCAATAAAAATACACTTGCTTTTTTAGTTGGATTATGCTATGGTAAGGATACATTTCATATCGTATCACTTTTCACA
>DKZA01000002.1 GCA_002492525.1 Lachnospiraceae bacterium UBA7086 | reverse complement strand
TAGAAAGGTTTATGACTATAATGGAGAAATAGGGATTACGTTGTTAAATGGTTGGACCAAGTTTCAAGAAAGGGTCGCAAGTTATGATGGAAACTTGGTGGATAAGCAGGAGATAAAGAAAATCTGGTGATTTTTTCTATGTCAAATCATAAGGCAATATGGTATGAAATACAATCAGGAAAAGCATTTGGTAATCAATAAACCGTATCCCTATTAAATGGAATGTGGAATAACTTTATAAGAGGGTAGCTGCCAATGATTGGCAGCCGCCTTTTTTGTCGATTCCGTATTGCCTGTTATAAAAAAATTTGATATAATTTTTTCTGTAACATTCATTTACGGCACAAAAATATATGCAGAAAAGCGGAGGAAGTACTCTATGAAAAGCCTTAAAACGAAATTAGTGTTGAGTACATGTATTATTACAATTGTATGTCTGTGTATCTTATCCTGTATCAGTTACTTTAAGTCATCCGGGATTGTGGAAGATACGTCAAGGGACACCTACACAGTTATGGCTCAGAAATGTGGTACAGAGATTGAATCATGGATTAAGGAACAAGCGCAGATTATTGTAAACGAAAAGCAATCAATAGAAATTCAGGACAATTATGACAAGGACTATTTGGCTGCTTATCTGACTCCGATTGTAAAGGACTATAACACAAACGGATATATATATGATTTGTACTTTACCTCAACGGACAATGTAATGTCCTCCGGAAGTGGCTATGTGCCGGATAAAGATATTGACTTTACGCAGAGGGACTGGTACAAAAAAGCATGTGAGACAGATGGTCTGTACTATTCTTCTCCATATCTGGATACGGATTCCGGGAAAATCGTAATTACCATTGCGACTCAGGTTAAGAAAAAAGATACGTTAAAGGGCGTTCTGGCACTGGATATTTTTGTGGATACTCTTGTTGAGATTGTGGCAAAGGAAGAAGTTCCGGAAGACAGTTATGTATTTATTCTTGACCAGAATAACGGTATTGTCAATCATCCGAATGATGCTTTTGGCTATGTGGAGGATGAGCCGGTTGCACTGGATAAACTGGAAGGGACCCCGTATGCTGACCTTCAGGCGGCGATTGAGGGGAATAAGGATAATGTTTCATTAAAGGACTATGATGGAATAAAAAGAACGTTGTACATCAGTAATATTTCATCCTGTAACTGGAATATCGTTGTGGCTATCAGCAATTCGGTAACTGGCGCCGCACTTCGCACATTGCTTTGGGGCTTTTTGATTGCCATTGCCATCTCTGTTGTATTGTGTATTGTCGTTACGTTGCTGATAACCTTGCAGATTACGAAACCAATCGCTACTCTCACAAAGGTTTTGGCAAGTGGTGATTTTTCAAAGGACATTGAAGTTAAGTCAAAAGATGAAGTGGGAAGGTTGTCTGTTGGATTTAATACGTTAATGCAGAAATTAAGAGGGCTTTTACGGATTAGTACGCAGGCCGTTCAAGATCTTGAACATATGTCAGAGAACCTCGGTTCTATCTCCAAGGGAGTTGTAGAGGAGACTGCTACTGTTAATTCAGAGATGGAAAGCATTGTGGACTCTATGAATAATCAGTTTGCCGGCGTGACAGAAGGAAAAGACCAGCTGCAGGTATTTGATGATAATATTGGGCATTTTCAGAAGCAGTTTGAAAATATGGCACAGAAGATTCAAAATAGTGTGAAGCGGCTGGATGTTTCTGCGAAAGCGGCAGTGAATCTTCAAAGTACAACAAATCAATCGGCAAACAACATGGGTAAGATTTCCGGACAGGTTCGTCAGCTGGAGGAAAGTTCAAACAGTATAAACGAAATTGTTGCTACGATAACCGGAATTTCTGCACAGACAAACCTGCTTGCACTGAATGCTTCCATTGAGGCAGCAAGGGCAGGAGAGGCAGGAAAGGGCTTTGCCGTTGTTGCTGAGGAAATCCGGGTGTTATCGACACAGACGGCAGAGGCAACACAGGATATTTCAACTCTGGTATATGCTATCCAGGAGACAATACACGGAACGGTAAAAGCGATTGATGAGTCTATGGAGCTGTTTAAGGAAAATGAGGAGATTTCAAACGAAGTTCTGGATGTATTTGAATCCATTAAAGCATCCATTGATGAAATTGGTGAGAGTAACAGTGAGTTGACAACGGCACTGGAACAGTTTGTAGGCTCGGAAGAAATAATTATGAGTACATTTGAAGCGATTGACCAGAGCGTCAATGATTGTGTGGCTTCCAGTAACGACGCACAGTTAGCGGCGCAGAATCAGTCAGAAACAGTGGAGAAGCTTTCCGGCAGCATGAAGGAGCTTCATGTACTGGCTTCTGACTTAAAGGATAGATTAAATGAATTTTAATAAAGTAAGGGTGAGCGTATGAGAAAAAAATTTACCATCCTGTTATGTCTTCTTCTTTTGACGGTGGTATGTACTTTGAGTGTGGGGGAGAATGTGCAGGCGAAAAAGGCAGCTTCCGTAAAAGAGGTTTACCGGGAGATGTCAAAAAATTTTTTGGCGGGAAAGAAAAACTTTTCCATTCTCTGTCGAAAAAAGGTAGCTGTTTCGATTGTAGACAAAATTAACAGCAAAAAGGATATGGTGTACTACAGTGTTCTCTTTCAGATGGCGCAGGCAACAGATAAAAAGACGACAACGGATGATGGCGATTATCTTTATGGGAACATGAAAGAGGTCAATTGTTATTATTCCGGAGGAAAGTTGCGGTTTTACGGAATAAAATATTTTGAAACAAAAAAACAGACCAAGGCAGTCAATCAGAAAGTAAATAAAGTTTCCAAGCAGATTCAGAAAAAAGGGAAAACTGCTTACAAACGTATTTCCATGGTATATAAGTATGTGATTGACCATGTACGCTATGATGAACGCAAAAACTGTAATTATTCTGCTTATGACGGATTCTATAAAAAAAGGACTGTATGCAATGGATATGCGATGATGGTATATAAGCTTCTCATGAAGCAGGGGATTCCCTGTAAGATTGTGACAGGTTCAGTTAAGGAGGGGCAGAACTGGTATCTTCATGCATGGAATATGGTAAAGATAAAAGGGAAATGGTACAATCTGGATGCCTGTTCCGATGATGCCGATGACGGTCAGGTTTATGCGGATTACTTTTTGAAAAGTGATAAGACCTTTAGCCGGGATCACAAAAAGGATTCCTTCTATTGTACGAAGGCATTTAAGAAAAAATATCCTATGAGTAAAAGAGATTATTAAAATAAAAAATAGTTATAAAACGCCCCCTGTTAAGTGACAGGGGGCATATCATTTTTCGAAAGAAAAGCTTTTATTTTGCAGTAGTGAACCATGTAAAGGAATTTTTTCCTGTCTGAATACGGAATGTAATTGGAGCATGACCTTTTTCAACTAATATGGCTTTACCACATGTGATTTTATTTCCCGGTGACAGGGTTGCCGTACCCAAATCGTCCACTGGTTCAAAGAAAAATCCCCAGCTAATGTTCGTTAGCTGTTTTTTCGAGTTCGAGCCATAAATATTATAGTAGTAGTTAAAAATATCTTTTGCTTCGATTGTCTGGCTGCCGGATATATAACAGATTTTAAATCTAAAGTAAATGTATTCTTGATTTTTCGCCGGTTTTAAATTTTCGGAATTGTTTTTTGCCATTTCTTCGGCTGTTTTCCCGGATTCGAACCGAAGCAGCTTAATGGAAAATTTGCCTTTCTTTTTGCCTTCTTCATAATAGTTAAAGATATTTGTTGCATAAGCGGATTTCGGGCTTGCCTTCGTGCCTTTTCCGTTCTTCTTTACCTTAACGGTTATCTTACAGCGGAGTTTCTTGTTCGCAACTTTTGCTGTGATGGTAGCTGTGCCGGAAGACTGGGCGTATACTACACCTTTTTTAGAAACGGTGGCAACAGTTTTTTTGCTGGATTTCCACTTTACTTTTTTCTTCGTTCCCTTAACCTTTAATTTATATGAGCTTCCCGCATACATGGTCTTTTTTGTCTTATTCAGCTTTATCGCTGCCGCTTCAGATGAACTCGGTGCCGTGATGATACCGCAGAACATAGCAAATACAAGAAGCAGTGAAAGTGTTTTCTTCATGTCGGTGTTCCTCCTATATCGTATTGATATAAACATTTTACAATAAATATGTGTAAAATACAAGGCAGTTACGGCGAAAAATAAGATTCCCTATTTTTTTCTAGCATAAGAATCGAATTTATGCTAAGATAGGAATAGATTTTTGGGATTACGGAGGAAGTTATCATATGGCAGTGATTAAGAAAAGTCATATTCGGAATTTTTGTATTATCGCACATATCGACCACGGCAAGTCCACCCTTGCTGACCGGATTATAGAAAAGACAGGTCTTTTGACCAGCAGAGAGATGCAGTCGCAGATTTTAGATAACATGGAACTGGAAAGAGAGCGCGGAATCACGATAAAGTCACAGGCTGTCCGCATTGCTTATACAGCAAAAAATGGGGAGGAATATCTGTTTAACCTGATTGACACACCGGGGCATGTGGACTTTAACTATGAAGTATCAAGAAGTTTAGCCGCCTGTGAAGGGGCAATTTTGATTGTAGACGCTGCGCAGGGAATCGAGGCGCAGACGCTGGCAAATTGTTATCTTGCCATTGACCACGACTTGGAAATTATGCCGGTAATCAATAAAATTGATTTGCCGAGTGCGGAGCCGGAGCGCGTGATAAACGAGATTGAGGATGTAATCGGGATTGAAGCGCAGGATGCACCTCAGATTTCAGCAAAGCTGGGTACAAATATTGAAGCTGTACTGGAGCAGATTGTGACGAAAATTCCAGCTCCGGAGGGAGACGAGAATGGGCTTTTAAAGGCGTTGATTTTTGATTCTGTCTACGATGCCTATAAGGGTGTTATTATTTTCTGCCGTATATTTGACGGAACGGTGAAAAAGGGTACACGGATTCATATGATGGCTACCGGGATGGAGGAGGAAGTAGTCGAGGTGGGTACGTTTGGTGCAGGGCAGTTTATTCCATGTGAGGAGCTGACAGCCGGTATGGTAGGATATATTACGGCAAGCTTAAAAAATGTAGAGGGTACCCGTGTCGGAGATACGGTAACGGATGCTGAGAATCCATGTAAAGAAGCACTTCCGGGATATAAGAAGGTTTTGCCAATGGTATATTGTGGTTTATATCCGGCAGATGGTGCGAAATATCAGGATTTGCGGGATGCACTCGAAAAATTACAGTTAAATGACGCCGCCTTACAGTTTGAGGCGGAGACATCCGTTGCTCTCGGCTTTGGTTTCCGGTGTGGCTTTCTCGGACTGCTTCATCTGGAAGTAATTGAGGAACGGCTGGAGAGGGAGTATAATCTTGACTTAGTAACGACGGCGCCGGGCGTTGTCTATCATGTATATAAAACAAATGGGGAAATGGTTGAAGTGACAAATCCCTCTAACTTGCCGGATCCATCCGAGATTGAACATATGGAGGAGCCGGTTGTAGAAGCGGAAATTATGGTGACGACAGAGTTTGTCGGAGCAATTATGAAACTTTGTCAGGAGAGGCGCGGTGTGTATCTTGGTATGGAATATATGGAGGAAACCCGTGCCCTTTTGAAGTATATTCTGCCACTGAACGAAATCATTTATGACTTTTTTGATTCCCTGAAATCCCGTTCCCGCGGTTATGCGTCCTTTGATTATGAGATGAAGGGCTACGAACGGGCAGAGCTTGTGAAATTAAATATTTTAATCAATAAAGAGGAAGTCGACGCTCTTTCCTTTATTGTACATGAAAGCTCTGCATATGAGAGAGGGAGAAAGATGTGCCAGAAGTTAAAGAAGGAAATTCCAAGACATTTATTTGAAGTTCCGATTCAGGCCGCTATCGGTAATAAAGTAATTGCCAGAGAGACGGTAAAGGCAGTCCGTAAAGACGTCCTTGCCAAATGTTATGGCGGCGATATCTCACGTAAGAGAAAGCTGCTGGAAAAACAGAAGGAGGGAAAGAAACGCATGCGCCAGATTGGAAGCGTGGAAATCCCACAGAAGGCATTTATGAGCGTATTAAAGCTGGATGATGAGGAATGATAATGTTTGAAGGATATGAAAAATGAGGGAAGATATCGAAACCAAACAGACGATGGGATTATATATACACATTCCGTTTTGTATACAGAAATGTAAGTATTGTGATTTTTTATCTTTTCCGGCAACGGAGCAGATACAGTGCCGATATGTGGAGGCTCTCGCAAAAGAAATGGAGCTTTGGAAGGAAAAAACAGGTTTTCGCCCTGTCGATACGATTTTTATCGGGGGAGGAACGCCTTCTGTCATATCGGTGGAGAAAATGCGTATTCTTTTGGAGGCAGTGCGTGAGAATTTTCAGATAAATCGGTTGAAAGAGTTTACCGTTGAGTGTAATCCGTGTACCGTGTCGGGAGACAAGCTGCAGCTATACCGCGATATGGGGGTAAACAGACTGAGCATCGGGATGCAGTCGACGGACGGGAGTGAACTGAAAAGTCTCGGAAGAATTCATACTTATCATGAATTTCTGCAGAGCTACGAGATGGCGAGAGACTATGGATTTGAAAATATCAATATTGATATTATGTCGGCAGTTCCCGGACAAACTTTGGAGAGTTATGAAAAGACGTTGAAATGTGTAATCAAATTGAGACCGGAGCATATTTCCTCCTACAGCCTGATTCTTGAGGAAGGGACGCCGCTTTATGATTTGTATGCCGGTGAGCCGCCGGTAGACGAGGAAACCGACCGCCGGATGTATGAGCGCACAGAGGAAATTTTAGCCTGTGCCGGATACGAAAGATATGAAATATCAAACTATGCCAGAAAGGGACTGGAATGTCGGCACAACTTAAAATACTGGAAGCGGGAGGAGTATCTGGGTATTGGGCTGGGCGCCTCCTCTTTTATGAATCACAGCCGTTTTTCCAATGAGCGGGATATGGAAATCTATATCAATCAGATCCATTCCGGCAATCTGCCAGTGGCAGAGAAGGAGGAACTCAGCCCATGGGATGAAAAGTCAGAGTTTATGTATCTGGGACTTCGCTGTATGGAGGGAATTTCTGAAAAAAGGTTTTATGAGTGTTTTGGCGAGAAGGTAGAACATTGTTTCGGAGAGGAAATACTGCGATGTCAGGAACAGGGACTTCTCGTGCGCGAGGAAGGGCGTATTTTTCTGACAAGACGAGGGATTGATGTAAGTAACCGGGTTTTTGCTGAATTTATATAGGATATCCGTTAAGATTTTTAAAATTGGAGGTGCAGGATGGACGGGAATATGAGAAAAGTAGATGATTGTGTCAGGCAGGTACGGGAGAAAACAGATTTTGTGCCAAAGGTAGCTCTGATTCTGGGAAGTGGACTGGGCGAGCTGGCAGATGAGATTGACAAAAAAGCAGTAGTCAATTATGCAGAGATTGAAGGTTTTCCGGTATCTACCGTGGCGGGGCATAAGGGACGTTTCGTCTTTGGTTATATTGGCAATACGCCCGTAGTTATTATGCAGGGACGTGTGCATTACTACGAGGGGTATGCAATGAGTGATGTCGTTCTTCCAGTTCGCCTTATGAGAAAACTCGGGGCCGAAGCTCTATTTTTGACCAATGCCGCCGGGGGTATCAGTGAAAAAGTAAAACCAGGAGATTTTATGCTTCTCACTGACCAAATCAGTTCCTTTGTCCCATCCCCACTGATTGGGAAAAATGTGGAGGAGTGGGGGCCGAGGTTCCCTTCCATGGATACGATTTATGATAAGGAATTGCGAAAGATTATCCAGAACACAGCGAAAGAATGTGGTATTTCTCTGAAAGAGGGTGTCTACGTTCAGACAACCGGACCAAATTATGAGTCGCCGACCGAAGTTCGTATGTTTGCGATGCTGGGAGCTCATGCCGTGGGAATGAGTACGGCGGTGGAGGCGATTGCGGCAAGGCACATGGGAATGAGTGTTTGCGGTATCTCGTGTATTACAAATATGGCGGGCGGGACGGATGCCTCGCCACTCAGCCACGAGGAGGTCAGCGCTATGGCAGACCGGGTAGCGCCGCTATTTAAGAAACTGGTAACCTGCTCGATCGAAAAGTTTTGGTAAGCATAAATGTTTGGAATAGGAGGAAGAAAATGAAAATACGTTTTTACAATGCCAGAATATTGACAATGGAAGAAAATGCGGAGATTTTTGAAGGGGAGCTCCACACAGAAGAAAGTCGGATCACGTATGTTGGTAAGGGAGCTGCACCGAATGGGGAAAAAGAATGGGACAGGGAGATTGACTGTGCAGGGAATCTGCTTTTACCGGGATTTAAAAATGCGCATACCCATTCGGCGATGACATTTCTCCGTTCTTATGCTGACGATCTTCCCCTGCAGGAATGGTTGTACAATCGGGTGTTTCCAATGGAGGCGAAGCTGACAAAGGAAGATCAGGTGGATTTGGCAAAGCTTGGTATGCTGGAGTATCTGACGAGCGGAATCACATCAAATTTTGATATGTATCTGGATAATATGTGCCATGCCATTGCCTCTAAGGAACTGGGCTATCGTACCGTTTTATGCGGCAGCATGAATGATTTTGGCGGCACGGTTCCTGAGACGGAGGAGGAATACTATAAAATAAATGAGGTTTCCCCTCTTGTAAGTTACAAGCTTGGCTTTCACGCAGAATATACGACAAAAGGCGAGACGATAGAGGAGCTTGCCAGACTGGCGCAGAAGATGAAAGAGCCGGTTTATCTGCATCTTGCCGAGACGAAGAAGGAAGTGGATGAGTGCTACGGCAGGTACGGCATGTCTCCGGTAAAATATCTGGACTCTGTCGGTATATTCGAATATGGCGGTGGCGGATTCCACGGCGTCTGGATGAATGAGGAGGATATGGATATCTGCTTAAATAAAAATGTATCCATTGTATCAAATCCTTCTTCCAATGTGAAGCTTGCCAGTGGTGTTGCCGATCTTTGTACGATGTTAGATAAGGGAATCAATCTGGCTCTTGGTACAGATGGGCCGGCCAGCAACAATGCCTTAGATATGTTCCGTGAGATGTATCTGGCAGCCACGCTGCAGAAGGTTACAAAAATGGATGCGGCGGCTATGGACGCTGCAGCAGTGCTCCGCATGGCAACGACAGGCGGGGCGAAGGCGATGGGGCTGACAGACTGTGATGTGCTGGCTGTTGGCAAGAAGGCGGATATCATTATGATTAATATGCACCGACCGAATATGCAGCCGGAAAATAATATTGTAAAGAACCTTGTCTATAGTGGAAGCAAGGAAAATATAAAGCTTACGATGATAGACGGAAAAATCCTGTACGAGAACGGAGAGTTTTTTGTAGGGGAAGACGTTGAAGATATTTATAAAAAGGCAAATGCAATCATTAAACGGTGTAAGGAGTCATAGTGTCAATTGCTCTGCCAAGTCTTCCCACAACTCCATCGCTTCGGCAAGAGCGGACTCTTTTTCCTCCCGCTCTCTGCTCAGTTCAGTAAGTTTTGCAGAGTTTGTGGCATGTTCCGGCAAGGAGAGCTCGATATCGAGAGCGGCAATCTCGTTTTCCAACATCTCGATTTTTTGCTCAATCTGACTATACTGATTTTCCAGCTTGCGGCGTTTTGCGGCAAGCTGTTTTTGTTCCTGCCAGTCAAGCTTGGATTCCGTATCTTCCTTTTTCTGTGTATCGGTATGTTCCGGTGTTAAATGTATTTTTTCCATTGTGTCCTTTTTATCTAAGTAATAGGAATAATTTCCATTGTAGGACAGTAGTTTCTGACCGGTTAAGTCTAGAATTCTGGTGGCAGTCTTATTGATAAAATAACGGTCATGGGAGACATACAGTACCGTGCCGGTATAGTTGTTGACCGCGGTTTCCAAAATTTCCTTTGACGTAATATCTAAATGGTTCGTCGGCTCGTCCAAAAGCAGAAAGTTGGCTTTCGAGAGCATCAGCTTTGCGAGGGAAACACGTCCCTTTTCGCCGCCGCTCAGCAGATGGACAGGTTTAAAGACATCTTCCCCGGTAAAGAGAAATGCCGCCAATACATTGCGGATTTCCGTGTGGGTAAGAGACGGGTAATCATCCTGAATTTCTTCAAATATTGTCTTTTCGTCATGAAGAACATTGTGTTCCTGATCGTAGTAACCAATTTCTACATTTGTGCCGGGGATAGCAGTCCCGTTATCTGCCGGCTCCATTCCGTTAATCATTTTTAACAGCGTCGTTTTGCCAGTACCGTTCTGACCGATAATGGCGATTTTTTCTCCGCGTTTTACCTCAAAGGACATATCGTGAAAAAGATGATTATCACCGAAGCTTTTACTGTAATTTTCCACGCGGAGAACGTCGTTTCCACTCAGAACAGATGGCGTCAGTTCAAAATGGATTGCCCTTTCATATTCGACCGGTTTTTCCAAACGCTCTATTTTATCCAGCATTTTTTCACGGCTTTCGGCGCGCTTAATTGACTTCTCACGGTTAAAGGATTTCAGCTTTTCAATGACAGCCTCCTGATGTTTGATTTCCTGCTGCTGTTTCATATAGGCGTTATAGGCAGCTGCCCGCAGCATTTCCTTGCCTGTGGCATAGTCAGTATAGTTGCCGTGAAAAACTGTGGCTTTGGTATTGTCAATCTCGATCACTTTGTTGGCAATCCGGTCAAGAAAGTAGCGGTCATGGGATACCAGGATCACAGCGCCCTTATAATTCAAAAGATAGGTTTCCAACCAGGTGATGGAAGATAAGTCCAGATGGTTCGTGGGCTCATCCAAAATAATCAGATTAGGCTTCAGCAAGAGAAGTTTGCCAAGGGCAACCCGTGTTTTTTGTCCGCCAGAAAGAGTTGCGACTGATTTGTCAAATTCCGATTCCATAAAGCCGAGTCCCTTTAGCACGCCGGTCAGTTCACTTTTATAGGCATAGCCGTTGGCAGCCTCATAGGCATGTGTCAAAGAGGCATACGTGTTCATAAGCTGCTCCAGATGTTCCCCGGAGGCAGTTTTCATCTGTAATTCTACCGTGTGCATCTGCTGTTCCATCGCAATGATTTCCTGCTTCACAGACAGAAGTTCTTCGTAGATGGTATTTTCCCCTGATACAGCTTCATGCTGGGACAAGTAGCCTACCGTTTTGTCCTTGGAGATTGTTACAATCCCTTCGTCTGCCGAGAGTTCTCCCATGATAATCCGCAGAAGCGTCGTTTTACCCGCACCGTTGATGCCAACAATAGCGGCTTTATCGTAATCTTCTATATGAAAGGATACGTTTCGTAAGACGGGTACCTCATGAAATGCTTTGTTTATATTACTGACTGAAAGTATCACAGTATTTACCAAACCTTTCTTCAACGCTGTAATGATTGTGCAATTAGGGAATATTACCAGTTTACAAGCAGGCGTCATCCCTGTCAATTCATTGACATAATTTTAACACAGTTGTATACTAATCTCAAATATGCAGACTGGTAAAAACCAGGAAACAGATTTGGGGAGGCGGCGTCGTGGAAGAAAAAGAAATTTCACAGGCTGTGGTGGGCCGTTTGCCAAGGTATTTCAGATATCTGGGTGAACTGAAAGATGAGGGGATAGAAAGAGTTTCTTCGCAGGAACTGAGTGATATTATGCAGGTGACTGCCTCGCAGATCAGGCAGGATCTAAATAATTTTGGCGGTTTTGGACAGCAGGGATATGGATATAATGTAGGTTTTTTATATGATGAAATCGGTAAAATACTGGGACTTCATAGAGAGCATAATCTGATCATTGTGGGAGCCGGACATCTGGGACAGGCACTTTTTAATTATATGAATTTTGAACGGCGTGGGTTTATCTTTCGAGGAATCTTTGATAATGATCCGCAGGTCTGCGGCCGCAAAATTCGAGGAGTTATGGTGCGTCCCATGGATGAGATGGAATCCTTTGTGCGGGAAAATGATATTGATATCGCCGTACTTACCATACCTAAGGCAAGTGCAGTGGAAGTAGCGGAACAGTTAGTCGGCTGTGGAATTAAAGGTATCTGGAATTTTGCCCATGTAGATCTGCGGGTTCCGGATCGAATTCAGGTGGAAAATGTTCATCTGTCAGACAGTTTGATGAAATTATCCTATAATCTGTCTTCCCGTGCGTGTGAGAAATAGTGAGACACAAAAGTGAGGGGGAACGGCAATGGCAAAGTCGGAAGAGCTATTTAAACAGGCACTGATAGGTAGAAAAATTCCTATATTAACACTGGATAATAAATGGCATAAACTTTTTACCCAGGCGGAATACTCTCCGGAGATTAAAAGTACGGAAAAGGAATTGAATGAACTGATAAAGCGCCAGGGTAAGATCAATACAGAATGTAAGGAAATCAAAAAGCTGAAAAAAAAGTTGATGGATGAAGTTGTAATTCTGGCTGATGAGATGGGAGAACATCCGACCAAAAAGCAGGATAAGGATATGTCTGACCATAAGCGCCTGATCAATGAATGTAATGAAAAAATGGACGCTTATGAGGAGGAAATGGTAGAACTTCCCAGACAGATCAATCAATTGAACAACAAACTGATGGTTAGCACCATGGAAGTATGTTATAAAAAACTGCAGCAAAATACTGCGGAACTCGAAGAGATTGAACAGTGGATAGGGGAAATCAGACGGGAACTGAAGAAGAAAGTAGTTCGCAAGCAGGAAAAAGAAGCCATGAATCACAGGCTTTATTCTTATATGCATGATATTTTCGGAGCGGATGTGATCGAACTTTTTGATATGAAGTATAATCCGGAAGAAAAATATCAGAAGAAAATGCAGGGCAAAGAGCAGACTGGGAAACCGGAGGAGGAAAAGCCGAAAGAAGAAAACACGGATGCGTCGAAATCTTAGGGTTTTGGCGCTCCCTTATTTTCCAAGAAGTTTTCCATCATGATAGAAAGAGGTTTATGTTATGAAAGAATATCTTGTGACTGCTTCCCAGATGAAGCAGTATGATAAAAATACCATAGATGTTCATCGGATGCCGTCATTGCTTTTGATGGAGCGGGCGGCGCTTGTGACAGTGGAAATCTTACGGGAGATTTTGGGAAAAGGACATAAGAAAGTTGTGGTCGTGTCTGGCGGCGGCAATAACGGGGGAGACGGCCTGGCCGTTGGGAGACTTTTGTTGTTGGAAGGGTATGCCGTGGAGTTTGTTCTGCTGGCGGATTATGAACAGTGTACGGAAGAAACCAAAAGGCAGCTTGAGATACTGCAAAGCTATGGAGCCAGAATCTATGGCACGATTGAAAAAGTCACATATGATATGGATATAGTGATAGATGCCATTTTTGGCGTTGGGTTATCCAGGCCGCTGGAAGGCAGATATGCTCAGGCGGCAGCCTGGATCAATGCACAGAGAGCTTATGTATGCAGTATTGATATTCCCTCCGGGGTACAGGCGGATACTGGCAAAACGGTTGGAGAAGCAGTGCAGGCTGATTTGACAGTTACTTATGGTTTCTACAAATTGGGACAGATGCTTTATCCGGGTACCGGGTATTGCGGCAGATTGATTCGCGGACAGATGGGAATTGACGAGAGAAGTTTTTTGGGGCAAAATCCCCTCTGGTATACTTATTGCGGTGTACAGAAAGGGTTGCTGCCAAAGCGTGTGCCGGATGGCAATAAAGGTACCTTTGGTAAAGCACTGGTGATTGCAGGCAGCAAACAGACCTGCGGCGCGGCCATGCTGGCTGCTAAGAGTACTTTCAGCACCGGGGCAGGGATGGTGAAGGTGGTCACTGCCTTGGAAAACCGGGATGCGGTTTTACAGTATGTGCCGGAAGCCATGCTTTTAACTTATGAGGCAAAAGAGGATAAGTATGCTATGGATACGGACAGTCAGACTGCTTTCCAGACAGCGTTTCGAGAAGCACTTTCCTGGGCAGACTGTATATTGATCGGACCTGGTATCGGTCTGGGAGCAAAAGCCAAACGTCTCCTTAGAATCTGCATAGAAGAGAGCAGTCTTCCTTTGGTGATTGATGCAGATGGTTTGAATTTGTTGGCAAAGGACAGAGAATTACAGGAAATTATGACAGAGAAAAATCGACAAAGAAAGACGATCCTTACGCCCCATATTGGGGAATTTGCCCGTCTTTACGGTTGTGATACGGCGATGGGGAAGGAATATTTGACACAATATCCCCAAATACTTTCAAAGAAACTTTGTTGTACTGTTATTTGTAAAGATGCCAGAACTGTAGTGGTCCAGGCGGATGACGAGACCTGTTATCTGAATACCACAGGAAATGCCGGTATGGCGGCTGCCGGAAGCGGAGATGTGCTGGCCGGTATGGTGACAGGGCTTCTGGCCCAGGGAATAAGCGCTTCAGAGGCAGCGGTAACCGGGGTGTATTTACATGGGTTCGCAGGAGATTTGGCAGCTGAGGCGATGACGCAGGAAGCAATGACTGCCGGAGACATCATTTCACAGATTCCCTCCGCAATCAGAGCATGTCTGTAAAGAGAAGGACTCAAATATCAGTTCCGGAACGGAGAAAACTATGTTAGAAAACTATCAGAGAGTATATGCGGCAGTGGATCTGGATGCAGTTTGTTACAATATGGAGCAGATGCATCGGAACCTTGCGGAAGGTACAAAGATGATCGGTGTTATCAAGACCGACGGCTACGGCCATGGTGCAGTGCCGATTGGCAGGGAACTGGAGCGTCTTTCCTATGTGTCAGGGTATGCAGTAGCTACGGCGGAGGAAGCGTTTATCCTTAGAAAGGCTGGTCTCAAAAAAATGATTTTAATCCTGGGCTATAGCTTTCCTTACAGTTATGAGGAAATGATACGGCAGGAAATCCGTCCGGCAGTGTTTCGTCCAGACAGCGTAAAGGAACTTGCTGCCTGCGCCCGAAGAATCGGTAAGGATGTTTGTGTACATGTGAAGGTGGACACTGGCATGACAAGAGTGGGCATCCGCCCGGATGAGAGCGGGCTTCGCTTCGTAGAACAGCTTATTTCCATGGAAGGAATCAGAGTGGAGGGGATTTTTACCCATTTTGCAAGGGCGGATGAGATGGATAAGACATCTGCCAGCAAGCAGCTTGCCAGGTTCCTATCTTTTATAGAGCAGATAGAAACCGGATTGGGATACCATATACCGGTCAGACATTGTTCCAACAGTGCCGGCATCGTGGAACTGCCTGAGGCAAATCTGGATGCCGTTCGTGCAGGCATTACACTTTATGGGCTCTGGCCTTCATCGGAAGTTTCCAGAACGATTGTTTCTCTGCGTCCGGTGCTTTCCTTAAAGAGTCATGTGGTCTATGTGAAAGAGGTGGAGGCGGGAGTGCCGATAAGTTATGGCGGAACTTATATAACCCATGATAAAACTCTGGTGGCCACGATACCGGTGGGCTATGGGGACGGCTATCCCAGAAGTCTTTCGGGAATAGGTTATGTATTGATCAAAGGGAGAAAAGCACCGATTCTGGGCAGGGTCTGTATGGATCAGTTTATGGTGGACGTAAGCCATATACCGGATGTGGAACCGGGAGACGAAGTGACACTGATCGGAAAAGACAAGGAGGAAGAGATTACCATGGAAATGCTGGGTGACCTTTCCGGCAGATTCAACTATGAACTGGCCTGTGACCTGGGCAAACGGATTCCACGGGTTTATCTGAAAGAAGGAAAGATTGTGGGAACGAAGGACTATTATAACGATTGGGATTGAATACACCTTGGAGAAACTGGCAATACTATTGCTGGAAATCATATGGATTGCTAGATTGATCAAAGGAAGTGTATGGTAATGAGAAGAGGAGATATTTATTATGCAGATTTAAGACCGGTCATCGGCTCAGAGCAGGGCGGGGTACGTCCGGTGCTCATCATACAAAACGATGTGGGAAATAAGCACAGTCCTACCGTAATCTGTGCGGCAATTACCTCCAAGATGAACAAGGCGAAGCTCCCCACTCATATAGAACTAAATGCCAGTAAATATGATATGGTCAAAGATTCTGTGATTTTGTTGGAACAGCTTCGCACCATTGACAAACAACGGTTGAAAGACAGAGTCTGCCATCTGGATCACGATATTATGAAAGCGGTCAATGAAGGACTGATGATCAGCCTGGAACTGGGTACATAAGACGGCTGATATTTGACACGTATGACAATCCTTGCTATATTGATATAGTAAAAAGCCTCCGCTTATTCGAGTCCGCGAGGCGGATCTCGCAATCGAGCTATGCTCGATCTGTTATATTGCGGAGCAAATTACTTTATAGAAAGAGGGAAAAATATTTTATGGAAGACGGTGCCTCGGGCAGTAACAGTATCCTATGGTTTCTTGTTATGCTGTTGTTGGAAATGATTTTTTATGGTTTTAGTTCCGCTATGCAGAACCGTAAAGGAATCGAACGGGAGGAAAATGGAGACAGCGAGGAAATAACGCAGACGAAAAAGCAGCAAAAGCGTCAGGATAGACTTACTTATATGCTGGATCATCATGCACGGTATGCCACTGCTACACAGCTTGGTGTGGTTACGATCAATTTATTGTTGGGAGCATTTATTTTATACAGGCTGAACGGCTATTTTACATTTTTGATATCCAGGCAGATGACCAACGAAATAGCAGGCCTGCTGAGATGGCAGAGTCAGCTGTTGGCGGGGATAACGGCTGCGGCGGCCACAGTCTTTCTCTTATACATAATCATGACCATCGGCGTGATGGTACCGAAAAAAGCAGCATCTAAATATCCGGAAAGATGGATTTCTTTTCTGATAACGCCTTTCTATTATTATGTGCGGATTGTGGCTCCTTTCTGCGGCCTTGTATCTGTGAGCGCCAGAGCGTTTTTGCGTATTCTTGGCGTGCGGGATGCGGATGACAGAGAGGATGTGACAGAAGAAGAGATTCTCTCCATGGTCAATGTGGGTCATGAACAGGGAATCTTACATGCCAATGAAGCGGAGATGATTACGAATATCTTTGAGTATGGCGACAAGGAAGCGAAAGATATTATGATCAATCGCAATAACCTGATCGGCATAGACTGTACCATGACGTTACAGGATGCAGCGGCTTTTATCGTGGAAGCGCATAACAGCCGGTTTCCTGTCTATGATGGAACCATTGATCATATTGTGGGAATCCTGCATCTGAAAGATGTCATGCGTATGCAGATGAATGAGAAGATGAAAAACAGACCTATCGGCAAGATCAAGGGTCTTCTCCGGGAACCGCGTTTTATTACCGAGAAACGTAAGATTAACGATCTGTTCCAGGTTATGCAGAAGGAAAAGATTCAGATGGTCATCGTCATAGATGAGTATGGACAGACGGCCGGACTTGTGGCACTTGAGGATATCCTGGAAGAAATTGTAGGAAATATCCAGGATGAGTATGATGTGGATGCTACCTATATTAAGGAAAGCGGTACGGACAAATATGTGATACAAGGCATGATGCCGCTGGAGGAACTGGAGGAACGGCTGCAGATCAGCTTTGAGGATGAACCCTTTGATACAGTGAACGGATTCGTCATTTCGAGACTGGAGCATATTCCCGAGGAGGGAGAAGATTTTGAATTTACTTATGAGGGTTATACCTTCCGGATTCTGGAAGTGAAAGAGCATATGATTCAGAGTGTACTTGCCAGAAAGGAAGTGGAACAGCCTCTTTTGGAGGAACCGCGCGAGGTTGAACAAAAGAAGAAAAAATGATATGATAGAGAATCGAAAGAAAGGATGGGTAAGAATACATGTCAGGACATTCAAAATTTGCGAATATCAAACACAAAAAAGAGAAAAATGATGCGGCAAAGGGGAAGATTTTTACCATTATCGGCAGAGAGATTGCCGTTGCCGTGAAGGAGGGAGGACCCGATCCGGCCAATAATTTTAAGCTGGCGCAGGTAATTGCCAAGGCAAAAGCCAATAATATGCCGAATGATACTATCGACAGAGGTATCAAGAAGGCGGCCGGCGAGGGCGGCAACGTAAATTATAAATATGTTACTTATGAGGGGTATGGGCCTAATGGCATCGCCATCATTGTTGATGCGCTGACAGACAATACGAATCGTACCGCTGCCAATGTGAGAAGCGCTTTTACCAAGGGACAGGGCAGTATTGGCACCCAGGGTTGTGTCTCTTTTATGTTCGATAAGAAAGGGCTTATCATCATCGACAAAGAAGAATGTGATATGGAGGCCGACGACCTTATGATGACAGCCCTCGATGCAGGAGCGGAAGACTTTCAGGAGGAAGAAGACAGTTACGAGATTTATACGGATCCCGATCAGTGGAACGAGGTGGATGCAGCCTTAAAGGAGGCTGGTATTACACCGATTTCTTCCGAGGTGACGATGATTCCCCAAAACTGGGTGGAATTGACGGATGAGACGGCGATTAAGAACTTACAGCGTACTCTTGACCTGTTAGAGGAAGATGATGATGTGCAGGCAGTCTATCATAATTGGGACGAATAGAGTGATATTATGGAGAATGGGATGAAGAAGGAAACAATTTGTATACAATCCGGTTGGAAACCGAAAAACGGAGAGGCAAGGGTTCTGCCGATTTATCAGAGTACCACATTTAAATATGAAACTTCTGAGCAGATGGGCCGGCTTTTTGATCTGGAGGAAAGCGGATACTTCTACACAAGGTTACAGAACCCTACAAACGATTATGTGGCCCAGAAGATTTGTGAACTGGAAGGCGGTGTAGCGGCTATGCTTACATCTTCCGGACAGGCAGCCAACTATTATGCGGTATTCAATATCTGTGAGGCAGGCGACCATGTGGTGATGTCCTCCACCGTATATGGCGGCACTTTTAATCTGTTGACCTGTACCATGAAAAAGATGGGAATTGCATGTACCGTGGTAGATCCAGACGCTTCGGAAGAAGAACTGGCCAAGGCTTTTCAGGAGAATACAAAATGTGTGCTTGCGGAGACCATCGCCAATCCGGCGTTAGTGGTTCTGGATATTGAGAAATTTGCAAGGGTTTCTCATGCGCATCAGGTGCCCCTGATTGTGGACAATACCTTTGCGACCCCCATTAACTGTAATCCTTTCAAGTGGGGTGCCGATATCGTGACCCATTCCACCACCAAATATATGGATGGACATGCTATGTGTGTAGGCGGGTGTATTGTAGATTCCGGTAACTTTGACTGGGCGGCATATCCGGATAAATTTCCTGGCTTGTGTACACCGGATGAATCCTATCATGGGATTACTTATACGGAGAAATTTGGAAAAGCTGCTTACATAACCAAGGCGACTACCCAGCTGATGCGGGATCTGGGGTCTATTCAGTCTCCCCAAAATGCTTTCTTGCTAAATGTGGGACTAGAGACACTGCATCTGCGTATGGAACGGCATTGTTATAATGCTTTAAAATGCGCCGATTATCTGGAAAGCCATGAGAAGGTGGCCTGGGTCAATTATCCGGGGCTTCCGGGGAACCGTTATTATGAGTTGGCCAGGAAATATATGCCACAGGGAACCTGCGGCGTGATTTCCTTTGGATTAAAGGGCGGCAGGGAAGCGGCTGCAAAAATGATGGATCAGCTTAAGCTGGCGGCTATTGTAACCCATGTAGCGGATGCCCGTACCAGTGTGCTGCACCCGGCCAGTCATACCCACAGACAGATGAATGATGCGCAGTTAAGAGAGGCAGGCGTAGCGCCTGATCTGATACGTCTTTCCGTGGGAATCGAACATATTGATGACATTATCGAAGATCTTGAGCAGGCTCTTGCGAACATCGATTAGAAAAGGACTTATGATATGACTTACCGTAAAACATGGTTTAGCTATGTACTGTGGGTACTTTACGCAGGGCTTTGTGTGATGATGCTTGCATCAGTATGCCAATGGTTTCTGTCTTATATGGGGGTGTTTGTACCGGTTTCCGTTTCGGTAGTGGGTGTATTTGTGATATTTCCATTGCTTTTGGGTATTTATGTACTGTTGCGGATGGTTTCCCGGAAACTGCGCACAAAATATACCATACAGGCACATACCTGGGCGATGTTGGAAGCCCTTTTGGTTTCTTTTTGCTTTGTGTTCGGTACACTGTACCGGATTCATGCGGCTTTGTTTTCCACTTTCGATTTTTATTTTTTGGATGATCTGGAAACTGAATATTTTAAAATGGCTCTTGTCCGGGCCGGTGAAAAGATTACCCCCATGACGCACGGTATGGGATATTTGTATGTGGCCTGTTTGTCTGCCATTATGTCTTTCCTGGGCAACAAGATGATATCAGCCATGTTCTTTCAGGTTTTTTTGCAGATGATATCTCTTGTTCTTTGTTATCTTACAATCAGGAAATCCGCCGGGAAACTGCCGGCTTGTGTGACGCTTGTGTACCTGTCTTTTTCCAGTGCGTATGTGAGCCGGATAGGGGTGATAGACCCGGAATGTTTTTATTTCTTGTTCTATCTTCTGGGGATGTACCTGATTGTAACGGTTGTCAGGAATTATTGCCGCGGTTACTATGTTAAGAGCTTTTCAGTATGGGTCTTTATGATTCTGGGAATCGTGCTTGGTCTGCTGATTTATCTGGATATCAGATCTGTCACTCTGCTTTTCTTTCTGGTGGGAATTTTTACCGGAAAAAAGGAAGAAGACGAGGAGCTGCCTGCGATTACTGTGGGACAGAATATCTTGGTCTTTGGGGTGGCGGAAGTATGTTGCGTTCTTTCCTTTTTTGCATCTTTTTTTGTGGATGCCGTGGGCTATGGCACAGAATATATGACGGAATTATCAGCATGGGGGAATTTTTATTTCAACAGATTCTTTGGCAGTGTTATTGCCTGTATGGATCAGTTTATGATGGATTTTCCGGTAAATATGCTACTGATTGTAGCGGCATCTTTTCTGGTATTTACGTTTAAAAAGAACGGAAAAGAACAGAATTATATGCTGTGGATTCTTCTATGCGTTTGTACGGCACCTACGCCAATGACCGGCTATGGGATACTTCCTTATGGAACGATTGCCTTATTTGTATGGTGTGTGCTGGCAGGGCTCGGTCTGCAAAACTGTTTGATGGGTGACAGCGCCTTGATTGTACAGGCGAAGATTGAGGAGATTAATGCAACGGCGCAGACAGACGAAGCAGAGAAACCGCGTTTTATCGAGAATCCCCTGCCGCTTCCCAAAAAACACGTAAAAAGGGAAATGGATTATGAGTATTTGGTGGCCGAAGAGGATATGAAGTTTGATATAGAAGTGGATGAAACGGACGATTTCGATATTTGACAGTATATTTTAAGGAAAACAGAGGCAGACTAAGAGAGAATCACTGAGTGGTTCTCTTTTTTAGTTATACTGAGGCTGCGAAGCAGTCCTCGCAAAGTTAATTTGCGAAGCAAATTTACTTTTTGGTAAGGAGGAACAGCATGGGAAATAATAACAAGGGAAAAGACTGTCACAGAAAAGGAAACGATGACAGGGATAAAGAAAAAAATCCGGAAGAGAAGAGAGAGAAGGAGAAACATAAAGACGAACGGATTGAGAATGTGGGACAGGTGACTTTGGATGAAAATAAAGATCATCATAAAATACATCTGATTTCCATTATCGGAGAGATTGAAGGACATGATAATCTGGGAGGTTCCTCAAAGACAACCAAGTATGAGCATATTCTGCCGCAGCTTGCGGCCATTGAGGACAGTGAAGAGATTGACGGGGTGCTGATTTTATTAAATACCATGGGAGGCGATGTGGAAGCGGGGCTTGCCATTGCGGAAATGATTGCATCTATCAGCAAGCCGACCGTATCCCTGGTTCTTGGCGGAAGTCATTCTATCGGTGTGCCTATTGCAGTGAGTACGGATTATTCCTATATTGTGCCTACCGGAACCATGGTCATCCATCCGGTACGGTTAAGCGGCATGGTGATCGGCGTACAGCAGACCTTCGATTATTTCAAACAGATTCAGAATCGTATCACAGGGTTCGTGTGCAGTCATTGTAAGATAGCGAAACCCCGTCTGGAAGAATTGATGATGGAGACTGGGATGCTGACGAAGGATGTAGGTACCGTACTGGTAGGGCGGGAAGCCGTGGAGGAAGGAATCATTTGTGAGGTGGGAGGAATCCGTGATGCTATCGCCATGCTCCATGATATGGTAGCCAAGAAAAAAGCAGACACAAAATAAGGGATGACAAGACAAAATGAAAATGCTATACTAAGATGGGTTAGGATGAAATACGGAAGGATTTTTGGAGGCAACATCATGGCAGGGCAGGGAAGCAGACAGTCAACTGCAAAGAATAAAACAACAAATACTGCTGGCAGAAAGAATGTAAGGACAAATTCCGGGCGTACACAGACAGGAAGGAATTCTTCTGCATCCAGGAAAAAACAGACCCAGCCCATGGATCTGGCAATCCGCAATGAGATTTTATTGATTGTGCTGGCGGCTCTTGCCCTCATCTTATTTCTGTGTAATTTCGGCGTTGTGGGTGCGGCCGGAAATATTGTGAGCGATGTGATGTTTGGTATTTTTGGCCTGACAGCTTATATTGCGCCGGTTATTATCTTTCTCATGATCGCTTTCGGCATGTCTAACATCGGCAGCCACATTGCCAACAGAAAACTGGTGGCAGGCGCAGTATTGTTTTTACTGATTAGCATGGTCTGTGAATTTTTCAGCACCAATCCGGCATTGGCGGAGAGTTATCAGTTTCAGGAGATTTATAAGCGATGCAGTGAACAGCATAGCGGCGGCGGAATTCTGGCAGGATCTCTGGCATATCTGTCCTGCAACTTCCTGGGTATGGTAGGTACGGTGCTGGCCATTTTGGTACTGGCTATTATCTGTCTGGTAGTAGTCACAGAGAAATCTTTTATCGGCGGGGTGGCCAAACAGGGGCGCCGGGTTTATGAACGTTCTTTAGAAGATGCAGCTTATCGGAAAGAACGGGCAAAAGAGCGCAGGCAGGTGCAGGAGGAAAAACGGGCCAGAGAAGAGGAACGCAGAAGAATACGGGAAGAAGAAAAAGAAAATGAAAAGCTTCTGCGCATGGATAAGAAAGTATCCGGTGTCATGATTGATACGGCTCTTGACAAGGACCGGGAAAAACAGAATTTTGAGAAGACCCGGGATGATATTCACGAGATCACTTTAAATCCCATGGAGGATGAGGATTCCCAGGAGGATGTCAGAACGTCGGTAAAGGATTCCCACTCTTATCACTATATAGAGCATGAATCCGATGCCTTGGATGAGATACATATACAGGAGGAACCGGTGGAAACAGTTTCTGGCTATGAACAGCTGCCGCGGCAGGATTCCTATGTGGAAGAAGAGCCCCAGTATGAGGCCCATAAACCGCAGGATTCTTACACAAGACAGATGGGTAACCGTATGACGCCAACGCCCGGCAGGGAACGTCCCACTGTTGCAGCGGGCAATACAGGCCAGGCTGCAGGTACAGGTTCCGCGGTCAGAACACAGATACATAAAAAAGAGGGCGGTAAGAAAGCCTATCAATTTCCGCCCTATGAGCTTCTTGATAAGGGAAAGAACAATAAAGGAAGCAATTCTGACAGAGAATTGAAAGAAACAGCCATGCGCCTGGAACAGACCCTTGGTAATTTCGGGGTCAAAGTCACTGTGACCAATTACAGCCAGGGGCCTTCCGTGACCCGCTATGAGTTACAGCCGGAACAGGGCGTAAAAGTCAGCAGGATCGTAGGACTGGCGGATGATATCAAATTGAATCTGGCGGCTACGGATATTCGGATTGAGGCGCCGATTCCCGGTAAAGCTGCGGTGGGTATCGAGGTGCCCAATAAAGAAAATATGGCAGTTGCCTTCCGGGATCTGGTGGAGTCTAAAGAGTTTACACAGTTTCCTTCTAAACTGGCGTTTGCCGTTGGGAAAGATATCGGCGGGCAGACAGTGGTGACGGATATTGCGAAGATGCCTCACATGTTGATTGCGGGTGCCACGGGTTCCGGTAAATCTGTCTGTATCAATACCATTATCATGGGGATTTTGTACAAAGCGAATCCAGAGGAAGTGAAATTGATCATGATCGATCCCAAGGTAGTGGAGCTGAGTGTCTACAACGGGATTCCGCATCTTCTGATTCCGGTGGTGACAGATCCTAAAAAGGCGGCGGCGGCTCTGCACTGGGGTGTGGCCGAGATGACAGAGCGTTATAAGAAGTTTGCAGACTTTAATGTGCGCGACCTGAAAGGATATAATAAAAAAGTAGAAAGTATGCAGGCGGCCAAAGATCCGCAAGCGCCGGAAAAGAAACTGCCGCAGATTCTGATTATTGTGGACGAGCTGGCGGACCTGATGATGGTATCCCCCGGAGAAGTGGAAGAGTCGATTTGTCGTCTGGCACAGCTTGCCAGGGCTTGTGGGATTCATCTGATCATCGCCACACAAAGACCTTCTGTGGATGTGATCACGGGGTTGATCAAAGCGAACATGCCAAGCCGGGTTGCTTTCGCGGTTTCCAGTGGCGTGGATTCCCGTACCATTCTGGATATGGTGGGCGCAGAGAAGCTTTTAGGTAAGGGAGATATGCTGTTCTATCCGCAGGGCTATCCCAAACCGGCCAGAATTCAGGGCGCTTTCGTGTCGGATAAAGAAGTATCCAAGGTAGTGGATTTCCTGAAAGCGCAGATGCAGGATGACGGTTACAGTGAGTCTATTGCGGAACAGATTGAAAGCATAAGCAGTGAAAGTGCATCTAACGGTATTTCAGGCGGCGGAGAAGGCGGAAGTGAGTATGACGAATACTTTGCGGAGGCCGGCCGGTTTATTATCGAGAAAGATAAAGCTTCCATCGGTATGTTACAGCGTGTTTTTAAGATTGGCTTTAACAGGGCGGCCAGAATCATGGATCAGCTGTGTGAGGCAGGCGTTGTCGGTGAGGAAGAAGGCACCAAACCTCGTAAAGTACTCATGAGTGCGGAAGAATTTGAGCAGTTGGTTGGAAACTGACAGAGGTAGTATAAGGTATGTCTGGAAAAATGACAGAGAAAAAATCAAGAAAAAGAAAGGCGGATGCGGCAATGAAAACAGATATTGAGATTGCACAGGAGGCGAAGTTGATTCCCATTGTCGATGTGGCGGCAAATATCGGCATTGCGGCGGATAATCTGGAACTTTACGGAAAATACAAAGCAAAGATTTCAGATGAATACATAGATACAGTCAAAGAGAAACCGGACGGCAGATTAATTCTGGTGACGGCCATCAATCCAACGCCCGCAGGGGAAGGTAAGACTACCATTACGGTGGGGCTTGGGCAGGCTTTTGGCAGGATGGGTAAGAAAGCCGTTATCGCGCTTAGAGAGCCTTCTCTTGGCCCTTGTTTCGGGATCAAAGGAGGCGCAGCCGGCGGCGGTTATTCCCAGGTGGTACCCATGGAAGATTTAAATCTTCATTTTACAGGGGATTTTCACGCCATTACCTCTGCCAATAATCTGCTTGCAGCTCTGTTAGATAATCATATCCAACAGGGAAATGAGCTGGGGATTGATCCCAGACAGATTGTCTGGAAAAGATGTCTGGACATGAATGACAGGGCCCTTCGCAATGTGGTGGTCGGACTTGGCAGTAAAGCAGACGGTATGGTGCGGGAAGATCATTTCGTAATTACGGTAGCCTCGGAGATTATGGCCATACTTTGTCTCGCTACAGATATCAAAGACTTAAAGGAAAGATTGGGTAAGATCATTGTTGCCTATACGTTTCAGGGAGAACCGGTAACGGCGAAGGATTTACAGGCAGTGGGTGCCATGGCGGCACTTTTAAAAGATGCCATGAAACCCAATCTGATTCAGACGCTGGAACATACGCCGGCGCTGGTACATGGCGGTCCTTTTGCTAACATTGCCCACGGCTGCAATTCTGTAAGAGCTACGAAAACGGCCTTAAAAATGGCGGACTATGTCATTACGGAAGCGGGATTCGGCGCGGATCTGGGAGCTGAGAAATTCTTTGACATCAAGTGCCGTATGGCGGGTCTTAAGCCGGATGCAGTGGTGCTGGTGGCTACTATCCGGGCTCTGAAATATAACGGCGGTGTGCCCAAAGAGGAGCTTTCCCAAGAGAATATAAAGGCGTTGCAGGAGGGTATCGTAAATCTGGAGAAACATATTGAGAACTTACATAAATACGGGGTGCCTGTTGTGGTGGCATTAAATGCCTTTGTGTCAGATACCCAGGCGGAGATTTCCTTTGTGAAGAAGTTCTGTGAAGACAGAAATTGTGAGTTTGCGCTTGCAAGAGTCTGGGAACAGGGTGGAGAAGGCGGTCAGATGCTGGCGGAAAAAGTGCTGGATACTCTGCAGAATAAAGAAAGCCATTTCAGGCCCTTATATGCGGACGAGATGCCGCTTACAGAAAAGATTGAGACGGTGGCTTCACAGATTTATGGGGCCGGCAGTGTATCCTATGCGCCGGCAGCCAAAAAACAGCTTGAGAGGCTTGAGAAGATGGGATTTGGCAGTCTGCCGGTATGTATGGCCAAGACCCAGTATTCTCTTTCGGACAATCCCCTCCTGCTTGGCAGACCGGTTGGATTTGAAATGCGTGTGCGGGAAGTGTATGTATCTGCGGGAGCCGGATTTGTTGTGGTACTGACAGGCGATGTGATGACCATGCCCGGACTGCCCAAAAAGCCTGCCGCTTATCAGATTGATCTGGAAGAAAACGGAAAAATAACAGGCTTGTTTTAACAAACTGCAAAAGCAGGTAAAGATGTCATCTCATAAGGAAGGAGTTTTACAATATGCCACAGATTATTGACGGAAAGCAGATTTCTGCACAGATCAAAGAAGAAGTCAGGGAAAAAGTCGCAAAATTAAACGCGCAGGGCATCAAGGTATGTCTTGCAGTCATTCAGGTAGGAGCGGATCCGGCCTCCAGTGTATATGTGGGAAATAAGAAGAAAGCCTGTGCCTATGTGGGCATCGAATCCCTTTCTTATGAACTGCCGGAGGAGACTTCCCAGGAAGAATTGCTTTCTCTGATTGCTGAGTTAAACGGCAAACCGGAGGTGAATGGTATTCTGGTGCAGTTGCCGCTTCCCGGGCATATTGATGAAGATGCCGTGATACGGGCCATCGACCCGAAGAAGGATGTGGATGGGTTTCATCCCCAGAGCGTGGGTGCGCTCTGCATTGGCCAGCCTGGGTTTGTGTCCTGTACGCCGGCGGGCATTATTGAACTTCTGAAGCGCTCCGGTATTGAGATAGCAGGAAAAGAGTGTGTGGTTATCGGCAGAAGCAATATTGTAGGAAAACCCATGGCAATCCTGCTGCTTCGGGAAAACGGGACTGTGACCGTGACCCATTCCAGAACCAGGAACTTAAAAGAAGTTACCAGACGTGCAGATATTCTGGTCGTGGCAGTCGGCAGGCCGAAAATGATAACAAAAGAATATGTGAAAGAAGGCGCTGTGGTGATCGATGTAGGGATTCACCGGAATGAAAACAATAAGCTGTGCGGTGATGTGGACTATGAAGATGTGTTCCCTGTATGCAGTGCGATCACGCCGGTTCCCGGAGGGGTTGGCCCCATGACAATCGCTATGCTGATGTATAATTGTATCCGGTCGATAGAGTTACAGTGACGACCAGCTAAAGTAGAAAGAGGGAACGGCCTATGAAGTGCCCCCATTGTGGAAAAGAATTAAAAGAAGGCTATCTGATCTGTGAAAACTGCGGAGAGGAAATCCGTATTGTACCGGATTTTGAGCCAGAAATAGAAAACAGTATAACAGAGACTTTGTCCACGCTGGCATCCATGCAGGAGGGAAAAGACACAGAAAAAATGCCGAAGTTGGACGAGACAGACGTTTCTTTGCTGCAGGAGTCAGAGGATACGGCAGGAAACGGCAATAAAAAAATATGGGTAATTCTAAGCCTTGTACTATTGTTTGTGGTGGCCTTGATATCCTATGGCCTTTATACCTACCATGTGCAGACGGCAGAGTTTCAGATTGACAAGGCGAAGTCCTATGCGGACAGCGGCGCCTATGAAGAGGCTATTTCCTGTCTGGAGACTGCTTATGCACAGTATCCTGACATGGCGGAGATCCTTTTCCTGGAAGCAGATTATTATTATCTGCAGGAAAACAATGATGCGGCACTTTCAGCGCTGATGCGGATTATCGGAGATGAGCGGTATGCTGCAGAGGACGTGGAGGAAGCATATGACAAAACAATTACCATCTATGCGAACACCAGTCAGTATGATAAGATCAATGAACTTTTGCGCAGCTGTCCGGATGAACGAATCGTGACCATGTTTCAAAGTTATCTGGCCATGGAGCCGGAATTCAGTTATGTGGAAGGCAGTTACGCGGAGGTGATCCCGTTAAAATTAAGTTCCAATACGGCGGGAACAATCTATTATACCATGGATGGCTCCACACCCACGAAAAACAGTCAGATCTATACGGCACCTATCTTTTTGGAAACCGGCGAATATACGATCAGTGCTTTCTTTGTAAATGATTATGGAATCGAGAGTGAAGTTGTCACAAAGACTTATATCATCAATTTGTCTGAACCTACCGCACCGGAAGTGGAATTATACAGTGGAGAGTATTCCCACGCTATGATGATTGCCGTGGAGGAGACGGAAGGATGCAAGATTTATTATACGACGGACGAATCGGAACCCACATCGGATAGTGTACCTTATACGGGGCCTATCCCCATGCCTCTCGGAACAACACTTTTTAAATTCGTTAATATCAGTGAGGAAGGTATTTCCAGTGAAGTGACCATGCGGACATATACGTTAAAACTGCGTGGGGCTGTTACCACCAGCCAGGCAGTCAATAATCTGGTGACAAGACTGGTGGAGACAGAGTATCTGGAGGACGCGGCCGGACATAACAAACGTCAGGTCGGCACGCTGAGTTATCAGTTCAGTTCCGTGCTGCTTGTGGGCGGAGAAGATTATTATACCATTTATGAGTATTATGACGACGGCACCGGTATCTTGAGCCGCACGGACAAAGTATTCCTGGTACAGGTCTATACGGGAGATGCGGCCCAGCTTAGTTATGACACCAAAGGAAACTTTGTGGCGAATCCAATATAAAACTATTGCAAAAGCGCAAAAGTTCCGATATGATAGTCTACGGACAAGATGTGACATGTTTTTTAAGAGCAAGAAAGATTGCTCAGGGAGGATAAGTAAGATGTATAAGATCATAAAAGCAGAAGAACTGACGACGAACATCTACCTCATGGACGTGGAAGCGCCTCGTGTGGCTAAGGCTTGCCAGCCGGGACAGTTTGTTATCGTCAGGATGGATGAAGACGGAGAGCGGATTCCGTTGACAATTTGTGACTATGACACAGATAAGGGTATCATCACCATCGTTTTTCAGGTGGTGGGTGCAGCAACGGAGATGATGAGACATTTGCAGACCGGGGACAGCTTTCACGATTTTGTGGGACCTCTTGGCTGTGCTTCGGAATTCGTAAAAGAAGATATAGAGAGTCTGAAACAGAAAAAAATCCTTTTTGTGGCAGGCGGCCTTGGTACGGCACCGGTCTATCCGCAGGTAAAATGGCTGCATGAGAGAGGCGTCGATGCAGACGTGATCGTAGGCGCAAAAACCAAGGATCTGCTCATTATGGAAGAAGAAATGAAGGCTGTGGCAGGTAATCTTTATATCACCACAGACGATGGCTCCTATGGCAGAAGTGGTATGGTCACCAAGGTGATTGAGGATCTGGTGGAACAGGAGGGAAAACAGTATGATGTGTGTGTTGCCATCGGTCCTATGATCATGATGAAATTTGTCTGCCTGACTACAAAGAAATATGAGCTGCCCACCGTTGTCAGCATGAATCCTATTATGGTGGATGGTACGGGTATGTGTGGGGCCTGCCGTCTGACCGTGGACGGGGAAGTAAAGTTTGCCTGTGTGGATGGACCGGAATTTGATGGTCATAAGGTGGATTTCAATCAGGCGATGAAACGTCAGCAAATGTATAAG
Source organism: Lachnospiraceae bacterium UBA7086 (assembly GCA_002492525.1). Taxonomy (GTDB): domain Bacteria; phylum Bacillota; class Clostridia; order Lachnospirales; family Lachnospiraceae; genus UBA3282. The sequence goes on along the minus strand of DKZA01000002.1, from coordinate 20,370 downwards.
ACACAGGAAGGCAGAGCTTTTTTGAAAGCCAAAGAGGGCGATACCCATCATGGCGGGTGCGGAAACTGCGGAGGGAAAGAATGATGACAACAGATGTGTTAAAGAAAGTACCTGTCCGTGAACAGGACGCGAAGGTACGTGCCACTAATTTTGAAGAGGTTTGTCTGGGCTATGATAAGGAAGAGGCGATGTGCGAGGCAACCCGCTGCATCAACTGTAAAAATGCCCAGTGTATCAAAGGTTGTCCGGTAGCGATTAATATTCCGGGATTTATCGAGAAAGTAAAGGAAGGGGATATCGCCGCGGCTTATCAGATCATTAGTGAGTCATCGGCACTCCCGGCAGTCTGCGGGCGGGTATGTCCACAGGAAAGTCAGTGCGAGGGTAAATGTATCCGCGGTATCAAGGGAGAACCGGTTTCCATCGGTAAACTAGAGCGTTTTGTGGCAGACTGGGCCAGAGAAAATCACCTCAAACCAGAGAGCGCCAAAGAAAAGAAAGGCAAACGGGTAGCGGTGATCGGTTCCGGACCGGCGGGTCTTACCTGTGCGGGAGATCTTGCCAAAATGGGATATGAAGTAACGATTTTCGAGGCTCTCCATGAGCCTGGCGGTGTGCTGGTTTATGGAATCCCGGAATTCCGTCTTCCCAAGCAGGCCGTGGTTGCTCAGGAGATTGAGAATGTTAAGGCGCTTGGGGTAAAGATTGAGACCAATGTAGTGATTGGTAAATCCGTTACCATAGATGAACTTTTGACAGAGGAAGGATTTGATGCCGTTTTCATCGGTTCCGGTGCGGGTCTTCCGAAGTTCATGGGGATTCCCGGAGAACAGGCGCTGGGCGTTTTCTCTGCTAATGAATATCTCACCAGAAGCAATCTGATGAAGGCCTTTGACGAGACATCCAATACACCCATTATGCACGGAAAGAAGGTCGCTGTGGTAGGCGGTGGTAATGTGGCCATGGATGCCGCTAGAACGGCGCTTCGTCTGGGGGCGGAAGTGCATATTGTATACCGCAGAAGTGAAGAAGAACTTCCGGCTCGTGTGGAAGAGGTGCATCATGCGAAAGAAGAAGGGATTATCTTTGATCTACTTACCAATCCTACGGAGATCTTAGCGGATGAAAACGGCTGGGTATCCGGTATGAAATGTATCCGCATGGAATTGGGTGAACCGGATGCTTCCGGCAGACGCCGTCCGGTGGAGATCAAGGGTTCTGATTTTGTGATGGAAGTGGACACGGTTATCATGTCCTTGGGAACTTCTCCCAATCCGCTTATTTCTTCCACCACGAAAGGGCTTGAGGTCAATAAGCATCAATGTATTGTAGCAGAAGAAGATTACGGGAAGACAACCAAAGAGGGCGTCTATGCCGGCGGCGATGCAGTGACAGGCGCAGCCACAGTAATTCTTGCCATGGGAGCCGGTAAGGCGGCGGCGAAGGGGATTGATGCATATCTTTCCGGGAAATAGATTGTTTCATAAAGATGCAGGAATATCTGCCGCCAGAATGGCGGCAGGTTTCTTTTATGCTATAGGAAATATTACTAAGAAATTCTTAATAATTTATATACCCATCTTTAAGGATTATCCCTTATGATAAAAGTCAAAGACCCCGCCGCAAGCAGTCATTTGGCTCGTTGTCCGCGGGAATAATGTTTGCGGAAAATCCATTTGAGGTGCTGACTCAGAAAGGTATGTGTGAACTATGAATCTGATGGAAAGAAATAATAACAAGAAAAACGACAGGAAAAACCGACAGGAGGATATCCGCTCCAGGACGGAGGAGGATTTTGAGGTGACGGATTTAAATGAGGATGAGGATACGGAAGAAGAGGAAGCCGGCAGCGGACAGGGATTTTTGCAAAAGCCCTATATGACAACGGTGCTTATGGGCATTATCGTTGTTCTGCTTCTTTGTATCGTGGTGCTTCTTGTGCGTATGCCTTCTCGGAAAGATGCCGTACAGACGGACGGCAACGCAGATTTACAACAGGATATTACCGACTATGCAAAAGAACAGAAAGAAAAAGAAGAGCGCAAAGACAACGTTTCCGATGTGATTGTAGTGGAGCCTCCGGAAAAAGAAACCCCAAAAGAGGATGCGGAGGAAGAAACGCAGGAAGAAGAGGAGCCTTTGACTACACAAAAGCCTGAGTCGGCGGACAGTGATAAGACAGCCGTGGTGGTGGATATTGAGGATGAGAATGACGAAGCTTACACCAAAGAGTTTATCTTAAATGAAGCATTACCCTATTTCGCAGACAATAATCAGGATGCCATCTGGGATCTGGCTCATCTGAAACGCTACGTAAAATTATCCAAAGAATTGGAAGGCAGCGGCAAATTCTATTATCAGGGTGATGTAGACGCAGATGGAAGACCAAACGGCAAAGGACTGGCCATCTATGAGAAGAACAGTTACTATTACGGAGAGTGGAGTCATGGTGTAAGAAACGGCACCGGCAACTGGTTCCGATTTTATATCGGTCAGAAAAACAAGACTAACGCCATGGGTAAATATATGGCTCACAGCTACAGCGGTCAGTGGTCCAACGATCTGCCAAACGGCGATGGGGCGGAACATTATGAAGTGGATATTTCCAAGCTGGAAAGGCATACAAGAATTTTGCAGAATGTGGTAGGAAAATTTTCCGACGGTCTTTACGACGGTGATATGTATGCCAATACGGTGGATTATATCGGCAATGTGGAAGAGTGGAACGCAGTGGCTGATCATGGAGTCTTTACTCTGTGGCGGGATATGAGTGCTATCGGAGAGTGTTCCGTATGGCAGAACAGAGACGATACTTCGCTTTGTATGGATATTGACAAGTCGGAAAATAAGAATCAGGGCTTGAGAGAATTGTTAAAATAAGACGGATATGGTTGCATTTCGTACAAAATGATTATAAAATATAACCGTGCAGTTGATTTTTTGGACAAGTTTTCCAATTCATGAGATAAGGAGGGTGCGGTTATGCCCTGGTGTCCTGTTTGTAAGAATGAGTATCGGGAAGGTATCAAGGTCTGTGCGGAATGTAAAGTTCCCCTTGTGGACAGTCTGGAAGAAGAGGTCTATCAGCCTTTTATATTTGGGGAACAGGAGAAGATGCAGCGCCTGCAGGAATTTTTAAATTATGGAGATTTTCGGATAGAAACAAAGCTTACACTGGACGAGGAAGAAAATATATACAGACTTTCTGTTCGAGACTGTGACAGAAAAAATGCCGTGAAAGCAGCGCAGGTTTTCCTGCAGCAAGAGGCCGCGGAAGAAGAACCTGAGCCGGAGAAAGAATCTTTGGCGGAAAATGATGCGGAAGATAAGAAGCCTTATCACTATTATCAGAACAGCGCCGCCAAAGCGGAGGACAGCAGATCTTCTGCGTATGCGCTTCTGGCAGTCGGCGGGATTGGATTTGTGGCGGTGCTTTTGATTTTCTTTAATGTGATACCGTTTTATCGCAATAGCGGAATTACCAAATATCTGGTATGCGGCATTATGGGCGCCATGTTCATACTGTTTATTGTTTTTGGTATTTTGTCCATGCGAAGTTCCAAAGTCTTATTTGTCAAGGCAAAAACCGAAGATTCTTTACTTGCGGAGATGACCAGATGGAGTGAAGCCAATTTACATGCCGCAGAACTGGACAGTGAATTGTTCCATGGTGAGGAAATGTCGGAAGAACAAAGATACTTTATCCGTGCTGAGAAGATGAAAGAATTGATCAATGATAAGTTTATGAATCTGGACGAAGCATTTGTGGAGCATTTTGTAGACGAGTATTATCAGAAATTGTACGAGTAGAAATGAAGATTACGATAATAGCAGTGGGCAGGCTGAAGGAGAGTTTCTACCGCGATGCGGTGGCGGAATATGTGAAAAGGCTTGGCCGGTATTGTAAAATAGAAATTTTACAGGTGGATGATGAGAAGACGCCGGATAATGCATCGGAAGCGGAAGAGGAAATAATTCGGAAAAAAGAAGCCGGCCGAATTTTAAAACTTCTCAAAGAGGATGCCTGTGTTGTGACTCTGGAGATTACAGGAAGAATGTATGATTCCGGGGAATTTGCGCATACCATCGATAAAATGCAGACTTCCGGCATCAGTCATATACAGTTTATAATCGGCGGCTCTCTGGGCCTTCATTCTCAAGTATGCAAGAAGGCTGACCTGGCGGTCAGCTTTTCTAAAATGACGTTCCCGCACCAGCTGATGCGGGTTGTTTTGTTGGAACAGATATATCGGGCTTATCGGATTATACATGGAGAGCCATATCATAAGTAAGCACAAAAGTGCTGCGGAAAAGAGGAAAATTATGAGAATGTATGATCTTATCATGAAAAAAAGGAATGGCGGTATCCTGACGGAAGAGGAAATCAATTATATGGTTTCCGAATATACGGCGGACAGAATACCGGATTATCAGATGTCCGCCATGATGATGGCAATCTATTTCAGAGGGATGACTGAGGCGGAGACTGTGGCGCTCACCATGGCTATGGCACATAGCGGGGATATGATGGATTTAAGCGGGATTCAGGGTGTAAAAGTAGACAAACACTCCACCGGCGGTGTGGGTGATAAAACATCCATAGCTCTTACCCCGATGGTAGCGGCCTGTGGAGTAAAGATTGCCAAGATGAGCGGCAGAGGGCTGGGTCATACCGGAGGAACCATAGATAAACTGGAGAGCTTTGCAGGATTTTCAACCGGTATTACGGCGCAGCAATTCTTAAGACAGGTCAATGAGATCGGCATATCCATTATGGGCCAGACGCTGGACATTGCGCCGGCTGATAAGAAACTTTATGCTCTGCGGGACGTAACCGCCACAGTGGATAATATGTCCTTAATTGCCAGCTCCATTATGAGTAAAAAACTGGCTTCAGGGGCAGATGCCATAGTGTTGGATGTGAAGACCGGCAGCGGAGCTTTTATGAAAAAGGAAGAAGATGCCTTTGCTCTTGCAAAAGAAATGGTCGCCATTGGCAACAGAGCGGGCAGGAAAACAATCGCAGTGGTGTCTGATATGGATCAGCCATTGGGTTGTGCGGTTGGTAATGCCTTGGAAGTGCAAGAAGCGATTGCGACTTTGAAAGGACAGGGGCCTTCCGATTTTACGGAATTATGTATGACGCTGGGATCTTATATGCTGATGGCAGGCGGCAAGGCACAGGAGGAAGAAGAAGCCAGAAAAATGCTTCACGGGGTTATCGAGGACGGAAGCGCATTGGAAAAACTTGCCATGTTTGTAAAAGCGCAGGGAGGAGATCCGGCGGCGGTGCAAGATCCATCCCTTCTTCCGCAAGCTGACATCATAGAAGAAATTACAGCCCAAGAGTCGGGTTATGTCCAAAGAATAGACTGTGAAGAGATTGGAATCTGTTCTTTGCTTCTGGGCGGCGGCAGAGAGACGAAGGAAAGTAAAATCGATCTGTCGGTGGGTCTTATCCTGCACAAAAAAACTGGAGATCCGGTAGCGCCTGGGGAGTCTCTGGCTTCTATTTATGCCAATGATCCTCAGAAACTTGAGATGGCAAAAGAGCGTTTCCTGAAAGCGTATCACATCACCGCAGAAAAGAGCAGAAGACAGTCTTTGATCAAAGGAACGGTAATGGAATGACGTTAGCTGCGAAGCAAATTTACTTTTGGTATGAAATCAGGAATTCTGACATATAGTGTACCATGAAAAGAAATCATAAACGGCCGCCATTTAAAACTTTATCCGATTCCAGAGAACTGATTGTGGAATCTTTGAAACTCCCCAAAGATACGATGCTTGGGGCCGCTATTGTGACCATAACGGGAAACAGAGAAGCTTTCATCGAAAACTATAAAGGGATTCTGGAATACACCACAGAGTCTATCGTCTTACAAGGCAAAAATTGCAAGATATGCTTTGAGGGGAAACAGCTGTCCATAGACTATTACACCAACGAAGACATGAAAATCAGTGGTACCATAGATACCGTGAAATATTTCTGATAAGGAGGGTGTAATGCTTCATTGGATACAGTATATCAAGGGCTATGTGACGATCAAAGTGTGGGGATATTCCACGGAACGTCTTCTGAATCTTTGCGGCAATCATGATATTTTAGTCTGGGGGATTAAGGACCACGGTGATTATCATACCATGAATATCAGCGTGCAGGGCTTTTTTGCGCTAAAGCCGCTGCTCAAGAAGACAGGAACCAGGGCGGCCGTCTTACAAAGATATGGACTGCCTTTTTTTGTGTCCAGAATGTACCGCCGAAAGATCTTTGTGATCGGGCTGATGGCCTGTATGGTATTCTGGATTTTGACTTCCGGGTATATCTGGAATATTCAGATTGAAGGGAATTTTGCCCTGACGGAAGATGTGTTGTTAGATTATCTTGCATCCCAGGGCGTCCATACTGCCATGAAAAAGAGCAAACTGAAGATAGAAGATTTGGAACGGTCGCTTCGGGAAGATTATGATTTGATCACCTGGACCTCTGTACAGCTAAATGGTACAACACTCTTAGTCCATATTAAAGAAAATGAGATGCCAGAATATGACCAGACCGGTCAAACACAGGCAGGAGAAGGAATGGATCTGATCGCAGCCCGGTCAGGTACGGTATCTTATATCATCACCAGAAGCGGTGTGCCTCAGGTATCTCTTGGAGATACTGTCGAAAAAGGAGACATTCTGGTAAGTGGTGCCGTACCGGTCTATAACGAGGACGCCACAGTGCGCAGATATCAGTTTGTAGAATCAGATGCAGATATTATCCTGCGATATGGAGAAGATATACGGGTGGAAAAAAATACGGCCTATGAAGAAAAGCGTTATACCGGAGCGCAGGAAAATATCTATGTATTAGGAACCGGAGACCGGGAATGGAGTCTGCGGATCAGAAAAATTCCCTATCAATCCTATGACAGCAGTGAGGAGAAAAAACAGGTAAAACTCCTGGATCATTTATATCTTCCCATTTCTTATGGTCATAAAACCGTAAGGGAGTACGAAATCATAGAACAAAAGCATACGGAAGAAGAGATGAAAACGTTAATGCAGGAGGAATGGGATAAAATTATCTCAACTTTAGAGGAAAAAGGGGTACAAATTGCCGGAAAAAATGTTACAATAAAAAAGAATGATACAAAATGGGTGTTGATTGCCCATATGCAGCTTGAAGAGTCGGCAGTAGAACTGGTGCCCACCAGTACAGAACCTGTAGAAGAGCAGATAGGGGAAGAAGAAACGGCTCAATAGCTGTACTTTGGAAAGGCGATATCAAAATTATGGGAGAATATACCGTCAGCATAGATGTGCCTGTAGTGCACATGCAGAATCTGTTTGGGGAATATGACGCGCATATCAAAAAAATGGAAGATGATCTGGGTGTCATGATCATAAACAGAGACGGGGCTGTGCGTATAAGCGGCGGGAAGGAAGCAGTAGAACAGGCAGTCCGTATTGTGCAAGATCTGTTGCTCCTGTCAGAGAGAGGAAATATCTTGGAAGAACAAAATATAGAATACGCCATAGAACTTGGCAGAGAACATCAGGAAGATATGCTGCTTGAGATGGACAGCGACTGTATCTGTCACACTGTAAGCGGTAAACCTGTTAAACCAAAGACACTTGGTCAAAAACATTATGTGGATGCCATTCGGGATCATATGATCGTGTTCGGGATCGGCCCGGCAGGTACCGGTAAGACGTATCTGGCCATGGCTATGGCCGTAACTGCTTTCAAAAATAATGAGGTGAGCAGGATCATCCTTACCAGACCGGCCATTGAAGCCGGTGAGAAACTGGGATTTTTGCCCGGTGACTTACAGAGTAAAGTAGATCCTTACCTGCGGCCGCTCTATGATGCACTGTATCAGATTATGGGTGCGGAAAGTTTTGCAAGGAATACGGAGAAAGGACTGATCGAGGTGGCGCCCCTTGCCTATATGCGGGGCAGAACGCTGGATAATGCGTATATTATTCTGGATGAGGCACAAAATACCACGCCCGCCCAGATGAAGATGTTCCTGACCCGTATCGGCTTCGGCTCCAAGGTAGTGATCACCGGGGATGCTTCCCAGAAAGATCTTGCGCCGGATACCAAGTCAGGGCTTGATGTGGCAGCCAGAGTACTGTCCAGAATAGATGACATTGCTTTTTGCAAATTGTCCAGTAAGGATGTGGTAAGGCATCCGTTGGTACAAAAGATTGTGAAAGCTTATGATGATTATGAGGCAAGAGAAGCAAGACATACCGAAAAACAGAGAAACAGGAACTATGAACGTGGGAAAAAATAAGAAAAATGTATGGAAGAGAATATTGATATTTACATTGATGTTTATCGCTGCCGGCGGTATCACCTATCTTGGCTGTCTGTTGCATCAGAACAAGCCGGATTTACTGCTTCGTAATGTGGTGATGATCCTTGCGGGAACGGGCGCCGTGATTTTTTCTTTTGTTTTGAGTGAAATCAACGGGTTCTTTATCTATCATAATGAGGGGCGTTATGGCAGGTTTGCCTTGATGTATCTGCTCAGTCTGTGCGTCGCCGCATCTTTGCCGTATCTTCCCGTATCGGGATGGCCTTTTTTAGTCATTTTTGTATTGCTTGGCGTATTCAGCAACGGTATGACCGGGCTTGCGGCGGGCAGCCTGTGCCTGCTTTTGGCCGTCAATTTTGCCGGCTGTGATTACGCTATTTTCTGGCTGTATTTTATCAGCGGACTGGCCGGGATTCTGGTATTCAGTACCTTGGATGATGATTTCAGGGTAGGTCTTCCCCTGTTGATTTCCATACTGGTACTGGCCTTATGTCTTATGGGCAATGTGATTTTGTTTGTCAATGCCAAACTGTCTATTGGACAGTTTACGATTCCGGCTGTCAATCTCATGGTTTCCTGTATTTTGCTGCTGGTCAGTCTTAAGATGTTCAGTTCTACCGTCATTCACAGATATCGGGAAAAATACATGGAAATAAACGATCCGGAATGTCCCCTTTTAGTGCAGCTGAAAGAAAAATCCAAGGAAGAGTACTATCATGCCATTCATACGGCTTACCTGGGCGATAAGATTGCCAAGAGTCTGGAGATCGATGATGCTGCGGTAAAAGCCTGCGGATATTATCATAGAATCGGCATGCTGCGGGGAGAAAACACCTGGGAGAATGTGGCTGCAATCTGCGATGAATATCATTTCCCGCCTAAGACCAAGAGTATTTTGAAAGAATATGTGGATACAAATTCCAAAGTGGTATCGAAGGAGACCATCGTGGTGCTTTTTGCAGACTGCATCGTTTCCTCCATCTTATATCTGTTCGACAAAGATCCCAAAGCGGAACTGGATTATGAGCAGTTGATCGATACGGTATTTCAGAAGAAATTTGAGACAGATGAACTGTGGGGCAACGAGATTTCCTTAGCGCAGCTTCACGAAATGAAACGCATTTTTATTCAGGAGAAACTTTATTATGACTTCTTACGTTGAGAATGAAACCGAAGTTGTTTTTACGTTTGATTGTAAAGAATTGGTGGATCGGATCATGGAACAGGTCATGGAAATGGAAAACTGTCCTTATGAGACTTCGGTGAATCTCCTCATAACAGATAACGAAGGCATCCGGGAATACAATAAAAATTACAGAAATATAGATCAGGAAACGGACGTTTTGTCATTTCCCAATCTCTTCTTTGAAACGGCCGGCGATTTTGATTTTGCAAAGGAAAATGAGGCGGACTGTTTCGACTTAGACAGCGGGGAACTTCTGCTGGGTGATATTATTTTGTCTGTGGACCGTATACAGGAACAAGCGAAAGCGTATGGTCACAGTCTGCTTCGGGAATTTGCGTTTCTGACCGCACATAGTATGTTTCATCTGTGCGGCTATGATCATGTAGAGTCTGCGGATGCAGCCGTGATGGAAGAAAAACAGGAAGAAGTGCTCAAGAGACTTCATATTACACGAGGATAAACAGCAATGCGAATACAATTCATGATGAAAAATTTAAAAACCCACATTGTCATGTCTGCCGGAATCGTTTCCTATATGATTCTTCTTATGATGCGGATTCCCCTTGCCAATATAATCGGAGATGCAGGAATGGGATTGTTTGCACCTGCCTTTGAACTTTTTATCTTAATTACATTGATCACATCCTACAGTATGTCGAGAGCTATGTCAGGACTCATCCGCTATCGGGTGAAGCGGGAGCGTTACCGCAATGCTGCTAAGGTGTTTCGCGCGGCCTTTTTTCTGGATCTTGTAATCAGCTGTCTGGCGGCGGCGCTTCTGCTTGTGTTGGCCACAGTGATCGCGGATGTGCTTGTGTTGGAACACTTAAGTCGCATGGCGCTTCTGGCGGCGGCACCGGCGGTTATTTTTGCGGCATTTATCGGCACTTTCAGAGGATATTTTAATGGATATGGGCTGGGCGTTCTGGTGGCACATTCCCAGTATATTGAAAAGATATCCATGGTGATTTGTGTTCTTTTATGCGGCAATGCTTTCCAGAAATATGGAGAAAATGTGGCGGCGCTTCTTTTGTCGGATTCCTATGCTTATGCCTATGGAGCCCTGGGAGCCATGCTTGGCGTGCTGCTCTCCCAGATTATTACCACCATATATCTTCTGGTAATTTATGCGGTCTATTCCGTAACGCTGCGGGGAAGATTGGGACAGGATATGAATAAACGGCTGGAGACGCAGTACTCGATTCAAAAGATGATTCTGTCAGGCTTGATTCCTCTTTGTCTGGTTGCTGTATTTTCTAATTGGTATATGTTGTTTGATCAGCGGTTTTTAAATTATTATATGAATATGACAGGACAGGGTGATGTACGTACCAGACAGTGGGGCGGTTACTATGGCAGGTTTGCCGTTTTAATTGGACTTGGTACGGCAGTTTGCTGTCTGGCAGTCTATCCGCTGATTGGCAAAATAAACAGTTCTTATGACAGGGAAGAATACCGTCCTATGCGGGATAGAATTGCCAAAGCAGTACGGCGGCTCAGTATCACGGCATTTCCGTTTACGGTCTATCTTGCAGTGCTTTCTTCCTCCTTAATCCGGTTGACTTACGGAAATAAATCGGCCAGTATCGCGGCGAAAGAGGTCAGCAAAATGCTGGTACCGGCAATGCAGAAAGGAACAATCCTTATTCTGTTGTTTGGTTTTTCCTTTTTGTTTGCACAGCTTTTATACAAACTGAATATGATCCGGGAATTGTTTTTTACCGTTATGATCTCCTCTCTTGTTCACCTGGCAGCCGGTTATCTGCTGATACATAAGCTGCTGCTGGGAGTAAACGGGCTGATTGTTGCGCTGATTCTTATGTTTGGCGTCTATGCGTCTCTTTCTTTTCTCTTTGTCAGCAGATATGTCAGGTACAGGCAGGACTGGTTAGCGGGCGTCGCTTTTCCGGCAATCGCCGCAGGCGTATCCGGAGTAGTCGTTTTTTTGCTGCAAATGGTGTTGGTGGAAGCCGCCGGTGATCTGGTTACGGTTCTGGTTGCCTGCCTGGCAGGGGTATTTGTTTATATTTTTCTGCTTATGGCGCTTCGGGTCATTGGAGAAGCAGAGTTGTCCAGGATGCCTTTGGGATTTTTCTTTATCCTGCTTGGCAAAAATCTTGGTATTTTATAAGAGATGACAGCCGCAAAATAGTCTTGTCTGAATAAAAATCAGGAATTGACTGATACTGATTACAGGAAATCCGATAAGAAAGGTCAGTGATAGGATGAAACTTGTAAGACGTATCAGTTTTTTGCTGATTCTGTCTGCTGTAATGCTGGGTCTTGGAGGTTACGGGGCTTTGAAGGCGGAAGAGTTTTTTTATCCCAACAAATACCAGAACCAGGAAAGGTACACAACGGGAAAACAGACAGCACGGACAGCAAAACAGGCAATATCAAAGGAGCAGGAAGAACCGGAAGAGGAACAGGTCATTGAAGCTTCTGTGGAAGGAAAGCCGGTGGTAACGGCCGATACCCTGTATTTAGTGGAGACGGTGGATCTTTCGGAAGGGAAAGTAGAGGAACAAGAAGAAACTCTGCCTTTTAAGTACATCGGCCTTGACAGAGAGGGCCTTCTAAATGAACTATCCTTTTATGACAGCAATCCGCCGCTTGCGGAACGGGAGCTTGGATTTGAAACCATAGAACTTACGGCTTTTTCCAAAGACCGGATTGCCGTATGTAAATATTATCGCCCTAAGAAAGAAAACAAAGGATTTTATCTGATGGTGGCAGATCATTTTATCGTGGTATACGAGGAGGATAAGAAGACCCTGTATATGAACACGGACATTTTGTTGGAAGATCTTGATGATGATTTGCAGGCACAGATTATTTGTGGTAAATATATGGAGAACGAAGAGGCATTGTATCATTTTCTGGAATCTTATTCCAGTTGACGCTAGGAGAGAGCATGAACAGAAAAATTGCAGTGATCGGCGGAGGGGCCGCCGGGATGATGGCGGCTGTGCAGGCGGCCAGGGCAGGAGCCCTGGTCACAATCTATGAGAGAAATGACAGAATCGGCAAAAAAATTCTGTCCACAGGAAACGGGAAATGTAATTTTTCTAACGAGAAAATGGATCTGTCCTGTTATTATGGAAGCGGCAGAAAATTAATTCCTGTCATATATGAAACTTTCGGTGTATCAGAAACAAAAAGGTTCTTTCAGAATCTGGGGATGCGGATCAAAGCAGTAAACGGTTATCTTTATCCTGCCAGCGGACAGGCATCTACCGTACTGGATCTGTTTCGCTATGAGCTTGCAGAACTTTCCGTAATGATACATACAGGACAACAAGTCACAGGCATAACCCCCTCCGGTAATGGTATCATAGTAAAGACAGAACAAGGCGGCGGACAGTATGATGCGGTAATTCTCACTTGCGGCGGGGCCGCGGCACCGGATACGGGTTCCGACGGTGCCGGATGGAAGCTGGCCAGACAGCTGGGACATCATATAATTCCTGTAGTACCTGCGTTGACAGCCCTTCGGTGTAAAGAGACATATTATAAACAAGTGGCAGGTGTACGGTGCGATGCGAAACTTACCTTATATGTGGAAGGCGGTATTGTCTGTGAAGAGCGGGGTGAGCTGCAACTGACAGATTACGGTATCTCCGGCATCCCGGTTTTTCAGATCAGCCGGCACGCTGCTTATGCCCTGCGAGAGCAGAAACATACCATTGTAACGATTTCTTTCCTGCCGGATTATGATCAACAAACCTATGAAATGTTTTGGCAGGAACGTCTGCAACGCCAGTCAGGACAAACCATGGAAGCTTTTCTGACCGGAATAGTCAACAAAAAGATTAACTTACTTCTGCTTCATCTGGCAGGCATCAAAGCTGCGGAGACAGCCGGGATGATCTCTGAAAGTGCCATGCGGAAGTTGCAGAATCTTTATCGTTGTCTGGAAGCAGAAGTTACCGGTACCAATCCTTTTGCAAAAGCACAGGTGAGTGCCGGCGGTATAGACTGTGCGGAAGTAATGGAAAATCTTGCTTCCCGAATCATACCGGGGCTTTATTTTGCGGGAGAAATTCTGGACGTGGATGGTATCTGCGGCGGATACAATCTGCAATGGGCTTTTAGCAGTGGAACCGTCGCCGGCAGGGCGGCGGCCGGTCAAGTAAACAGAGAAAAGAGATAAGAAACATTATGATTCGTATCAACCAGATGAAGATGCCTCCGGAACATAAGCAGGAGGATCTGATAAAGAAAGCAGCAAAAATTTTATGTATTTCTCCCCGGCAGATTGATGCGTTACAGATCATAAAGAAATCTGTTGATGCCAGGAAAAAACCAGATATCTATCTGGTTTATACCGTGGATGTGAGTGTGGCAGATGAGGAGAAGGTGCTTTCCTCCTGTCATGGGAAACCGGGACAGATACAGGCCGTTGCTGTAAAAGAGTATCTGTTTCCGCCTTCGGGGAAGAAAAAGCTTAGGAACAGACCGATTATTGTGGGCACCGGGCCTGCGGGACTCTTCTGCGGTTATATGCTGGCGAAACACGGCTATCGGCCCATACTTTTGGAACGAGGAAGAGAAGCTAAGATCCGTCTTGCAGATGTGGAACGCTTCTGGCAGGAAGGTGTTCTTGACCCGGATTCTAATGTCCAGTTTGGCGAAGGCGGTGCCGGCACTTTCTCCGACGGTAAGCTCAATACGCTGGTCAAAGATCCACGGGGCAGAAACCGGGAGGTCTTAAAGATTCTGGTAGAAGCAGGGGCACCGGAAGATATTCTCTATGAGGCAAAGCCTCATATCGGCACAGATATTCTGATCCGGGTAGTCACGAACCTGCGCAGACAGATTCTTGCCTGGGGCGGAGAAGTGCGTTTTCAGACCAAGGTTGTTGATTTACTGGTGGAACAAAATCGTGTCCTGGGTGTGGTGACACAAGAAGATGGCCGTCTGGAGAGTGATGTGGTGATCCTTGCCATCGGACACAGTGCCAGGGATACCTTTTCCATGCTGGCAAAGAGAGGGATTCCGATGGAAGCCAAAGCGTTTGCCGTGGGACTTCGCATAGAACATCCGAGAGAATTTATCGAGCAGATACAATACGGCAGAAAGGCAGAGAATCTGCCGGCCGCAACTTATAAGGTGACTGCCCGGACGACGGACGGCAGAGGGGTATATTCTTTCTGTATGTGTCCTGGCGGTTATGTGGTCAACGCATCTTCGGAACCGGGCAGAATTGCCGTCAACGGTATGAGTTACCGGAAAAGAGACGGGGCAAATAGTAACAGTGCTGTCATTGTTACGGTAACGCCAGAGGATTACGGCGGTGCAGGCCCCCTTGCGGGGGTTGCCTTTCAACGCAGACTGGAGGAAAAGGCCTATGAGATTGGCGGAGGGGCCGTGCCCGCAGAACCATATGGAGCCTTTCGACAGGCTGTACTTTTGCATGAATCAGAACCGTTACCTGCTTCCGAAATCGCGGTACACTATCCGGAGTTTGCTCCCGCCGTCAAAGGCAGATGGTGCATGGCGGCAGTACACGATATCCTGCCCGCTCATCTGAACAAGTCTCTGGTAGAGGGAATAGACAGGATAGGGCAATCCATGAAGGGATTTGCCGATGCCAATGCCTTTGTATCGGGTATCGAGAGCAGGACTTCCTCCCCGGTAAGAATTTCCCGTGATGACAGGGGACAGTCGATGGTAGCGGGACTCTATCCTTGCGGAGAAGGTGCCGGTTATGCAGGCGGGATTACCTCTGCTGCTATGGATGGTATCCTGATTGCAGAAAAAGTTGCTTCACTTTATCAAGCTATGATAGAATGTTTCCATAAATAGAGAGAAAGGCAGTACAATGACAGACAGAAGATTACATATGAAAGAAAAACAAAGAATTGTGGTAAAGATTGGTTCTTCTTCTCTGCAACATGAAGAGACGGGAGATCTGGACTATACGAAACTGGACGTGTTAGTGCGGGAACTGTGCAACTTACGCAATCAGGGGAAGGACGTAGTACTTGTTACTTCCGGGGCCATTGCCGTAGGCAAAAAGGCGGTCATGCTGCCGGAGCATGAAAAGGATAATCCTATTGCCGTCAAACAGGCCTGTGCGGCTGTAGGACAAGCCCGGCTGATGATGATCTATCAAAAGATCTTTGCAGAATACAATCAGGTGGCGGCTCAGATTTTGATGACCAAAAACACCATTGTTGACAATCTGAACCGGTTTAATGCCCAGAATACTTTTGCGGAGTTGTTTAAATTAGGAGTCATTCCCATTGTAAACGAAAATGATACGGTGGCTACCTATGAGATTGAAATTGGCGATAACGATACTCTTTCTGCCATTGTGGCGTCTCTTGTGGATGCGGATATGCTGCTTCTTCTGTCAGATATTGACGGCCTCTACACAGATGATCCCAGGCGGAACCCTGATGTAACATACATTGAGGTGGTGGAAGAACTTACCGAAGAGCTGATGAATATGGGCAAAACGTCCACCGGGAGCAGTGCGGGTACCGGCGGCATGACTACCAAACTGCAAGCCGCTAAGATTGCCAACAACATGGGGGTTGATATGGTCATCGCCAACAGTAAAGATATCAAAGTGATTCATCGGATTCTAAGCGGTCAGAATATCGGCACTTTATTTTTAGCCCACAAGGACGATACCTTTGATCTGCCCTTGTATGTACAACAGATGCATAAAAATTAGCGGCACAGTTATGGCACGCGGGAAGGCATTTTCATGACAGTAGAACAGTTGACGGCACGAATCAATGAACTTTATCATAAATCCCAGACAGCAGGGTTATCTGAGGCCGAAAAAGAAGAGCAGCACAAGCTGCGGCAGGCCTATGTTGCCAATATCCGTGCAAATCTAAAAGGCCAGCTTGATCATATTTCGATTGTGGAAAAGGACGGTACCATTACAAACCTGGGAAAGAAGAACCGGGAGGAAAAGAAATCCAAGGCGGCGGTCCGGACGAAAGTTCTGCGCAGGCGGGATGCCCTGACAGAACAGGAAAGAAAGTGCTGTAGCCAGGAGATCCTAGGGCATTTCACATCCCTGCCCTGTTATCGAGAGGCGGATGCGCTGCTCGCCTATGCCAGCTATCGCAGTGAGGTTGAGACTTACGCATTGATGGAACAGGCCTTCTCAGATAATAAGTTGGTTTTTGTGCCAAGAGTGGAGGGACAGGATATGGAGTTTTATCAGATTACGGAGTTATCCTGTCTGCATAAGGGTTATCGGAATATCCCGGAACCGGAGGCAGAAGAAGGCAAATCCTATTCCGCTTATTTAGCACGGACAAAAGCGCCGCAGCATATTTTGTTGTGTATGCCGGGAGCAGCTTTTGATCTGGCCAGACACAGAATCGGCTATGGCGGAGGCTTCTATGACCGCTATTTACGAAAACTTTTCCTTGCCGGAAAGCCGATACAGCCGGTACTTACCACCGTGGCTCTGGCTTATAGCTGTCAGGTATTGGAGGAAATTCCCTGGGAATCTCATGACGTGATTCCGGATATCCTGCTCACGGAACATGGCCGTATATAAACGTTTTTTCAAGGCAACCGCAGATTAGAAAAACTGCCCAAAATACAGGCCGGTTATCTGCCGGCAGAACGGAGCCCATTATGATCAAAGAATATCTGGATACACTCGGCCGTCAGGCTGTCACTGCCAGGCAGACGCTGCAAAATCTTTCCACGGCAGAGAAAAATCATGCTTTAAAACAAACTGCTTTTGCACTTAGGAAAGAACAGGACAAACTGCTTGCCGCAAATGAGAAGGACTATCACATTGCAAAACAGGCCGGTATGGCGGAGGGACTTCTGGACCGTTTGAAACTGACGCCGGAGCGGATTTCCTCCATGGCGGAAGGACTCTTACAGATTACCGAATTACCGGATCCTATAGGGGAAATTATGGAAAGTTTTGACCGTCCGAACGGTCTTCATATTTGTAAAGTACGAGTACCCATGGGAGTAATAGGCATTATTTATGAGGCTCGCCCCAATGTGACGGCAGACGCTTTTGGTCTTTGTTTTAAGACCGGCAATGCGGTAATCCTCAAAGGCGGTAAGGATGCCTTTTATTCCAATCAGGCAGTCACACAAGTCATAAAAAGCGCGCTTAAGGAGGAACATATTCCGGAACATGCCATTCAACTGATAGAAAACAATGACAGAGACGTGACTACGGCCTTCATGCGTCTTAAGGAGTATGTGGATGTGCTGATCCCCAGAGGCGGCGCGGGACTGATTCGTTCCGTGGTGGAAAACAGTACTGTTCCGGTGATTGAGACCGGTACCGGTAACTGCCATATCTATATTGACGAAGAGGCTGATCTGGAAAAGGCAATTCCCATCATTCTCAATGCCAAAACACAGCGGATCGGTGTCTGTAATGCCTGTGAATCCCTGTTAGTACATCAGAAGATTGCGGACAAAATACTGCCTGCTCTGGGCAGGACATTACAAGAAAAGCAGGTGGAAATCCGCGGCGATCAGACGGTACTTTTGCAGATTCCCGAAGCCCGCCCTGCCACGGAAGAAGATTATGGAAAAGAGTATCTGGATCTGATTATTTCTGTTAAGACAGTGTCCTCTGTGGAGGAAGCGATTGCCCATATTAATCAGTATAATACGGGACATTCCGATGCCATCCTTACGGAAAATAAGGAGCATGCGGATAAGTTTCTGCGGGAAGTGGATTCCGCTTGTGTGTATGTGAACGCTTCCACACGCTTTACGGATGGGTTTGAATTTGGATTTGGCGCGGAGATCGGCATCAGTACGCAGAAGCTGCATGCCCGCGGGCCTATGGGTCTTCGGGAACTGACCACCTATAAGTATCAGATTACCGGAGACGGCCAGATAAGAAGCTAAAATTCTCTTTTAAGGAAAATAGCACGAAAAATTACAACTTTTTTTGGTAATGTTTTACTCTCCATTCTTAGAGGTATTGCTTCTTTTCCCGATAATTATATGATATAATATAACTTGTATTTATATGGGGGAAGGAGTCATTTCTCCTTTAATGATTAGGTATAGGACAATATAAATACATAGAAAACGGGAGAAGAAAGTATGAAGGACAAAAAAAGGTTAGGTGTTATGGCGCAACTGGTGATGTTGTGCGCAATTCCGATGATAATTATGGTAATCGTGGTTACCTTCTATTCCATCGGAAGAATGAGGGATCTGGTAGAGGATTCCACTATGGAGGGCCTGCGGGATCTGTGTCAGAGTGTCTATGCAGCCTATGATGCCATTGATACGGGGGATTATTGGCAAAACGGTGATATGCTGTATAAAGGTAAGTATTGCGTGACAGAGCATGAGGAAATCATCGACAGCTTTGTGGAAGGATCTAATACGGATGTTACCATTTTTTACGGGGACACCAGACGTGCCACCTCTTTGCGGGACAAGTCCACGGGAGAACGGATCTTGGGAACCAAAGCCTCTGACAGTGTCATTGCCGCCGTCCTTGAGGGTGGAAAGACCTATGAGACCAGCGATGTGATCATCAACGGGGAACAGTATTATGCCTTTTATATGCCGGCATTTGATTCAGGGGGAAGATGTGTGGGCATGGTATTTGCCGGTCAGCCAGCCACAGAAGCTCTTGCCGAAATCAATAAAAGCACCCTGATGATTCTGGGAATGGCCGCATTGATTTTAGCGGTTGCCCTGGTTGTATGTATCCGTATTGCAAGAGCTCTGGCGAAAGTAATCGTACAGTCTGAGAATATCTTGTCATCCCTGGCAGAAGGAAATCTGGATCTGAAAGTCAGCGACAGGCTGTTAAAGAGAAAAGATGAACTTGGCATTATGGGACGCGCTGTTCAATCCCTTCTTGATAAATTACAGGAGATTATCGGCAGTATCAAGCAGAATACCAACACGCTGATGGTAAAAGGCGATACCCTGGAATCCATGGCGGCTCAGTCATCTACCACGGCGGATGAGATCAGCACCGCAGTGGAGGATATTTCCAAAGGTGCCGTATCCATGGCAGAGGATATTGAGGCTGCAACGCTGCAGGTCAATAATATGGGAATTTTGATTGAGAAGATTGTAGACAGTGTTCAGGAACTGGATCATCTGTCCGGGCAGATGCATCAGGCGGATACGGAATCCGAGAGAATTATCCATGAATTAAGCGAATCCAACGACAAGACCACAGAGGCGATCAAGAAAATAGAGGTATCTGTTCATACCACCAATGAATCTGTCACAAGGATTCAGGAAGCTGTCAATCTGATAGCCTCCATAGCCAGTGAAACAAGTCTGCTTGCTTTAAATGCAAGCATTGAGGCTGCCAGGGCCGGAGAAGCGGGGCGTGGTTTTTCCGTGGTAGCGACCCAGATTTCCAAATTGTCTGAGGATTCCGCACAGTCTACCAAGACCATTGAGGATATTATCCGTCAGTTAACCCTGGATTCCGAAGCGTCTGTCAAAGTTATGAATGAAGTAAACGAGATCATTGCTGAACAACAGCGCAAATTGGATCAGACCAAAGAGAAATTCAGCGACGTAAGCAGCGGAATCGACGATTCCATGAAAGAATCCCGTTTGATTCATGACCAGGCAGGAGAATGTGATTCTGAAAGAGGAAAGGTAGTGGATGTGATTCAGAGTCTGTCTGCAGTATCTGAGGAGAACGCCGCTTCCACAGAAGAGACCACGGCTTCCATGCAGGAACTTAACGCAACCATTAATCTGCTCGCGGAGGCTGCCAAGGAACTGAAAGAAATGGCAGAAAATCTGGAAGAAGAAGTTGCCTTCTTTAAACTGTAATAGTTATATTATCCATTGAAAATGGGAGACTTGGAGGAGCCTGTGTTGTGGCTCCTCTTTTTCATGCTATAGGAAATTCCTCCGCTT
>DKZA01000025.1 GCA_002492525.1 Lachnospiraceae bacterium UBA7086 | reverse complement strand
TTATGCTATTTGTACAATTTCAACAACTGTAAAAGCGTTTCGCAATTGCCTGCTTTCCAGTTTCTGTATTCCCTTTTTTACCAGTCAAAGACCCCGCCGCAAACAGTCACTCGGCTCGTTGCTCGCGGGAATAAAATGTAAGCAGTTTCATATCTTTATAGTTTCACATTTTTTTCCATTAGTCAATATGTACGACACACTGTTTTTCCTCGATTTTTCCTGTATTTCCGTAATTTTTTGATATTGTTGTAGGATTTTGATATTTTACCCGGACACCCCCTGCGCCGTCTTGCTTTCCTGCCCTGTATCCTATATAATATTCTCAATTAATGTAAGCGTTTTCATAAGTAAAGGACAGCATAATATGGCAATAACAATTTACGATATTTCCCAACTGGCCGGCGTGTCCACTGCCACCGTATCCCGTGTCCTAAACGGCGGCGAAAATGTCAGTCCGGCTACCTGCAAAAAAGTAACAGATATCATCGAAAAATACGGTTATATCCCCAATGCATATGCCCGGGGTATGGGACTGCACTCCCTAAAAACCATAGGACTTCTCTGCGCAGATTCTTCCGATCTGTATACTGCCAGGGCCGTCTATCTGTTAGAACAGGAACTTCAAGCCAACGGTTATGAATCCTTACTTTGCTGCACCGGCTTTAATCAGGATGTGCGCAAGAATTATCTACATCTTGTCCTTTCCAAAAAGGTGGACAGCATCATATTGGTAGGATCTCATTTTATTGGCACCACCGAACTGGAAAACGAATATATCCGGGAAGCCGCCGATCTGATTCCGATCATGCTCTTAAATGCCTCCTACAATCATCCGAATGTATACAGTACTCTGTGTGATGATTATGCTTCCATGTATGAGGCTGCATCCTCCATGATCTGTTCAGGTATTCCTGATATCCTGTATCTGTATAATTCCAAATCATACAGCGGCTTAAAGAAGCTGAAAGGATTCCAAAATGCCCTGACTGATAACAACATCCCCGATTCTCTGCAGAATATTTTATACTACGATAAAAGTTCATGTGATATCGAAAACATTACCGATTTTATCGAAGAAATGACAACCGGCAGGCCGCGTTTCCACGGCATTATCGCCGCTGACGATGTACTGGCGGTAGGCGGTATAAAATATGCGCAAAAAGAAGGACTGCGTATTCCTGAGGATATCAGTATCATCGGCTATAACAATTCCATACTCACCGCCTGCTGCACGCCGGCGCTCACTTCCGTGGATAACTGCCTGGAAGCACTCACGCACCAGCTGATCCATACCCTGCTTCACGTCCTTGCCGGTGAACAAACACCCCAGAAAGTAGTTTTCTCCGGCAGACTGATAGAACGGGACACTACAAGATTTTCACCATCACCAAAACGAATCTGACAGAAAATCTTTAATACATTATCTAATAAAAAGGAGGCTTACTATGAAACCATTTATGGACCAGGATTTTTTACTCTCTAACGATGTCGCACAAAGACTCTATGCAGACTATGCGGCAGACACCCCGGTATTGGATTATCACTGTCACATCAATCCCAGGGAAATCTATGAAGACCGCCGGTTTGACAACATCACACAAGTCTGGCTGGGCGGCGATCATTACAAATGGCGCTTTATGCGTTCCTGCGGCATTGAGGAACGCTATATCACAGGAGACGCCACGGATAAAGAAAAATTTCTTAAATGGGCTGAATGTCTTGGAAAGGCAATTGGCAATCCGCTTTTCCACTGGTCTCATCTGGAACTGCAAAAATACTTCGACTATCACGGCGTATTAAACAAAAAGACCGCCGAGGAGGTATGGGAACTCTGCAATCGGAAACTGGAGGATGCTTCCATGTCTGTCCGTAATCTGATCAGACAGTCCAACGTGACTTTAATCTGTACCACGGATGATCCTGTGGATTCTCTGGAATGGCACCAGAAGATTGCTGACGATGCTTCTTTCGATGTGCAGGTTCTTCCCGCATGGCGTCCGGATAAAGCCATGAATATTGAAAAAGCTACATTCCCTGAATATCTTGCCGCCTTGTCCAGGGTATCTGGTGTTAAAATCGACAGTTTTAATGCCCTGTGTCAGGCACTTTCCATCCGCATGGATTTCTTTGCCTCCATGGGATGTTCTGTCTCCGATCACGCTCTGGAATATGTCATGTATGCACCTGCATCCACAGAGGAGATTGAAGCCATCTTTGCCAAACGTCTGAGCGGCAATACCGTGACACGCGCAGAAGAACTGCAATTCAAAACCGCGTTTATGCTTTTTGTGGGCAAAGAATATGCCAGACGTAACTGGGTTATGCAGCTTCACTATGGCTGCAAGCGGGACAACAATACCCTGCAGTTTGACAAACTGGGCCCTGATACCGGGTACGACTGTATCAATAACTATGCGCCTTCTTCCGAGATGGCCGATTACTTAAATGCGCTGGCAAAAACAGATGAATTACCCAGGACAATCTTATACAGCTTAAACCCCAACGACAATCAGGCCATCGGAACCATCCTTGGCTGTTTCCAGAATTCCACTGCCGTTGCCAAAATCCAGCAGGGTTCCGCATGGTGGTTCAACGACCATAAGACCGGTATGCAGGATCAGATGATCTCCCTTGCAAACCTGGGAAATCTCTCCGGCTTTGTGGGGATGCTGACCGATTCCAGAAGTTTCCTGTCCTACACCAGACATGACTACTTCCGCAGAATCCTCTGCAATCTCTTAGGCACTTGGGTAGAGAACGGAGAGTATCCGGATGACTATGAGACCCTTGGAGAAATTGTCAAAGATATTTGCTATAATAACGCCATCCGCTATTTTGGCTTTGACTTAAAAACCCAGGACTGATGCATCTTGATGGAAGACTTCACCAAATATTTCCAATAACACAAGAAGGAGGGGCTGTGCAGGAAAACGAGTTCTTGCACAGCCCTTTTTATGTCAGCAATTCATAGTAATGTCTTTCTAAATCCGCCGCTTACTGTCTATTCAGAAATTCTTCTGAAGCAGCGCCGCTACCGCTCCAGGACCCTGTATCATTTCCGTAAACAGAGCTGTCACTTTCTCTCCCAGTACAGACTGCGTCAAATCTACACCGAAAATATCCGCACGCTTTAAAATAGGAGTCAGAACCGTCTGCACATCACATGGCTCTCCCAGTTTCACATCAGAAAGCATGGGCATCAGGGTCTCCAGCAACGGATCCGGACTTGGTGTAAAGGCGTTTCCCTTATCATCCACGCCCATCAGATACCTGAGCCATCCGGCAAACACAAAGGGGATTCCCTCCAAAGTATCCACTGACAGATTATCTGCCTTCTCATATGCCTTAATGGTCTCTCCAAAACGAATCGGCAGCTTCTGGGAAGTGTCTGTTGCTATTCTCTGCGGTGTGTCCGGCATAAAGGGATTGGGAATCCGCAGACCCAGCACTTCATCAATAAATTTCTCAGGACTTAAAATACCCGGATTCACCACCACCGGAAGTCCTTCCTGATACCCAATACGCTCCACCAGTCTCTTTAACGCAGGGTTCTTCATCTCCTCGGAAATCAGCTCATATCCCAGCAGACAGCCAAATACCGCCAAGGTAGTATGCAAAGGATTCAGGCAGGTGCACACCTTCATCTTCTCCACCTTATCCACCGTCTCTCTTGCAGTAAAAATGACACCTGTGTCTTCTAACTTGGGCCTTCCATTAGGAAATGCATCCTCGATCACAAGATACTGACATTCCTCTGCGTTGACAAAGGGTGCCACCCAGGTATTCTTGCTGGTCACCGCTTTTTCCAGGCCTTCTATCTGATCCGCTTCCAGAATGGCCTCCACCTTGGGATCCGGCCTCGGCGTAATCTTATCAATCATACTCCATGGGAAAGAAAGACTGGACGCATCATTCACATAGTCCAGGAATCCTGATTCCGCTTTACCTGTCTTCGTCCAGGCTTCGGCGAAAGCAAGCACAGCCGCTTTCAGCTTATCTCCGTTATGAGAACAGTTATCCATGCTGACTAATGCAAGCGGGAGTCTGCCCTTTTGATAACGTTCATATACTAACGCACAGACCTTACCCAGATAACTGCCCGGTTTCTCCGGACCATCCTCCATATCCTTTTTGACAGCTTCAAGCATCTCTCCTCTACCGTCCACCAGGCTGTAACCCTTTTCTGTGATTGTAAAGCTTGCCATCTGCAAAGACGAGGCTGCGAAAATCTCTTTCAGGCGGGTAAACTCTCTCTCATTCTCACTGTCCAGGATTAAAGATTCCACAATACTGCCAATGACGGTCTTCTCCACTTCCCCGTTGCTCTTTAAGGTCACCAGAATACTGTAATCGTCATGAGGCCGGTACATTTTCTCAATAATCTCATAATCGAAACCTTCCGCCACGATGAGACCCGTTTTGCTTTTGCCTTCCTCCATCAACTGCTGCATCAGATTCGCCTGAAATGCCCGGAAAATATTGCCCGCACCAAAATGTATCCATTCCGGTTTTTGCCTGGTATTTTCTGCAAGAGCTTCCCTGTCATAAGCAGGCACATGATATCCGGCACTCTTCCACGCTTCGCTCTCCCGCAGACCTTCTTTATTTAATTTCATGATTCTCTTCTCCTTATGCTATTATTTATTAGATTTCTCAATCGCTTCCCACAGCCCGTTCAGGTAGGTGGCGCCTAATGCTCTGTCATAGAGACCATAACCAGGCATAGCCACCTCTCCCCAGATCATGCGGCCATGGTCAGGCCGGATGGGACCGTCAAAACCGATGTCATACAATGCCTTCATAATCTCGTACATATCAAAACTTCCGTCTGCGGACAGATGAGCGGCTTCCTCGAAATCCCCCGGATAGTTATGCTGTAAATTTCTTACATGGGCAAAATGCACACGTCCTTTTAGCGCACGGATCATGCCCGGCAGATCATTATCCGGATTGGTGCCATAGGAACCGGAGCAGAAGGTGACACCGTTATGTTTATTGTCCACCATCTTCATCATCCGTTGGAGGTTGGGCAGATTGGTAATGATACGCGGCAGACCGAACACACTCCAGGCCGGGTCGTCCGGATGAATCGCCATATTGATATCATATTTATCACATACCGGCATAATTGCCTCCAGGAAATACTTCAAGTTGGCAAAAAGCTTCTCCTCATCCACATCCTGATATAACCGGAACAATTCTTTGATGCGCTCCATGCGCTCCGGCTCCCAGCCCGGCATCACATAGCCGTTGGTATCCCCGGCGATCGAATCAAACATCTTCTCCGGATCCAGATTGTCTACCGTTTCCTGATGGTAGGCAAGCACCGTGGAACCATCCGGGCGTTTTCTGGCAAGTTCCGTCCTCGTCCAGTCAAACACCGGCATGAAATTATAACACACCATATGAATATCTTCCTGACCGAGCTTTTCCAGCGTCTTGATGTAATTGTCAATATACTGTTCCCTGTCCTTTGATCCAATCTTGATGGCATCGTGAATATTTACGCTCTCAATACCTGCCACATGCATCCCCTGCGCCTCAACCTCCGCTTTCATTGCGCGGATTTCCTCAAGACTCCACTCATCCCCTGGTGCAGTCTCATAGAGAGTCGTGATGACCCCCTTTACTCCCGGAATCTGTCTGATCTGCTGAAGCGTCACAGAATCCGATTTGCTCCCATACCATCGTAATGTCATTTCCATAAAATATACTCTCCTTTTCTATACTTTTGTTATACAAAATCTTCTCTCATCGGTGCAAAAATATCTAACAAGATGCCTTCTTCCAGACAAACGCAGCCATGTTCAACTCCATCCCTCTTCAACATGCTGTCTCCCGGATTTACAATTCTTTTCTCCCCTGCAATCTCAAACTCAAACTGACCGCTGACCACATAGGTAATCTGTGTATGTGGATGATGGTGCAGTGCCCCCACGGCGCCCTTCTCAAAATGGTTCTGTACCACCATCAATTCATCCGTGTAAGATAAAATCCGGCGTACCACACCTTCCCCCGCTTTCTCTTGCGCAATACACTCATAAAAATTCCAGACATTGTTTTTTTCAGTCTTCATAACAGCCTCATACC
Source organism: Lachnospiraceae bacterium UBA7086 (assembly GCA_002492525.1). Classification (GTDB taxonomy): domain Bacteria; phylum Bacillota; class Clostridia; order Lachnospirales; family Lachnospiraceae; genus UBA3282. The sequence goes on along the minus strand of DKZA01000025.1, from coordinate 79,724 downwards.
TCCTTCATCATTTATTCACAGAATGACACTGCAGCTCTCCCTGTTCTCTTTTTCTCATATAGATATTCAAAGAAAAGATCAGCGCCAGATCAATCAATACCACAACCACAATAGAACTCATCCCATAGGCAATCCCCGCACGCTCCGCAATCCGGCCAATAATCATAGGCATCAGAATGGAGCCAAAACTGGCTGTTGTGAGAATAAAGCTCCATGCCATAGAGTATTTCTGAATCAAGCCTCCACAAAATGACACTGTTGTCGGATATATGCCTGCCATACTATAGCCAAACCCCATAATGCCAATCACGATCAAGACCGTATTTCTACAAAGCAGCAACCAGAAGAAAAAGCCTACAAACCCCACAGCCATGAGTAACAAAAGCCTTTCTTTTCTAACCTTCTCCGACAGCCATGCCGCCGTAAGACGTCCGGACAACATCATGACCCAGAGCACACTGGCCATAAGCTGTGACAGCGCCGCACTAAGAAGCCCGGTATCCTCAAAATAAGTAATCAGCCAGCCAATAACGCCCTGCTCTGCACACAGATAAAAGAACAAAGTAAAGGTGCACAGATAAAAAATAGGCTCCCGGAAAAATCCCCATCCATTCTCTCCGCTCTTTTTACCCCTTTTTCTGCTCCCCTTTTCCAACGCTTCCGGATCCGGAATCAGAAAATACAACAGCCAGCTTAACAGGCCCATCGCCACGATAAAATAACAGGCATATACCCACTTGTCTGCATCCGTCCTGGTCAGTATCGTCAATATGATCGGAAAGGAGAATGCACCTATGGAAAACATGGCATGGAGTCCGTTGAGCACACCCGCTTTGCCTGGTGCCAGATTATTGATCGTATAGTTTCCAAAATTGCTGGATGCACCTCTGGCCAGCCCAGTCATCAGATAAGCTGCTGCCAGCATATAATTGCTTCTGCTAAATATAATCAGCACATAGGAGAGCGCATAGCATGCATTAAACAGCAGAATACTTCTCTTCCTGCCGATAAACACCGACAGTGTTCCCGAAGCAAAACTGGAAAACAGGTTTCCCACAGAATGAAGGCTGACCAATAAGCCTGCAAAGGCGTAATTTAATCCCCTGGTTTCCCTGATAAACGGTAACAAAGAACCAATAGACAAAGCCAATATACCATTTAACATAAATGCCAGATAAGTATATAGCAGCTGTTTCTTTTCCTCTAAAGTCGTAAACTGCATTTTTATTCCCGTCCTTTTGTGCCCTGGGCAAAGATTTCTTCTATATCCTTCCCATAATCGGTATAATACTGCTGATAAATCGGCTCCATGGCCGCCTGAAATTTCTTCTTTTCTTCCTCAGAAAGATAAATCTCCTGTACTTGATTACGCAACGCATTTTCTCTGGCCAGCATCTCATGTTCCGTCCACAGTTCCCTTTCATACAACGCAGATTCTCTGGCACATTCTATAATAATATCTCTATCCTCCTGTGAAAGCAGTTCCCAGGTATGCTGTGCACAAATCTGCATTTCCGGAATTCTGATATGCTCATCCACCGTATAATAGCCGGCCACCTCATAATGCTGCATAGCCTCATAGGAGGACCAGTTATTCTCCGCGCCGTCTACCTGCTTACGCTCTAACGCAGCATATACCTGGTCATAGGGAATCTGCACTGCCACCGCACCCAGCGCGTTCATCATCTCAGACATCATTTTCGCCTCCTGTACCCGGATGCGCAGTCCCTGCATATCTTCCAGTGTTCTGATAGGTCTAACGGAGCAATACAGATTTCTGGCACCTGCGTCATACCAGGATAAGCCGATCAAACCGTATTCCTGCGGATATTCCAAAAAGCGGTCTCCTATCTCCCCATCCAAAACCCGCCACATATGAGCGGAATCCTCGTACAGATAAGGCAGCTGAAGCACATTCATCTCTGGTATAAAGTCAGACATCTGTGCAATGGACACTCTGGCAAAATCTATGCCGCCATACTGCATCTGTTTGATCACTTCCGTCTCCGAACCCAGGATTCCCTGAGACTGCACCAGGATCCGAATCCTGCCATGGGTCCTTTCCTCCACCAACTGCGCGAATCGTAATCCGCCAAGCGTTGTAGGATAATCCGCCGTCTGATTCTCCGCATAAGAAAACACATATTCCGGCACTGTCCCGGTATCCTTTTTCAGCCAGAAGAATACGGCCGCGGACAATCCAAGTGCCACGATAAAGACAGCTATCCACTTGCCTTTCTTAATTTTACTTTCCGCCACCATAATAACAGCCATACTCCCAAACGACTCATGAATGATTTCCAACAGCCTGTCACAAAAGACCATATCTGTATTCACTAGGCGTCACACCTGTGATTCTTTTAAAAACCTTCGTAAAATAACTGGAATCCCGAAATCCCACCTTCTGACTGATATCCTTCACATTGATAGTCATATCTTCCAGCAGTTCCTTCGCCTTCTCCACGCGAAGTTCCGTCAGATACATAATAAAATTCTTATCAAAATTCTGTTTGAAAAACCGACAGAAATATGCATCCGAATAATGCAGCTGTTCCGCCGCATCCTGGAGGCTGATATCCTCCATATAATGAGCTTCGATATAACCCCGTATATATTCCGTAAAAAGCTGGTTCTTCATAGGTTCCTGCTTTTCCTCTTCTCTGTTTTCCTGTAAAGTCTGCGACGATAATCCATGTTTGCCGGGCCGATCGATCACATGAATGGCTTCCTCTAAGACCATTATCAGTTCATCTTTTGCACTGGGCTTTAGCAGATAATCAAGAGCCCGTACTTTAATAGCCCGCTTGGCATAATCAAACTCATCATATGCCGTAAGGAAAATAATACTGCATGTCCCGTTTTCCCGGCGGATTTCCTCCGCCGCATCCAAGCCGTCAATTCCCGGCATAGAAATATCAAGCAGCGCAATCTGACAGTCTTTCTGACGAAAAATCTCAATTGCTTCCCGCCCGTTCACCGCTTCATACACTTCCACCTCATCCCCAAAATAATTCCGTATCGTCTTACCAATCACGGCCCGTTCAATAGGTTCGTCGTCTGCTATCAAAATACGGTATTTTTTATTCTCCAAATCCATTTCCTTTCTCATCTGGTATGCGTATACTGATAATCGTACCCACACCCACTTTGCTGTGAATCTGCATTTCTCCATCCGCATACATCGCATGTATCCTTTTATAAATATTAAAAATACCTATACTGGCCCGTCCGGTCTTGTCCGCCTCCTCCTGCCGCAGTCTCTGTCTTAACTGCCGCAGCGTCTCCAATTCCATACCCACACCGTTATCAGCCACCGCAATACAGATGTTGCCTCGTACCTCCCGAATCCGGATCAGAATCTGACCGCCCTCCTCTTTCTGAGATAAACCATGGATAATGGCATTTTCCACAAGCGGCTGAAAAGTGAACGTAGGAATCAGCGTAGACTCCGCATCCATCTGACAATCAATCTCATAAGTGATTCTATTGCCAAAGCGCTTCTCCTGTATAAACATATAATCTCTGACTACCTTCAGCTCCCTTGCCAAAGATACCTTTTCTTCCGGTGTTTTTAAATTATAACGGAACAAGAAACTAAGAGACTGTATCATGGCTTCCGTTGTGGAAGCCCCTTCCAGATTTGCCATACCGCCGATTACGTTAAGTGTATTAAAAAGAAAATGCGGATTAATCTGATTCTTCAACAGATCCAGTTCCATGGCGTCCAGTCTCCCTGCCATCTCCAGCTTCTCCAACTCCTCCGCATGATATAAATCCAAAGCCTTACGCTTTTCCTCAAGCGCTGTAATATATTCGCCGGTAGCATACTTCATTTTGTTAAACGCATGTACCAGTTCTCCCATTTCATCTTCACTCTGCAGATTCACATCCTCAATAAAGAAGTCATTCTCCGCTATTTTGCGGGAAGCTTCCGCCAAATCCATCACCGGTGCCACAATAGAACTGTTCATAAGCTCCGACATTTTACGAATACACAAAAAGAAAATAAGTTCAATGATAATCAATGCCACGGGAATAAAAATAATCGTCTTGACTTTTCCCACATAGGCGCTGACGCCGTCTTCTAATGTTACCCGCATCAGCTGCTTGGAATAACTGAGCAGATAACTTTGCATCTCATACACTTCATATAAAGAACCAATATCCTCAGGCGTTTTCTCTTCCATATCCAGGATCTCGTTTCTCTTGTCACAATAAACCCGGTACATATTCAGGATGGACCAGGTTTCTCCATACCTTACTTCTCCTGTTTTCTTATAATCATAGGGAAGTTGTGCAATCATTCTTTCCGTATCTTTTATGGCATCTTGTAATTCCCGATACACATCCTCCCTGCCGGTTTTTGCATAACTCTCAAACAACTCTGCCTCTTCTTCCATGCATTGCACGAAATCACTCACAAGCGAATTCTCTTGCAAGATAAGAGAAAAATCCAACAGGGAAGATTTGATTGCCCAGGCAGCCAGAAAAATAGACAGCAGGATGATCAACAGCACAATATCCGTATACAGTTTTATTTTGTGTTTGATCTTCAAAGACTGCCACGTATTTTTCAGCAACCGCCTCATGTAAGTACATCCTCACTGTTCTCAACATTTCCGCTTTTACAGCAAGGGGCAGCCCGCACTGCGTACTGCCCTCTTTTGCCCATTAAGTATGCAGATGTCTCTTCACATACTGATAAAATTCATTTCTCTCTTTTCCTAAAACCTTCTTTGTCAGCATATAACCATGATTTGCATCCGTGTAGACGATGATCATGCTACCTTCTTTCCTCACGCCTTTGACCTTATTCCAACATATAAATTCCCGCTCGTCTCCCAATGTCACATGGATACCGTCTTCATGAAACGATAATTCCGTTCCCTGCGGAATCACTGCCGCCTGTGCCTTTGCTTTCCAATAGACGCCTAAGGGCTGTATCACCGGAATCAGCAGACACGCCAGAAACAATAATGCCTGTACCACATCATTCGCCTGGTTCCAAAACCGGAGCGTCAAAAGAATCATCGCCACGCCAAAAACAATATTACATACCCCCACAAGGGAGCGGTAAGTGCGCCGCATGGACAACTTCCAGAAATCAATCGGTTTGATTTTGCATTGATACTGATAATGCATGTTCATGCTCCTTCCACAATTACCATACGCTCAATTTCTCGCACGAATTATTAATAGAACAGATTCGGAAGCAGCATGGTGATTTCAGGAATAAAGGTAAGTAAAAGCAGTACCACAATCATACACAGATAGAACGGCAGTGTTGCCTTTACGACCTTTTCCATCTTTACCTTTCCTACAGCAGAACCTATGAAAAGCACTGCTCCTACCGGCGGTGTCAACAGACCGATACCACAGTTTAATATAATCATGATACCGAACTGAATCGGATTGATGCCAATGGAAGTTGCAATCGGTAACAAAATGGGTGTGGCAATCAAAATAATCGGCGCCATATCCATAATACATCCCAATACCAGCAGAATCAGATTCAATAATAAAGCAATCAGAATCGGATTATTGGTCATGCCAATCACTGCATTGGCTGCCTTAACCGGTACATGCAGGGTAGTCAGGCAATAGCCGAAAATGCTGGATGTAGAAATCAGAATCAACACGATGGATAAGGTATCCACACAGTCTCCCAGTACTTTCCATACCCCTTTCCAGTCAAGGCCTTTATAAATATATACACTGACGAGCAGACTATAGATAACCGCAACAGCCGCAGACTCCGTAGCCGTAAACCAACCGCCTACCACACCTACCACAACGATGATGACCGCTGCTAAGGCCCACACGGAAACCGCCAGCTGCTTTAACAGATTCTTAAAGGTAAATTTATCTCCCTTGGGATATTTTCTCTTCTTGGAGATAATGTAAGAACCAATCATCAGTGAAATGGCAAGCAATGCGCCCGGTATATAACCCGCTAAGAACAGACTTCCTACGGAAACGCCGCCCGCAGACATGGCATAAATAACCATATTATGGCTGGGCGGAACCAAAAGTCCCTCACAGGAAGATGTAATGGTAACTGCCGTAGAGAAGTCGTCATCATACCCCTGATCCACCATCATCGGTATCAGAATACTTCCTAAAGATGCTGTGTCCGCCGCCGCAGACCCGGAAATACCGCCGAAGAAATAAGATGCAACAATATTTACCATCGCCATGCCGCCGGTCATCCATCCCACACAGGCATTGGCCAGAGCTATCAGCTTCTCCGAAATACCGCCGCTGCCCATCAGGCAGCCCATGGTGATAAAGAAAGGCACCGCCATCAGACTGAAGGAATTGATTCCCTTGACCATCTGCTGACAGATTGTGGTAAACGGCAGCCCCTGGTACAATAAACACAAAAGAGAAGAAAGGGCCACTGCATAAGCAATCGGGAAACGTAACAATATCATAATACCGAAACTTGCGAGCAATACCAGGATTGCCATTGATTCTGCACTCATGCTTCTCCCTCCTTCAAAAAGATTTTCTTCATATGACTGTAAAGTGTTTCCACTTCAAAAATTACCATCGCCACACCCGCTACCGGAACCGGAAAATACATCCAGAACCGGGACAGCCACGGCATACTGACATAGGTGCCCTTTGCACCCAGACCGGAGGCATACTTCCAACCTACTATAATCATCACAAACGCCAGAATCAACACACAGACATCCGCCAGGATATCCAGGAAAAGAAGCACCGGCTTGGGAATATATCTATCCAGGGCCGTCATACGGATATGAGCCCCGCGCCGGATTGCCAGCGCTGCGGATAATACCGCCATGTAGGACATGCAGGTAAGCACCACTTCCTCACTCCAGGCCGGATCAGGAATAAAGGGTACATACCTGCCGATAACACTCATGGTCGTGATGAAAATATCCGCGATCAATAAAAGCTTACAGGCAAATAATACAACTTTATATGTAACGTCAAATACTGGTTTTATTTTATCAACCCGCTCAAAAAACCCCGACATGAAATACCTCCTGAATTATGATGATAAGAGCGCATAGGCTGTTACGCCGATGCGCTCCTTCCTCTTATATAGAACAGATGATTAATTTGCCATATCCAAAATCTGCTGGTACAGCTCTTCCTGTCCTTTGGTGTTCTCTTCGATTACGCCTTTCACAGCTTCCTGCCAAGGAGTCACATCGTCTACTTCCACGATCTTGATACCATCTGCTTTCAACTGCTCTAACACTTCGTTCTCAGCATCAGCGGAAATCTTCTTGTTGAACTGAGATGCGTACTCTCCTGCTTCCATCAGGATGTTCTGCTGCTCTTCTGTAAGAGAATCCCACGCTTCGTCCGTGATGATAACCTGAATCGCGCCAAGGGTATGGCCGTCCAGAATCATGCAGGGAGCAACTTCCGGGAAAGCGTTGGACTTATAGTTCGCAATAGGCTGCTCCGCACCGTCAACCACACCTGTCTGTAATGCAGAATATAACTCGTTAAAGGATACTACCGTAGGGCTTGCTCCCAAAGACTCCACCAGACCATTCATGACAGGGTCGTTAGACACACGCAGTTTCATGCCTGCCAGATCTTCCATACTGGAAATCTCTTTTACCGTAAAGAAATGACGGAAACCCTCTTCACCGTAGAACAAACCTCTTACACCGCTGCCGTTCTCGTGAGGCTCAAGCAAAAACTCGCTTGCCAGATCGGAAGAGGCAAAGTTCCAGTAATGTTCTCTGCTTACAAAAGTATAAGGCAGGGAGAGTAACATGGATTTCTCTCCGCCGTAGCTTGTGAGAGCGAACGCGGAAATACGGGACATATCAATGGTGCCGCCGCCGCCCAGCATGGTATCCAGAACGTCATTCTCGGAACCAAGCACGCCGCTTGCCTGAATATCAATCTTCATGGTGCCGCCGGAAAGCTCGGACACCTTATTTGCAAACTCTGTAGCCATCTGGCCTACAATCGTGTCAAGCGGATTCACTTCCGCATAAACAAGTGTTACTTCCGGTTCCGCCGCTGCTGCAGGCGCTTCTTCCGCAGGTTTTTCTGCTGCAGGTTCCTCCGCTGCAGGCTCCTCTGCTGCCGGTGCCTCCGCTTTGGGAGCCTCCGCTGCAGGCGCTTCGGGTGCTGTGACACCACAGGCCGTTACAGATACCACCATTGCCAGTCCGAGCATGACGGATAATAATTTCTTCCTCATAAATCGTTCCTCCTTATTTTGACGAGTATAATCACTCTATTCATTTTATTATAAATGATTATACCTAACTTTTTTGTCATAAAAAAGCGAACGATTTTAACAATCCTTGTAAAATTTTAACCTATTGCAGCACATACTCATAAACGTAATTGATTTCCCCGTCGCTGCTTTGTTTCACCACATCACCCAGACCGTTATATTCTCTCTCCCAAAAGTAATTCTGATCTCCCGACGCACTGTACTCTGCACAATAGGTAGGGTTGCCGAACAGATCGTACTCATATTCGTACCGCAGGGTCACCGTACTCCCCGAGGAAGGATGCGCTGTTTTCGTCACATTTTCCCTGCCCTCATAGGTATACTCGTCCCACCATGACCGGGAACCGTCCGCATTATATCTGGTCTGCATGATCACATTGCCATCATAATCATACTCATATACATCCTCCCATTCTTCCCTGCCCTTGGCATTGTAATGGGTCGTATTCGTCAGATTACCGTCCGCATCATAGTCATAAATCTCGCTCCACTGCTTCTTGTTGCTGCCATTATAATAATCTCTGTTGATAACCTGTCCCTGACTGTCATAATCACACTCTTCTATGGAAGACACTGCCGAACCGTCATAATAGGTGTATTTGATGGCATTGCCTTCACTATCATACTGTACCATGCCGATCAGATCTTTCAGAGAATTATACTGCATACAAGATTTGGTTACCACACGGCCGATCAATTCCTCCCGCTTATCTATAAGCGCCTGTGAATCCGTCGCCTCAATTCCCTGACACAGGGCAAGCGCCGCCTCTTCCAGATTCTCCTGCTCCAGATAAATATCTGCTTTCAGTTCATATGCCTCTTCCCGTCCGGCATCCTCCTGCAGGGCATCATCGCATCCCCGCAGCGCCATGGTGAAATCATCCGCTTCATAGGCGGCTCTCGCCTCCTCCAGAGGATCTGTCTCCTCAGGCTCCTCTTGAGGAGGCGTTTCCTCTTCTAATGCGATTTCCTCCTCCGCAGGGGATTCTTCATCCTCTTCCTCTGCATCCTCTTCTGGTTCTTCCCCGGATTCCTCCGCATCCTTCTCTTCCTCTATCTGATCCTTTTCCCTATCGTTATCCTGATTCTGAAAATAGTACCAGGCCCCTGCCCCGCCGGCTGCAAGCAGAAGCAGCAGAACAATCAGGAAAACAATACCACCCTTTTTCTTCCCGGATTTTGGCGGTTTCTGTGCAGTCTGCGGCTGTACCGGTGCCTGCTGCCCCTGTGTTGTCTGCGGCTGTACCGCCGGTCCCTGTGCGTTCTGCGGCGGCGCCGGATTGACATTCTGTCCACAATAAGGACAGAATCTGGCCGTATCCTTAATCATCTTCCCACAATTTGTACAAAACATATGTCTTTTCCTCCTTATACGGCCTGCCGACCGCTACATTTTCACATTCCTGTTCTTCCATCGAAACAACAACACACACAAAATTGACACAACTGTCGTATATATCACCATCCCGTACAGATACCGTACATTATGAATGGATAAAAGATAATAATATGGCGGCAGCAGATACTTTACCACCCGAAACATCCGCAGATTTAAAAATACCGGACAGAGTACCAGCATCCCGGCCGTAAGAATCAAGATACTACTTCCAAGGCGCTCCGGCGTGCCACAGATAAGTCTGCACAAATTACAGAAAACAAGTGTTGCACAGGTAAACAGCACACAACTTAAAACTTCCCGATGCCATACCGTAAACACCCCCGCCAGCTTACAAGCCAGAAGAAGCACCAGCGCAGCATCCGAAAGAAACACCGCACACACACCGAAAGAAACTGAAAGTCTGCGCTTTATCGGCGTCATCGAAAAGACACCCTGTTTCTCATCCTGCATATAATACAGGCAGGCGGCAAGCCCGCAGAGCACCAGCCATATGGCCAGAATTCCCCGCACAGGTGCCTGCAGATAGTTAAAGTCTTCCTCCTCATCCTGCCCGCCGTCCAGATAAGCCATCTCAAAAAGGCTCCCTTCCACCAACATTCTCTCATATGCCTGCCGCAACTCATCTGCACTCATTTCCGTCAGTCCCAAATCCTCCCGGACATACGTTTCATAGACGGCGTAAGAAAAAGCTGGATAGAGGGCCGCCCCAAGAATTTCCCTGCTGAGCAGCAAAGAAACGCTGTCCTTGCGCTCCACCACCTTTACCACCGGGCTGATTCTCTTCTTCGAGGCCACCGAGTGCAGACTCTCCGATAAATCCTGCGTAAAAATCCAGGCGGTATCAGCCTTATTTTCCGTCACCATCCTGCGGGCTTCCTCTTCGTCTTCACAGTACAGATAGCGCAGGATATCCTCCTCGCTCATAAGCTCCTTCGCCACCTGGACCGCCAGCTCATCCTCCGGATTCGGAAGACACAGTACCACCCTGGCAATACCGCTCTCCTCTTTGGCAAGCAATCGGATACCTCCCACCAGAAGCGGTACCAGACAGAGAATCAGCAAAAAGCTGCATTTTTTAAACAATCGTTTATTTAGCAAATAGTATCTGGTCAACATTCTTCTTACCATCCGGCTACCCTCTCCGTATCCCGTTCTTTCTGACAAGCACAGACAATGCAAGAAAAACTGCCAGGTATAACAGCACCCCAAAGCCTGCTGTTCCAAATTTCTCTTCCACCAGGCTGTCATTCACATACCGCAGGGCCGCCCCTGTAGGCATGACACTGCCAAGGCGCTGCATGATCTCCGGGAAAAAGGCCGACGGATAAAAAAAGCCCGATAAATATCCCATGCCAATCCCACAAATAAACTGTAACAGGATACCGCTCACCACCCCGGCCGTCAGCTCATATAACAGAAATTGTAAGGCCGCAAACATAGCCACCGCCGGCAAAAGTACTATAAAAAACCGCACTAACGGCTGCGCCCCCATGCCTTCCCACTCAGGAATCGTAAACAATTCTCTCTCCAGACACCAAAATAAGGGGATAAAAATTACCACAACACACAATATCATCAAACACAAATAAGCCAGATATTCTCCTGCCACCTGGCCTGCGGCTCCCACACCCCTGGATTTCATAAATCTGGACATATCCGTCTGCTTATGGGTAAACAATGGACTGTTGTTAATACCTGATAAAAGAAGCAAGAAAAGCAGGATACTGCAAAAATAATATCCCTCCGTAGAGAGACCGTTGGCGATACCGAGCACCTCCACATCATAAAAGCCGCTCCTGTTGACCACCAGTTCTATCAGAAGAAGATTTAAGGTATTGGTTGCCTCCCAGAATTCTTCCCGCATACCGCGTTCCAACAAAATAGACTGCATACCAAAAATAGCGCTCTGGGATCTTGTCACCAAGGTGGACGCCACATCCACAATCTGCCCCATCACCATGGTGCCAATGCCTTTTTGACCCTCAGCTGCAATATAGGAAATACGTCTGTCATTCGCTCCCGACTCTATAGCCTCCATCATACCTTCCGGTATCTGTACCACAGCGTAGAGGTCTCCCTTTTCAAAAGCCTCCCTGGCTTCCTGATCCGTCATGGGGATAAGCTCTATCATGAAACGGGAATCATCGAGAGACTGCAGGGCCGTGAGCCCAAATCCCAGATAAGAATCCGACATATCGCCCACCAGACCGATACGGTATTTCTGCCCATCCTGTGAAAGCAGTCCGTCCCTGATAAACGCCACAAGCAGAACGCCCACACACAGACATACCACAAGATTCACAATAAGCTGTCTGGGAAAGGTCTTCATCACCCGTTTCAATTGTGCACCAAAATACCTGAGATTTTCGTTCATTTATAACTTACCCGCCAGATGATGGAGATCCCCATCATACTGATAGGATTCCAGAACGCCTTCCTTTAAGATATAGCACTGCTCACACAGTTCCAGTTCCTGCATATCATGGGTAGCCAAAAGCACAATCCCGCCTTCAGCCTTATACTGCTCCAGATAACAATAGATATTCTCCTTACAGATTAAATCAAGCGCAGCGGAAGGCTCGTCCAACACCAGGATTTTCGGTCTGGCCACCACAGCGCATCCTATGGAAAGACGTTTTTTCATACCCCCGGACATTTTATGTACCGGCGTTTTTAAGAAATTACCGATTCCCAACATGGCAAGAGACCCCTGCTCCAATTCCCGAAGCAGGGTTGCCCTGTCATACCACATACGCAGATTGTCCCACGCATTGAGTTCCTCTATCAACGGATTTCCCTGTGGAACATAACCAAGCACCGATGGAATCCTGGAACTGTTCTGCAAAAGATCCTCTCCCTGATACAGAAAAGAGCCGCCGTCAGCTTTCTGCACACCCGCCAAAATAGACAAAAGTGTAGATTTTCCGCTGCCGTTACCACCCAGGATGCCCACACAGCTTCCCCTTTTTGTGGATAACGATATATTTCTCAGCACTTTCTTTTTCTTGTATGATTTCCGTATCCCTGCCAGTTCCATCTCCATACTGCGGCCCGATCCTCCCATACCGGCACATAACCGTTTAATAATAGTAATACATCATGTCCATAATGGTCTCTATATCCATATCTTCAAACATTTCCAGAGAATCTGTGACCTCCGAAGGCACATTGGCTTCCTTTAAGGCGTCTGTCAATCCATTCAGATTAAAATCTTTGCCCCACTTGATCAAATCGTCCTCATCATCAATCATAACGGCATCCGATCCGGGATCTGCCCCTTTATACCCTTTCTCCTTGCTATAAGATATCATAATGTCAACAAGATTTTTATCTTTCATGGAAACGCCTATATTGCATTTACTGGAATTCTTATCCGACTTAAAATCCGTTGTTACCGTAATCTTCTGTATCATGGACATACCACTTACATATCCTGTATAATCCTCGATGTCCTCCGATAACTTCCATGTCATCTTGCCATTTATTATACCCTTTCTGGCATCTTTGGTGTTAAAGTCTTTTACGGAAATATCCGCCATCGAAATATCATTATATTCCAAAGCAAATTCCCCGTCTATCTTATCACCGCTGCGGGTTCCGTTTCCGGTCACAGCCATCGACTCATCATAATAAGAATCCTTATAGGACAACTCATAACCAAATTTCTTGCCTTTTTCCGGCATCAGCATCTTAATTGTGGTATCTTCGGCCGTAACGGTCCTGCCCACAATTTCACCCTTGTTATTCACATAAACCTTCATCTTAATCTTATCATCGCTGTAGTCATCGTAATCTTCCAGATACTCTAACCCTTCGTCTACCCAATCCTGAAACTCCTCATAAGCCTCTTCCGGACTCATATCATCCAGATAGAGTTCCTCCACAAGAGTTTCCTCCGCCATCACATTTTTGATGATTTTCTCAATATCCTTATCATCCTTCATCTGGGTTAAAACTGCGATCATCACCTTTTGAGCCGTCTCTTCATCAAGCGTAACTGTGAGCACCGTACACTTCTGTTCAATGTCTCCCGCCTCTAAAACGCTCTTCTTCTTCGTCACATCATCCACGCACTCTATTGCTGTCGTAAAATAACGATTGACCAGTTGCTGCGCTTCCTTCTGATCCGGACAGACCTTCTCAAGAGTCTCATACAGCTCCCACATCTCTTCCATATCGCCCAGATCACTGGTATCAAATTCCACTCCCATATACCGTTTATTCACTTCAGGCAGCTGCAGATAAAGTGCCTCTTCCTCCAGATCGACAACCGCATTGCCGGAAATGATATTTACTCCATTGAGCGCCGCCTTAAGTCCCAAAGATATGGCTTCTTTGCTGACAGAAGAATTCATCGTAAAAGAGGCACTCTCAAGCCATGACATATCCACGCCTGCAAGATCTGCAAGATCCAGAAGATCCTGGCCTCCCTCTCCCATCTTAACGTCTATCTGCGCGCTGACACTTTTACCGGAAGTGTCCAGATTATCCAAAAAGTATCTGCCGTACATTTCCGCAAAATCAGCGGAAGCATCCTCCACCGTTTTCTTCTCCACATAATGATAATAGCTCTCCGGTGAAGAAAAAGTCCGGCGCAGGAAATTGGCAGCCACACGCAGATTACACAGCACCAGGACAAGCACAACAATGACAGCCGCAGCCACAATCAGAAATATTTTATGATCGGCAAAGAACTTCTTCCCGCCGCCTTCCATGGTCATCCCCTTGGTAAATCCGTTCTGTTGCGTACCATACTGCGGTGCAGCAGGATATTGTGTCATACCAGACTGTACGTTTGCCGACTGCATATTACCCGTCTGCCCACCGGCTGCCTGGCCATTGGCCGCCTGTGTATTGGCTGTCTGCCCGCCAGCCGCCTGACCGTTCTGGGGATACATATTCCACAACGCTGAGACCGGTGGAATTACCGGGTTTTGTTCCCCCTCGCCATTTGTGCCGTTTGCCGTATTCACTGTATCCGAACCGTTTTCCATATTTGTGACACTATTGTCATTTGTGACATTCCCACTGTCTGCGCCCCCCACAGGTTCCCCACAGTTAGGGCAAAATCCCATACCCTCATTGATATTCGTTCCACACTTTTTACAAAACATCCCTATCTCTCCCTCTTATCTACTACTGTACCTTAGCGCCGCACGACTCACAGAACAAGCTGCCTTCTTCTAATACCGCACCGCACTGACTACACTTATGTATCGTTGATGCCGCCTCAGCTCCCCCAGACATATCTTCTCCTGCCGGCGGTATAGCTGATGCCATATCTCCTCCCATAGGCGGTACTGCCGGGGTTGGTGTTCCCATAGGCGGTGCTGCCGGAATCGGTGTTCCCATAGGCGGCGCTGCCGGGGTCGGTGCCCCCATAGGCGGTGCTGCCGGCGCTGGTGCCACGCCCATGGCAGGTGCCGCTGTCTGACCATCCGCCCTCTGTCCGCAGACATTACAGAACATACTGCCATAAGGAATAACTGCCCCGCAGTGCGCACACATCATCTGTCCCTCAAGACGCAGTTTATTCTTATAATAACCTATTCTGTTCTGCTCCAGTTTATTGACCAGATCAATGACCGCATAATACTGTTCTTCTACCTCTCCTCTGTCCTTTTCCTTATTCGCCTGATAAAACATCTCTCCCAACTGGTAAATTCGTCCCCGGATCTCATTTTCCGTCTGGGTAATATTCTCCATTACCCGATCCATTTCCGTGGGTTCTTTGGTGCCATTAAAAAATTTCATCTCTCTCCCTCCAACTTTCTGATCCTGTGTAAAATTTTGTATCATCCTTATACATCATAACGCTCTTTATTTTATCATATCCTACGCTCAAGCGCAACCGCACCCGGCTATCTCTTCAGACGGTATAACTGAACGCTCTCCCGTCCCTGCTGCCAGTCAAGAATCTGGTCATACTGATACAATCCCCATTCCACAAGCGAAGGATATATTTCCGCATGATCCACCAGTACAAACTCCGCAATCCCTTCATGGATATAGCGATCTTGTTCTTCATTGATCTCCGGAATATGCTTACTGATATTGGGGGCAAAATAATATCTGGCGGCCGGCTTCACATCCGCAAAAGTCATCATCTGGGCCCTGTGGTTACGGTACAAAAGAAGCGTCTTCTCCTGTCTGCCAGACGCATTTTCCATTTCTTTCTCACACACATCGCACAACGTAAAGTTCTCAGAGAACACCGCCGCCTCCCTGTAATTCTGATTAAAGACAAGCAGCAGACAAAGACCTGGCAGGGCCAGTCCAAAAGCCGTTCCCATACCTATATTCCACCTTCGTCCCCTGTCCGTTAGGATTCCCGCAATGATAATGATCCCCAATACGGCAAACACAGCTACAAGACAGTAGTAATACAGAAAGGCATAACTGATATAGGTACTGCCTGTCAATACGCCAAAAGCCATCACCAGGCCTATCTTACCCAACACGTTACGAATATAACGGGAAGAAATCAAAAATCCCAGAATTCCCACCGCAACCACTAAGGATATCCCCGGATTATCGGTGACCGCCAGCAGCACATTCTGTCCCAATGCGGCAAACGTCTCTCCCAAAGTCTTCACATCCGCATAGGCAAGATTTGCATCAAAATAGCCGTTCTTGAGATAACCGACAGAGTCCTTGCAGAGAAAATAACCGACCACAGGAACACTGACTCCTGCCACGCCTCCCGCAAATAGCAGGACATCCCTGATAATGTTTCGTCCGCTAAAGAGTCTGTGTAGAAACATCATCCCCACCAGCACCAACAGACACACCGTCATATTAAATTTCATCCAGAACGAAAGACCGCAGAGAATTCCTGCCAAAACCATAAAATGCCCGGTATACTCCTTTTTGCCGGAAAAATAAGACAAATATCCATACAGGATGACGGCATAAATCACCATGGTAAACTCCTCGCAGGATCCTCCATAGACAAGAAAAGTGCCGTCCAAAAGAAAAATCATCGAAACAATCGTCAGTACCTGTGCCATATTCTGTTCAAAATATAGTCTGTATATTTTATAGACAACATATAAAACACCAGAAAAACAGAAGCTTTCCAAAAGATAAATCCCATAAAAGCGGTCCGGCGTAAAAAGATATCCCAGCGCATACAGAAAGAAGACTACAGGCCCCTTATGATCGAACATATCCCGGTAAGGTACATACCCTTGGGTAATGCCTCTGCCTATAGAATAATAGATGCTGGTATCATCCCAGGGATTGCGGGCATAAAGAGGCGACGATTCCGTGCAAAAATAGAGCGCTGCAAGAGAAAGCGCCAGGAAAAATACATATCTGACAATACTTTCCCTGGAAATTCCTGCCTTCCGGTCTGCCAGAAAAAGAAGTGACATGCATGTCACAATTAAAATCATTATCTGTCCAGGTGCCGCACAAAAAACCGGATATAGAGGAAGAAGCGCTACACTCACAAAGCCTGTCAGCAGACAGGACAGCCGCCCGCCGCCAAACCACCTGAAAAGAAGCAGGCTTATCCCCAGACAAAGCACCAGATAAACCGCCGTCTGTCTAACCGGCAGTATCCGGGTAATCCGCATCACGTCAATCTGTGGCAGTTCTGTCCCTGACGCATCGAGCAGAACTGCCCTGACGCTGTCATTGCGGATATTAGAAGGCAGTTCTACCCCAAAGCGGCCGCCCACTCCCGACTTCACAACCTCCTCTATAAGAATACGCTCCTGTCCGTTGGTTTCATAATAGATACGACAGCTTTCTGCCGCCGGTTCCCTGGTATCAATCAGCACCTCATAGCTACCCCGATCCAGACTGAAAAAATCAGCGGGACCACAGGCATAAAAAGTCCTGTCGTAATGCCTGGCCACATTCACGCCCAGGATCACGAACAGGAACAACAAAAACATCAATGTACGAATGACCGCTTCTTTTCTTTCTTTCATATCAGTCCAATGCCTTTCTGACTGCCTCTGCAATATACTTCATCCCGTCCGGTGTGGGATGTACACCGTCCGCACTGGTATTGTGCAGATTATCCACCGCAATACCGCAGGAATACAGATCAATGACAGGAAGCCCCTTCTTTGCTGCAATCTGCATGATCCTGGCACTATAATCCGCCGCAGTCAGTCCCTCGCCATTGACAAACTCCACATATGGCGTAGTGGTTCCGTAATCACCAATCTGGGTAATCGTACAACAATAAATCTTCGATGCCGGGTACTTTGCCAACAGTTTATCAATCATTAATGTATAGGCATCTGAGAACGCCAGAATCTGTCCTTCCGCCACTTGCCTTGTGCCGTCATTGTCCCCCATAGGGATACTCTGTAACAGATCATTGGTTCCCATGTACACGATGATCACATCCGGCACCGCCTTGCCCGGTCCATACAGCGCTCCCGTACGAAATTCATTACAGCCGCACTGCGGGTCTGCCGTACCGGTAGAATCTCCCGTGCAGGTTGCCCCGGAACTGGAACCATTCACATAAAGCGTCCATCCCGTATCGTCTAAAACCCGTTTCCACCAAGTATCATTTACATCGGATACCAGTCCGTTCTCCGGAAAAAAGTCATAATATCCTGCCGGAATATAGTCCCGGAAAGTGGAGATACTGTCCCCCAGAATGGAAACCGTGGTCTCCGTCTGTTCTGTTTCCTGCGGCATCTGCTGCTCCTCTCCCTCCTGTTCCTTCCCCTGGGCAGAGACTGTCTGAGGAGCAGTTTCCTGTTCCTCCTTCCGGACAACGGCTGACAACGACTGACCAGGCTCTTCTGTCAGGATTCTGGGAACTGTCTCTTCCTGCGACTTACCTTCCTGTATATCCTTTGCCGCTATATCTGCCGTCTTTCCGGCATCTTGAGAACCCATGAGGCGGCCCGCTCCCCAGATAACGACACAGACAGCCACTGCACACAATACGACTGCGCACACTGACACTGCCGCAATCTGTCCGGGATTCGTCCTCCTGCCTCTTTTTTTCCCATGATTTGGCTTTTTTCTACTTCTCTTTCCACCCATTTTTCATCCGCCATCCATTTTATTTTTTCTTGAATACAGACTGTCTGGCACCATGCATCTTTTCCCGGTGTTTCAGGACATCATCCACCGCGTCCATACGCAGCCCAGCGTCAATAAAATCACAATATTTGCAAAAGGGATAGTTCTGTCTGCCCGTGGCAATTACTTCCCGCAGCTGTCTGTATTTATCACTGTTCCATCCCTCTTTCACAGATACCTGATTTAAATCTGCCATCTCAGTCACTTCAAAATTATCACAGCAGCAGATTCCCATTTTACCATGTGGCGTAATCCACATATCCGTAAAAGGCATCAGGCAGGTTTCCTTCACAATCTTGCCTTTGGATTGTTTATTCGGCGCACTGCCCGCCCGGTTTGTCAGCACTTCCTTCAGATAACGGATTTGAATAAGGATATCCACGTTCAGAAACTCTTCCGGGTGTGCCTTTACGTATTCGTAAATAATCTTTACGTTATCATGCATCTTCATATCCAAACAATAGTTATTGATAATCAGCTGATCCACATAAGGCACAATGGATTTTACCTTATCCACATCCAGCAAAAGTCCGTTGGTAGACATGAAAATAAAAGCTCCCGGCAGTTTTTCCCGGGCATACCGATGAAACCCTACGATCCGCTTATCCAGCCACGGCTCGTTGTTTCCATAAAGCGTCAGATGCCCTTTATAATCCCAGTCATGAAGCTGATCGATAATAGAATAATAGAGATCTTCCTCCATCTTCTTATAAGGACGCTTCTCCGCATGAATATTGGCAGTACAGAACTCGCAGGTACTGTTGCAACGATTCACTGTCTCCAGATTCACCACCAAAGGATGCGGCGCCTCCTTATGATCCAGGAAATAATCTATATAATGTTTCTGAGACTTTCTTCTGCTGATAAACTGAAGCTTTAAATAACTTTCACTGGAAAGTCTCGGCAGATATTTTTTGGCGTTCCAGCCGACTACGCCTCCAAAATTGTGTACCCTGATTGGCATTTTGGTCCTCCTTTGTCATTCCCGTTATTGATACTGTCCGCAGCGCTCATCGGCTGCGTTCATAAACATACACTGTCAGGCTTTCATCCTCCGCCGTATACTCACCAAGTATCTGCAGTTCCATTTCATCTGCATTGGAAAATCTGATCCTGGAAAAAATATAGGTTCCTCCAAGTTCCCCGAAGGCCTCCGGATCTATATAGAGCCTGTCATCCGTGGCATAAACAGTCTTATCAGAACTGACCACGCTCTCGTCCGTACCGGAATACAGATAAACCCTGGCTCCCCAGTCATCATAATAAATCCGGCTTGCCTCCACACGTTCGATGGCCGGCGCAATGATTTTTCTGAAATCCTCTTTATATTGCTGGGCATAAAACCCCAGATACCCATCCAAAGTAGCGATACCGTTATATTCAAGCACCGCCGGATGCATACCGTAGGCAACGGACCACTGGCCATCATAGCCAATCTCCCTCTTGATTTGTTCAAACAACTCTGTAGCATAGAACTGCTCATAATCAAGCGCATCCACTTCTGTTCCATGATTCCAGGCATAAAATCTATGGTGGCAGGTGGTATAAAGATCATTATACCTGGTGGGAGTCAGAATCACCACCAGCGCCGCCGCACACACAAGGATATTGGCCGCCCACAAAGTCACGATTCCTCGATCATAAAGACGTATCAGAATCAGCAAAAGTGCCAGATCCCAGAGAAACGGATTAAAGAAAATCGTCCGGTTAAACTGCCACCCCTGCAAAGGCGGCAGAATCGTCTCCACAAACGTCCGCAGCGGTTCCAGATCATACAGACCATATATCAGACAGTTAAACAGAATCCATGCCATCAACAGATTAAAAGGATCCTGCAGTATCTTCCTGCCTTGTTTCTTCCATAAATAGGACCCGTTCAAGATTACAAAATAAAGGGCACAGACCGGCATGATCACTTTGCTGTGCACATCCTCCGCATGAAAAATACCATCTTTCCATACCGCAAGAATCTCTCTTCCAATTTCCCGCAGAGAAAGTGACGGATTCACCATAGTGGAACGGATTGTCACCTCATCGCTCAAAAGCATCTGTCCAAACAAACGGTACTCACACACCACATATCCTGCCGCCAGCACAAACAATGCTCCTGCCAAGGATTTTGCCAGCTTTTTATCCCGGATGGAAACCCATACCACAGCAATCACCAGATAACCCAGAATGAAAATACCATGATAGGAAAAATAGGACAAAAGCGGATAGGCAAAAAGCGCCAGATACCATTTGATATGAGGCTGCCTGTATATCTTAATCAGCAGATAAACGCACAGCGGAATGGACGCAAAGGCAAACCCGAACGCCGGAAAAAAATAAATAATGCCATAAGCAAATCCCACCATATAGATAACGGGACGATACATCCTGTACTTCTCGCCAAACAGTTCTTTTGACAGCAGGCAGAAAGAAAATATCCCCAGTACAATCTTCAAAAGAAGCCCCAACACGTAGGCCATGTAAGTGGGAAACATCACATACAGCAAGCTGTATAAAGACAGTTCCGATGGCAGAAGATCCCTGCTGACGCCACCCAAAAAGGGCACATTCACGCCATGCTTAAAAAAAGAACCTGTATTTTTCAACATCTGATACTGCGCAAGAAACAAATCCATGTTATCGTGCACTGCAATATAACTGCGTTCCCCATAGCCAAACATCACTACCGCCATAAGCACCATAAAGCCTGCAATCGGAAAAAGAAACCAGTATTTAGTCAGCCAGCGAAACCATTTGCGTTCCAATAAATTTTTCATAGAACTCCTCGTTACGAAACGTCGTGCTTTTTCCTTCCTGTCCTGAATACAAACAACTTCTGCCCGAAGAAATTCATCACGATGAACAACATCATGCCCAGAACCATAGCCACATTATCTACCACCACCGCAGGCTGCGCCTTAAGCAGATAACGAATGAGCGGTCTGGCAATTCCGTAGGCCAACCCGTAACAGACCACAATATTGATGGTAAACCGCCAGGGAAGCCACTTGTCTTTCTTTTCCACCTTAAAGGTCACTTTACCGTTCATGTAATAAGAAAACACACTGCCGATAAAATAGGATGTACCGCTGGATACCCAGTAATTCCAGTGCGCCAGATTATATAATCCCGACATGATCAGATATCCTATCAGTGTATTCATCACGCCCACGATTCCGAAATGAACCACTTCCATAATAAAATCTCTGTATTTCTCATAAAGTGCCTTGATCTTCATGAAAACCTCTCTTTTCCTATATATGGTTTTACATTCTTCTTTCCTCTTGGTATACTAATAGTAGTTTGCTTCGCAAACAACTATACGAGCTCCGCTTCGCGGACTCGGATACACAAAGAGATTTGATTCTGCTTCGCAAACAACTATACGAGCTCCGCTTCGCGGACTCGGATACACAGAAAGATTTGATTCTGCTTCGCAAACAACCTAAGAAACTCATTTTCAATACTGAAATGATTGTGTAAATAGCATAAACATAAGCAGACCCTTGGAGAACGTCGGCACTTAGCGAGGTATTTTTCGAGCTTAGTGCCGTTACGTTCGGAGCGGAGCGCAAGCGCGTCTGCGTTGATTATGCTATTTGCACAATCCTCCACACAGAAAGGAGCCTCTTACATGTCCCCTTTAACAGTACACCACATCGGATATCTCGTCAAAAAAATAGAAAAAGCCAAAGATGCTTTCCTGTCTCTTGGCTTCCAGGTGGAACAGGATACCCTGCGCGACGAAACCCGCAAGGTAGATATCTGTTTCCTTTGCAAAGACGGTTACCGGATAGAACTGGTCTCCCCTTATGCCGAAGACTCGGTGGTATCCGGGTTAATGAAACGCTACAAAAACAGTCCCTATCATATCTGCTATGAAACTGTTGATTTTGATGCTGCCTTTGCAGATCTTACCGCCAACGGTTATATCGCTATCGACACGCCCACTCCCGCTCCCGCCCTGGGAGGAAGAGATGTAGTCTTCTTAAGCAGCGCCGTGGCCGGCATGATAGAATTGATCAGACCCTGAGCATCCGCCTGCTAATCAATCTTACTGAGAATGATATCCGCCATTTCGCCCACATTTTTCATGGACACCACCTGTCCCATGTTAAACTTCATGCCAAACGCCTGCTCCACAGCCGCCAGCAGATTAATGTGCTCCAGGGAATCCCATTCCTCGATGTCATCCGCCGTCGTGGCATCTGTCACCGTGATTTCCTCATCGTCAAACACATCCCGAAATACTTCGTTTAATTTTTCAAACACTTCTTCTCTGGTCATAGTATCCTCCATTGATCCCTTCGCCGTTTCGCCTTGGCAAATCTTTTACTACTATATCCTTTTTTGTATTAATTAGCAACCTCGATGACAGTATTTTTCTTCTGATAATCTTTGGGAATCACATACCGCCAGGTACTGACGCCCGTGTCATCTTCTGCTATCTTCTCAAATCCCATCTGGCCGTAGAACTCTCTCACCATACCGTTTTTGGCCGTGGGATAATAATAGCCGATGATGGTTCCTATGCCTCTGTCCCTGCATGCATCCACCACGCTGTCCATCATGGCATACTCCATATCCCGTTTGAGTACCCGGCAGCTCATCAGCCACAATTCCAAATGCAGTATTTCCCCGCCGCTGTTCTGTGTAAGAATCGGCTCCCGCTTCTGATAGGCCGCTATCTCCTCCATGCTTCCCTGCCTGCCAATCACCACACTCACCACACCGTTGTCGCCAAACTTGTCCTCCAACTTCCCATACCGGGTAATATAGCGGGCATCTGTCGCAAAAGCCTCAATATCTGTCTGGGTGTATCTTCTGGTAGTCAGATTAAACTGATTGCTCTTATTGGAAAGCTGTGCAATCCGGGCCATATACAAGGCTTCAAAGGCCCTGATCGTTGCCCGCATCTGCAGAGAAAGAAGATACTCTCTGTAATCCCCGAAATTCTGTGCCTGTTTTTGTCTTTGCAAGTTGGCCTTATACATCTCATTGCGCTTCCGGTCATCTTCTGACAGTTGTGTCACTTCAAAGAAGCCGGAACGGTCAAGCACCCGGATATACTGTTCCGGCGACCCAATCCTGGGCACCGACACGCCCGCAACCTGACTCTCCACAATCTCCTGCTCCGCCGGGTTATCATCCACAAACACCAGGCTGTCCGGTAAGATATTTAACTCCTGCGCGATCTCAGCCATATTTTGGCTCTTCGGTTCCCAATTGGCCTTGATAACAATGAAGTCCTCCGGTTTCAATGTCCCGTCCGGATGGTTCAGACCCGCTATGGCATTATCCCGCTCGTTCTTGGAATCCACACATAAAAGCACCCCGATATCTTTCTGCGCTTTCACATATCCCTGAAATTCCGCATAAACTTGTCCCATGGGAGTTTCCTGCCCGATCTCCAGATGTTCCACGCCGTCGTCTCCCACAATACCGCCCCAGAGCGTATTGTCCAGATCCAGTACCAGAGCTTTTTTATTTTTTCCAAAAACCGCTTTGATAATATGACTCACATTATAAGCAAACTCCGGGATTGCCTGTAAACACATGGCATATTTATACATGTGCCAGTACAAGGGATCGGCCCATCTGTCCAACCCGTAGGCTGATGCCATATAATTGAGATCATTGATATAAAAATGTGCATGAGTTCTGGCATATTCATAAAATTTGTCATTCAGCCGGTTGATGAAAGATATCCTGCCATGGATATCCACGGCCTCCCTGTTGCCCAGAATCCGGTAAAAAGGATACTCAAAGTTATTCTGGATTACCGGACAGTGATACTTCTTTTCAATCTTGTCCCACATGACCTGAAAATGCTCATACTGTTCCGTCAGCAGATCCTCTATCTGCTGTGGCGTATCCCCCATACCCGGGAATCTGGCAATGTTACGGTTAGATGTATGGATGAAAATGAGATCCGGCCCAAAAGCAGCCAGTGCCGGTTCGTCAAACATTACATCCTGCCAGTACTGTGCATATTCCGACTCATAAAACAGGGGCTGTATCCCCTGTTCTAAAAGAAACACCTCCAGCACCCTGACAATATCATGGGTGGTACTGCCTCCCAGGACCGCGATTTTCTTCTGCAGAAAATCTGACCGCTCTTCCAACAGTCTCCGCTTTATCTTTTTTGATCGTTTTAAAATATCTTCACTGTCAAATGGATATTCCAACTCCCGCATAGTATCATTTCTCCCTGTACAAAAGACAGGTGTATTTTACACCTGTCTTTTATCATACCATAATCTGTTTGTTCTATGCAATCATTCCTCCGGTCTGAAATCCGCATTGATGACTCTGGCGATTGCCTCTGCGTATATTCTGCTGCCTGCCGGCGTCATATGCACGCCGTCCTCCAGATAATCATCAGCCGTTTCCGCATTGATGCCGCTTAACTCAAAGGCATTATAAAAGATAACATTCTCATCCCTGTGCTGCTCATAGACATAACCCGTTCCTCTGGCGAAATTGATTAACGGCCCATATCCGTAATCCACCGAATAACCATCCCCCACAAAAGTTTTGCCATCAAAAATCTGGCAATAATGAGGCGCAATCAACAATATCTTTGCATCCGGAAACGCTTCCTGCAGCCGGTTCACCGCATCTTCCAAAGCACCCGTATAAGTGTGTATCTCGCTCACCGACAACGTACCGCCGTCCGCCAGCTGTCTGCTCTGGGGAACCTGGCCGTTTAGGAAATCATTTACCCCGTACTCTATGATAAAATAATCCGTCTTACTGAAATCGCACTTTTTGAGGGCATCTCCCGCCGGGTAGCCGTCAAAGATACTCCCGTCTATATTACCCAGAATCGCATGTACCACGCCTAACAGGCTCCTGGACTCCCACTTATCAAAGTAAGCCTCCTCGCCCGGCAGAAGAGCCGCTGTAGTTCCGCCCATAGCCATGTTATAGACCTTAGCGTTACAGTCGTGGGCGATGATGGCCGCCGGCCCGCTCTCCGTCCGGTCATGATCCATGATACTGTCGCCCAGAATGACAATCTGCATATCATACTCCCTGTCATCCTCTTCTTCCTCTGTCTCTGCCTTGGCCTGATCATCCGGCTTCTCGGATTCCTGAGACTGCTCCACCACCTTAGGCTGTTCTTCACTCTCTTCTTGACTTCCCACTGTCTGTTCCGATTCGCCCTCTTTCGTCACCACACTGGTGCCTTCCTTAATCTGATTCCATTCGTTCTTAAGTTCCTGCACCGTCTGGTTATTTTCTTCCGCCAGGGCAAGCCGTTCCTTCTCTACCCTCATCTGCGCCTGTCCATATATAATTTCAATCAATGCCAGAATACAGAAGCCTATCAGGACAATAAGAAGCAGATTATTACTATTTTGTCTTCTCCTGCGCGGAGTCCTATTACTTTCCATCTGTCTTCACGACCTTTCTGCGTATGTTTTCTTTCTCCTCATGTCTGACTTTACCATATTTTTTCATTTTTGAATATCCCCGTACCTATTTATTAAAGAAAACTTTTCTAAATCTTAAGAATTGTAATTTGCTCTTTTTCTATTTGTAACCAACCTGTAATATAGTATATAATGAAAAAAAAGAAATATACCATGTTACCGTCAAACATTACTTACGAAAGGGATATTCTGATGTCACTTGTCAATCAGGGGGCTCAGCCTGCACCGACACAGCTCAAGCTCGAACGTCAAACATACAAAAGATCCCAAAAGGAACCTCGCACCGCTTCTCCCTGGATGTGGCGGCTTTTTTTTCTTGTACTCCTTGTTCTGTTCTATTGTCTGGAACTTTTCTTTATCCGGCCTGTAGACGGAATCAACGACGACTGGGGCATGTACAGTATCCTCTCCGGAGCCTATCTGGGATATCCCGACGCACATGTAATGTTTTTTCTCTACCCTTTATCCTGGCTGTTATGTCAGCTCTATAAACTATGCAGCTTTCTGCCCTGGTACGGATTATTTCAACACGGGGTGCAGATTGCCTGCCTTAGTGTCATCTATCACCGGGCTATGCGGATCTGGCACAAATACGATTCCCGAGACACATTCTGGAAGCCTGCGCTGGCCACTTTTCTCATGCTGTTCTTTCTGATAGACTTAAACGTTCTTTCGGAGGCACAATACACGACTACCGCAGGGCTTGCCGCTGCTACGGCCATTTTCTGCTTCATTACCACAAAGATCAACAGCAGCGTCACGGTCTTTTTTGTGGATAATATACCCACCATTTTTCTGGCCTGGATTTCATTCAGTATGCGCCAGAACATCCTGTATCTGATGCTTCCCATGGCAGGTATGATCTGGCTCTCCAAATGGATGATTGCCCGGCGCAATAACTGTGAACATCTGCCTCTCAAACTGCTCGGCTTTGCCCTGCTTCTGGGACTGGGCATGGGAATCCTCTGGGGCATCAACGCTGCCGCCTACTCGGCACCTCAATGGTCCGATTTCCGCAAGATCAACCACTACAGAGAACGAGTGGGGGACTTTTACCAGTGGCCGGAATACGAAGAGTGTGCCGAAGACCTGACTGCTCTCGGTATCACCGAAGAAGCTTACATGTACCGCAGAAACGGCGCTCCTTATATCGGTCATGACATGTCTGTAACTGACTGGAAACAGATGCATGATATCGCCAGAAAATGTTATCTGGCCCGCACCAGTATGCGCGAACGGCTCAAGAACGTCATCACCGGCAGTATCAACGCGTTTTTCTACGAAGACGGCATGCAGCCTGCCAATCTGCTGGCAGGACTTCTGATCTTCCTGACCTTTCTTTTGATACTGATCAGGCGAAACTGGCAGGCTCTCCTTGTCTATCTTTGTTATCTGTTCGGACGCAGTGTAAGCTGGATTTATGTACTCTACGAAGGACGTTTTCCCAAGCGTATCATCCAGCCGTTGATCACTGCTGACTTTATGATTCTGTTCGGTATCCTGCTGGGATTCAATCTTCTGCGTCTTGAGACAAAAAAGCGCTATGCTCTCATTCTGCCTCTGTTTTTGTCTTTGAGTGTACTTTCCCTTTATCTCACCAAAGTCAATGTGGACGAAAATTATCATGCCCATGAAAAAACCTGGGAAGAGCTGAAAGCATACTGCCACGCTCACCCGGACAACTTCTATATCTGGACTTATGATTCCGGGACCCTGGAGAATTACTGTGAATCACCCTTCGACACCACACTGGATACCTATAATAACTTTTTCTACACCAACTGGGGCGTGGTGTGCAATCCCAACAGCAAGATTAAACTGACCGCCCACGGCATAGGCGATTTCGGACGGGATGTGGTCGAGAACGACCATGTGTATTTTATTCTGCGGGAGGCCCCCTTCAACAGAGAACATCCCGTCATCATGTATTTCAGACATACCTATAACGTGGAATCCGAAATTGCGGACATCTTCACCGCAGGAGATACCATATATCATGTATATCAGCTTAGGTGACCGCAAATTCTTACCAGGCTAAGAAATCCTGTCATCACCCAAAAGAGCCAGGATTCCCAACACCGTCACCGACAGCATCACCGGATACAGATAACGTGTGAGCACACAGGGCCCCAACAGTAAAGTACCCACAAGGGCTATAACATACACCGCCGGAATAAGATACGCCGGCTTCTTTAAACCGATACAGCAAAGGCAATAGTAAAGCAGTGCCCAGCAGTAAAAGGCCGGCTGCATCAAAAGCGCAAGGGGCGGCACATACCGCCATACCTCGTCCACTGCCGCAAAATACCGGTACACAGACTGTAAAAACTGCAGCTTCTGATGCCTTACATACCCAGGCACCAATGCCTCCATATAGGCCTGCTGATCGCTGGGATAAGACAACTGCAGATATCCCTTGGCATAAGAATAGACATCATTCAGGTAGGAGGTATCCTCCAGATACCACATACCCTTATTTTTTAATAAAAACGCTTTCCCATACTCCCCCGGATACCGGCATCCCAGAGAAACCCATTCCTGCAAAAGCGTCTTAAGCACCTCTTTCTCCCCCACAATATCCCTCTTACTCCGGTCTGCGATAGCCGGCACGTACTCCGGCAGTTCGCCTTGCTTCCAAATCACAGAAAGATTCTCCAGATCCTGCGCCGTCAATTCTTCCTCATGGTAAGCCGCCACCCTGGCAATCTGCTGGGCGGGTACACTGAGCATTTCTCTGGCATAAGTATCACTGGTAGCGCCGGATACCTGGACTAACAGCGTATTAATCAGTAAATACAGGACAAATGCCGCCCCATGTGCGATACACAGTTTTTTATAAAATCCGGGATTCCGCGGTCTCCCAAGCTTCGATACGTTCACAGAATCAGGTCTGTCCGCCTTAGGGCGAAACGTAAAAAGCGTCACAACGACATACAGCACCCAGGCATAGATGCTGTTATTACGAAACAATAACAATAATACCGTCAGTCCTGTATAGGCCGCCAGCCAGCCTCTCCCAGGCCCTGTCTCTTCCTGCCAGGTCGCCGCTTCCCAGACAAACACCGCAAAAACCATCACAAGCACCGCATAAATGGTATCCTTGGTGATAGAAACCGCAAGCAGTCCATGGGTCGGATAAAAAGCCACACACAGCACGAAGAGATAACACAGATACCGGTTCACGCCTTTCCTGCGGAAAAACGTATACACATAAGAAAAGCAACATGACACTACTGTCATTTGTAACAGAGAATAAATGGCCAGACCTACCCTGTCCGCATTGGAAACAAAGGGCAGGATTTCTCCCAGTTTCAGACTCATGGATAACATCAGGGTATGAATCAGCGGATGATGGGTGGTATAGCCGCTGATCCGAATCTGATCCAGCTGGGGAATCACATCATAGGCCATGATTGCCGGATAATAGGCTGCAAAGGGAATCAGGAACCCCAACATAATGATCAGGAAAGAATACAGGAACCCTTTTGAGGGTGAAAAAGCTTTCTGCGTCCAGGGAAATTTCTTCCCAAACCACGCATCAAACTTTGCAAAGACTTCCTTCCCCGCTATCTGTTTCCCACAGCCTGCCGCTAGACCAAAAAGCAGGTTCCATCCCGCATAACAAACGGGTATGAAACACAGAATCCAGACGCAAACCTCCGCGCCGCTCACATTCGTCTCAAGTCCCGGATGACTCCACCAAAGGCCCACCACCTGAAACCCCGTAAAGACTGCCGCCAACACGACTCTCACCCAGACAGCAAAAAAGACTTCTCTCATAAACAAAGCCTTTTTCCAGAGACCATATATTCCAAAAAGAAGAAGCATGGGGAATATACCCATGGTGTACAGACTCCCCTCTCTCCATAACAACAAACTGATTCTCCCATACACAAGAAGGGCCGCTGCCGCAGCAACACCTGTGACAACCGCCTCCCTCATTGTAAAACGCTCCTTTATCTTCTCCATAATGAACCCCGTTCCTCTATAAAATCATTGTTTGACACTATCCTCCATGATGCCGCCCTGCGGAAGCCTTCTGGTCACAAGCGTCAGACGGTATTCAAAATCCCTGCGGTTCTTAAGCGCCATATTGGACAGCATCAGCCCGGCAAACAACGACTGGATCGCCGCCAGCCCGATAAAACCGCAGACAAACAGCGTGGGAAAACGCAGCACCAACCCTGTTTCCAGATAATCAAACATGATCGGAATAAATAAAATCACAGCGATAACCGCCAGAATAGCCGAACACAGTCCAAAAAACCCCATAGGCTTATAATCCCGGTATAGCTTCAAAATCGTGCGCAGTACCCGAAACCCGTCAGAAAAGGTATTTAACTTAGACTCACTGCCCTCCGGCCTGTCACGATAATCCACGATCACATTCTCGATCTGCATATTGTTATAAACCGCATGAATCGTCATTTCCGTCTCAATCTCAAATCCCGTAGACAGCACCGGAAAGGTCTTGACAAATCCATAACTGAACGCCCGATATCCTGTCATGATATCCTTGATATCGCAGTCAAACAATCTATTAATGCTGCTGCGTACAATAGAATTGCCAAAGTTATGGAAAGGCCGTTTATTCTCCGTAAAATAAGTGGAGGAAAGTCTGTCTCCCACCACCATATCCGCATTGTTTAAAAGAACCTTGTCCGCCATCTCTCTGGCATATTCCATAGGGTACGTGTCATCCCCATCCACCATGATATAACATTCCGCTTCCACTTCACGGAACATCCTGCGGATCACATTACCCTTGCCCTGCATATTTTCATGCCGGATCACCGCACCGGCACCCTTTGCCAATTCTACCGAACGATCTCTGGAATTATTGTCATACACATAAACCACTGCCTCCGGCAATGCCTCTCTCGCATCTTTTACCACCTTGGCGATGGTTTTCTCCTCATTATAGCAGGGAATCAATACAGCTATCTTGTCCATCATCTTTCTCCTAATACGCTTTCCTGTCGGCTCGGCAATTCTCTTCCATCCCGTCCCATACATCCGATAGTATCCTTATCTGTTATTGTACCATAATTTGTAATCCTTCTCAAAGTTTTTCTATGGATGCAATCAGATATTTCTGTCTCTTGAACACAAGCCGTAATAAAACATCCAAATATTTAATCGCAATCGTAAGAAGCAAAAATGTTGCAAAAAAACCAGCCGTCATCACCAACATGATAGCAGTCCATCCTTCTACCGGTTTATTTACTCCCAAATAGACAACAATCACATAAATGCCTGCGATGACCATCAGCACCGCCATCAGCACCGAGAGAAAGACCGATACCTTATAGGCCAGATCCGTAAACAGGATCAATGCATCCACCGCCGTATTTTTCTTCTGGGCATCTTCAAATCTGCTGCCGATTACACCTTCTGTACGAGACGCATAATCCATATCATAAATCTTAAGACCACAAGAAGCATAAACCGCCTTTCTGAAAGGAATCGTCTTACTGTATGCAGAAGTTCGATTAATTGCTCTCCTGGAGATAATCTGGAATCGCTCAGTAGCAAGTTTTCCCTCCCCATGAGAAAAACAATTGTATACCGCATAGAAAGCACGAGAAGAAAGCCGGCTCTGGTCTTTCGGCGGCAAGGCCGCTACGATATCATACCCTTCCAAGGCTTTCCGGTAAACATCCATCACCAATTCTTTGTCATAATCCGCATAGCAGGAATCAAACTCAAACACAAAATCCCCAATAGCAAGATCGATTCCCGCGTTCATGGACGCTTCCAGACCATGAAAAAAGCCCATTTGTATAATACTGACGATGGCATGATCGTGTTCTTCTTTATACCGATATACTCCGTCCAACGCCTCGCTGCCCGCATCATCATTGACACAGATGATCTCGTGTTTTTGAAAATTATCTTCCAGCACGCCTCCAAGCATCTGTAAAAATTCATACACATGCCTCTCTCCCCTGTGAAGATACACCACAGCAGAGACAAAATTGCTTTCTTTATTATCCATGTAACAGCACCTCATCCAAATCATAGACCGTATTTATCTTTCCCGAGAGCACACTGATAAAAACAGGATTGTCTGAAAATTTCCTGATCACAGTAGGTCTGGAATCGTCAATCTCAGAAGATTTCAGTATCGGTTTCATTGAAAACAATGATTTCTCATATATGAAAGTAAGATCTTCCCGCATATATTTCCTGGCAAGGCTCGACATATATGCCCAAGCCGTCCGGGGCCTTGCCAGGCAGTCATTACAGTTACCAAGCTGCCCCGGATGACAATATCCCGGTTCACATTTCTCCTGACAGGAAAATGTGGGCACTTCGTCATAACTGGTAATATGCGGAGTAAAAGTTACCGCCGTGAGGGAATGATACCCTGTTTTACCAAAGGGCATGACAGAAAAAAACGGTCCGTCCATCACCGTCAGTCCCAAGCCTTTAAGCCTGTCATCCGCCCTGCACAAAATAATTTCACATAATTCATATTTGATTTTAAAAGGTTCACAGCCGGCCAGGGCACCAATCTGATTCACCGACGCATAAGCTGCATTCAGCACAAAACCGGTATGATACTGATTTCCATCTTCTGTCCTAATTACATATTCCCCAGCGTCTTGCTCTATCCGTGTGATTCTCGCATGATACACCAGTCTGACGGAAGGATATCTCTCTATCTGAGATAACAGCTTGTCCCGCAACAACATGGCATCATAAGTGTATTCCCTCGTCAGGAAAGCCCCGTCACATTTTCCCTCCTGAAAATACTTGGAAGGAGAAATCTCGTCGCAGCGAATATTCGTCTCTTTACAGAATTTCTTAAACTGCTCGGCGTTAGTCCAGGAAAAATCCGCCGAGGTAGCGTATACCTGATCAAACTCCGTCAGAATACAATCTGCGTAGTCCTTACAGAACTTCTCAAAATAATGAGCTGACTTTACAGCCGTGGAAAACGATCTGGGATAATGATATCCCATATGCACCCTCGCCTGATTAATGTAAGTGGCCCGCTTAAAGGAAGCATCCTCATACTCAAGCACCACCACGTTCTGTCCGTTTCTGCCGCACACAAGCGCGGAATAAAGTCCGTATAAGCCGCCTCCGATAATTACCTTATCATATTTCATTCCTGTTCAATCCCTTACCAATCTTATCCAACATCCTCTGCGTCATCAGCGTAATCTTCCTGTTTTCGTCCCCGCCTTCTTCTATGGTACGGGCAAAGAGTTCCAACATCTGCGTCAGATTATTTCCTTCATCAAATCGCTCCTGTAACACAATGCGACGTTCTTTAAGGTTCCTGGCATCCTCCCTGTCCTCGTAGGCTATCGCCTGCACGGTATATTCCCCTAGCATATCAAAGACAAACAGACCCCTTTCACACAAAATTTTTACGGTTCTTTCCTTTTGTTCCGCCAACAGACTACACGCAATTCTGCCATGGGCTCCTGCCGCCATGATATGAAGAAATCCGGCCTGCGCATACCCTTCCCCATCACATGACACATTCTCCACCCGCTCTATCTCTACAGACTGCCCCTCAAACAGGAAAGCCAGCACAGACAGCATATGCACTCCCACCGTCTCATAGACATGTTCCCTTTTATAAAACCGGCCAAACTGACGAATCGCCATGTCAATATACAGAACTTTTCCAAACCGGTGCAGATATTGTTTCATGCACTTCAGAGACGGTGATACCATATAAATATAATCGGTAAACAATGTGCAGTTTTTTTCTTCTGCAAGGGCCATCAGACGCTGCGTATCCGCCAGACTCCTGCACAAAGGTTTCTCACAGAAAACATGGACGCCATGGAACAACAATTCTTCCACCACCGCAACGTGATTTCCGGTAGGCACACAGACAAATGCACAGTCAATGCTGTCAATCACTTCCTGCAAATCCACACTGTCCTCTTTGTGATGGTCGCATATTCCCAACAGTCTGAACTGCTCCGACTGCCGGATATATCTTTCCATAATCGTTCCCCAATAACCGTATCCTATCAATATACAGTCCATGTAACACCGCCTTTAATCTTTCGGTTCATATTTCCTGATCGCAATATTCCATAATATTTTCATCAGATCCATATTACCCTTGATCGGACTGATCTTCGTGGGAATCTTTCCTGCCGGATACCGTCTGAGTACGGGAACTTCCGTAACTCTGTATCCCAGACGGGGGATGATCACTGTCAGATAATGTATCAGCGCATAGGTAGGAAAATCACCATAACGGAATGGCTGGATCCTGTCATCCTCAAACACACGGATGCTGTGTGCCCGGAATCCATTGGTAGTATCTGTGTATTTACATCCGGAAAGAATATTAATGATCGGCACATGGATCAGTTTAATGGCAATCTCCCTGGATTTTGGCGTATTGATCGCTACGCCTCCTTTGCGGTATCGGGAACCCTGTGCAAAATCAAAGCCCTGATCCAGTGCCCTGGCCATCCTGAAAATACCCTTTATCCCGTCCTTGCCGTTGCCGTCTATGGTAATGGTTCCCTCATAGCCGTTTACCAGCGCATAATAATACCCGAGCATCAGCTGATCGCTCAAATGTCCTTTAGACTTACGGATTACAAGGGCCGTCACATCATACTTTGCCAGCATGTCAATATCCGCACTGCCGTCGGTACTGCCGCCGTCGCAGATAATCAAATCTGCCACGTCGGACACTTTTAACTTCTGCATCCGGGCCAGCTGATTTCTAAACTTCTCCCCTTCATTCAACACCGGAATACAAATCAAATACTTATTCTTTTTCTCTCCTATCTGCGTCAATTCATATTCCGGCAGTCTTATTTTGTCATTGATCAATTCCATTTTTACATCTGTTTTCATGCTAATCCTCCCTGTCAGAACAGTTTTGCCTGTTAACAGTAACGATACCCTATGCAGCCTCATTTTGCAAGCATCAGAAACCCTGGTAAATAAACTCCGAAGCGCTGTAACCCGGGCCGTAACACCCCAACAGGATTACACCAAACAACAGCGCGTACCATATCATCCAACGTATCGGCAGCGCCTTTCTGGCAATCCGTTCTCGCACACCTTCTTTTTGCTGCATCACAGAGACCCCTAAAAGAAGCAAAAGAGATAACAGCGTAATCGCCGCCTCAATCACATCAAGCCCCAAGGCAAATAAAGAACCGTCCCACAGGACATGCGGATTCCATACCGACACTGCCCCCTTGAGCATGGCGAAGGCATCTCCTACGGAAGCCGCCCGGAAAAACAGATCTCCGATGCACACCAGGAAGAAGGTGCGCAATATCCGAATTCCGTTCACTGCCTTTCCCGAAGCGTTAATAGATAAACGCGCCATAGCCTTTGCACAAGGCGGTGAAAGAAGTTCTTCCATCACAATATAAAACCAGTGCAAAAGCCCTGACCCAATCACGAATTTCCAGTCGCCTCCGTGCCAGATTCCCACCGTCAGCCAGAGAATAAACAACGCTGCAAAAGTGGCATACTGCTTGCCTCTTTTCTTGCCGAATTTCTCCCGAAAGGACTTATTCAGATTGGTAAAAAACGAAGACCGCAGCACCGGATAGAATACATACTCCTTCATCCAGACGCCCAGCGTAATATGCCATCTGCGCCAGTATTCCGCCACACTTTTTGCAAAGAAAGGAGTCTGGAAGTTCTCCGGCAGAAGAATCCCGAAGCTCTCCGACATACCCAGCACAATATCCATACAACCCGAAAAATCCGTATAAAGCTGAAATGCATAACAGACGGTGGCTACCCAGATATATGCCCCCGGATAGTCCCCGTAATTTCCATAAACCGTGTTCACCAGCATCCCCAGCCGCTCCGCAATCACAAGTTTCTTAAAAAATCCCCACAGCATACGCTGCAAGCCGTAAGCAACCCTGCGGTAATCAAAAGCATGAGGCGCAAAGAACTGCTCTCCGTGTTCACGGTATTTTAAAATCGGTCCGGAAATGATTACCGGAAAATACATACCATAGAGTGCAAGCTTTAAAAAATTATGCTGGGGCCTGGCAATCCCATAATACACATCAATCACATATCCCAACAGGGAAAAGGTATAAAAAGACACCCCCAGAGGCACCAGAAAATCCACGCTCTCTATCAGCGTCCTGCTGCTTCCGAACAGCCTGGCCACGCCGTCTATGGTATAAATCCCGAAATTCACATATTTTAAAACCACCAGGATTCCGATATTAACTAGTATCGTTACTATCAAGATAAGTTTCCGTTTTCCTGCATCCTCCTCCGGCGTTTTTCCAAGCAGTCTGCTGCCCGCATAACAGGCCGTCACTGACACCACCGGATATATAATCAACGCCCCCTGACCAGAGAACAGATAATACAAAAGACTGCATAACAAAAGAAGCCCCCACTGGAACTTCCGGGGGATACTGTAATACAGTATCAACATAACTGCAAAAAAACATAAAAAATAAAAAGATGTAATACCCATAATGCCGTCCATTCTCTCTCTATTAACAGACCAATAAAATTTTATCATAAATGTATCTTGAAAGAAACCTTTTTATGGGTTTTTGCCGCATAAATTCAATTTGCATAATACTTCCAAATAAAGTAAAATATATCCGTATATGCAAGGAAATATCCTATATGGCTTGCAAAGGGGGCGGTTTAGCGTCCCGGAACGGAGTATAGTATGCTGTTTAATTCCATGACCTTCGCCGTCTTTCTGGTGATTGTATTTATCTTATATTATCTGGTACCGCACAGACTGCGCTGGCTGTTTTTATTACTTGCCAGCTATGCCTTTTATATGAACCTGCATGTGGGCTACGGATTCTTACTGTTAGGAACCACACTGCTGACCTACACTCTGGCATTGCAGTTGGAAAAGGCAAAGACCGCCGGTCAGAAAAAACTCTGTCTGTTAAGCGGCGTTATACCCCTGGTACTGATTCTGCTTGTCTTTAAGACAGCATCCCCCCTCATGGATAAGATCAATGCCTTGATCGATGCAGGAAGACTGACCATGCAGCCGCTGACCTTGCGGATTCTTCTGCCCGCCGGCGTATCCTTTTATTTTTTCCAATCCATGGGATATTTAATCGACGTTTACAAAGGCAACATCCGGGCGGAAAGACATTTTGGCTTCTACGCTCTCTTTGTGTCTTTCTTCCCGCAGCTTCTGGCCGGGCCCATCGGCCGGGCCGACAGCCTTCTGCCCCAGTATAAGAAAAAACGGCCTTTTGACTATGACAACGTAACCTACGGTCTGAAACTGATGGCCTGGGGCTATTTTAAGAAACTGGTGATTGCGGACGTATTCGCCGGTGTAGTGGACAAAATCTATAACCAGCCCTACAGTTACGTGGGCCTTGTCTTTATTATTGTGACAATCATGTTTGCCATCGAAATTTACTGTGATTTTTCCGGCTACTCAGATATTGCGATCGGCTGTGCGAAGCTTTTTGGCATCGACCTGATGACTAACTTCAAAAGTCCCTATTATTCCTTCTCCATCAAAGAATTCTGGAGCAGATGGCATATCTCCCTCTCCACCTGGTTTCGGGACTATGTCTATATTCCTCTGGGCGGCAACCGGGTGAAAAGATGGCGCAACTGCTTAAATCTCATGATTACCTTTCTGGTCAGCGGTTTCTGGCATGGCAGCAGCCTTACCTATATCCTCTGGGGCGGCATCCATGGGCTTTTGCAGATTATAGAAACATTTATCTATCCTAAAAAACGAAACGGAGAAATAGTGGTGCGCAAGAAACACTGGTGGCAGCTGCCGATTACCTTCCTGTTGTTATGTTTTACCTGGATCTTTTTCAGGGCCAATACCATCCAGGACGCTGTCTGGATCATCTCCCGACTGTTCTGGGATGCATCCAGACCGCTCAGTTACTTACAGACCGCCGCTGTCTGTCTGGGTATGTCTTTCCTTTCCATCATAGGTATGCTCCTTTCCATCGTGGTGCTTGGCATCTATGACGGCATCTCCCTGAAACAAGATGTGATCAGACTGATCTCCAGACAAAGGTGCTTCGTGCGATGGCCTGTTTATGTCCTGCTTCTGGTGACAATTGCCCTATTCTCCAACAAGGGAATCGCCACAGAATTTATTTATTTCCAGTTCTAAGGAGGAATGGTTGTGAAAGAAAAAAAACGTGTTTTACCCTTCGTCATAAAGTGCATCGCTGTTCCGGCGGCTGCCATGGGCATTATTTATCTTTTAAATATTCCCTATCAGAAAATTGACGACGAAAAATATATGGATCTGTGGAATCTGCGCATGTTGGGCAATCAAATTCCGGAGGATGAAATTGATTTCGCCAATATAGGCAGTTCCCACGGCGCCTACAATTTTGACTATACGGCTCTGGAAGAATTGGGCAACACCTGCTTTAACTTCGGCAACGCCAGTCAGACGTACACCTACGATCTGGCCTTATTAAAAGAATATGGTAAATACCTGGATGACGAATGTGTCCTGTTCATTCCGGTCTCTTACTTTTCCTTCAACAATGAGACCGTGAACGACACGGAGGCCCAGGCACTGAGTGTCAAATACTACCACTGCCTGTCTCCCCAGAATATTCCGGACTATGATCTGTATACGGACATTGTGACCACCAGACTGCCCATCCTCTCCGCCGGAGAAGACATTCTGAAGCTTTGTCCGAACCTGAATCTTACTCTCACGGCCCAGGCTGCCGAGGGTGACGACAACAGCATCAATGTGGAAGAATTTGCCGACCGGGCAAGACAGCGTTATGAAAGACACTTTGCCGGCAAAGAAGAATATTTCCTGCCAAAGCGGATTGAAGAATTATATGCCATCATCGAATACTGCCGGGAGAACAGCGTGACTCCGGTTCTGATCACCACGCCCTTTTCACAATATTACAATGAATTGGTTTCTGAGGATTTTTTGCAGGAATTCTATGCTACCATAAATAAAATCTCTTCTGACACAGGCGTCAGTTATTATGATTACTCCCATGATGATCGGTTCCAATACAATCTGGAATATTTCTCAGATTCCGACCACCTCAGCGATGCAGGCAAACAATATTTCATGGGCATCTTACAGGATGAAGTAACAGAATTACAGGAGGCACTCAGATAGCGTCTCCTGATTTTATGAAGGCGGCAGCTGCAATACTGCCTCTTTCTCCACGTGCCTGTCCTCTGACAGATAGAATGTTTCTACCGCCTCTTTGGCAATCTCCGGCGTCACTTCCTCCGGCAGCGTCATGCCCGGATGGAATAAGATTTCCAGAACTCTCCCATCCTGTCCTGCTTTATGAATCATTTTCGGATACAGCTTCTCTATCCTATCCTTATCCATGCGGCCGCTCATCACAAGTCCCCAGAGATACATCTGTTCCATACCATGAGCATGGCAGTAACGATCCACCTTATGGGAATAAAACGATAAGAGTCTGTTCTTCACAAAATTAATGGGACGATAGGTCTTTAGCAGTCCCGTCTCCGAAAGGAATACCCCCAGCACTTCTTTGGAATTTCTGATATAAGAAAGCCGCCAGCTTTCCTCCTCGATCACTTCTAGGACAGCCTCCCATACCACTGGAATCATATGAGCATGTTGGTGGCTGTCCAACCGAAGCCCCGCCTGTTTACAGGGTACCTCGTTCTTTGCGGCAATCTCCATACACTTATCAATAGCTGCCTGTGTCCTGGTAATCTGCGCCTTAATCTCCCGTTTTAACTGCGTTTTAACCTGCTCACGTTTTCCCGGCAGATAAGAATACTGAAAAATTCCTCCCCAGGATAAGCCCATCAGGCCGGTATCTCCCTTCACGAGAAGAGGAACTTCCCCCTTTCCCGCAAGGCTTTGCCCCTCCACAAAATCTAAATGTACCGACATAAGCGGTAAAAAGGGCAGTCTTGGAATCTGCTCGCAGAGCATTTCCATACACGCCTCGAAGCAGGCCATATTAGGCACAATACTGATACTGTCCAACTTTCCGGCCTGCATACATTCCAACATATCTTTAGAAGTATTAACCGTCAACGCATAATCATCCGCATGAATATCTGTCTTAACCATATAGAATCCTTTCTCTTACCGCTGTGGCTCTTCCGTATACCGGAATCCGTCCTCAAATCCTTCTCCCCGCAGTTTTAAATGATCCAACTGACCTCCCTGGGGCGTGGACGGAAATGCCGGATATCCGATCAGATCACTCTCCGTCGGTTCCCAGATCGTCACGTTCTCCACCTGTACCTGCCGTGCCGGCCAGGCTCCGTAAGGCGGCTGTTTGAAAAGCCATCCGGGCTCCATATCTCCCACGTCCCTCACCTTACTGCCAAGCAATACCAGCGCCGCCAACATGACAGCGGCCCCTGCCATAGAAAGAACATCCTTTCCGGGCACAGCTGCTTTCCTTTCCCATCCGCCAAGTGCCAGTGCGATGATGATAAAAACATAAACCTGTCCGTAGCGGATTAAGGGCGCCGTCATCAGCCAGAACAACAGACACACTTCACTGGCTGCAAGGATCGCCATATAGGCATAATTGCGGCATGCCGCCTGCCTGACAATATAAAAAAGAACCACTGCCGCGCAGACCGCTCCCAAGAGAAGCAGGATACGATACCCCATGCTCTGGGACATAAACCAGTGCGGCATCCAGGCAAACAAAGTACCCTCATAATTTTCCGCATAGCTTGCCACATCCGTAAATCCTCTGGCCCACATGGTGAGATTATATTTACTGTCCTCCAAAAGCACTCCCGGATCCATCTTCCAATCCACAGAAAACAAATCTATTCCCGCATAGGGGTAAATCAGATAACCGGAAATGATCACATTGCGGATCAGATAAGGAATCACGATCAGGACAGCAAGGATTCCATTGCCCGCAATACTGCGGAATTTCTTCTCCCGAATCAGCAGATACAACGGATACAGGACCAAAACAACGATCGCCGCAGCCGAAAGTTTGACCGTAAGGGCATAAAATCCTACCAGACAGACATAACACCAGGGCGTCGTCTCTTTCTCTCCGCTTTCTGTCAATTCGCACCACTTGATACAAATATAAAGGATCAAAATCATCGCCCACAGATCCGTACCAGGAGATGCAATGCTGTAACGACTCTTCACCACATAAACCACTGTCACACACTTAAGCAGATCGGAAGTCTGCCACCGCTCTTTCCCGGGTATCCGCACTGTGCCAAAGGCATAGAAAAGTGCACACAGACAAAGAAATCCGTTCATGGTATGGAGAGACTGTCCCACCAGCCATTCCAGGCTGAA
The DNA here is from genome assembly GCA_002492525.1 of Lachnospiraceae bacterium UBA7086. Classification (GTDB taxonomy): domain Bacteria; phylum Bacillota; class Clostridia; order Lachnospirales; family Lachnospiraceae; genus UBA3282. The sequence goes on along the minus strand of DKZA01000025.1, from coordinate 38,340 downwards.
AAGTGCCTGCAGACACATGAAGGCACTGTTGTAGGCAAACCGCATATGCAGATTGCCGAGTCCCGGCACCACGCCATACTCTTCGATCCAACGGATAGCCTGAGCATGATACAATCCCGTATCATACTGCCCCGGATCCTGGGTCGTCCAAAGAAGCATAGCCAGAAAACTTAAGAAAAGCAGTACTGCCCTGAACAGTGCCGCTTTCTTTTTCTCTATTGTTATCCCGGGCAGCAGTCTTGGTCTTTTCCTTGCGCGAAAACACCTTATCCCATAAACCATCACCAGAATCAATCCTATGGTTCCCAAGATGGTACAGGCAATCCCTGCTACTTTATAAAAAACGCTGAACAGCTGCGCATAAATATTCAGAAAGGCAATCCCCGTCACAATATAGATATCCGGCTTTCCCATGCGCTGCAGATCTTTCCGGCAGATACCGTCTACAACTGCCTTACCAAAAATAAAAGACGCCGCAGCAATAACAATCCAGGAGAAGAACACTGTCAACATTTCTATTTATCCTCCTGCGCATCCTCACGCCATACAAACGTATCTATGATATATCTTGGCCTGTGTTTGGTTTCCATATAAATCTTGCCCACATATTCCCCGATGATACCCAAAGACAAAAGCGTGACACCGCCAATCATCAACGTCACAATCAAAGTGGTGGTATAACCGGGCACATTGTTGCCGTTTACCCAGTCCACCAGACTGATGATGCACATGATAAAACTGAAAATACAGACCAGAAATCCCAGCCCCGCAATCAGCCGAAGCGGCCGGACGCTCATGGAGGTGATTCCGTCAAGCGCCAATGTCATCATTTTGCTGAGCGTATATTTAGAATGTCCCGCCTCTCTGGCCTTCACATCAAAATACACCACATCGGAGGGAAAGCCCATGGTAGGAATCAATCCCCGCAGAAACAGGTTGGTCTCCTTATATTCCGCCAGAGCGTTTAAGGCTTTCTTCGACATCAGCCGATAATCCGCATGGTTCGTCATCACGGTACTGCCCAGCATATGCATCAGCTTATAATAGGCCGTAGCTGTGGCTTTCTTAAAGATACCGTCGGAATGTCTGTCATTGCGCACCCCATAAACCACCTCACAGCCTTCCATATAACGGGCCAGGAAATCGTCTAATGCCTCAATATCCTGCTGCAGATCTGCATCGATGGTGACCACCGCATCCGCGTACTGTCTGGCCGTCATCATGCCCGCCAGAATAGCGCTCTGATGCCCATAATTGCCTGCCAGGCTTACCACCGAAAACATCTTATCCGCTTTCGCAATCTGATGCAGAAGATACAGGGTCTTATCTTTACTGCCGTCATTGACAAACATGATCTTACTGCCCGGTGCGATCTTACCTTCCTGCTCCAGGCGCCTGATCTTGTCTCCCATGACACTGGCGGACTTCTCCACCACCTCTTCCTCGTTATAGCAAGGTACCACCAGATACAATACCGGTATCTGCCGCTTATCTATCTCACTCATCCTTACCTCCATAATACTCCCGATACCAGGCCACAAACTTGGACAGTCCCTCTTCAATGGAAGTATCCGGTTTAAAGTCATAGTCCTGCATCAATTCGCTCACATCCGCATAGGTCTGATACACATCACCGGGCTGCATGGGCAGATACTCTTTCACTGCCGTCTTTCCCAGACACCGTTCCAGTGTTTCCACATAATCCATCAATTTCACCGGTTTGTTATTGCCTATGTTATAAACCTTATAGCGGGCACCCTTTCCATTTTCAGCCGGCGGATTGCAGAGAATATTTTCCACTCCTTTGACAATATCGTCAATATAGGTAAAATCCCTGTACATATCCCCGTTGTTATAAATCTGAATCGGTTCCCCCGCAAGAATCTTGTTCGTAAACTTAAAATATGCCATATCCGGTCTGCCGTAAGGGCCATAGACCGTAAAGAAGCGGAGCCCTGTCACCGGAATACGATAAAGTTTACTGTATGCGTGGGCCATCAGTTCATTGGATTTCTTAGTAGCCGCATAGAGACTCACTGGTTCATCCACTTTATCCTCCGTGGAAAAAGGCACCTTCTCGTTTCCGCCATAAACGGAACTGGAAGAAGCATACACCAGATGTTCCACCGGAAAATACCGGCATCCTTCCAGAATATGAAAAAATCCCATCATATTGGATTCCATATAAGCCTGGGGATTATCTATACTATATCTGACTCCTGCCTGGGCGCCCAGATTCACCACAATCTGGGGGCGATATTCCTGAAATACGCGAAACACGTCCGCATTGTCCGAAAGGTCTCCCTTTACAAAAGTATAATTTTCATACTTCTCCAATAGAGCAAGCCTGTCCTCTTTGAGCTTCACATCGTAGTAATCGTTCATATTGTCAAACCCAATCACCGCAGCCCCCTTCTCAAGAAGACTCTTCGATAAATGGAAGCCGATAAATCCCGCACCCCCGGTGACCAAATATGTTTTGGAAGCATCCAATCCATTCATATGATACCCTGCCTTTTCATCGTCCTATGCTGTAATACTCGATTCCCGCATCCTTCATGGCCTGCACGTCAAAGACATTGCGCCCGTCGTAGACCAGAGGATTTTTCATCAGTTCTTTAAACATACCGGGGGCAATCTCCTTGATTTCCTGCCATTCGGTAAAGACAAAACAGATATTGGCTCCTGTCAGGGCCTCCTTTGGCGTATTCACATAGGCGATACTGCCCCGCCCGTTTTCCCCTGCCGGATACCGTTTTTCAAAATTGACCGCCGCCACCGGATCATAAGCCGTAATTCGGGCGCCTCCCTTTAGCAGCAGCTCTACATTGTCCAGAGAAGGAGCTTCCCGCAGATCATCCGTTCCTGGTTTAAACGCCAGACCAAGCACGGCAACCTTCAGGCCCTGAAAAGTAATCATGCGCTGACAGGCTTTCTCATAAAGTCTGGTCTTCTGCGCCAGATTCACATCCACCGCCGCCTCCACAGTCTTTAACCGGTAACCGTGCTGGTTAGCCAGATATTTAAGAGCCTTAGTATCCTTCGGGAAACAGCTTCCGCCATACCCGATTCCTGCCTTTAAGAAGTTTGCACCAATCCTGGCGTCATAGCTCATGCCCTCCGCCACCGCATCAATATCCGCCCCTACCAGTTCACAGAGGTTGGCAATATCATTCATATAAGAAATCTTTAACGCAAGGAAATCGTTGCAGGCATACTTGATCATCTCTGCGGAACGCCTGTTGACCGATACGATAGGCAATCCAAAAGGTTCATAAATTTTCTTTAAGAGTGCCTCTGCCTCCTTACTCTCCGTACCGATAATGATACGGGCAGCATGCAGTGTATCATGCACAGCGGATCCCTGCGCCAGAAACTCCGGGTTGGAAGCCACCTCTACCTTGACATCCCGCTCTAAAAAGTCATGAATAAACTGCTCTACTTTATCGTTGGTTCCTACCGGCACCGTGGATTTCACCACCACCAGGCAGTCCCGTTCCACAGATTCCGCAATCTGCCTGGACACCGTGGCAATATAACTTAAGTTAGCAGAACCGTCGGGCTGTTCCGGCGTACCCACACCGATAAAGATAGCGTCCTTATCCCGGTAAGCCTCCCGATAATCCGTAGTATAATGCAGTCTGCCGGCAGCATTGTTCTTCTGCATCAGCTCCTGCAGTCCTTCCTCATAAATCGGTGTCACACCGGATGCCATCATCTTTACCTTGGCCTCATCCACGTCCACGCAGGTAACGTCATGCCCTTTCTCCGCAAAGCACACCCCTGCCACAAGCCCCACATATCCTGTTCCCGCTACCGCTATTCTCATCATTGTCACCCATGTACCTTTCTATACTTTTGCAAATACTTTCTTTGCAGTCTGCCTGTATCTTTGTTAAGGTTCTACCTCTTTACAATTTTTCCCTGCTGAATATCTTCTTCATCTTATGCAATGCCCTGTCCGCCAACGTAGGCCCGTGATTGCGGCGGGCCTTCTCTTCATCAAATAAATCTTTCAAATCCGGCTGACTGTTCACATACGCCCACCAGACATCTCCCAGATTCGTATCGTAACGGTTCCAGGGTTTTTCCCCCGCATAGTGCAGAATCACCGGCGCCTCCATGGCTTCCTCATACTCTTCCTGGGTACAAAGTCCCTCCTCCACAAATCTGTGATAATCACCTTCCTGCATATAGGCTAAACGGTTATAGGCAAGAGGCAGATAGACAATGGCATCTTTACAGGTAATATTCAGAATATCCTGATCCTGATAATAAAGCTTTTGTCTCCCCAGTTCCTCCCATTGCTTATCCAGTCCGCGCCCGCGGATCTGTGCCAGATTCATGAGAAGCACACCGGAATTGACATATCTGCCCTCCATACCCGCAAGCAGATTCCAATAAGGTCTGTCACTGTTCCATGCCCACTTTTCCGAAAGTCCCACCGGCCCTTTAACCGCCGCCAGAAGATTGTCGGAAAGCGCCGTCTGCCACAATGGCAGTAAACTGTTACGTACCAGAATATCCACATCCAGATAAAGAATCTTGTCCGCCTCCGGCAGGATCTGATGCAGAGTAAGCCGCAGATAGGCCCCCGCCGAAATCCCACGCACCTCATAAGAATCCGCATAAGGATTTTCTATACAGTGCATGATCAACACGGACGCCGGATCCCGTCTTGCCACTACCTGACGCAGACTCTCCTCCACCCATGCTGCTGCCCTTGTACAGACACAATGAATCTCGCAGTGAACAGATTCCGTGGCAGAACTGTCCAGCAAGGATGCCACTGCCGCCTGTACCGGCGCAGTCAGGTTTTCATCGAAGCAGAAGACTGCCTTTATCGTTTCCAATCTGTTCCTCCGTTTTCGGATATTCCTTTATTGCCCTAAATACATTTCTTTTTGCCTACTCGTCCATTTTACATGGATACTGTCAAAAAAACAAGAGCGTGAAAAACTTCTCTGCACAGGCCCTATTGGACAGCTCCTTTCGGTAGCGCACACAGTTACCCGCATAGCGCTCATTTTCCGCCACAACCCGCGCAAGCGCATCCGCACCCCAGTCCGCCTCCACGATGCCCAGTTCTTCCTGTCGGATATAAGCCGCATTATAAGGCACAGGGGTAGTAACCACCGGCGTTCCTAAGGCAATGCTCTCCACAATGGATACCATGTTATTATCCTTTCTGGTAGAAACCAGAAGAGCTTTGGATTTCGCCACCACAGGGATCAGCTCGGCATGAGACATCTGCCCGCAGAAAATCACTCTGGTTTCCAGCTCTCTATTCTTTACCAGCCCTTTCAGCCGCTCTTCCTCCTCGCCTTTTCCGATAATATAGAGACAATACCCGTCATTTCCCTGCTTTACAAAATCTCCAAAGGCCTCTATGGTCCGCGCAATCTGCTTTCGGGCGATCAGTTGGGATACGACCACGAACTGATTCGCCTTATCCGTCACGTCAGGGAGTGGAAACTTCTTAAGATCCACCCCATGATCAATAGTGATATCCGTCACCCGGGGCATAAACTGCCGGATAAAAGAAGCCGCTGCCGCCGAACGAGGTACTACCTTTGCCCGGTGCATCAAAAACCGCGCTACCAGATGATACCATACCTGGGAAGGAATCTGATGTAACATATTGTTATGTGCCGCCAGTTCATGCCAGATAAGCGTCTTATCCGGACACAGTCTGGCCGCCGTGTATGACCAGGTGGCAAACACTTCACTACTGACAATCATGTCATATTCTGTATGTTTCCTTAAATATCCCCGCAGAGCGGGCATATAGGGAAAACATCTGGGCTGAAATATCTTATGCCCTACCGTCCGAAGCCACAGTACCGTAAATGGATATTTTTCCTCTTTCCCAGGCCGGTAATCTTTGGCAGCAATCAACGTCACCTCATGTCCGGCCTCCTGAAAGCCCAGACACATGCTGTAAATCATGGTATCTTTGATGGAATCCACTCTTGGAATTTTATTATGTTCCGCCGTATATAAAATCGGATTGATAACCAATACTTTACTCATGAGAATCCCTGCCCTTCCCCGACAAGGCCAAAAATCTGTCGGCAATTTTAGCCACGGCCAGATTCTCCTTGAGCTTTGCTGCTTCCCTGCCCAGCTTCTTTCCAAAAACCGGATCCTCCGCCAGTCTCCCCATGGCTGCCGCCAACAACTCCGCATCACCTACCGGTACTAAAAGGCCATTCACCCCATCCTTAATATACATCCGGGAACCGCCAATAGGACAGTCGGTGGCAATGACCGGCATCCCCAATGCCATGGCCTCCAACATAGAATTGGAAATTCCCTCATAATCCGAAGACAAGACATACATCCCTGCCTGCCGTATCTGATCCTGCACGTTATCAGCAAAGCCCCGAAAAAATACCCGATGGGCAATGCCCAGCTCCTTGGCAAAACTTTTCAAATCTTCTTCCAGTTCTCCCTTGCCGTAAATCTCCAGCACATAGGTCTCATGTTTCTCGGCAAACATTGCAAAAGCCTTCAGCAAAAGCCTGTGATTCTTCTGGGCACTCAATCTGCCTACCGCCACGATCCGCTCCTGCCGCTTTCCCTCATAAGGTACCAGACTCTCCGCCTCCAGAGGGTTCGGTATTACCACCGCCTTACGCCTGATGGCTGCCGGAAAACTCTCCACCGCATCCGGCGTCTGACATATCACCACATCCGCCAGACGATAACTTATATTTCTGATTCTGGGATGCTCGTACTTGTTAGGGTCATTGCGCTCAGAAACCAGAACAAAATGCCGGCCTCCGAAAGCAGCCACTGCCGAGAAAACCGCTCCCATCACACTGAATGACCAGATCTGGCATCCCTTATGCGCCCGGTAAAATCGTCTCATTCTCACAATCCTGCCAAGCCGCTCCTTCACACTGCCGCCGGAAGGATCTCCCACGCTGACCACTTCGACGCCCTCCTCTAAAGAATAGGCGGTCTCATGCCCTGCAAAAAGAAGAATCGTCACGGCAATTCCCCGTTTGCTGTATTCATTTGCCAGAAGTGCCACCACCCGTTCCGTACCGCCGCCCGGCATATCCGGTATCACAAAAACGATTCTGTCCATCACACCAATTCTTTCTGTTTTACTCTCCCGGTTCCCAGGCCCCCGTTCTGTAAAACTGTTCACTTGCATCAATTCCCTTTTGGTCATCATTTAACGCGATCGTCCTCCTGAAAAGACCTGTCTGTGCGGCCAGTATCAGAAGCAGCATACAAAAAACCACCGCACCAAGTAACATGCCATTCTTTCCGGAACAGTAATGCCTGATATCTTCCCTTTTTTGTTCGACGGATTTCTGACAAAACCACATCCAAACTTTATCCGCCCACCTGACATACTCCGCAAATCCCTTCACTGCATAAGGAATCAACAGGACAAAATAAGGAATCGCATAGGATGCAGACGCCTCCCACACCAGATGAAACAGGAATCCTCCCAGAAACACCACATAGATAATCAACTCATATAATTTGGCCTTTTTATCCATAAAAAGCAGATAGAACAAAGCTCCCGTCAGAATCAGTGTCTGCACCACATTAAGCACCACGGAAAGATAGCTGCATCCCTTCCCTTCAATCAGACTTTTAACTATTGGCGCAATGGTAATTTCCGACTTACGCCCTGCCATACGATCCAGGGATATAAAGGTAGGATCATTCCACTGATAAGCAGTTTTTCTCGCGAAAAAGACCAGACCGTTGTTTACAGGATCCTCTCCCATCCACTGAAGCCTTCTTTTCAATTCATCCATAGAGCGCTCATTGGCAAGTGCCGTGTCATAATTGCTCTCGGTATAGACATTGCCGTTAAACCCATTATAATTGCCCGGTCCCTTGGGCGCTTCCTGTAGTCCCATCACTACCCAGGAGAGCATCACCTGCCCCTCGGGCATTTCATACCCGGACAAATGTTCCACATAGCTGTTCACAGCGCGGTTCATACCAACTACACCGAGTCCCATCACCGCAAGAAATACAAGAGAAATCAGCCATGTTTTTTTCTTTAACAGCCCATCCAGTGCATCATATACAAGGAAACAACCCACAGCCACCAGATAGATCAGACAATTCATTTTAAAGACCGTGGCGAGTCCCATCAACAGGGCCGCCGGCAGCATATACCACGGCCTGCGCGTCTCCAGATAACGCACAGCACAAAATACCGCCCCTAAAGAACAGGCCATGCCCGGCATAATACCATAAGGATACGTTACATAGAACATATAGGGCAGCCAAAGAACCAACGCCCCATGGGCAAAGACTAAAGCCGCCTTGTCTTCCTTCCAGAACCGGCCAAGAATCTGCACCAACAAGTAATAAGATATGGCCAGCATAAGCAGATTTACCACCTGCAGCCCCACATAATTCTCTGTCCCCAAAAGTTGCATTACCAGATAATAAAACAACACAATACCCGATTGAAAAGGATACTTAAACAAATACCCCTCTTCTCCGTCCACACTCTGCTCAAAGGAAGAAAAGTTGCCCTCTGTCCACTCGGCCGCAACCCGGCACACTTTGGCCGGATCTGAACCCGGCAGTAACCGTGTGCAAAGAATCCACGCAAGGCCCAGAAAGAATCCTGCCGCCGCCGTCATCAAGAACGCCGCTCTCAAATTAATCTGTATCTTTCTTTTTCCAAAGATCCGGTATAGAGCCACCAGAAGCACCGTAAGAATCAATAGAATCAGCAAATGCAGAAACGGGCTGTCCGCAATATTTAACGTATGGTCCTGTATGCCTCCGTCCTCTCCCGGAATCTGTCCTATAAAGCTGGTGCTGAAAATACTATGTAAGAACAGCACAAACACAACCACGGCCAATATGGCTCTGATCAAAATATTGATAGTCTTCTCAAAGGAATTTCTCATGGTTCCTCTCCTGTCCTTGCGGATAACAGACGCACATCTGAAACAACCGGTGACGGCTGATACTCCCCGCCGTCCTCATATACCCACATATCACTCTCATACCTTTGTGCAAGATACTCCATCACCTCTTCGGGAATCATCTCCCCATCCAGAACCCAGAGTCTCTGGCTCACATATTCTGTGGTCGCACCGGTATTCACAAACTCCACCTGATGATACTTCCCGGGATTGTTCAGAATGTCGTCCAGCAATCCATATCTTATCTCGAAAGAATCCTTTAAATACGCTACCCCCTCATCAAAAGTATCATACGTGTCATTAAAGATCGTATACTTATTATCCGCCTCGCCGCCCCAGCGAATTTCGTCCATCGCAATCGAGGCCGCAATCTCTTTTTGTGTCTGTTCTATATATGCCGAGGCGTAGTTTTCCATCAAATCTTTGTAACGGGCATTGTAACTCTCAGCCACATCCGCCCGGAAATAAGGACTTCTAAAGAGTATTTCCCCGGGCCCCACCGTAAAACAATCCAACAGCGGATACGCAGAGGACTTCACATTCCCCAGGGACCTGTCATAATCCCACACCGGCCCCGCATAAAGCCTGCCGTCATCTTTTGTAAAATAAAAGGTGCTGGCGCGGTTTAAATCCGCCTCATTAGACAATTCGTCCAACAGAAACATCTGGATAAAAGATTCTATATCCACCGTATCTTTGAGCAGCTCATAAGCCTCATAAGAACCGCTTTGTTCTATCAGACTCGCTGTCCTATCCATAAGTGCCTGCATCTCCTCCAGTTTTTCATCGGAAATATGATTCGGATACTTGATTTCATACCAGCCTGCCTTACTCCCAAAGAAAGTGCTGTATTCCGCCTCCTCTTCCACCCTGCTGGCAAAAACGCTTTCCATCAGGCATCCATCTCCAAGCTCCATGCGCCCTTTAGCAACTTCCACCCTCTCGCACAACAGATAATTACCGGCATACTCCCCATTAAAATATACATCCGCATAAGCGCACTCCACCCCGTAAGGAACTCCCATCTCCCGGGCCAGATCATAAATCACCCGGTTGCGCATACGGCTCAAATCATAGGCATTGGCCTGTAAAACCCACTTTTTCGCATGTCCCATACCCAGTACATCCGTGGACATTGCAAAACGAATCCCATAAGATTTCTTGGGCGCATTAAAACTGGAGTATCCCCTGCCGGAGACTTTACCCAGACGGCCGGCGCTGTCTGGGCTGCCGTCCGCAAGCACACATAGAAAGGAACCCACTTCCTCATGGGTCTTATCTTCATTCAGATAATCCATGGACCCGGAGTCTGTCTCAATAAAGACTGCCGGCAGGGTGTCTGACTGCATTAGAATAAGGCTGCACGTCTGCGCTTCCTGTCCCTTGCCGGCATAAACCATGGTACAAGGCTGATTCTGAGTATACAACAATCTATCCCCATTCCGAACCGGTTCCCCGTCCAGCAACAGGCTGTATTTTGCTTCATCATATTTCCATACCGCCGTTTCCAAATCCGCAAAAGAAGGCAGAAAAAAATAGGCAAGGTCCTGCTGCCTGAACAGCAATATCTCCTGATCCCCGCCCGGCACCTCTATCTCTAAAGCGATCTCCTCGAATCCCTCACCAGGAACCGCCGGCTGTACGGCCTCCTCCGCCTCCATTTCCGCCTCAAGCTGTGAAAGAAGCGCTGCGTTAGCGCTGCCGCGCTCTCCCGGCACCATCTTCGGCGTCTGGTCAAATCTGACACCATACAACAGCACACCCAAAAACGCCAGCACCGTCAACCCATATATAATCTTCCTGCCCAATCGCTTGTTCATTCTTTATCCTCAAAAGTTCTATCTTATATAATCATCAGGCACTTTTCCCAAACTGTAAAAGTACTCTCATACTTCTGCGCAAAGTAATCCACAACGCAAATCCCACACCATTTCGCTTAAGGGCCTGATATCCCTCCCGAAAGGAAATCAGATAATTACGGATTCCCGCATTGCTGGTGCCTCCATAAAACATGGAAATCAATACCTCAGGCACATAAGCCAGCCTGTTATTCTCATCTTTTAAAAACCGTACCATAAATTCATAGTCTGCCGCGCACCGGTAAGCCGTGTCATAAAGACCATATTTTTCATAAACTTCCCTTTTCAAAAAAAGCGTAGGATGCCCAGGCATCCAGCCTTCGGAAAGTTTTCCCTCACCCATATGCCAACGTCTAACAACCCGCTCCCCGTCCACATATACCAGATCGGAATGTGCCCCCACACAGGAAGGCCCGCCTGCCTCCACAGCCGCTGCCAGACTGCTTACGGATTCCGGCCGGCAAAGTCTGTCATTACATACAGCGATAATATCTCCGGTACTGAGACGGTAGGCCTTGTTCATTGCGTCGTATAACCCATTATCCGGCTCCGACACCCATTTCAGATTAAGTCCGGCCCGGTGTGCTGCCCTTTTCTCAAACTGGCGGATCAGATCGACCGTACCGTCCGTAGAAGCACCGTCCACAATCACAACTTCTATATTCTGATAATCCTGTTCTTCTATACTCTTTAAGGTAACCGCCAGATTTTCTTTTGCATTGTAAACGGTCACCAGCAACGAAACTTTCTTCATAATCAGATTCCTATCGGATACATGCCTTTTACAGTATTCATTCTACCCTTTTTTCCCATAAAATACAATAACACCCACTCTTATCTTTACGTTGGTCGTTTGTACAATAATATGTTGTAATATTTTGTGACATATTACTTTTTACAAATTCTAAACTACAACTTTATGTTGTGTGTTAGGATTTGTAACAACATTTTTATTGTCAGATCAGAAACTACAGAAGAAAGGAGTCTGCCGACGCAGAAAGTATAGAAGCAAAGATGAAAGAATTACGTGTGGTTATCAGAGATTTACGAGAAGATAATGACATTAAGCAAAAGACCATCGCCGAATATCTTGGCGTATCACAACAGACCTACTCTAACTATGAAAACGGTCATCGTGAAATTCGCATCTGGGTTGTAACCAGACTGGCACAATACTATAAGGTCAGTACAGATTATCTGTTGGGCGCAGACTCCGGTTATCTGGGCAATACCAACCTGCGCAGCAAATATCTCGGAGATGTCACTCTGCACGACGTGGTATACGATTTACAGGCCTTTAATGCCAAAGACCGGCGTGATCTGCTCAAATATATCAAGTTCCTCAAGAATACAGACTGAACACACAGCAGAAACTAAACCTGTATACCGCAACCATGTCCGATCAGTTTCTTATCTGCCCGAATACTCCAACAGATAATACTCCTCTCCGAAATCCGTAACCTCCTGATATTCTCTGCCGTTTATGGTAATATCTTCCGGCAAAACTCCAAACCACACAATACAATCCGGCGTAAACTCTGAGTCCGCATACACCGCCGATTCATTTTCCACATAAATATGCTCTATTCTGCATCCGTCAAGCATCCTCCATAACGGATATTCATAATCATCCGCTTTCATCAGATGCACTCCCACCGACTGATACTGTTTCGACTTAATCTCATCCGTCAACGCGGCATAATAGGATGCCAGATCCCTTCTGGAAGCAAAATAACCGTAAGGCCTGTTATTCGCTCCCTGATAAGCCCAGATTCCATAATGAAAATACGTCACACTGACTGCTCCCATAACACCAAGAAATGCTATTGTCCCAAACAGAGCACACCGAAACGTCCTCCTGTCTTCTGTCTGTGTCCGCAGCTGAATCTGTGAGACAATCATCGGGCACAGAAGCGCCAGATAGGACACCATGTATCTGCTGACAAAAGGTTCCCAGCGAAGCACCGTGCAGAACACACAAAAGGATACCACACTGGTAAGCAGATATCCGCTTTGCAGGGATTTCCAGTCCGTCTTTCTAATCTGCAAAACAGCCCACACACTACAGAAAACAAACAGCCAAAGCACAAGAGGATTGACTGCCGTATCACAGCCATAGGTACTTGGACTGTGCATGCTGTACTCCAATCCATCCTCCGCTATGGATGGCGCATTTAATTCTACCTGCAAAATTTTGGCAGTTCTCCTGGCAATCCGGATAAAGACCTCATCACTGTCTTTCCAAAGAGCCGTGGGCATATTGAACGTAAAGTTTTTCAAAAAATTAATAAACAGATAAGACGGCTGTAACGTCCCCACCAGCTGACGCGCCCCCGTACCCGAACTTGCATAGGCATGAAATGTCTTAAAATTACGCAAAAATTCCGGCAGGATAGGCAATACCACACAAGGCAGTGCACAGCCCGCAAGCCGTACCAGATTCCACAGCCTGTCCTTTCTTAGAAGACAGAGAAGCAAAAGCCAGAACGCAAAAAGCACCATGCCAAAACACACGGAAGGTTTCGCCAGATACCCCCACGCAACACAAAACCCCATAACACACACCTTACCCGCTGTAGCCGAATCAAACGCTGTCATTCCACTCTGCTCCGCCAGATCTAACAGCAAGTAAACAAAAAACAGCAGCCATATTGTGGCAAAATTATCCACCTGTGTGGTCAGTGCCTCCGCATAGGCAATGGGCATGGACATATATAAGAGCATGGCCAGAAACCGGAATCTCCTGTCACATCCAAGCCTCCCTGCAATGGCCCCCGTCATGACAGCACAGGTCAGATAAGAGACTGCCTGTAACAGATTAAACAAAAGATCCTGCCCCCTGCACAGAATATACACATGAAGATTAATAAATTCCGCCAGAACCGGACTGGAAATCTGCCGGATACTGTTGGTGGCATAATGCTCCACAGAACGATTCTGCGCCCAGTACACAATACGCGGCAGATGATAAGTCATGGAATCCCAGTTGTTAGGCGTTGTCAGAAGCGCCAGACATACCACTGCCATACCAATCACCAATAAAATCCCATAATAGGGTGATTCCTTTAAAAAACACCAACCTTTCTTACAAATCCTGCACAGTACGCCCGACCGTCTAAAATACTTTCTCCATTGCAGCACCAGCATGATAAACAACAGCCCGTCTAACAGGCCCCATACGGCAAACAGGGAACGAAACCTCACTGCATGCCAGATGGACAGTATTTCTGTCACTGCAAACAAATAGAGCATCCACGCACAACAGGCCTCAATATATGAACTGAGGCCCGTACTTTTTATGTTCTTTCTTTTTTTGTAAAGATGAATATTACCATATATCCCTGCTATCGCAAGTAACATTCCGCCATACCTTTCCTATGCTTTTTTAATACTTCTTATACCCGGCACTCTCCGTCATGAGAAATGCAGTTTACCTGTGTCATACAGGCAATCCCTGTAACCTTTTCAAGCAGTTCTTCCTTCTTCGACGTTCTGATCTCAATAATCATCTCCGTCTCGCCGTTCTTGATGCTTCTGGATTTCTCCTTATGGTACTTACAGGTCTCCTTTAAAATCCCCTCAACCTGTGCATAATCCACCTTCTTGGCATCTGCCCTGAGCACCAGCAGATCCGGCGCTTTCGCATTGGGTACCATATCTAATGCCAAAAGCAGAATGGTCATCACAATACACAGCACAAAGGCCAGTATATAAAGCCCCACCCCTACAATGATACCTGCACTGATCGACCAGAACAGATACAGAAGATCTATCGGATTCTTCACCGCATTACGGAATCTGACAATGGACAATGCACCCACCATACCAAGAGATACCAACAGATTTGACTGCATCGCTATCATGATTGCTGCCACGATCAGCGGCATACCTGCTATGGTCACATTCAAATCCTTAGAATAAAAAGCCGACTTGCTGCTCAGCTTGTACACCATAAAGATATAAACGCCTACCACACAGGCAAGCACTATGAGCAACAAAATATTTGTGACAGACAGATTGGTTCCGCCGCCCAGGCTCTCATACACACTACTTTTAATAACATCTTTGATTGACATGATCGTTCTCCTTTACACTTTAGCTTATTGTATACGCTTCTCTGCACAACTGATATTTGGAGTATGCAGTCTGCTGCATATTGCCCAGTTCCAGAAGCTGTACCAGAAAATCCGGTATGAATTCATCATACTTCACTTCTAATACTTTATCACACTCCTGCAAAAAATCATAGCTGATATTTGATTTTCCGAAATCCTCTACCCGATCGCTGGCCCGCACGTTTCTGTCAAATGTAATTCTCACATTGCCTGGCCCGAATATATAAGCCTTCCTCTCATATGCCACCACAACTCTGGGCCGTAATCCCCCAGTCTTAATCGCTATGTTAAAGAGCGTTGCCGGATCTTCCGTGGAGGCCGTATCCTCAATACATTCTCCCCGCATCAGCCTCTCCATCTGTTCCTTTGTAATGGATTTGGAACGCTTCAAAATCCTGCTGTCTTTCTTAGATTTCACTTCCAGCTTAATCACATCCAGAGAATCATTATATATCCTGATACGATACTTGTCCCGCAGATTAACCCCATCCACAGTCTCCTGTAAACAGCTGTCTTTCAAATCATCAAAATAAAGACTCATCACGCTGTAACCTTCCGGATCACTTTCATTGCTGTCCGGACGAAGCACCGTCTCTACTCTCTGCTGCAGGATATACATTTCTGTCTCACTGCAATTATATTTATTCTCTACCCGGTACATGTTTACCTCCCTCTGCCTTTGGTATACTAATTCTCCTCATTATCCCGGATAACACGCGCCGGTATGCCTGCCGCCACCTTACCGGATTCAATATCATGAAGTACGGCCGAACCGATTCCGATCAGGGAATTTCGGCCTACAGTACATTGGTTTTTTATAATACTGCCCACCACAAGTGCGTTGTCTTCCACCGAAACACTCCCATAAAGATGACAGCAGATCAAATTGACATTTTCTCCAATTCTATTATTATGCGCTATCAATGTACAAGGCCCTATTTTAACGCCATTTCCAATATAAGTATCTTCTATGGTTCCCCGCTCAATATCCACATGACTGCTGATAAATACATCATCGCCAATCCACACCCCGCCATAGTGCTTTATCATAACCGAATGACCGTCTTCCTCATAAGAACCAAATCCGTCTTCTCCGATCATGGTAAGAGCCTGTATGGTACACCGTTTACCAATCCGTACACGATTCTTAATCACTACATTATCGGAGATTACCGTATCGTCACCAATAACAACATCCCCTGTAATAGAACAGTTGTGTCCAATCCTTACGTTTTTTCCCAGCTTTACATGCTCTCCAATTACCGTGTTATGCCCTATCGGTTCCTCATCCTCCACCGGTACAGCGAAAAAATGCTCAATGATAGAAAAGAAAGCTCTCTTGGAATTCTTACATATAATCTGATTCGGAATCGGAAGCTCTACCCCTTCCTGCACGATGGCCAGCGCAATCTCCGGCAGTCCGTCATGCCATCGTTTTGCAGACTTAATCCAGGTCATTGTTCCTATACGATAAGCATCCAGGGAAGAAAAGCCATCTATTATCACAGGCGCAGTAATCTGCAATCGATGTTCCTCTTTTTCTTCCGTCAAAAAATCTGCTATTTGTCTAATGTCTGCCATAAATCGTCTTTCCTCATAAATTCCTGAAGATCACGAACATTATCGTTCAGATCATCGTAACATTGTACCGCTCTGCTGACACAAAACCTCTTGAATCCCGCCGATGCGCTCTGTTCCTCTTCATCATACCAGAAGGGATGAGTCAGCACATGCAGCCTGTCATATTCTCCGCTTTTAATAATACCTATCACATCTTCCCGCCAATGCCTTCTGGAATCCGAAACATATTTATGCCTGTGGAAAAACTCTGTTCCATAACTATTCACAATTCTTCCCCCTGCCACCTTATAATCCGCTTCCAACGTGGTCTGAGAAGGTCTGTGCATGGAGAGACTTCTCACTTCGTGACCCAGACACTGCTCTAACAAAGCCGCCTCCTGCTCCATGGCCTGCACCAGATCCGTCTTTCCGGCATCGTATTTCACCTCATCAAAATGCAGTCCCACTGCATGGCCCATATCGCAGATTTCCTTAAGATATGCCTGATTCCTTTTAGAAAAAACATTAAAGAAATTACTGCTGACCAATACAAAATATGTGGAGCTGACACCAATGTCATGTTCAATCTCCGCCATTTTAACCGCTTTTTCTATTTCTAGGTCAATATCATGCCGCAGAATCACACTTTTATCCGCCTGCGCATAATTATGATAATCACAGATAGTATAACCATATTCCTGCAATAGGGCAATCAGTTCCCGATATGCCTTATAGGTAAATTTCATTTGCTTGTGCCTCCCTGATCTTTCCAGATATTTTATGATTCCCATTAATCACAAAAACACTCCTGGTATTCCAAGAGTGCTTTGATGTCATAAACACAACAGACTCTTATAATGCACAATAATACCCACAGTATTTCTTTTTTCTGACATGCATTATTATAGCTGTTCTATTATCATTTTACAAGAAATATTGAAAATCTTACCCGGCATATATTACTTTCTCATATTTTCCGCCACAAACTCCCCAATCTGCCTGCACATAATCCCATACATATCTTCTTTGTTCCTGTAAGCGAGGGTCCACTCCACAATCTTTTCCATGGCCTGCTCCACATTCCATACCGGTTTCCATCCAAAAACCGTTTTTAATCTGGAACAATCCAACTTTAGGAAATTCGCTTCATGGGGCCTGCTTTCTAATCCCTTCCCCGCTCATGCAGCCGATAACCCTGGGGTGTCATGCCCACTGTCTTTTTAAAAATTCTGCTGAAATAATTCTGATCCAGAAAGCCCACCTGATCACAAATGTCAGCAATCCGTAAGGAAGAATCCCCGCGAAGCAGTTCCTTGGCTTTCTCAATACGCACCATTGTCAGATACTGAATAAACGGTTTGCCGGTTTCCTGTTTGAATACTCTGGATAGATAAGCATAATTATAATTATATTTTTCTGATATATCCTGCAAAGTCACTGTTTCCCGATAATTCTGCCTGATATAGGACAGCACCTCCGACAGCATCTGATTCTGCGATGATTCCCGGTAAATCGTCTCTTCCTTTTTCATTGTCTGAATCGTCTGCTCATAAGCAATCGGCAGCTTCTCTGTCTCTGTAAATATACCACTGACACCTACTAAAATACTGTTTTCTGATTCCCGGCAAAGGAAGGAGCCTTTCTCCTCCACCTGATGCACCACTTCTTTGAGTCTTTTGCGCCAAATCTCATTGTCAGTACCAAACACCAGAAAGACAAATCCTTCCTTCTTTCCGTTTCTGTCTTCCAATACACTGACGAAACCAACCTGTCCCAACAGATTCTTACCTGCCTTTTGCAGTTGATTCTTTTCCGGCTCAGCCAGCGCCTCCTTATCCCAGCGCACATGCACAAGACAATAAGGCCGGTCTCCCATATCCAGTGACTCATG
Organism: Lachnospiraceae bacterium UBA7086; assembly: GCA_002492525.1. Taxonomy (GTDB): domain Bacteria; phylum Bacillota; class Clostridia; order Lachnospirales; family Lachnospiraceae; genus UBA3282. The sequence goes on along the minus strand of DKZA01000025.1, from coordinate 19,994 downwards.
CCAGGGAATCCCGCCTTTCATATAGCCGGCAATCAACAATTCATTCGCCGTAAGGAACTGCCGGATATCTTTCTTTTTCTGTCTTTCCTCTTCTTCCAGTACATCGATGGCTTTGTGTAATACCGCATACAGATTCTTTCTGTCCACAGGTTTTAAAATATAATCAAAGGCATTATATTTCAGCGCCTCCCGCAGCAGATCATATTCTGAGTGCCCGCTGAAAAAAATCACTTTCACACCCGGCCGCTTCTCCTGTAACCATCTGGTCAACGCTACCCCGTCCATATGAGGCATGACCGCATCCGTCAGTACAAGTTCCGCTTTGGTGCCTGCTTCCATCGCCTCCGTCAATTCCACGCCGTCGGAATAATCTCCGATACATAATAACGGCAGATCCATCTCTTCCAACATTTTGCGCAGACTCTTACGCACCAGATATTCATCGTCTACAATCGCAATCCGATACCGGATGTCATGCCCTCCATACCCTTCCATACCTTTCTCCTTCTTAGTCACACTCCTTTTACAGGCAGCCACAGCACCACCCTGGTACCGGCATCCGGACTGCTTTCGATATCCATACCGGCTTCTTCCCCATAGATAGTCCACAGGCGTCCCATAATATTGTCTAATGCTATGCTGTCCGTTTCTTTTTCCATATATTCGGCATTGATACAAATGGCGGACAGCCTGCCTTTGATCTGACCAAGCGTCTCCTGTGGTATCCCACAGCCGTTGTCTGTCACGGAAAGAAATAATTTCTCCTCTTTACATTCTCCTTCGATGAGGATATGGTACGCCTTCGTCTTATCGGTAAAACCATGAAAATAGCAGTTCTCTACAATCGGCTGCAGCATCAGTTTCATAACCGGTATATCCAGATATTCCTGCAGGATCTCTGTCTGTACCGTCACAGCATAATCTTTGTTTTTCTCCCGCAATCTTACAAACTGCATCATATGCTGCATTTCTTTTGCGAGCGGCACCTGTCTGTCTTTTTCATATAAGGTATAACGGAGCATACCGCTGAAATCCCGGATCAATTCCTCCGTCTCCGTGTCATTATTTAATACCGCCACACTGCTGATCAACTGCATGGTATTGATAATAAAATGGGGATTGATCCTTCCTTTTAATTCCTTATATTTAATCTCTTTATTCTTCAGTTCCAGTACATACTGTCCATAAATCAGTTCATTAATCTGTTTCAGCATCCGGTTATATTCCTGAATCAGATACCCAAATTCATCTTTTCTTCCGTCAGCAATATAGGCCTCCATATTTCCCTGTTTTACCCGTTCCATGGCCTCATACAACTTTCGCAAAGGTACATAAATCAGCTTCACGCCAATAATCACAAAAGAGACGAACCACAACAGAATACAGAAAAACACCGCCCTGCGCAGCCATAGAAACGTCCTGATTCTTTCCTGAATCCTGCTCTCATAGACAACGGTAACCACTTTCCAACCGGCGTTTGGGGTCTCGTCTATGGATATCAGGGCTTTTTGTCCGTTTATCATTCCATAGCTCTGCCCCGGTTCGGAAAGGGAGAGAACATCCTGTATTTCTTCCGGATAGTCTTCCTCATACAATCGCCCCATAATCTGTCCGTCCGCATTGAGAATCAGGATATTACTGAAATCTTCCTCCCGATACCGTTCCAAAACTTCCTGCAGCATTTCCTGCTCCATATCAATTACGATTACCGCCAGCCGTTCTCCGCCCATATTATAAACAGGTTTGAAAACCGAGATTACCTGCGGTACCGCCTTCCCGGCCGCAAACCAGGAAGGATGAAGCCCGGTCACAAAGAAATCCTTGTTGTCCCGGCCGGCCATCTCCAGCAATTCCTGTCTGCGTCCCTTGCCGTCAGGATTGAGGGCATAGTTTGAGTAATAAAACAGATTATCCCGTTCCGTCATCACATAAATACCCGCCACATGTTCCGACTGGTTCATCATAATGCTCAAATATTCTTCAATCTGGTTACGCTTTCGGATTTCTTCAAAGGTCGTGTAAGAATATTTGCTGTCTTTCATAATATTCAACATATTTTTACCGTAAACGCTCTGTATGCTCCGATCCAGCTGCGCAAGATATTTATCCAGTGTATCATTGACTTCCGCAGAGATGACTCCCGTTGACTTTTCCACCCCTGCCTTAATCTCCTGAATATTCTGCTGAATAATATAATGCAGAAAAATCATGGTGGGAATGACAATCATTACCACAAAAAGCGCCAACAGCCACAGTGTGCTTTTCGGTCTGAACTTTTTCTTTTCTATTCCCACTCACCTGCCTCATCCTGTATTAGGCTATCGGAAAATACGCATCCCCAGTTCATTGTTCACACGTACCGGATGACCTGCAATATGCTGCCATTCACAAAATGCACCCTGATAATGATTCCTGGCAATCACAGAGCCGTCCCCTGCAAGGAACAACAGTTCCAGATCCTTGTTTTGCGCCAAGGGCCCAAAGGCCAAAATGCTACCTGCCTGCACACTGCTGTCTGCCGACACACCTGCTTCCCATTCCCCCTGTCTATATAATAACCCATTCTGAAAAATCGTAAAGCGTATGATTCCTGATTTGTCCTGCTCCGTATCGTTTACCAAGGTAATCCTAATCTGTCCCTCACAAGGATGGGCCAGCACCGCCACCGGCTGATTGATTTCCTTAACCACCTGATAAGAAGCTTTGGGAATCCCCCACCAGTCCAACATTCCATAAAAACTCTGAGGGCACAGATCAATGAACATAAACTGGAAATATGCGCTGCATGGCACAAACCTCTGCCTTCTGTAATGCTCCGTATAATATTTCAATAACCGGCACTGATACCCCTGTATCTCATCCATCCTTTCCTCCACTGGCAAAAGCGCTTCGTAAAGCGGCTTTACCCGATACAGATTGGACAAGGGCCCCGGCGCATCCATGCCATACTCCGTATTGAACTTTTCTGTGGTACCTTCTATGTCCGTATAATTCGACTGCTGACTTCTAAGCGACCCCAGATAATTGTGACTGTCCCCACTTTCTAAATCCTCCTCCGCATAAGAAGCCCTGATATAAGGATGCCCGGGATCCAGACGCCTGACCCGCTCTGTCAGTTGTTTCCCAATAGCCTCCGTGATGGAATCCGTCTTCGAAATGATCTCTTCCAGGCAGGAGCCAAAATAAGAAAGTAATGTCTTCCACTTGTCCGGTTCATTCAGGAGAATCCAACACCCCAGACAAACATAGCCCCGCAGCCTCTCCACCATCCGGTCAAAAATTTCCAGATTCCTTAAGACCCATTCTTCGGTGGTCGGATGATTCCAACTGAAGTCAGAATCCTGAAATACCAGAAATCCCATCTCATCGCACAATTCATAAAACGCAGGCTGTTCCACATGCACATGAACACGGATAGCATTAAATCCCGCTTCCCGCATCAGAATTAGATCGTGTCTGTATTTCTCCCTGGGAATATCTCCTACATAGACATCCGGAAAATAGGAAGTACCCCGCAAGAACAACGGCCGGCCATTTAAATAAAAGCAGGTTCTGTCCGGGTTTCTTACAAGATCCGCCTCTTTAAATCCCAGACATTTGCAGACACTGTCCACCGGCTCACCGGAGGCATCACACAAGACCACCTGCAATTCATAGAGCCTGCTGCCGCCCCTGTCCCAGGTATTCCATAAAGCAGGTTCCTCCACCATAATCTCTTCCCGCCACAGGTTCTGTCCGGATATCTCTTTATCACACACCAGTGCTCTGTCAGGCCCCAGCAGGCAGAGACGAACCAGGCTGTCCCTTTCCTTTTCCCGTACAATAATGGTTTCCCCGCTGATTTGTATCAGACCACGGCCATCTTCCAACAACAGATTCTCCACCTTAACCGCGTTCAGGAAACACTCTCTTTTTATCTCCAGAAAGGGAATCCCAATGATGCCCACCGGATTTACATCCCGCTGGATGAAACCGTCCCCATGTTCGCAGGTACCCTTGACCATGTTTCTTTTTACCGCAAAACACCGCATACTCTCCGCCCCGGGATCCACTTCCGTATCCCAGTAGGACCACACCTTGACGTACAGAATATTTTCTCCTGTCTTCACTGTTCCCGATATTTCAAAAGAAAAATCATCAAAATATCCTTCATGTCCTCCCAGATACCGGCCATTAAGCCATACTTTGCAATGATAATCAACTCCCGGAAAATGCAGCCATATCCTGCTGTTTTCCACCCCCTCTTCCAACCGGAAACACGATCGGTACCACCAGGGCGCCGTATTAAAATACCGTAACTTTCTTCCAAAATACGGGGTATCCTCATAAATTTTCTGTAAATAAGTCAAACGATCCACCTTTTCCCATGGCGACATCATATGGGGATATTCCAGCAAATCAATCTGATCTTCATAAAATTGCAATCGCTCCCCCAGATCATGAACATCCTGCATAACCTGCCAGTCTGAGAGATTCCTCGTCTCCACATGCATCCTTTTCCCTCATTTCTGCGCTATATCCTGCACATTTTGTCCATCTTTTCCTGTAAGTTCTTTCTCACTATTCCTTCTTTATCCGTTTATTATCCGCACTCATCTCTATCCCTTGACGGCACCTTCCGCCATGCCTTCCATAATTTGCTTCTGGAAGAACAAATACAGGATAAATACCGGTAGTGCTGACAGCAAAATCCCCGCTGTAATCTTTTCATAGTGAGAAGTAAATTCTCCTACAAACTGCAAAAGTCCTGCCGTAATCGGCATCTTCTTGTTATTCTGTACAAAAGTCATGGCAAAAACCAGATCGTTCCAGACCGAAATAAAACACAACAGACCCGAAATGATAATGGCCGGCCTCGCCATAGGAAGGGCAATATGCAGATAAATCTGAAAACTTCCTGCCCCATCGATAATAGCAGACTCTTCAATCTCCCGGCTAAGTCCCATAAAAAATCCCTGCAGCATATACATGGCAAAGGGAATATTAAATACCGTATACAATAACAGGATTCCTACTCTGGAATTTAACAGGTTCAACTTTTGCAGCGTGATATAATTGGGCAACAATGTCACATGTACCGGCAACAGCATCCCCATCATAAAAAGCGTCACAAAGAATCCTCTTCCCTTCACTTTCAGTCTGGCCAGGGCATAAGCCCCCAGCGAGGCAATCAAAATGCCCAACGGTACGGAGATAACCACGTTGATCACACTGTTCAAAAAGAAAGTCCCTATTTTCTTCCAGGATTCCATAAAATTAAGAAGTGTGGGGTGCAGCGTAACGGAAAATACTCCCTTGGTATAAAATTCCGCCGCCGGTTTCACCGATACATTAATCAGATAAAAAACCGGCATAAGCCAGATCAGGCCAATCACCACAAACAATAACCGCCACGCCGTTTTTTTCCATCTACTCATTTATCTTCTCCCCTGTCTATTCTTTCTGCATGGAAATCAGCTTATTGACCACCAGAGAAATAAACAACAGCACAATGGTCAGAATCCATGCGATGGCACTGCCTCTTCCATACTGATAATAACTGAATACCGTCTCGTAAGACAGACTGGCAAGCACGTTGGTTTTCCTGCCCGGGCCGCCCGCTGTCATTACATAGACCAGATCAAACACCTTAAATGCCTGCGCCATGGAATAGATTAATACCGTGTTCAAGGTGTTGCGCAGCTGCGGCAACACAATATAAAATAACATCTGCCGGCCGTTTACCCCGTCCAGCATGGCCGATTCCAGCACGCTGCTAGAAATGGATTTAATGCCTGCCGCAAACATAATCATACACATCCCTGTATAAGCCCAGGAACCGGCAACAATCAGATAGTAAATAATCGCTCCCGTATCCGCATACCAGTTAAAGCTAACTCTGCCTCCTGTAATTGCCTTGAGCGCATTGTTGATCAGCCCGGTGGTAGGATCATACATCCAACGCCACATCATACCCACTGCCGTCACCGATAATACCACCGGCGTAAAGACTGCTGTACGCAAAAAACCTGCCCCCGACCGTTTCCTGTTTAATAACAGGGCAAATAACAGACCCAGTGTCACCGGCAGAAGCACCGTCCCCACACACCAGCGTAGATTATTGAGAAGAGAAATCCGGAATATTTCATCGTTCCTTATAATATCCACATAATTCCCAAGCCCGATAAACTGATGTTTGTTGGACATCCCCTCCCAGTCAAAAAAACTTAAGTACAGGGAATACAACATAGGATAGATAATAAATAATCCATACAAAAGCAAAGGCAGGGCCAGAAAAAGATATGGCGTCCATCCGCCCTTTTTTCCTTGTTTCCTCATGACATATCTCCTCGTTTCCCTATAGTCCCCTTTATGAAAGCTGGCTGCTCTTGATTTGCACCTCAAAAGCAACCAGTCATTTCCCATACTTCGGACACTATATAGTTCTCTACCTTAATTATCGATAAAAACCAATCTCACTTGCTTTAGCATCCAACTTCGCCGCCGCGTCTTCCGGTGTGATTTCTTTCAGCACAATCTGGTCAATCGTTTCTAACAGGCAATCCGTCAGCTCTGCCGGCCATGCCATCTCATTGGAAGGCATATAAGAACCGCTTTCCGTATTCATACAATCCAGAATCTCCCGATTGAGCGAACTTAATTTGCTTTCATCAATCGCATCTACCCTGGCCACCGTCACCTGACCCGTCTGCTCAAACGCCTGCTGATAACACTCCAAATCCTGGTAACACTTCAAAAATTCCATAATCAGCTCCTGATTCTCAGAAGAGGCATTTACAAAAATACCATCCCCATAAGAATTGGCTCTCGGCATTTCGGATGATGGGAAAGAGAAGAAGCCAAAGTCATCCGTGGAAAGACCCGCATCCGTAATACAATCCACTTCCCAGGTACCATCGTAGGTAAAGCACATCTGCCCCTGGAACAACTGCAGATTCACTTCCGTCTCTTCATTGGAAAGATGCCCCTCCTGGAAATAGCCGGACAGATTCTGCAAATCATAGAAAGACTGCACGACCACGTCACAATTAATGGAAGTTTCTCCTCGCAACAGCTGATTGTGTACCTCACTTCCTCCATTGATCTCCAGGAATCCGTCAAACCAACGATTGGTACAAGCCGCCCATTTGCCTGCGTTTCCGATGGGAATGATACCATCAGCCTGCAGCACCTTACACTGCTCTAAAAACTCATCCATATTTTTCGGGACACTGAATCCATATTTCTCATACAAATCCTTTCGGTAAAAAATACCGCAGATTTTCTGCGTTTTCGGCAGCGCATAAATACCGCTAAACAATGTCTCCTGATTGCTCAGAGCGGAAGCATAGAAAATATCGCTCCAATTATTTTCCTGGGCAAAATCTGACAGTTCCAGGACCTTGCCATTGTTCACATAGGTGGAAACCACCTCTCCCACATTGGCCCAGAACATATCCGGCCCGTTATCTGCACTGAAAGCGATGGACAACGCATCATATAACTGCTCCGGCCTGCCCTTACCGCTGACCTCTATCGTCACATTGGGATACTTCTCATTAAACTTCTCGATGGCAGTCTTTAAAATCACATTGCTCTCCAGATCCGCATTGGCAGAATAATCCCAGTAGGTCAGCGTGGCCTTCACGTTCTCATCCAGCGCAGTTTCGCTGTTTGCATCTGCTGTTTCACTATTTGCATCGGCCGTTTCTCCTGCAGCGCCACATCCTACGGCAGTCATTCCCATAACCGCCGCCAATATTACACTGATCCATTTCTTCTTCATAGCCTGACCCCCTTCTGCCTTCTTACAGGCAGTTTTTACATAATTTGTCCGTTTCATTACAGGAAAGAATCGATTCATTCTGTACTGTCATTATATCGAACAGAGTCAGAATACAACAATACACGTTTTTTACCACTTTATTAGCATATTTTTTACCCTTTATTATTCATCAATCAAAATGAAAGTTCCCGCTTCCTGACAACTCATCGGATACCCATCTGTTTGCCTGCGCTAAAGATATAGGATCATTAGAGGAAAATACTGCCTGGAAATGATTTCCTACATAGTCCGTTGCCTTGACAGATATAAGATGCACATAAGTCGGTATTTTCCCTCTGATCAGTTCATAAACCCGTTCTTTACCCTCTGTATAAGTGAATGGTCTGGAAGTCCTCCTATGACTATTTCCTTTGCATATGCATGCCAGCTCAAATCTTGCAGCATGCATATGTTTCAAAATACCGTCACAAGCCGCATTGTCCTGCGCCAACTGGAGGGCGGTAAGTTCGCTGATTTTAGCCGTAATTTCTTTCAACCGCCTGGTCAACAGATCAACCATATTTTCCAATTTCAGTAAACTTTCCAAATAATCTTCGGCTTCTATATCCAATTCCATCTCCTTTTTCCCAAGTTTTTCGATGGTCTTACGATATCGCTGCTTCTGATCCTCATATACCTGAAGGTCACTCAATGCAGACTGCCGCTTTCCCTCCTGAATGGAATAACATACCTTAAAAACAAAAATCGTCTGCACAATCGACTCACTGAAGAAAAATTTTTTATTAGAAAAGGAGTTATTTTCTACTCCAATAAATAAAGTCATCCCCGGTGCAATTGGCTTTGCATCCGATTTCTTCTCTACAGAAGTGCCAGTGGAACTGCTGAAACTTTCCACAATCGCCTGCACGATTGCAAAAGCCTCGTTAGCAATCTACCGCTCCCTTCCTTTCAAAGCCAGAATAGATTCACTGGTCTCCTCATCTGTATCCCCCATCTTACTCCCCTCCGGCGCATTGGCTTTTGTTCCATTTCCTCAAGCTCCTGTTGCAGTGCCTGCTGTCTTTAATCCATATCACTGTTCATCTTGGTTATATACTCCTGGAACTCGGTGTTCTTTGTTTCCTGCTACTGAATTGAATTTGATTTTCCCATAATCTTTCCTTTCTTTTGATGTTGTTTGGGTTTACAAGTAACTATAAACTAAGTATATCGAATAAATAAGCATAATAATGCTTATTGGCAATTTATCGCCAGTAAGCATAGGTCAAGTTTAGTCAAAGAATAATTTGAAATCGTAAAGTATTACTCACCTACTTGAATATTCTTATGCAATGAAATTGCACTTCCGGGAATCTGGAAATCAGATGTCCGGGAAGTGGACATCATGTTGTGCAAATTTACTCGCGTAATGTGTTGTCTAATCCATAGACCACACGCATTGAGACATTCATGCTTGTAATATTAATATGATAGCTGTCATGTGCGATGAATGCGGTCAATGATTGCATCTGCCAGAGCGCTGTCATCCCCCCAGTTGGTTACACCATTCCTCGAATTTAAACTGGGAGCAGAAGATTGTAGATAATTTCTTACGTCTCCGGCGGAGCAATTCGAAGATATCACTTTGTTCTGAATCCGTTGGTTTCAATAGAAGCTATCCATCCAGAATTAGGACAACAGGATTGGCATACTTAGCTGGTTACGGAATGCATCTGCTATATCTGTAAGACGCATTTTAATTAATTTATCAATTATACTCTGATTAGTCATATGTATTTACCTCCGTTAGTAATCTGCGCCTCTTGGGATGCCGTGTAGTTTCTGTGTGGGTTTGGTATCAGGAACTTCTGATATCAGCTTTTCAGAACCAGCTACATAGATGTTTTTATTCTTCTTGTAGCTTGGTGATGCTGTATAAGATAAGGCCTTTTTATAGGTGGCTTCCAGCAATATCATCCGAGTATTTCTCAGCCAGCTTTAGAAGCCTCATACAACTTCTATAGGTTTGTTGCTCCACATCTTTGAAGGTTAATATCGCACTGGCTATAGTGTACGTATTTATACCAATTTGCTCAGCCCACTTATGAAAGCGGTCACCGTTCTATTCTGGATATTTCTGCTGATTCTCCGATATATGTTCTGTGATTGTGCTGTGCTACCTAGTGAACCTTTCAGACATCGATGAGAGGCAATGGTGGTTATGGTTATAGAAAATCTCAATAATGGTATCTGTTACCCTTACATCAACCTTCTTTTTGATGTATTCATATGAAACGGAGTATAATATTCCATCCACAGATATACAATAATTGAACTAAACAGTGATTGTTTTCCAGTCACTCAGTTCAAAACGAGTAGCAGGTAATGGTACATCAATGGTTTTTCATTCCCCAAGGAATAAGCTTCACGGACTACCCTTTTTTTCTAAAAGAGCCTTCGGTTAAACAGTTTGAGCTTATCTCTAGTCGCCTGGTTAATTCGGCAAGAGAGAAGAACTGTTCATTCCGAAGTGTTGCAGTAGTTTAGGTAGTTATGTTTCCTGTTGTTTTTTCAGCGTTCGGTTTGTCCTTGGTTGCCCTGATACGCGTCAGAATAATATTGGTGCCATAGTGCTCTGCCACTTCCTAATAGATTTCATTTATCTACTGGTCTTTAAATCCATCATTGTGAACAATTGCAGTTTTACAGTTATCCGGTACAAGGATTCTGGCGATTCTGCCAAAATATTCGTACATATGAATATAAGCATTGATTCAAAATTTTTGTTTTATATCCAGACATGTTTCCACATATGCATACTTGCATAAATCATCACACCAATAAAGATGTAGACTTTGATGATTTCCCCAGTATCCGAGTCAATGATTGCTGCAGAATCTCCTACTCAGTCCACTTCAACCTGTTCGCCGGGTTTGCAATTGATATGCATGGTAACACGTCGTTTCTGCTCATCCTGTTGGATGTGATAGTGAACTGGGAATACATGAGCGGTTCCTCACCGTTAGCACAGCAGCTCCTCCATGTATTCTGTCCATAGAAGCTTTCTACTGACTTCGTTGTAGAACAGTTCCTTGTAAATGTAAGCGTAGTCGAACATACACTCGTTAAGTGATGCCTTGTTCTCTTTGGAGGACATGAACCTTTGAAATTCTGTGTCAGTCATTGCTTCATCAAGCGGCTATGAAAGTTTTAATTCTTTGGCCCCTTCCTAAACTTTGACGACAGTTTTTTGTTTGACACCACAGCTAGCCACAATATCACGTTGTGAGAATTCAAGGCCGGTAGGGTGAATGATTTTTCTACACTTGGTCATAGTCGTATTTTCCTTATAATGAGTCTCAAAGCATTGGATTTTTATCATTCAGGAAATAATTTTGTAATGTATTGCAGTACTGGAATTGGTAAAACAATGCTGTCCATTTGCATCAGCATGAAAGCATGTAAAAAAAATTCCGGTAAATTTCTTTAGAACCGTCACACTGATTAACCAGCTTTCAGAGGCGCAGGAACATGGAACACTGTCCCAGCTTCACAAAAGCTGGATAGAACAAAGATTATTATTCTGGATGAATTCGGTTGTGTCCCTTATAACAGAACCGGCTCGCAACTGCTCTTTGATTATCTTTCCACAATCCATGGAAAGATAATCATCATACTAAATACAAATCTTGGATTCTCCAGATGGGTAAATGTCCTGTATGACGAGCCGATGACTGCAACACTTGTGGGACATTTGATGCACCACTGTCATCTAATCCTGTTCCCCGGTAAAAACAATCGTCTTCGTGAATCAATCATCAACGAACTTTTCACTTTTCAGAAGGAGGTGCATAAAGATGGATGAAGATAAAATTTGCAAGGTTCAGAATCAGACCGAACGCCTCCATGACTGCCCTGCCATATATGATTATCTTAAACTTACCGGTGAGATGATCAAAACCATCATATGCCTGGAAGAACTTGTCCGTTGGAGGCAGGTACTCATCAAATATCTGTCCCTTGAATGAGCAGATGGTCTGAGTCAGGATATCTTCAATAACACATCCCGTAATTTTGAAGGCAAACCCGCATATGATCTATACGTGAATCTGATGTGTGGCGGTGTGAACCTCCAACAGAGGGATTCCAAAATTGACCGCATGCATCGGTTGGCAAAAGGACCCGTTGAAACTAGCTTTACATATCTGTAACTGAAAAACCAAAGTATGTCTGTAACTAAATTTGTCCGGTTTAGAAACTACATTGGAGACTTTTTCAAAAATGAGGAGTTTCCCGTAGCAACTTTTCAGAAAGTCTTTTGCAATTTTAGATATTTAGGGCTTGCAAAAAACATCAGGGTATCGATTACCAATGGCATTAGTATCTGCTTGGTGTATCGCAACCAGAGGGCAAGGTAACGGTAATGTTTAATAGGGGATATACTGATAATACCGGAAGAGGGGATTCACTTTATACTTTCAGTAGTATTGTTTTTTATTAAGATTTACATTTGAGAAAGTATGGTAAGTAAAAACTAAGCTATAAGAAAATATCAAAGAGTTAGAAATTTACAAATAGGTTTCAGGCTCTATCTCCGCCTTAGATGGGAGTTCTCCGAAAATAATTGGATAGTTACCTCTGATGATTCACTTAAATCTTTAGGTATTTCATTTTTGCATAAAGTATGATAATATTATACTATTATAATAATATATTTTGCCACATATGAACTGTAACCATTCAATTTCAAAAGAAAAAGGATTATTAGAATGAACCAAGCAATCAGTATTGTAGAAGAAATAATGAAAAATGAGGATAATTATGATGAATATGGATTGGCATTTCCAGAAAAAATAAGAAGTTGGAAGGCATTCAATATGTTAGTGGGTGAAAATGGAGCCGGGAAGAGCCGAGTTTTACGATTAATAAAGCAAAGGGCTTCAGAGAAATGTATAGTTTTCCATCTTGATTTTGCAAATTTTAGACGCAATAATCAGGGAGCGGATAAGTTTTTAGAGACGGATTCAAAGGATGATTTAATTGAAAAAATTTTTTTCGTGCACCTGTTGATAATATGTCCTCTTTGGAGTTTTTGACGTTTCTTAGTAAGCAGATACTGCCTATGCTCAATGAATTATCAAACATGAAAAATGATGAATTTGAACTTGTGAGAAAACGGGCTCAGAGTATTTTAGATGATTTAAATCCTTCTGTTAGGGAAATCTTACATAGAGAAATTAAAATTGAAGAAGATGGCGTTTACCTTTGCAAGGGCCAAAGAGAAGTGACGATTGAGAGTGAGTGGGAGCTCTTATCTCCTGGTGAGGGGAGTATTCTGTTAGTCATTTTTGCGGTTCTATTTATCAAATTGGAGAGTAAACCGTGTATATTATTGATAGATGAATTAGAAACACATTTACATCCTGATGCGCAGGTAAAATTGTACGAACTTTTAAAACAGAATCTGAATGCATCTGAAATTGACCACTGTACTTGTATTGCATCTCATTCTATTTTTTTGTTACCGTATTTTGATATATCAGAACTCGTTTATATGCACAATGGGGAGATAGGGAAAATTAATGGCGGTTTATATCAACAAATTTATGATGATTTAACAGGTGAAGGTGGTAAGAAAGCGGGGTCTCTTAGTAATTTTCTTTATTCGGTGTCAGCATGGCAATATGCCGATTATTTAGCACAGTGTTTTTTAGAACCGACAACGGTTGATAGAGCAACAAGTACTGATCAACAAGCGCTACAGCTAGTTGAAGTGTTAAAAATTCTCCGTGAACAGAAGGAAAAAATATCAATATTGGATTTTGGGGCTGGAAGCGGCAGAATCGGTAAATGTATTGAGCTTATGCTGAAGGACAACGATGATGTGTTAGAAATGATTCACAAATTGAGGTACAATATATACGATAAAAGAGGTGTTTCGTATGATTTGCAAGAGAATAGTACATGGATGGGGCGGTCATATGTTTCTAAAGAAGATATTATTTCTTCTAACGTAAAATTTGACCTTATTCTTCTTTATAATGTTCTTCATGAAATCGGAGTTGATGAGTGGGTGGAGGAATTAAGATTTATATTTAGTTTGTTAGCACAAGACGGGATGCTTCTTTTTGGAGAACGTGAAATTCTTTCTATTGGAGAACGCCCTTATGGGAAAAGCGGTTATTTGATATTGGGAAAAGATGAATTGGCATGTCTATTTCCGGAATCCGAAATTATGGAAATATTGCTACCTCGAAAGGAAAAGTTAGCTACTGTATGTTTTGCTATAAAGAAACCGGCCACAACAAAAAATAAAATTCCCACTAAAGATGGTGTTAAGATTGCACTTCGTTCTTTAAAAAATAATACCAAAAGTAAAATCAGAAGAAGAGATGAAAACGGTTTGTGTGAAAGAAGTCAATCTAGGAAATATGCGTTCTATTGCCAACAATATATTAATGTGGAAGAGGCTTTAGAATTATTAAGTCCCAAAAATAAAGCTCCATCAAATTTGTCAGATAGACATTGCGAAATGCCCTCGAATAATATAGATATTATAGCGAAAGAAGTTAAAAACTCTAACCTCTCTCCAAGAGAAAAGAAAGAAAAGCTAGAGGAATTAACTCAAAAGAATGTAGAAATTAAGTAGAAAAGCAAAAACTTTTCTCTAATTAAAGAGGTAAGGAAAACGTAATGATTTGGCTGAAGGGTATACATATAGACTAGATGATAGGCACTTTAATTATATGAGTGATATAACAACTAAATCCATTTTACCTTTCGATTATATATACCGTTTCTCATTCTTATAATTACAACACTGCTTTTATCATCCAAATTATCGATTTCTTGTTCTTCAATATGATACGCATCTACTTGTCTTGAATTGCTTCCTGTGTAAATCATACAGCAGTTTAGGATAATGTTTTTCCATGAAGAAAGGTTCAATGGATTGACACTTCCCAATGGGGCAGAGTTATATGATACTTCCTTTTTTTTAGTCATACCGCTTAAAGCAGACCAATAATGTCTATCATCATTGCTGTTTTGCTTGAAAACAAAAAATGCGTTACAATAATTAGCTGGATGCTCATTCAGTTGTGAAAGGTTTTCGCGCCACCAAGTGATATTCCGTTCTGTAAAATAAATGCTACCAGAATGCTCTTTTAACTGTCCGACTTTTAATAAATCGAGGAAAAGAGATGCGTGCTCTTTGATATTGCAGTCTTCAAACATGCATACTGCACCCGAGGGACTTATTGTTTCTTCAATTATCAGTCTTTGAATTAACAACTGTAGGAAAATTGAGCTTTCTTTAAAATTCACACCTTCGTATAAATTTATCAATAAAACCTTTTTTTGCTTATAAATTTCTTTTACGCTTACTGAACCAGATAACAGCTTTGCCAACCCGGTAGAGTTGATTATTCTTGAAAAGTTTGCGAATTTTATCATCTGAGTTTGATAGATAGCACAAATTTTTTTTAACTCATCAATCATATTGCTATATGTTACCTTGTTAAATATGCCTTTTTTATATAAAGTATCATACTTAGTTTTTAGCCAATTCGATGTATATTGGCTTAATTCATTTATACAAAATTTCTCTTTTGGTATAGTCATTTTTAATGCTTCAAATATTTTTGTATACCATATTATGCAAAAATCTCTCATGTTGTCATCTACTGAAACATAATTAGTCATTATATCAATCATAAAGTCACTTAATCTGTTTAAGGGCATACCCTTAAACAGATTAATCCCATCTTTTTGCTGGTTGATATTAATTATTACAGCCTGACTCCCCAATATGCCACTTTCAATTTCGGTACCATATTGTCCTGGGAGCTGGTCGTTGATGTGATTTCTGACATAAATAACAGGATCTCCCGAGTAAGTGGCATCATACAGAAGAGTATCTATCAACTTTGTTCTTCCAATACACGGTATTCCGGCTATCATACCATTATTTAATCTGACTTTGCTTTGTTTGCGATTTAATCCCCAAAAGCCGCTGGCAGAAGTATCAAGATACTCTCCGTCGGATATCTGTATTGTGCATGAATTATTTGTAACTCCTAATTTATTTAAGAGCTCCATATCTTATTTCTCCCTACTATATGAACACTATCAGCGCTAAAAATATTTCACATGGTAATATTCATTTGTAAATACATCATTTCAAAAATATAGTTGTTTCTGTACTCTTACCGTATGCCCTCTTTCATCATCTGCAACGGCTTCGATGATTCCATCTGTATTGAGCGTAATATAAAGTGTAATAGATGTTCCTTTAGGCATATTTACAATCAGTTCCAAAATAACATTCATAATTGGCACGGCGTCAGCTTCAGAATCGTATTCTGAAACCATCTTGGAAGACTCATATATATCAAAACTTACACGTTCTTGGTTATCTATTATAGTTTTAAATCGGTGCATCTTTGTAACCGGAAGACGATCCCCCTTTTGGATAAGATTCACAATAATTTTGTCATCGGGATCGTCATCATAGTTTCTAAAACATTCCGCGCCATATGAGAAAGCAGCAATATCTGATAGAAAAACTTCTTTGTTATCACAATATTGCGCATAAATGGATGCTCCTATTGCAATTGCTTTTTCAGGCTCGAATATTCGGATGCTTATCTCGGAGAAGGAATTTCTAAGCCCTTCTTGTACTTGAGGCATATTTGAACTTCCACCTACACACACTATTTCAGATATTTCATTTTCATTATTACGGTTTACAAGAAGTTCGGCTAACTGGATTGTTTGGTTGAGTAAATCCCTAGTTAATTCGTGAAAAATGAGTTTGGTCACAGGAATTGTATAGATTCTCCCGTTTACCTCAATTCGTGCACGTACTTTTTCACGGTATGTACCACCGATTTTTTCACTAAAAGCATGTTTTACGCTGATTGCTTCTCGCTTTATCTTTTCTTTATAGCCTGGATTTTCTCCAATGATAATTCCTGATTGTTTTTCTAATTCGAGTGTAATATATTCTTCAATTTTGGTATCCCAGTCCTTGCCGCCGATTCTTACCATATCAGAATCTATAACGGTATACTTTTCAAGGAATAAGCTGTTTGCCTCTACAATTGCCACATCACAGGTACCTCCACCAAGATCATATACTAGGATTCTAGTTTTGTCAGCAAGTGATGCCTGAAAATATGCTAAAGCCGCCGCAACAGGTTCTTTGATAAAGCCCAGTACATTCAATTCCGGGCCACCCTTTGAGGCCGGAATTTTTGCAGCCTCAAGGATAATTTGTTTTTCATTATGCCCAAATGCTGCTGGAACAGAGATTACGACACCTTCCAAGGAATCATCAATAAGTTTGGAAGCGGCAGTTGCCATGGCAATTTCCTTTACGTTCTGTAAGATATATCCTACAATTTGCTTTGCACTAAATTCTTTGCCATCCGCGATAAAAAACGAAGTAAGTTCCAATTTAATTTCTCGTTTTAGGTTTTCTGCTGCTAATCCTTGCCCAGCTTTTTCGGCATTTTCCCCTATTAATACACCTTCCCAGTCATCATAATAAAATACAGATGGTATACCATATTTTCCAGCAGGTAATAAAATCACACTTGTATCCAGATAAGATGTTGCAGGCAATGAAAAGCTTGTTCCAAAATCAATCCCTAATCTCACGGTTGTATTCCTCCCTCTATAGCAGCACTTTTTCTTTTTGAATTATAATATCTTTGTATTTAAATCCGGGCCTGACACTTTTTGCAATAATGGCTGTTTTCGGAGAAAAAGAGTCCGTATTTGTTGCATGGATTGCCCCATCAAAAAGTGTTCCAGAGTCACTGACAATTTCTTCTATACCAAAAACTGCCAGGTTATCTACAATAGATTCCATGAAGTTTCCATAGTTTAGTACAGCATTAATATAGTCTTTGTCTTTGCATACACTTAGGTTTTTCTCGTGATATATATGCGCATCAAATATCTGATTAAATAATTCAATCTGCATATTTGCGAGCTGAAGCACATAACTATCTGTAATATTATTAGAAAAGGACATTAAGTTCTCCAGCATCTGTTTGACCAGCGGCTGCATTTCTATTAATTTAGCACTGATTCCAGCCTGTTCATCGTGCCATAACTGTACATGGATTCTATTTTGCTCTATACGTTTTTCTTGGTTTTTTAGACGCTGCTCTTCTATTGTATCAGAAGTATTCTCCCTTTTAATAGGAGCGTTTAGCTGTTGGAACACCTGCGTTTCAGCTGTGGCAGAAGTATTCCTTTTTTCAAAAAGATTGTTTGATTGTTGATAGGTCTGCGCTTCTGTTGTATCAGAGTCTCTCTTTTTTTCAGCAAAGTTGTTTGGCTGTTGGAAAGTCTGTGTTTCAGTTGTGACAGAAGTATTCCTTTTTTCAATGAGGTTATTTGGCGGCTGGACAGTCCGTACTTTTTCTATTTCGGATAGATTGCTTTTTGGGGTACTGCATATGTTTTTTATCTTTGGTAGTTCTGTTCTTAAGAACTTTAAGCAATTATCGATTCTGCGTATGTAGTTCATTATACAGTTTTCCTCCGGTATAAAATCTGTAAATAAATGTAAGGGAAATTCAAAATCAAATGTTGTAACAGTAAACGCTGAATCCTTTATGTATGCTGCCAACCCTTCTATAACAGCGTAGGCATCTGGTATAGATATTGTTTGTTCAAGGGTTACGAATTCTAATATTTTTTCCACTTCGACGATGAAGGGAGAGTCATCTAACTTAAGGGAGGATTTCATTATCTCCTTATAAATTTGCTTTATCAGGTTATCTATAGCGCCTAATTTTTGACACTTTGGAGCATATGAGCCATCGCAATATTGTTTTTTATACCACAAATAGCATTCTAAACTATTCATAAAATGTTTTCTGTCCTCACTTTCAATTATTGAATATCTAGTACATTAAGTTGAGCCGTTTTAGGAATGATACGAATCATCATCTCCCGTTCCAATATATGAACCTGTCCCGGCGAACACACTTTTTGCGAACGGTCAGCGCAGACAATCGTCCATGGATTCGTGCTAAGATTCATAATGCCGAGTTTATGTATATTTTTATTGTATAAAATTTTAAGCAGTGCAGTTTGTGGTAAGTGTTTAGACAGCTGCGCCCCAGATAGTTTATCTGCAACATACACTTCAAGTTCTCTTTTTGGTTCGCCGGCGCTCAAAACTTTAAAGATTACTTTATGCCTGTGTGTCTGTTTTTGGGCATTAGTAATTGTGGTCTGTTTAGATACGAGTTTCTTTTTAAGAGGATGATTACATTCAAAACACTTTCCTGACTCACTAAAGGTAATTTTGCCGCAATTAGGACATGTTATAAGGTTGCGTTCTAATTCGTCGAAGACATTCTTCCAATCTGAATCCGTAGCTCTCTCGGCGCGTCTGTCTTTCGATAAATTGATTGCAAACGTGTTTATAAATAAATCCTTTATAGTTTGTGGCAGACGATGCCAATAAGCCACTTGTCCGCGCTTCTGTGGATCAGAGCTGTGTTCAATAGAATTTTGTCTGTCAGTTGGGTGCCAGACAAATAACGCATTGGTGCCATAAATTACTTTCCGGGCATCATCTGGCAATATATTATTATTAATACAGTAACTTTCTGTATAAGAACCCTCAAAAGGAAAACCTCCCACTAAAAGTCTGTACACAAAAACGGCAAAAGAAAAACGGTCCGAATTATGATCCGGCTTGTCTCCCAGAATGACTTCCGGAGCCATATAGCCACTTGTTCCTTTAATTGTAAATTTATCACGATAACCTATATTGTCATTGTCTATGATTTTAATATCTCCAGTGTCCGGATTAAAGAAAATATTTCCCTCGTTTACGTCCTTATAACACATGCCATAGGACAAATGCAGTGTCTCAAAAATCAATGCAAGATTTTTAACTATATTGCAAATAGCCCTGCAGGATGGATATTTTCCGCACCATGCTTTTTTCATTGTGGTAAAGTCCTGCAGATCAACTAATTCCATAACGTATCCGAATGAATCCTCCTCGTTTTCCACAGTAGTAATCGGTAAAACAACGCTGTTGAGAATGTTTCCATTTTTGTCTTTTAATTTTCCAATTTTAATTAAATCCTCAATGTTTGTTTTGGTATTGGGAGTAGCCTCTTTATATGCCTTATATGCATAATATGTATTTGTGCTTTCATTCAGGACTTTCCAGACGGCTGCTTGACCGCCTGCAATTTGCGCCGGTCGGCGG
>DKZA01000001.1 GCA_002492525.1 Lachnospiraceae bacterium UBA7086 | reverse complement strand
GGGAACCTCGGATTGCAATCGACCAATCCACCTGTCTTTTTTTGACATATCCTGCAAAGTATACCGAATAAAGTGCGATGTGTGCTGCCAGCAAACAAAAAATTTCTTTTTGTAATAAGATGATAATACAGTCTTCGGCATTTTGGAGACATAATCCGGTATTTTAATGTTTTTCAATAAAGGGCTGACGGAGGAGAAGAGATGGAAGAGGGTTTGTTTTACGAAAATGATGTCAGAGTAACGAAAATAGCGGTAAAGGCGATTCGGTGGCTGGTTTTCGTGTTTCCGGTTCTGATGATTTTATCAATTACTGGGGTGTTTCAGACGAAGGTAAGTGAGTTGATTCCTCTTACGGTGTTTGCCATTGTTGTGACAATGGGGCCGGGTATAGCATATAAAAGGAATACGCCAATCCATATCATGAAGTATGTCACGACTTTTGCGTTGGCGGTGCTGGTGGCTCTGATGGCTATGAACGCGGCTATCGGTATTTATATGACCTACGCTTTTGCCATGGTATTCAGCTTGTTTTATTATGATAAAAAATTTACCATACGGGTTTCAGTAGTGTCCTATATTCTGTTGGTTATTTCATTGTATGTCCGTTCCCTGCATGTACAGCAGATTGAATTTGAGACGAATTTTATGTGGTTTTTAACCCGTTCGATCGGATTCCTGATGGAAAGCATCGTAATGAGTCTTATCTGTGTAAAGATAGCCGAGCTTTCGCATCAGATGCTGGTTAAACTTGCGGATACCAAACAGACGGCGGCTCTGATAGACGAGTGCGAGACGGCGTCGGAGGAGCTTGGCGGTGTTATAGAACAGATGGAAGCTTACATCCATGGTTTCGCAGATACCAATGAGAGTATCACAGGCTCTGCACAGGCCACTCTCCATGATTGTAACGAAAGCTTTCAGTTTGTGGATGCGGTTCGCGGATCGATTCACGACCTGAATCAGAACGCTGAAAATCTGGCGGGTAATATGGAGCAGATGCTGGAAATATCCAGGGAGACATCGGATAAACTGCAAGGGTATATTGACCTGATGCAGAATACGACGAAAAGTATCGGGGTTATTGAGGATTCTGCACGTCAGACCAGTAATCTTCTGGACAGTCTGGAGAAGGGCGTAGAGGATATTTCTGAGTTTGCCAAGACGATTGCGGGTATTACAAACCAGACCAATCTGCTTGCGTTAAATGCTTCTATAGAGGCAGCCAGAGCGGGCGAAATGGGAAAAGGTTTCGGCGTGGTGGCCGAAGAGGTGGGGCAGCTTGCCAAAGATTCTAAAAAGGCCAGCGATGCTATTACCGGGATTATTCAGAATATCTTCGGCCTTTTAAAACAGGTACAGAGTTCTAATCAGGAAAATATAGATAATGTGACAACGGAGATAGGGAAACTGCACGAGGTGGAACAGGAGGCGCAAAAGATAGGGACACTTCAGGAGCAGTCCAGAGAAAAAACGCGGATCGCCGCAGATTCCAGCAAACATACATGTGAGTGCGGCGAACAGCTTTTAGACATGATAGGACAGATGGAGGATCTTGTGAAAAGCACTATTGCGCAGGCGGATCAGATTGTTGCACAAACGCAGACACAGAAAAATGTGACTGATGAGGTAGAGCAGTCATTCCGTCAGGTCAATGCAGTATCGGAAAATCTGCTTCAGATCAGCCAGGCGGGGAAAGAGGCGTCCGGAGAGAAAGGAGATAAGGGTGAAGATGAAACATTTTAAACAGAAAGTAATTGTAGGAATATTGGTCATGGCAATGTTGGTTGAGCAGATAGGAACCTTAACCGTGTATGCTGGCAACGGTGCGGAGCCGAGTGCAGAAGAGGCAGAAAAAGTCATTTCCACTTTTGCGGAGCTGCCGGAAGAAGTCAGAGACCAGAAGGTATCTGTGGGAACGATGCTGGAAGAACTTATATTGCCTGATACGCTGGAAGCGACAGTGTTGATAGAGACGAAAAATGATGAGGAGACAGAGGAAGTAAAAGATTCCAAGGAAGAAAAAGATCCGGAGAAGGCAGAAAATCCGGAAGAAAAGGAACCAGAGGAGACAGAGAGTCCGGAAGGGACGGAGAATCCAGAGGGAACGGAGAACCCGGAAGGGACAGAGAATCCAGAGGGAACGGAGAACCCGGAAGGGACGGAGAATCCGGAAGGGACAGAGAATCCAGAGGGGACAGAGAACCCAGAGGGGACAGAGAACCCGGAGGGGACAGAGAATCCAGAGGGAACAGAGAATCCGGAGGGAACGGAGAACCCGGAAGGGACAGAGAATCCAGAAGAGACAGAGAACGCAGGGGAATCAGAAAGTCCGGCAAATACGTCAAATACGGAAGAAAATGGGGATACCGCGAAAATGGAAGCAGCCACGTTTACGGTATCTTTAGAGAAAGTATGCGCTGCTCCTTCGGGGGAACAGTCGGTAGAAACTTTAATCCGTGATGATGCTGAGTCTGCATCGGAGGAACAGACGGCAGATGGGGCTGATGCGTCAGAGGAAGAGACGGAAGAGGAAGATGAAAAAGAACAAAGCAAAGAGGAGAAAACGAAACAGGAAACCATAACCGAAAATATTACAATCGAGAATATCACATGGACAAGTTCACCGGCATATGACGGTGAGACAGCAGGAGAGTACAT
This sequence comes from Lachnospiraceae bacterium UBA7086, assembly GCA_002492525.1. Taxonomy (GTDB): domain Bacteria; phylum Bacillota; class Clostridia; order Lachnospirales; family Lachnospiraceae; genus UBA3282. Next base: position 18,801 of record DKZA01000001.1, on the reverse strand, counting down.
TTTCACTCCGGAATTACCGGGGGGGGGGTATTCACTGTCAGAGGATGTCAGTCTGCCACGGATTACGGTAACGGTCGTCGAGGAAGAGCAGACGTTTGCACAACAGATCAGCGGCTGGTATTTTGATAGGGATTATGTTGTCCCCAAGGGAGATTTGTTCTATGAAGACGGAAGCTACAGTGTGAATCTGGCAGGGGGAGACAGCGAGGTACAGATTCCCTTTGAAGACATCATATCCCTTTTTCCGGAAACGGTAACGGTGGAGTTTGCGGATGTAAAGACAGAGACCGCCGGCTCAGAGGAGGAAGCAGGCACGGTTGATAATGTGCGTACATCGGCCGATATGGATGAAAATGGTGAAGAATCAGATACAGAAGATAAGACCGATGAAACAGGCAGTGCAGGAGATACAGGTGATACGGATAGCGAAGACAGCATAGATAGTACGAACAACACGAACAACACAGACAATGCAAACAATGAAGAGGGGAATACTTTAAACGAGGAGATATTGTCCGTACTTGGATGGGAGTGCCCGGAGTATGCGGAAGATGAGGAGGGGAATCTGCCTTACAGCGGAAGATTCTTCTTTAAAGCACGGATTGGAAAGGATGGAGAGGAGAAAGAGTATGCCTATGCGGAGAATGTGGAGCAGGTGGGCGTATGGCTGGTGTTTGACGAGCCGATGACGATGGCTGCGGTGACCGCCACGCCCGGAAGGATAACATCTAATCAGGAGTGGGGCGAACAGACGCTGGCGGCGGGAACCTATACCATCAATCCGGGGGTGACGGTGACTGTATCCGGAAGGCTTACGGTCAGCGGGAGTGTTACGATCAATGGCGGCGGTAAGCTTGTGAGGGCTAGTGGATATAAGGGGAATAGTACTGCTAATGGTTCTAATAGCACTTTATTTTATGTTAGTGGCGGCAATCTGGTGATGGAGAATATTACCATTGATGGCAATAAGATAGATGCCTATGGACCTGCTGTTTATATTACGTCTGGAACGGTAAATCTGAACAGCGGAGCGATAATTCAGAATAATTATAATATGAATAGCGGCACTACTGGTGTGTATGCTGCAGGCGGTATATATTGTGGGGGAACGCTGAATATAAATGGCGGAACCATTCGGAATTGTAAAACAACGGGGGAGGTTGGCTCTAATGCTTATGCTCATGCGGGCGGAGGAATTTATCTAAAGGGTACCTGCAACATGACTTCCGGCAGTATTACGGGTAATTCTGCTTCTAATGGCGGTGGGATTTACCTTGCTTCATCCGGTGCAAAACTTACGGTAAGCGGAGGTACTATTTCCGGAAATAAGGTAAATAGTAGTGGCGCAGGAATGGGGGTATATTACTCTACACATTATGATGCGACCTCTAAATTAGTTATCGGAGGAGAGGGGAATATTCAGGATAACATATATTTGGATAATACCACTGCCGGAACACTTTGCCCTGAGATTACCTCCACCCTGCGTTATAAAATTACCCTAAAATGCAGTTCCCGTGAGGAGGGAAAGATTCTCGCCAAGGGCAGCGGCTATACCCTGACCGGTGTGGATGCCAGCAAGATTACCATGGCGGATTCCACCCTTTTTTCCAAGCTGGATAAAGCCAATAACCAGATTATATTAAGTTCCACAGAGGAAGCGGAGGCGGAGTGGCAGGAGTCATCCGGCGGGGCATGGAAGACCGGTAAGTTCACTACCGCGTTGGCTAATGTATATTCGGGCGGTACTATCCGGCTGTTGACGGATATTGTCTTTAATGAAAAGGTGCTGGTAGACAAAACTATTACGATTACCAGCAAAAATACAGCTAATCCGTATACGATAACCAGGATGCCCGCCGGACAGTATGGAAATATTACTTTGACGGGCAGTGGGAACCTGACGCTGACCAATATTATCTATGATGGAAACAGGGATTATATCAGTGGAGAAGGTGTGAATCAGTCACTGATTAAGGTCGGGGATGGCTCCAAGGATACGGGAGTATCTTTGACATTGGGAAATGGTTGTACCATTAGCAATGGTTATAAAAACAGCGGTTCCGGCGTGATTGCCGTATATGGGAAAATGACCATGAATTCCGGAGCAGTCATTGAAAACTGCGAGGTGGGCGGTACCGGCGGCGCAGTCTGGGTCTCTTCAAGCGGCACTTTCACCATGAATGGCGGTACTATCAGAAGCTGTAAGGCGGGCGGCGGTTCTGCCGTCTCTGTGGACGGGACATGCAGTTTGAGTGGCGGTACCATCACGGGGAATACGGATACTTCTGATAAGAACTGCGCGGTTTATCTGCGAAGCAGCGGCAGCGGCCGTCTGACATTAAATGGCGTATCCGTTTCAGGCAATACCTACAGTGTCTATAATGACGGCAAGAGTGTTTCCGTTGCTGGAAATTCTACGCTTTCCGGCAGTATTTACACAACCAATGCGGTTACGGCCAGCGGTACGGCAGTGAGCGGCCTGACGAGCACATATACCATTAAAATGAGTTCGGTCACGAACGGAACCACGGTAGTGACGGGCAGTAAGGATACCCAGCATTATAAACTGGACAATGACGGTTATGGTCTGATTCCTGCAAGCAGTGGAACAAACCTGATTGCGGCGGCGGCTTATACCGTAACCTACAACAAAAACAGCGGAACAATAGCAAACGAAAGCAATTATACAAGTTATGTTTATGGAGCGGGGTTGACGCTGCCGACACCGACGAGGACGAATTACACCTTTGGCGGGTGGTATGAGAATTCCAATTGTACAGGAACGAAAGTAACAAGCATTTCTACAACTGCAACGGGAAACAAGACCTATTATGCAAAGTGGACGGCGAATAGCTATACCATAACGTACAACAAAAACAGCGGAACAATAGCAAACGAAAGCAATTATACAAGTTATACTTATGGAACGGGGTTGACACTGCCGACACCGACGAGGACGGGTTATACTTTCGACGGGTGGTACACGGCTTCAAGTTTTTCGGGAAGCAAGGTAACAAGCATTTCTATAACAGACTACGGAAACAAGACCTATTACGCGAAATGGACGGCAAAAACCTATAAAGTGACCTTCAACTATCAGGGCGCGACCGGCGGCAGCAGCACTGCGAACAAAAATGTGACTTATAACGGTACTTACGGCACACTTCCCACGCCCACAAGGACAGGATATACCTTCAAGGGCTGGTTTACACAGGCAGGCGGACAGGGAAGTCAGATTATGGACACGACTACCGTTAAGATTACATCCGCCCAGACACTGTATGCTTACTGGAAAGATGAAACAAAGCCAAATACGCCCATTTTGCAAAGCGGCGTCACCCTGCCAACAGGCTGGACATGTACACAGAAAACAATTCCTCTTACACTGTATGATGGTGTAGGGGTGACTGAGTTATGGGTAAGCGTTGATGGGGGTACCTACACAAAGATAAGCGTTACAAGCGGCAGTACCTCATATTCTCACACGGTCAAAGAAGGAAATCATACCTATCGGTTCTATGCGAAAGACGCAGCGGGAAACCAATCGGGGACAAGCACGACATTCAGTGTGAAACTGGATACGGCCAAGCCGGTGATCGGGGAGCTGACTTATGCAAACAAGGCGGCGGATCTCTGGCAGTGGATTATCGGGAAGAAGAGTCTGCTTATTTATGTGCCTGTCACCGATGCGGGAAGCGGCGTGACGCAGATCCGTTATACCATGACGCCGGTGGATGCGGGCGGTAATCCGGTGACGAATCAGGCGGAGACGAAAGAAACCCCTGTGAATAACAGCGGGTTAGCCACAATCTCTTTTGATAAAGATTTTAAGGGAAACATCAGTATTACCTGTGAAGATGCGGCAGGCAATCAGGCGGACAGCGTGACGGCGAGCGCAGGCGGCGGGGTTATCGTAGAGGAAAATAAGCCGGTCATTCACTTTGCCGTGAACGGCAGCGCGGTGTCGGGAAGTTATTATGATGCTGCGCCAAATATCACGGTTACAGTCACAGACCAGGAAAATGCAAGCGGGCAGAGTATGATAGCGGGCGGCATCGCTTCCGTGACCTATCAGGTAGGCAACGGCAGTGTGGAAAGCGTAAATCATAATTATACCGCAAGTATGATGACCAGTGACAGCTTTACGATTTCAGCGGGGGAGATTCCGATTGGAGAAACCGTGATTAAGGTAACGGCGAGGGACCATGCCGGCAATGAGGGAACGGCGAATGTCACTGTCAGGGTAAAAGGGGCGGAGAATACGCCGCAGGCAGTGATTGATTATAGCGAGGAGAAATTGACCGGTCTTGCGGCAAATGGGCAGTATACCATAAACAATGTTATCTATACGGCGGATGCACAGGGTAAGATTGCCCTGGAGAGCGGTTGGTTTAATAATAACCTGTCTATTGTGAAGCAGGGCAATAACAGCACCACGCTTGACAGCGCACCCCAGAGCCTGTCTGTGCCGGCCCGTCCCAACGCACCTGTGCCGGAGGCTGTAAGCCGTACGGATACCCGGATTACGCTTCGGCAGATTACGGGTGTGAGATATCGGATGAATAACGGCGAATGGCAGGACAGCTCTGAGTTTAGCGAACTGACGGCGAGGACAAAGTATACTTTTGAAGCTTTTTATCTGTCAACTGCAAGCAGCTTCCGTTCTCAGGCGGGCAGTGCGGTGATTGCTACAAGACCAGCCGCGCCCGGGGCGGATGATGCGAAGAATTTTGTGGTAATAGATTATGATAAGGAAACTTTTGTCATTCCGGAAGGGGTAGAAGCTTTTAAGGACCCGGAATGTACACAGCCTGTGGATTCAGGCAAGGAGCAGGATATAACAGACTATATCGGCGGCGGTATCTACATACGTTATCCCGCAGAGGGTGATTTCCCGCCAAGTGCGCCTACGGAAGTGCCCGTCAGGAATCGTCCATCGGTGCCCAATGTCAATGGCAGGGATGAAACCTATCCGGGAGCAGGAAACGGCGCTGTGACAGGGCTGACGGAAGGAACTGCCTATGAGATATCGGACGATGGCGGCAACACCTGGACGGATGCCGTTTTAACCGGAACAGAAATTACAGGACTGACACCCGGCAGTTATCAGGTGCGGGTGAAGGCAGGAGAGGATCATTTCCGGAGTGAGGCTTCCACGGTGGTTACCATAGGCACAACCCAGCCAACAGAAGAATCCAGGCCGCAGGCGGGAATTGACTATAAAGATGAGAACCTGACCGGTCTTACGCCGGGTGACAAATATGAAGTGAGTTATACCACACCGGAAGGCACAGAGCATACACAGGAACGGACTGCGGATGCGAACGGTACAATATCGTTTGATGAGGACTGGTATGGACAGACTGTGGAGATTGTCAAAAAGGGAAACGATAAAGACAAACTGGACAGCGCGCCCCAGAGTCTGCCTGTGCCGGCCCGTCCGGAAGCACCAAAGCCAGGGACAACAGGGGAGAGCGGAAAAGGCCAGAACAACGGTGCCATTACCAATCTGACACCGGGAGAAACCTATCAGATTTCTTCGGATGGAGGAAATACCTGGCAGGATGTGACTGCCGATGATGAGGGGCAGATTAAGGATCTGGTACCGGGAAGCTATGAGGTGAGAGTAAAAGCGAAGGATGATATCTTCAATTCCGAGAGTATAACGTGTGAAATCAAGCCATATCCGACCAAACACGAAAACGGCGGTTCCGGCAGCAGTCATACAACGGATAATGGTTTGGTGGAAGGTTCTGATGGTCTTGACGGTAACGGCGGTGATGAGAGTTCGGAAATGGATAGCAGCCAGGGAACGTCTATAAATACCGGTGCAATCTGGAAAGAAGTAGAAAAGAACGAAAAGGTTCCCGACACAGAGATTTCCATGACCACAGGTGAACTGGCGGCAATTGTTTTAACCGATGCGGAAAGACAGTCGGTAAGACAGGGTTCAACTATTAAAATACTATTGATTGTGGAAGATGCTGCCGACAGTGTAAGCAGTCAGGATAAGGCAGTGATGAACAGAGAGAAAGGCAGTTATGCCATAGGACAGTATCTTGACATTAGCCTCTTTAAGGTGCTTGGGGACAACAGGGAAAAGATAGAACAGACAAATGGCATGATCAGGATTACCGTTGCCGTTCCGGATGAGCTGAAGAACATGAGCAGTATAATGACAAGGGAATTTGCCGTGATCCGTGTGCATGATGGCGAAGCGGTGATTCTGCATGATTTGGATAATGATGAGGATACCGTAACCATTGAGACAAATCTCTTTTCCTCTTATGCACTCTTGTACCGGGATGTGACAGGAAATGACAGCGGTAATACAAAATCAGGAAAAGATGATGAACCAAAGACAGGTGATTATGCCTCTCTGGAACTGTACGCAACATTGGAGATGATAGCAGGTCTCGCCTATCTGCTCCTGTATTTTACAGATGGCGGCTGCGGTATGACAGAGGAAGAAAAGAAGGAGCTTGTGTCAAGGATTATCCAGTGGGCCCGCAGAGGAGGAAGACTGCGCAGAGATGTGGCGCTTGTAGCTATTTTCCTGTTGCTGGTATATTATCATAGTATTGGAAAGAAGAAGGATAAGAAAATCAGCAATATGGAAGACTGGATGAGAATGTCAACGTAATAAAAAAGGATCCGCATACATGACGTATGCGGGTCTTTCTTTTTGACAGACTTTTTTATGTTATAATGTACTAAGGGAAAATGAAAAGGGGAGATAAAAGTGCAATTAAAACCGGATGTTGAAGCAATATTTGAATTTATCGGATCCAGAAAAGATAAACTATATGAGGGATATCGGCCGGCTCATTTGATTCATGAGAATTATTTGACCAGTGGTGTGCATAGTTATTACAATTTGGGGGTTGATACGGATAAAGAGTTGAAAGGGACGATTACATTTATTTCTCCGGAAGCCTATCCGGCATGTTTATGGATAGGAAAGCAAATTACAATGTATGAAGGAAAAACCGTAGTTGGTCATGCAACAATAACAAATATTTTCAACTCAATATTATGTGAAAATAAAAAAGAATACTTAGAACAACTTAAAAAGGAGAATCAGCAAAAGCAGATGCAGAAGAAAATTGAAAGTAATGCTTTGCTTTCAGAGTGTATCATCGCTTTGGGAACGGGCGGAAAACTGTTAGTGCAGGAAGAGAAGAATACTGTTTATCAGGTATTTAAAGAGAAAGTACCATTTAACTCTTACGGGGTAGATTGGAAGCAATTGAAATTATTTTACAGGATTAATCAGATAGAGGACATATATGGAAAGAGTAAAGGTAAAGAATTTTATATAATATGGTGTAATAAACTGCCAATTATTAAAAGTGACATTGTTACAATAATCAGTAATATAGACGATGTCTGTGCCGTTGAATTTGACACATGGTTGTTTTCTGTAGACTATGACGAGGTTATAGAATTTCACCATGAGGGCAGCATCATGATTGGGACTGTAGATATGGAAAATAAATAGGAAAACATCAAATCATCTTTGAGAACAGAAATAAGACATTATTTAAATATAGAAAAGCCAGAGCATACGCTCTGGCTTTTAAGCGGAGATGGAGGGATTCGAACCCTCGTGCCCCGGAGGGCTAACGCATTTCGAGTGCGCCCCGTTATGACCACTTCGATACATCTCCATATGAATACGATTATAAGTTGAAAACAAATCCTTGTCTACTGTTTTTCCAAAATCTTTTGGGAATCTTTTGTCGAATATCTTTTTGATTATCTAAGATCAATACAATTTCTTTTATGAACCAATTGTGATAAAATAATAGCAATCGGGTAAATGGGAAACCAAAGTACGGGCAGCAGGTTAGGTGAAAATATGGCCATGACGCAGGACGAAAAATATATGAAAGAAGCCATCCGCCAGGCGAAGAAGGCTTATGCTCTGGGGGAGGTGCCGATCGGCTGTGTGATCGTGTATCAGGATAAGATCATCGGCAGGGGATATAATCGCCGCAATACAGATAAAAATACGCTTGCCCACGCAGAGATTACGGCAATCAATAAGGCCAGCAGGAAGATGAAGGACTGGCGGCTTGAAGGATGCACACTTTATGTGACGCTGGAGCCCTGCCAGATGTGTTCCGGGGCTATTGTTCAGGCGCGGATTACGGAGACGGTGATCGGCGCCATGAATCCGAAAGCAGGATGCGGCGGATCTATTTTAAATATTCTGGAAATGCCGGCTTTTAATCATCAGGTGACAGTGCGCAGGGGAATATTGGAGGAAGAATGTACTCAGCTTCTCAAGACATTTTTTAAGGAACTGCGGGAGAGAAACCGGATAGAGAAACAGCAGCGGCGGGAAAACAATTTATCTGAGAATTGACAGAATCAATGAACCATTGAATGAACTGAAAAATAGTCTGAAAAAATTGCTTGACAATATAATTCCGGTATATTAGTATGATAAAAATTTTCTATAAATTATTTACAATTGTCTGGACTGCATATAGCAGGAAGGAGAAAATCAGGGGGTATCTATGGGTATTTTAATGAGAACGAAAAAGCAGAATTTATTATTGGCAATGTCTGAGCTTGAGGAGGCGGATTATGGGGCAAAATCCGCGGAATTGGACCAGATGTATCACCGTTTGCTTGCAGGGCGCACGCAGTTTGAAGAGGTGTTGGCAAACATTCTGGATTCTCTGATGCAGATTAGTTCACTGGATCTTTCTTTGAATCACTATTCGGAAATACTGGGGAAGGTGTCAGACAGTGTTTCAGATGCCACGGAATTGATTCATTCGGCTTCGGACGAAGCGGAATCCATAGCTAAGATGGTATCTGTTCAGCATGAGGAATTGACCAATACCATTATTGAAATTTCGGAAGAGTCTAATGCGGTTTATCAGCGTATCGATGAGGGGCAGCTGGAGCTGACGGATACTAAGGAACTGTCTGACAGCACGATCAATGCTTCGAGGGAAATGCAGCAGGATATGAATCAGCTCTCAGAAATCATCAGTCAGATGAATAATGTGATTGCCGGCATTAATGCTATTTCTTCACAGACAAATCTCCTGGCGTTAAATGCCTCCATTGAGGCGGCAAGGGCGGGAGATGCCGGGAAAGGATTTGCGGTTGTTGCAGATGAAATCCGACAGCTGGCTGACGAAACGAAACAGTTGACTGCGAGTATGGGAAATTTTGTGGCGGACATATTAAGCGCATCCGCCAAAAGCGTTGAGAGTGTGGATAATACCATTGATTCGTTGGAGATTGTCACACAGAAAATCAGTCATGTCTGGGAATTGAATGAGGATAATCGGCAGCATGTAGAGAAAATTACGAACAATATTTCCTCTCTGGCAAGTCTGAGTGAAGAAATCAGCAGTTCTATCATAGAACTTGAGTCGCGTTCTTCGGATATCAACGGTCAGTGCAGCGTTTTGCACGAGGATACAGAACGGCTGCGGGAACACGGAAAGAATATATATGATATTGCCCGGCCGTTAGAGGCAATTGAATTGACATTGGATGAGTCTGCTAAGGTCATGGGTACTATGGCGAAGGACGCTTTTTACAAGCTGGAGGATTACAATTTTGCTGAATATATCCAAAAAGCAATTACTGCGCATAAGAACTGGCTGGGAAATCTGGAACGGATTGTGAAGGAGAGGACGATTCTGCCGTTACAGGTGAATGACAGGAAATGCGGGTTCGGGCATTTTTACTATGCGATAGAGCCGAGCAGACCGGAAATTATGAAACTCTGGAAGGAACTGGGAGAAAAACATAAGAAGTTCCATGCCTATGGTAAGGAAGCAATTGATGCTTTGTTTGCGGAAGATTATAACAAGGCAGAGAGGATTTACCAAGATGCAAGCCGATACTCGGAAGAGCTTATTAAGGACCTTGAACATATTTTGGAGAACTTGCAGTCGAAATAGAAGTTGTGGTGAAGGCCAAAATAGGCTATAATTTAGTTAGTGTGTTTTATGCAACGGCAATGTGGAACAGGGTATAAGGAGGATGTAAAAATGAAAAGAATCGGAATGTTGACCAGTGGCGGAGATTGTCAGGCATTAAATGCTGCTATGAGAGGCGTGGTGAAGTGTTTGTCCTGCAGCGGGGAGGACGTGGAAATCTACGGTTTCCTGGATGGTTATAAGGGGTTGATCTATGGGGATTTCCGGATGCTGACCGGCAATGATTTTGCAGGGATTCTGACGAAGGGCGGTACGATACTCGGCAGTTCCAGAACTCCTTTTAAACTGATGAGAGAGCCTGATGAGAATGGGCTTGATAAAGTAGAAGCGATGAAACAGAATTACTATAAGTTAAAACTGGACTGTCTTGTGATCTTAGGGGGTAACGGCACGCATAAGTCAGCCAACATGCTTCGGGAAGAGGGCCTGAATGTGATTACGCTGCCCAAGACCATTGACAATGATCTGTGGGGTACGGACATGACGTTTGGTTTCCAGAGTGCAGTGAATATTGCCACAGACTGCATAGACTGTATCCATACCACGGCTTCTTCCCATGGCCGTATCTTTATTGTGGAGGTTATGGGACATAAGGTAGGATGGCTTACGCTGAACGCGGGTATTGCAGGCGGTGCGGATATCATTCTGATTCCGGAGATACCTTATGATATTGACAGTATCATCAAAGCCGTGGACGCAAGAAGCGCAAGGGGTTCCCGTTTCACCATTATGGCTGTGGCGGAGGGCGCTATTTCCAAAGAAGACGCAAAGCTTTCCAAGAAAGAATATAAAGAAAAAATGAAGAACTACCCTTATCCGTCTGTTTCTTATGAGATCGCGGATAAGATTATGAAAAAGACCGGCAAAGAAGTGCGCGTGACGGTTCCCGGACATACTCAGAGAGGCGGAAGTCCCTGCCCGTATGACCGTGTATTTGCAACCCGTCTGGGCGCTGAGGCAGGCAAGCTGATTCTGCAGGGCGAGTACGGATTTATGGTAGGTTATAAAAACAGAGAGATCGTGCGGGTTCCGCTCGAGGAGGTGGCAGGCAAACTGAAGATGGTGTCACCGGATGCGACCATCGTGAAAGAAGCGAAGATGGTGGGTATCAGTTTCGGGGATTAATTTATGTCATATACAGCGTTATATCGCAAGTTCCGGCCCAGCCGTTTCGAGGATGTGAAGGGGCAGGAACATATTGTGACTACCTTACAAAACCAAATAAAGGCAGATCGAATCGGGCATGCTTATCTGTTCTGCGGAACACGGGGCACCGGTAAGACTTCGGTGGCTAAGATATTTGCCAGGGCGGTCAATTGTGAGAATCCGGTAGAAGGAAGCCCCTGCGGGGAGTGTGCCAGCTGCAAAGCGCTGGCGGCAGGAACGAGCATGAATGTGATTGAGATTGACGCGGCTTCCAATAATGGCGTGGACAATATTCGTGAGATTGTAGATGAGGTATCCTATTCACCGGCGGAGGGCAAGTTCAAAGTTTATATTATTGACGAGGTGCACATGCTCTCCATCGGTGCTTTTAATGCACTTCTTAAGACATTGGAAGAACCGCCTTCTTATGTGATTTTTATTCTGGCGACCACGGAGGTTCACAAGATTCCGATTACCATTCTTTCCCGTTGCCAGAGGTATGACTTCCGCCGGATTACAATAGATACGATTACGGACAGGCTGCGGGAACTGATGGAAGCGGAAAAGATATCTGTGGAAGAGAAGGCGCTGCGTTACGTGGCGAAAACGGCGGATGGCTCCATGCGTGACGCCTTAAGCCTTCTGGACCAGTGTATTGCATTTCATTTTGGACAGGAACTGACTTATGATAAAGTGTTGAATGTGCTGGGAGCGGTGGACACAGAAGTGTTCAGCAGACTTCTCAGGCATGTTCTGGAACAGGATGTGACAGGCGGTATCGGACTTTTGGAAGAAATTGTCATGCAGGGCCGGGAACTGACACAGTTTGTCACGGACTTTACCTGGTATCTGCGCAATCTCTTGCTGCTAAAATCTTCCGATGATATTGAAGATGTTATTGACGTATCTTCTGATAATCTGTTACGGCTGAAAGAAGAGGCCCAAATGTTGGACGTAGAGACGATCATGCGTTACATTCGTATCTTCTCAGAGCTGTCCGGACAGATTAAGTATGCATCTCAGAAGAGGATACTGGTGGAGATCGCGCTGATCAAACTGTGCCGCCCTGATATGGAGAAAGATTTCGGATCTGTAGTAGAGCGTGTCAGAGTGATAGAGGAGCAGTTGGAAAACGGCGTGGCAATGATGCCTGCGGGTGTGACGGGATATGGCGGAGAAGGTGCCGTGGCCGGACAAACGGGAGTACCTGTCATGAGAGAACGGCCGCCTTTGCCTAAGGCAATTCCGGAAGATGTGCAGATGGCGGTAGAACGGTGGCAGGAAATTGTATCCGGTGCATCTATGCCTATGAAGCAGTACCTGAAAGAGGCAAGGCTTAGTCTGGGTGGAGATAACAAGCTGATGGTGTTGGTAGAGGACGGACTGGCTTCAGATTATTTCTTAAAGCAGGAAGGGCATAAGGAACTGCTCACCCAGATGTTGTCTGATGCAGTTGGAAAAGAGATTGAGGTGACAGTGCAGGGGATACAGAGTAAAGAGGACTTTGCGCTGAACTATGTGGATTTATCGCAGATCGTGCATATGGATATTGAAATAGAATAAATATAATCATTTAAAGGAGACAAATCATGGCAAAACGTGGAGGGTTCCCGGGCGGCGGCATGCCGGGAAATATGAGCAACCTGATGAAGCAGGCACAGCGGATGCAGCGGCAGATGGAAGAGAGCCAGAAAGAACTTGAGACAAAGGAATTTACAGCCAAAGCCGGCGGCGGTGCGGTGGAAGTGACTGTGACCGGTAAGAAGGAAGTGACGAAGGTTAAGCTGTCTGAGGAAGTGGTAGATCCGGAGGATATCGAGATGCTGGAGGATCTGGTGATGGCGGCGGCCAATGAGGCGCTGCGTATGGCGGAAGAGGCCAGTACGGAAGCCATGAGTAAGATGACAGGGGGTCTTGGCATGGGCGGAGGGTTTCCCTTCTGATGGATTTATACAGCGGACATATTAATAAATTAATAGAGGAATTGGCAGCGCTTCCTGGTATTGGTCATAAATCGGCCCAGAGACTTGCGTTTCATCTGATCAATATGCCTAAGGCACGGGTGGAGCGTCTGGCGCAGACCATTGTGAGTGCCAAAGAGAATGTGCGGTATTGTCAGGAGTGTTATACGCTGACAGATCAGGATATATGTCCGGTCTGTGCCAACCAGCGAAGAGATCACCAGACGATCATGGTCGTGGAGAATACAAGAGATCTTGCAGCCTATGAAAAGACAGGAAAATATACCGGTGTTTATCATGTACTGCATGGAGCAATTTCTCCTATGCTGGGAATCGGGCCTGGAGATATTAAGTTGAAAGAATTGATGAAGCGCCTGGAAGGGGATGTGCAGGAAGTGATCATTGCTACCAATTCCAGTCTGGAGGGGGAGACTACGGCAATGTATATCAGTAAGCTTGTGAAACCCACAGGAATCAGAGTGACCAGAATAGCCAGCGGTGTACCGGTGGGCGGTGATTTGGAGTATATTGATGAAGTGACACTGCTTCGGGCCCTTGAGGGCAGAGTGGAACTATAGGCAAAGGAACAGGGGGTTGTAAAGATGGAGATTGTAAAAGAAAAATTTGGGACAGCAAAATCGGGCGAGGACGTTTTTTTATATACATTAAAAAATAAGAACGGCATGGAGGCAAAGATTACTAATTTTGGGGCAAACCTGGTGAGCCTTCTGGTACCGGATAAAAATGGAAAACTGGATGATGTAGTGCTTGGCTATGATAATCTGGAGGATTATTACAGAAACGGCAGTTTCTTTGGTGCGACCATAGGACCCAGTGCCAACCGCATTGGGGATGCAAGCTTTACAATTGATGGCAAAACGTATCATATTGCTGTCAATGATGGGCCGAACAATCTGCACAGCGAAATGGAACTGGGATATCATAAGCAGCTGTGGGATGCTGAGGTTTCAGAAGATGGACTCACGCTCACCATAGAGGGTAAAGATGGCGAACTTGGATTTCCTGGTAACAAAAAGATTACTATGGTCTACAGCCTTTCGGATGATAATGCATTGAAATTAAGCTATCGGGCGTCTGCGGATGCGAATACCATCATTAATCTGACCAATCATACCTATTTTAATTTATCAGGTCATAAGGCCGGCAATATTGAGGACCATGTGTTAAAGTTAAATGCCGGTCATTTCACGCCGGTGGTTCCCGGAGCGATTCCTACGGGTGAGATTCAGTCTGTAACAGGAACGCCTATGGACTTTACCAAGGCAAAACCTATTGGGCAGGATATTAATGCCGATTACGAGCAGTTAAAGCTGACGAAGGGCTACGACCATAACTTTGTAATTGACGGTGCGGACGGAACACTGCGAGAGATTGCGGAAGTGACAGACCCCAAGAGCGGGAGGAGACTGAAAGCCTTTACGACACTGCCGGGCGTGCAGTTCTATGCGGGCAATTGCATCGCCGAGGAGATTGGGAAAGAGGGAGCGCATTATGCGCCGCGTATGGGATTTTGTCTGGAGACGCAGTATTATCCGGATAACATTCATCATGCTAATTTCCCGCAGGCAGTATTCGGGCCGGGGAAAGATTATCAATCTGAAACTGTGTATCAGTTTATCTGATGGGTGAGGGAAAGGAGACAGCAGTGAAAAAATCAAGAGTCATAGGGATTTTTCTTTTCGTTTTGCTTTGCTGTCTTCTTTCAGGATGTGGCAGCTTACCGAAAAATGAGCGCATGGATCAGGTAGTAGAATATATGATTGATGCCTTAAACGAGGATGATGCCGACCGGATTTTTCGTTTTTTATATCCGGACGTTGTCACACGGGAGGAATTTGACGAATCCTATGAGGCCATTCGCGACATTTGGGAAAAAACTGATAGCTACACGAAGAAGCTGAATTCCATCAACACGCAGAAGACGATTAATAATTCCGGGAAGTCCCTTGTCTGTGAGGCGCAGTATTACATCTATACAGAGGATAAGTTCTATACGATTAATCTTACCTACTTGTCTGACGATAACGGATATGGGTTGTATGGATTTTATCTGAAACCCGGAGCCGAGCCCATGATGATAAGCGGCGATTTTACAACTGCCAGAGAGAATTCCGTACTGCAATGGATTATACTGTTTCTTGGGGCATTGTCTTATTTCCTTATTATTATTACGGTAGTGGATATTCTTCGGAAACGGCCTCGGCTGTTTGGACTGTGGCTGATAGCTGTTATGGCATTTTTTAGTTTTCAGATAAGAAATATGCCTGATAATTTTTTTGTAGTTGTTGGCGTAAACTGGTTTGTCATATCCGGCCTTAGAGGCTATAATAACAACGGTTGGATTCTGTTTCTTGCAATCCCCGCGGGCGCCATTGTTTATTGGTGCCTGCGCAAAAAACTGCTGGCGCAGAAGAATGTTAGCGAGCCTCCAAAAAATGTTAATATAACAGATTGAGTAAGGCCAAAAGGTATTTTGGGGATTCGGATAGGTGAAGTAATTTCTTATAACATAAAAAAGGTGCTTATATGCACCTTTTTTATGTTATATTTTGAAGAATATCTTTTGTTACCGCCGGATTCTGCTATATTTTCAGGAAGGGTATGATATACTAGACGCAAGCTCAGCAGCTTGCGTCACAAGAATTACTTTGTAATTCTTGTTGAAGTTGCCAAAGATTACAGCATCAGTGAATATGATATACTGGACGCAAGCTCGGCAGCTTGCGTCACAAGAATTACTTTGTAATTCTTGTTGAAGTTTATTTATGGGGGATTGTGTCGTAAGGAGTGAATGAAATGGAATCGAAGTCGATTGTCATTCACAAAGGAGGAAAAGAGGAAAAATATAAACTTTGTGTGGAAGATTATGTTTTATCCTATTTAAAATATGAAACGGGATCGTTGGAATTTTCCGAGATTTATTTCTATGGAATCAGGCAGAAGGAAGACAAAAAGTACATTATCTATGGTGCGGGAAGAGACAAGCATATCCCCGTTTTTGATACCTATGATTTGTTGGAAGAGGTTATATGCCGTCTGACACAGGCAGGACCTGTATTTATGGTACGGGAGGCGGAGGAAGTTTATCAGATCAAAGGCTTTGATATTTTTTATCAGGATAATGAAGCGATGCAGAGTTATATGGTAGAGCGGCAGAGGAATTATGTCAGGCCCAAAGCAGCGGAACAGACGGACAGACATGTAAAGTCGGCGCCTCCTTCTATGATAGGTATGGACCAGATGGAGACGAAACCTCTTCGCTCCCATGGAATTATGTCTGCCCAGCTGGGAGTCATTCTGATCATTCTGGTGGCCATTGTGATTAATTCTGCCAACAGCTATGATAAGATGAAGCAGTTAAACCAGTCTGCAGAGGAGGTTTTCTTTGCCATAGAAAATCAGGAGGCGGAGGAATCAGTGTCGAAGGCCTATGATCCTGACGAAGAGATTGTGGTAGAGCGGGATACAAAACAGGAGGATGGGCAGGATAGCGGACAAGACAGTGAAGATAGTCCGAGTATGGGGGATGATACAGAACCGGACAATCAGCAGACGGAAAGTGCAGAAAAGACGGATGTACAATATGAAGAAGAGAGTTTGCGGACTGTAGATGAGGCGGATATAAACAAACCTGATGAGAAAGATAATTCTGTGGCAGAACAGAAAGAAGATGAGGGAGAACAGACAGAGGCACTTTCCAGAAATGTGACCAGATATTATGAGGTAGAGAATGGGGATACACTGTACACAATCTGCCAGAAGATTTACGGGGATATATCTCAGGTAGAAAAGATTTGTGAGTTGAATGATATTTCGGATCCTGATCGGATTCGTTCCGGACAAAAAATAATACTGCCGTGAGTAAATGTGTGGTACAATGGACGAAGGTTAATCAATCAAGATACTGTCCGGGAAGACAGAGGGTAAAAGAGGTACGGCCGATGGCAAACATTAGAGACTACCTGAAAAAGAAAGCGGAGCGGGAAAAAGATAAAAACGCGGTTCCCAGGGTGAGCTACAGGGAAAAGATAAAGAGCCATAAATTTACGATCTTGTATCGGATCACGTTGGTTATTGTTTTAATAGCGGCGATTGCGGCGGCGGCTTTTATACAATGGCAGAATAAGGTATATACGGAGAGCGTTGAATTATCCTCCGTTGGGATTAATATTACGCAGGATGTGAAGCTGATGCCCTTTTCAGGACATCTGTTAAGTTACAGTAAGGATGGTGCCAGCTGTATGGATACCAAAGGCAATGCGGTATGGAACCAGACTTTTGAAATGCAGAATCCGATGGTAGATATCTGCCAGAATGTAGTTGCTATTGGAGATTATAATGGCAGGACCATCTATGTCATGGATACCGTGGGTTTACTGGGGAGTATTACGACAAACAGGCCGGTGCGTAATTTTTGCGTAGCGGCTAATGGTGTTGTAGCAGCAGTGTTAGATGACACAAATGTCACTTTGATTTGTCTGTATGATGCCAAAGGAAATGAACTGGTGCGTTTCAGAACTACTATGAAAGAGAGCGGCTATCCTGTCAATGTTTCCATCTCCCCCAGTGGAGAACTCGTATGCGTATCTTATTTGTTTGTGGACAGCGGACAGATGAAATCCAGTGTGGCATTTTATAATTTTGGTGCGGTAGGGCAGAATAATACAGATAATTACGTCAGTGGTTATGATTATCTTAACGCGGTGGTACCACTGACTCGTTTCCTGGATAATCGTTCTGTTTTTGCGGTGTCTGATGATCGAATTATGTTTTACAGCGGGGCACAAAAGCCGGTCACTGCGGCGGAAACATTAATCAGTGAAGAGGTTCGTGGTGTTTATTATGGAGATGAATATATCGGATTAGTATTTAACAGCACACAAGGCAGCAACAGATATCGGCTGGACGTGTACCATAAATCAGGAGTATTTCAACAATCTATTGAATTTGATATGGAGTATACAGATATTTTGTTTCATGAGGATCAGATTATTATTCATAATGAGTCGCAGTGCAGTATTTATAATGACAAGGGAATACAAAAATATGACGGCCAGTTTAATAAAACCGTATTGGTGCTGATACCATTGAGTGGAAATTATCGCTATATGCTAGTAACACCTGATTCGATTGATACGATAGAGTTAAAATAAACTTAACGATGAGGCAGGAAATGTTTACGTTCATTTTTGTGGCAGTTGTATTTGTTCTATTTATATGGAGGATTCACAAAGGATTTACCAATGGAATCATGCAGGAGGTTGTCAATATTTTATCCGGTGTGATTTCTTTGCTTTGTGTTGTTCTTGTTTTTTTTGCAATCAGCAGCGTAGTACAAAAGGCCATGAGTACTTTGACAGTCTGTATGATAGGGCTGATTTTGCTTGGAGTTGTTTTTAAACTCTGTAATCTTATTTTTAAACCGCTTTTGGCGCTGGGGAACCTTTCTGTGATTGGTGGACTTAATAAATTATTAGGTGCTGTTATGGGTGCCGCAGAGGCATGTTTGCTTTCTTTTTTGCTGTATAAAGGGTTGGATTTTGTGGGAATTTATGTGTTGTGATTTTGGGTGTAAAAATTTTTAAAAAATTTCCCAAAAACCCGTTGACATCTCATAATCCATCTGCTATTATATGAAAGTCGCACAGCGCTTTGTTAACAGCGCGGCGGCTCAGAACCTTGACAAATAAACAGTA
>DKZA01000039.1 GCA_002492525.1 Lachnospiraceae bacterium UBA7086 | reverse complement strand
CCGCCGACCGGCGCAAATTGCAGCTATAGAAATAATTAAGAAACTTTCGGTAATAGTTACCAAAAGATCAATTGAAAATTATATTAGTTTACCAAAATTCAGAATAGGCTCTTGACAAGATTCCCATAAGCAGTATAATTTAATTGAAACGGTTAACCACTTGAAAACAATAGGGTTACAGAATTTTAAATTTGGTTTGTGAAAGTAAGAGTTAAAAGCGGCTTATGAAAGAAAGATATACGATAAGAGATGTGGCTGCCCTTGCAGGGGTATCCAATGCGACAGTATCTTATGTACTGAGCGGCAAGAAGAAAATATCCGAAGAGACCAGACAACGGGTTCTTAAGGTGATTGAAGAGACTGGTTTTGTTCCTGATATGAACGCGAGGGGCTTATCAGGGAAAGATACGAGGCTGATTGGCATTGTGATTCCGCAGACAGAGCCGGGCAGTCAGTTAATGTTTCATAACACATTTTACAGCCAGCTTTTGGGCAGTATAGAGTTTGCCACAAGACGGCGGGGTTATCATGTATTGATTTCTGCAACAGATATGACAGAGGATTATCTGAATTTGATTCAGGAGAGAAATCTGGCAGGCGTCATTATCGTGGGAACTTATGAGAGCAGATTTTGGGCGCAGTTAAAGGAATTGGAGGTTCCGGTTGTTCTGGTGGACAGTTATTGTAAGAATGACTGGTTCCATGGCATCCGCATTGATGATGAGTATGCCTGTTTTATGGGAACAGATTATGTGATCCGTAAAGGCCATAGACGGGTGGCATTTGCTTCCGGCAGTATTAAAGAAGATGGTGTGATGCAGAAACGGTTTCTCGGATATAGGAAGGCGCTTGAGAAGAATGGCATTGATTATGAGCCGGATCTGGTGTTTGAGGATGTGGTGGCGTATGAGAGCGGTGTCAGAATTGCAGAGCGGATCGTGCAGGCCGATTTGGGCATCACGGCGGTAGTTGCTACGGCGGATATTCTTGCCATTGGACTTCTCAGCGGTTTCTACCGGATGGGAGTTTCCGTGCCGGAGGAAATTTCAATCATGGGGTTTGATGGCCTGAATGAGACAGAATATACTACGCCGGGGCTTACTACGATTCGGCAGCCCATTTCGGCAAAGGGCGAACTGGCTGTGGATTTATTGATTGAAAATATTGAAAACCCTAACATGAAAAGAGTGGATAAAGTGCTGCCGGTGGATCTGATAGAGAGACGGAGCGTGAAGCAGGTCAGGTCTGAGGAAGAAAGGCAGGAATAATCAGGTGATTGCACAGATTATAAAAGACAAAGATTATAAGGACAGTCGTTTGTTAAAGGACGGAAAGCCGATTTTGGTAGAACGTCAAGGAGGGCTTCTGGAAATAACGGCGCATTATGGGGGAGCCTATGGAATGGGGGAGAAATTTGATTTCCTGAACCAGAAAGGGCAGACGGTGGTGAATCAGGTTGTGGAGAAATTTTGCAATCAGGGAAATATCAGTTATTGTGTTACGCCCTTTTTTATGACAGATGCAGGCTTTGGCGTTTATGTGGAGACGAAGGAAAAGACGGTATTTTCTTTTCAGGAGAAGATTTGCTGTGAGATTTCTGAAAGTGCGGCGGTATACCTGTTTTTGGGAAGTATGCAGGAGATTTTAAGCGATTATATTGATTTGTTCGGCAGGCCTAAGCTGCCGCCGGAATATGCGTTCGGGGTATGGATTTCTGCCAACCGTTGGAATTGTGACAAAGATGTGGAAGAACAGCTTGCCTGTTTGAAAAAGTATCGTTTCCCGGCCAGTGTTCTTGTACTGGAGGCCTGGAGTGATGAGGCGACCTTTTATATCTGGAACGGTGCACAGTATGAAGAAAAATCCGGCACAGCAAAGTATGAAGATTATGACTTTGGAGCGAGCAAATACTGGCATGACCCTAAAGGAATGATTGATAATCTGCATAAAGAGGGAATCCGGTTGGTGCTTTGGCAGATTCCGGTCTGGAAGAAGCAGGGGAAAGAAGAGATGCTTTCTTCACAGCTTATGCTTGACAGGGCATATGCGGCGCAAAACAGGCTGTGCGTTATGAAGCAGGATGGGACGCCTTATGAAATCCCCGAGGGGAACTGGTTTGCGGGCTCCATGATTCCGGACTTTACGAAAGAGGAGACGCGCAGGTTCTGGTTTCAGAAAAGACAGTATTTATTGGAAATGGGTGTGGATGGTTTTAAGACAGACGGCGGCGAGTTTATTTATCAGGATGCGCTTCTCTTTGGGAACGGTACCACGGGAAAGGAAGGAAAGAATCAGTATTGTCAGGATTACCTGGATGCTTATACGGAATTTATTGGTGATGAGCATGTTTTGTTCAGCCGCGCAGGGTATGCGGGTGCGCACCGGACCCCTATTCACTGGGCAGGAGACCATCAATCGACGAATGAGGAGTTTCGCAGTATCCTGACAGCCGGGCTTTCGGCGGCCATGTCGGGTATGGCATTTTGGAGTTTTGATATTGGCGGTTTTGCGGGCGCACTGCCGGATGCAGATTTGTATAAGAGATCGACGCAGATGGCTTGTTTTAGTCCGATTATGCAATGGCACTCTGAGCCGGAGGGCGGACAGTTCAAGGAGCTGATGCCTGGGATTTCCGGGAACAATGAGAGAAGCCCCTGGAATATGGCCAGGGTATATGAGAAACCAGAACTAATGGAGGAGCTTCGTTACTGGCATGAACTGAGGATGGAGTTGCTGCCTTATCTGTATGAAACAGCAAAGGAGGCTGTGGAAGATAATAAGCCTATGATGCGTCCCCTGATCTATAGTTTTCAGAAAGATGAAAACTGCCTGCATGTGGAGGATGAGTATATGTTAGGCGATAAACTGCTGGTGGCGCCCCTGATGGAGAAAGAGCAGGAAACAAGAGAGGTGTATTTCCCGGAAGGGATCTGGTACGGATTTTTCACCGGGCAAAAATACGAAGGGAAAAACTGTCAGCAGTCCCATGAGGAGGAAAGATTTCCTGTTTATGTGCAGGAGGGCAGCGCGATCTTGCGGGAGTGCGGTGAAAAGATCAGGATATACCTGTATGGGGAAAAGGGAAGTGACAGGGTTTCTTATGAACAGCATGAGTATCAAGTGGTATGGAATTTCCAGAAGAGAGAGATGAAGACAGAGAAGAAAGGGGGAATCGGAAAAGAAATAGAATGGATCACTTTTTTTTAATTTGACAGGTTAACCGTTTCAACAAATGCTTATAACAGATAGGATGTAGGTAACAATACAATACAAAACACAGTAACAAGAAAGGATGGGAAGTTATGAAAAAGAAAATGTTATCGGCAGTGTTAACAGGAGTTATGCTTGCGTCTATGCTCACAGGCTGCGGCGGTCAGGGAAATGAGACCCCTGCCCAGGATACACAGCAGGCTCAGACAGAAGATCAGACCGAAGCCCAGGCAGATGGAGAGTCTTCTAAAGAAAGCATAGATATCTCTGCTGTCAATGCAGGGGAAGAGAGTGTAGAGATTATTTACGCTAATTTCAATGCTTCCGGCGGGAACGAGGAGACATTGAATAAAATGTATGAAGCTTTCCGGGAGGAGTATCCTAATATCACGGTCAACATAGAAACCATTGGTTATGATGACTATTTCACGCAGATGCAGACAAGAGTGGCAGGTGGTACGGCGCCGGATTGCTACGAATTGAATATTGAAAATTTCGCGGCCTATGCGAACAAGGGCGTATTGGCGGAATTGACAGGGATTGACGTGAGCGGTTACAACGCCACCGCACTGTCCGCTTTTCAGGTGGGAGGCAAACAGTATGGCGTGCCGGGGAACTTTTCCAATGTAGTGCTGATTTACAATAAAGATTTGTTTGATCAGGCAGGGGTCGCTTATCCGGATGATACATGGACATGGGATGACGCGATGGACGCATGTGAGAAGATCAGTGCTTTGGGTGATGATATTTATGGCATTTATCAGCCAATCACATTCAATGAGTTCTTTAAAGTGGCGGCACAGTATGGCGGCGGCGTGCTGAATGAGGATAAAACGGAATTTACGATCAATTCTCCTGAGAATATACAGGCGGCGCAGATGATGATCAATAAGATTGTGGAAACCAATGTACAGCCCACAGAATCACAGATGGGCGGTATGGGAGACTGGGATTTGTTTGAGAGCGGCAGACTGGGAATGATTCCCACTGGTATTTGGGCTTTCGGAGCTTTTACAGACGCATGTGAATTTAACTGGGACATCTGCGTAGAGCCGGGCGGCACACAGAAGGCAACACACTTTTTCAGCAATGCGCTTGTAGTCAATGCGGACAGTGCCAAGAAAGAGGCAGCGGCTACCTGGATTAACTGGCTGGCGTCCAGTGATGCGGCGGCTAAGATGCGCATAGAGGCAGGGTGGGATCTGCCGGCAATTAATGATGACACGGTTCTTGCGGGGTATCTGGAAATTACGCCGCCTGAGAATAGACAGGCCGTGTTTGATTCCCTGAATTATCTTGCTGTGGCTCCGATTATTGAGGAATATTCCATGATGGCTGATATCATTACAGATAAGCTGGCTCTGGCGGCAAGCGGGGAACTGACCGTGGAAGAAGCACTGAATCAGGCACAGGACGAGTGCAGTTTAAAGATTAAGCTGTAAAGAGGCGGAGCGATTGAAATATGAAGAAGAGAAAATTAACAATACAGGCACTTCCTTTTATGCTGCCAAGTATGCTCGGTATGATCATATTCAGTTTTTTGCCGATCGTGATATCTATTGTGATCAGCTTAACGGACTGGAATGGACTGGATAAGCTGAACGCCCAGACGATGAAAGAGTGCATGGTGGGGCTTGGCAATTACTCTGAGATATTGAGAAGCACAGAGTTCTGGAGCGTGTTGTGGCATACAGTGTACTATATTATTTTTTACATTCCGCTTGTATTGGTGATGTCACTTTTTATTGCATCTATTCTCAACAAAAATATGAAGGGTATCGGTGTTTTCCGGGTACTGTATTATATTCCGGTATTGACTTCATGGGTGGCGGCCAGCCTGATTTGGAAATGGGTATTAAGCCCTCAGTATGGAATCATCAATCAACTGCTTAGTTACATCGGGATTACAGGCCCAAACTGGCTGACGGATAAAGTTTGGGCGATGCCCGCCATTGTACTTGCTTCGGTGTGGAAAGATATGGGATTTTATGGGCTCTTTCTTCTTTCCGGGCTGAAGGCGATTGATGTGGGGTACTATGAGGCCTCCAGGGTGGACGGGGCAGGCAAGGTAAGGCAGTTTTTCTCTATCACGCTGCCTTTGCTGACGCCTTCCATGTTCTTTTGTATCATCATGGCTCTGATCAATGCGTTTCAACTGTTTCCGCAGGTACAGATTATGACGGAGGGCGGTCCTAACGGCGCAACGCAAGTGATGGTGGAACGGATTTATACGTATGGCTTTAAATATTTCAAAATGGGATATGCAGCGGCCTATTCGTGGATTCTCTTTGTTATTATATTTGTATTGACATTGATACAGATGAAGCTGCAGAAGAGGTGGGTATATTATGAATCATAAAGAGAAGAAAAAAATCTTGCAGGAGATAGGAACCTATCTGACAGCAGTTTTGATAGGGGTGATTGTGATTATCCCCTTCTTATGGATGTTGTCTACCTCTTTTAAAAGTAAGGGAGCGCTGATGCAGATACCGGTGCAGTGGATTCCCAAAGAGCCGTCGCTTGATGCCTACCGGACTGTATTTTCCAGATTCCCGCTGCTTCGGGCAATTGGCAACAGCTTCCTGATCACCGGAAGTTATACGGTGGTGACAATTTTGTCGGCATCCATGGCGGCGTTTGCTATCACAAAGATTAAATTTCCCTGTGCGGAAGGCATCTTTAAGCTCTATCTGGCATCCATGATGATTCCCACACAGGTGACTTTGATTCCGCTTTTTGTGATTATGAACAAGCTGGGATTGATCAATACTTATCCGAGTGTGATTCTGCCGTCTTTGTTCCGGGCATTTGCCGTGTTTATGCTGGTACAGCAGATGCGGTCCATTCCGAATGATTTTATGGAAGCGGCACGGATTGACGGCGCGGGTATTTTCAGAATCTATGCCAAAGTAATCATGCCGTTGACCGGTTCGGCGATTGCCACCCTGACAGTGACTACCTTTATGGAAAGCTGGAACGATTATCTCTGGCCGTTATTGATGCTGTCAGATAAAAATAAAATGACGCTGACTTTAGCATTGAATAGCTTGAACGGACAGTATGGTACAGAGTATAATCTGCTTATGGCAGGCAGTCTGATTTCTATGATCCCTATCATTATCATTTATGCCTGTGCACAAAAATATTTTAAAACTGGTCTGATGTCCGGTGGAGTGAAAGGATAAACTGTAATATGGTAAAGCGATATGTTTTTGGCAGTCCGATTGAGACGGATAGTGTACTTTGTAAGCCCGAAGCAATAGGGTGGCAGGAAAGCCGCCTGCAGCTGCAGGACAACGTAATAAGCTGTGAGTTGAGAGCGGAAGAGATTGTGTATGGCTTAGGACAAAACGTCAGGGGTATTAACAAAAGAGGATGGATATATGAGAGCAATTGTGTGGATGAACCGCAGCACACAGAGAGCAAACTGTCTTTGTATGGAGCCCATAATTTCCTGATTCTGGATGGGGAGCAAAAGATCGGTATCTTCGTAGATACCCCTGCCAAAGTTACTTTTGATATAGGGTATACCGATTATGAGCAGATGCGTATTGTGCCTGATACGCCGGACTTTGAACTGTATGTGATAGAAGAGGAGAGTCTTGACGGAATTGTTTCAACTTTCAGGAAGCTTATCGGAAGAAGCTATATACCGCCGTTATGGGCTTTTGGTTATGGACAGAGCAGATGGGGGTATGATTCTGCAGAATATGTCCGGGAAGTGGCGGCTGGGTATCGTGACAATCACATTCCCATAGACAGTATCTACCTGGATATCGATTACATGGAGCGTTATAAGGACTTTACAGTAAACGAGGATAGGTTTCCTGACTTTGCGGAACTTGTGAAGCAGATGAGAGAGCAGGGGATTCATCTGGTGCCGATCATAGATGGCGGGGTCAAAAAAGAAGACGGCTACGATGTGTATGAAGAAGGCAAAAAGAATGGCTATTTCTGTAAAGATGCCAAGGGAGAGGATTTTGTTATTGGTGTCTGGCCCGGCAGGAGCTGCCTGCCCGATATGTTAAACGAGGAAGCCGGCAGATGGTTTGCGGGAAAGTATAAGATCTTGCTGGACAAAGGGATTGACGGATTCTGGAATGACATGAACGAACCGGCCATCTTTTATTCCGAAAAGGGATTGAAAGAAGCCTTTGATAAAATAGATGTATACCGTACCCAGAATCTTGACGTGGATACTTTCTTTGCTTTTCAGAATACCGCCACGAGTGTTTCCAACAGCCCGGAAGATTATGCGGCCTTTTATCATCAGTATAAAGGGAAGAGATACTGTCACCAACAAGTACATAATCTGTTTGGTTATTATATGACAAGAAGAGCTGGGGAAGCCTTTGAAGAATTGTCGCCGGATAAAAGAATCCTGTTGTTTTCCCGGGCGTCCTGTATTGGGATGCACCGGTATGGCGGGGTATGGCAGGGAGACAACAATTCCTGGTGGTCCCATTTGCTTATGAATATTCGCATGATGCCCTCCTTAAATATGTGCGGCTTCCTCTATACAGGAGCAGATCTGGGAGGATTCGGAAATAATACGACAGAAGATTTATTGATCCGCTGGCTTTCTTTCGGAGTGTTTACACCCTTGATGCGGAATCATTCTGTCAGGGGCAGCAGGATGCAGGAAGTGTATCGCTTCCGAAGTATGGAGCTGATGCGGGATGTCATAGGAGTGCGCTATCAACTGCTTCCTTATCTTTACAGTGAGTACATGAAAGCAGCGCTTCTGGATAAGATGATGTTTCGGCCGTTAGGCTTTGTCTATGAAGAGGATCAGCTCGCAAGACGTGTGGAAGATCAGCTTATGCTTGGGGACAGCATTATGATTGCGCCGGTCTATGAACAGAATGTTGTGGGCAGAACAGTATATATCCCGGAGCCGATGAAGCTGATTAGGTTTCATGCCGGTCAGGTACAGGAAGAGGAAATTTATCAAAAAGGATTCGTCTATGTGGAGATGCCGTTGGGAGATGTATGCGTGTTCCTGAAAGAGAATCGTATCCTGCCTTTGAGCAAAGGCGGCGAAAGCGTAGAGGAAGTGGATTTTGAAGATTTGAAATTATACTGCTTCGGAGAGAACGTACAGCCCTATGCGTATTATATGGACGACGGCGTAAGCAAAAGATGCAGTCTGGAAAGCGGAATCAGGATTTTGAAAGTATAAGAGAAAGGTCATATTGTCCATATCAGATTTCCGGGAGGGAAATTGGGTTTTCAAAAATACGAGGGATTGTTATAATGAAAAAAAGGAAAGAATTATAAACTTGATATTTGTTGAAAGACGATTGCAGTAAGGGACGGATTATGATCACAATCAAAGAAATGGCCGATATGCTTGGATTAAGTACAACAACTGTTTCCAATGTCATTCATGGCAAGACCGGGCAGGTATCCGAGGCAACTGTGGAGCGGGTGCGCAGGGTTTTAAAAGAATATGACTATGTACCCAATATCAATGCAAGGAATCTGGCGTCCAATCAGTCCAATATCATCGGTGTGGCCATTTTAAACAGCAGGATGAATTATGTGAATTATCTGAAAGACGCTTTTATCAGTGAACTGTTGGGCAGCATCGAGCGGGAATTAAAAGAGCAGGGCTACTATCTGATGATGTGCTTTTCATCGGATACAAGAGAACTGATTCAGCGGGTATCTGCCTGGAACGCGGACGGTCTGATTCTGTTTGGCATTATGGCGGAAGAGTATCAGGAGATTCAGAAGCAGTTTAAAAAACCGCAGGTATATATCGACAGTTATCTGGGAAATCTTCATCTGCATGGTGTCAATATCGGCTTAGACGACAGACGGGGCGGTTATATGGCGGGCCGGTATCTTGTGGAGCGCGGACATAGAAGGATCGGTTTTATTGCAGATAATTTCAAGGGCGGCGATTATGAGCGGTACTGCGGCTTTGCTGAGGCGATGTCAGAAGCGGGCACTACAGTCAAAGATTCTGATTTTATAGAGGTGGAGCCCGATGAGAGAGCGCTGGCGGCGTGTTATGAGAAGGTGTACTTAAGAAGGCATGAGTTCACGGCTTTTTTCTGTGCATCGGATTATTATGCCTTGTGCCTGATGAATTTCCTGATGGACAGAGGGGTAAAGGTGCCGGAAGAAATTTCGATTATGGGATTTGATGACAATATTTATTCCAGAATGGCCCGTCCTGCAATCACCACCATCCATCAGGATGCCACACAGAAAGGGATTCTGGCGGTGCGGCATCTGATGAGACAGCTTGACAGCAGTGAGGCGGTCAGTGATCAGGTGGTACTTCCGGTGGAGCTGGTGGAACGCGATACGGTAAGGCAGTTAGAATCGTAATCTGAAATCATCATGTTATTCAGAATATATTTTATTCTATTGTTAAAGATACTATCGAAAGGGGCGTAGAATGTGATTGATTATTTTCCTTTTTGGGAAACCTTGGAAAAATCAAATGAAAACTGGTACACTTTGACAAACAAACATCATTTATCACATAGCACACTCCACCGTCTGAAGCACAACAAAGATGTATCTACTAAAACGCTGAATGATTTATGCAGAATTTTAGACTGTGACATAAAAGATATTGTCCGATGCATCCCCTCTGACATAGACCAAAAGCTATAAACTGGCGATAGCAATTTCACTGATTGCTGTCGCTTAATTTTTTCCTTTAACATTATGATGAATTTCATGTATGTAAATAATAATCTGAAAAATATTTTCCAGGGAAGCAGAATCCGTAGGAATGACCAATAAATCATATCTTTTAATTATAAAAGGATTGCAAATCATAAGAGACTATTGCTATAATATACTTATGAAACTCCAATAAAAATAAAATAGTATAATATAGAAATTGACAAGAAATAATATTATTATGGAGGAAATCTATGTCTATTGTGAGCGATGAGCAAGTCATCAAGGTGCTAAGGCAATATAATCCGTGGTGGAGAACACCGTATGCCATTAAGGAAGAAAGTAAGCCTCAAAAGCGGCTGGCGTACTATGAAGCGTTAAAAATGTTAAATCATGAGAGCATACGTAGGTTCGTAGTTTTGTCCGGCGCGAGACGTGTGGGGAAAACAACGATTATGTACCAGATGATAGACCACCTGATCGACGAGGGCGTAAGTGTAAAAAATATTCTTTATGTGTCCTTTGATAATCCGATCATTAAGCTTATGGATGTGGAAAGTATCTTGTCTATCTATGAAGCTATGTATCCTATTGAGGGAACCAGGTATGTTTTTCTGGATGAGATTCAGTACACAGAAAACTGGGAACTGTGGATGAAGGTTATTTATGACAGCAGAAAGGATATTCGTCTGGCAGCCACGGGTTCGGCAAGTCCTGTTTTGGAAAAAGGTGCTGCGGACAGTGGCACAGGCAGATGGAGTATACTAAAAATCCCTACGATGTCGTTCTACGAATATTGCAGGCTGCTTCAGCTGGATGATCCTGTGCTGCCTGATTTTCTGTGTCCTTCAAAGCTGGCAGAAATGAGTAATGCCCAACTTGGTGATCTGATGAACAGATTTATGCCGCTTGTCAACCATTTTAACCGCTATCTTATGATTGGAGGTTTTCCGGAACTGGTGTTGTCAGATGATGATATGTACGCACAAAGGATGCTTCGTGAAGATGTGGTTGATAAGGTGATTAAACGGGATGTACTCTCTTTGTTCAATATCAGAAGTCCCCTTCTGATGGAAAAACTGTTTCTGTATCTTTGTATGAATTCGACAGAGATATTTAGTGCGACAACGGCGGCAAAGGAGTTGGAGAACACTTCTGTCAGTACGATTGAAAGCTATATAGATGCGTTGGAGATGTCCAACCTGATTTATCTTGCCAGACCGATGAATGTGGGAAGGAAAGGCGCATTAAAGGGAAAACCGAAGATTTTTATTTCTGACGCTGCGATACGAAATGCGGTATTGATGATTGATGATGTGTTGTCGGATGAAAAGGAACTTGGAGCAATGGTGGAAACAGCTGTGTATAAACATATTACATCATTCTATCAGGGAAGCACGGCACAGGTTGGTTATTTCAGGAAGGCAAAAGATAACCAGAAAGAGGTTGATGTTGTGGTGGAGCTTCCCCGTGAGAAAATTCTGTGTGAGGTCAAATACCGCAACAATTCCCATATCCCGCAGAGCGATGCTATCGTGGAACTTTGCAGGGATGAATCTTCCGGAATCAGTCATGCTTTTTTGATTACAAAACGTCTTGATGATTTTGGAATTACGGCGCATGACACCAAAGTACCGATTATGAAGATACCTGCTATTGCCTTTCTATATCTGCTTGGCAAGTCGGAGGCCGAGGGGCAAAACGGAAAGATGTAGTCTGCACGGATACGAATTGACACCCCCGCATATCTGGTGATAAAATGGTGAACAGCAACGAAATTCGACAGTGAGATTGGAGGATATTATGCCGCGCAGAACAGACATTCATAAGGTGCTGATCATCGGTTCGGGCCCTATTATTATCGGACAGGCCTGCGAGTTTGATTATTCGGGGACACAGGCGTGTAAAGCACTTCGTAAATTAGGATATGAGATTGTACTTGTCAATTCCAATCCGGCTACCATTATGACAGATCCGGAAACGGCGGATGTGACTTATATTGAGCCGCTTAATGTAGAACGTTTGGAACAGATTATTGCAAAGGAACGCCCCGATGCGCTGCTCCCGAATCTGGGAGGGCAGTCCGGGCTTAATTTGTGTGCGGAACTGAATAAGGCCGGCATTTTGGATAAATACAATGTCAAAGTCATTGGTGTGCAGGTAGATGCCATTGAGCGCGGAGAAGACCGTATTGAATTTAAGAATACCATGAATAAACTGGGCATTGAGATGGCCCGCAGCGAAGTAGCCTATTCGGTGGAGGAGGCTCTTTCTATTGCGGAGAAACTGGGATATCCGGTGGTTCTTCGCCCTGCTTACACTATGGGAGGAGCAGGCGGCGGCCTTGTGTATAATAAAGAAGAACTGAAAGTGGTATGCGCCAGAGGCCTGCAGGCCAGTCTGGTGGGTCAGGTTCTGGTGGAAGAATCCATTCTCGGTTGGGAAGAACTGGAACTGGAAGTGGTAAGGGATGCTGATAATAACATCATTACCGTGTGTTTTATTGAAAATATTGATCCGTTGGGTGTTCATACGGGAGACTCCTTCTGCGCGGCTCCCATGCTGACCATTTCCAAGGAATGTCAGGAACGCTTGCAGGAGCAGGCGTATAGAATCGTGGAATCGGTACAGGTGATCGGCGGCACGAATGTACAGTTTGCTCATGACCCGGTGACAGACCGGATTATTGTCATTGAGATCAATCCTCGTACTTCCCGCTCTTCCGCACTGGCATCCAAGGCGACAGGATTCCCCATTGCGCTGGTGTCTTCTATGCTGGCGGCAGGCCTTACCTTAAAAGATATTCCCTGTGGAAAATATGGAACCCTGGATAAATATGTGCCGGATGGCGACTATGTGGTGATTAAATTTGCCCGCTGGGCCTTTGAGAAATTTAAAGGTGTGGAGGATAAACTGGGAACACAGATGCGCGCCGTGGGCGAGGTCATGAGTATCGGTAAGACTTATAAAGAAGCTTTCCAGAAGGCAATCCGCTCTCTGGAGACGGGACGCTATGGTCTGGGACATGCCAAGGACTTTGATACTTTGTCTAAGGAAGAATTGCTTCATCGGCTGATCACGCCTTCCAGTGAGCGGCATTTCCTTATGTACGAGGCACTGCGCAAGGGTGCAACTGTGGAAGAGATTTATGAAATCACTAAGGTGAAGGCGTACTTTATTGAACAGATGAAGGAGCTGGTAGAGGAAGAGGAAGCAATCCTGCAGCATAAGGGTGCAATGCTTCCGGATGAAATGCTGATTACAGCCAAGAAGGACGGCTTTTCCGACAAGTACTTAAGTCAGCTTCTGGAGATTCCGGAGGAGGATATCCGCAACCGCCGTATTTCGCTTGGGGTGGAGGAAGCCTGGGAAGGAGTTCATGTCAGCGGTACAAAAGACAGCGCTTATTTCTACTCTACTTATAATGCGCCGGATAAAAATCCGGTACAGGAGGACAAGCCTAAGATTATGATTCTGGGCGGCGGCCCTAACCGCATCGGGCAGGGTATTGAATTTGATTATTGCTGCGTCCACGCGGCGATGGCGCTTAAGAAACTGGGCTTTGAGACGATTATCGTCAACTGTAACCCGGAGACAGTGTCTACTGACTATGATACTTCTGATAAGCTGTATTTCGAGCCGCTTACGTTAGAGGATGTATTGAGCATCTATAAGAAAGAAAAACCGCTTGGCGTGATTGCGCAGTTTGGCGGTCAGACACCGCTTAATCTGGCATCTGAACTGGAAAAGAACGGCGTCCGGATTCTGGGTACCTCCCCTTCTGTCATTGATCTGGCGGAGGATCGGGATCAGTTCCGTGCCATGATGGAGAAATTGGATATTCCCATGCCGGAGTCAGGCATGGCCACTACGGTGGAAGAGGCGCTTGGCATTGCGGCACAGATTGGTTATCCGGTAATGGTTCGCCCTTCCTATGTGTTGGGCGGCAGGGGTATGGAAGTCGTCTATGACGATGAGAGCATGACAGAATATATGAACGCGGCAGTGGGTGTGACACCGGATCGGCCGATTCTGATTGACCGGTTCTTAAACCATGCGCTGGAATGTGAAGCGGATGCCATCAGTGATGGCTCCCAGGCTTTTGTACCTGCGGTGATGGAACATATTGAGCTTGCCGGTATCCATTCCGGAGATTCGGCCTGCATCATTCCTTCCGTGCATATTCCGGAGGAGAGTGTAGAGATCATCAAAGAGTACACCAGAAAGATAGCGGAGGAGATGCATGTTAAGGGACTGATGAACATGCAGTATGCCATCGAGAATGGCAAGGTGTTTGTGTTGGAGGCAAATCCCAGAGCATCCCGTACTGTACCGTTGGTATCCAAGGTCTGCAATATCCGTATGGTGCCGTTGGCAACGGATATCATTACCTCGGAGATTACGGGACGTCCTTCTCCTGTACCGGACTTAAAGGAGCAGGTGATTCCCAACTACGGTGTGAAAGAAGCAGTATTCCCGTTTAATATGTTCCCGGAGGTGGATCCGATTTTAGGACCGGAGATGCGTTCTACGGGAGAAGTATTGGGTCTGTCCCGTTCTTATGGGGAAGCTTTTTACAAAGCCCAGGAAGCAGTACAGTCCAAGCTGCCTCTTGAGGGAACGGTGCTTATCTCTGTCAATAAGAAAGATAAGGACGAAGTGGTAGAAGTGGCGAGGCTTTTTGCGGAGGATGGATTTAAGATTGTGGCTACGGAAGGAACTTACAATCTGATTACGGCGGCAGGGATTCCTGCCACGAAGGTGAAGAAACTTTGTGAGGGCCGCCCCAATGTGGGAGACATGATCACCAATGGAGACTTTGACCTTATTATCAACTCGCCGGTTGGCAAGGACAGTGTGTATGATGACAGCTATCTGCGCAAGGCCGCGATCAAAGCGAAAGCGCCTTACATCACCACCGTGGCGGCGGCAAAGGTGACGGCAGAGGGCATCCATTATCTGAAGACCCATAAGGGCAGCGAAGTGAAATCCTTGCAGGAACTGCATGGGGAGATACATGATAAGGATTGAGGCAAAGAAGTTTTTCCTGTGAAGAAGTTTAAAGTCCAACTTGAAATAAGAACATATGTTTGATATAATAAAGCTGTAAACGAGTTATTAAAAGCCAGGAAAGCTGATTGACATTAAAGTTTTATCGGGAGGGAATAATATAGCAATTCATACTAGATATATGTAGTGAAATATGATATGCTACTATATATAGATGTGATAGAAAGAATAATGCTTATAAAATGTGATGTAGATGTAAATAACAACCTGACTTTATTACTGAAAGATGACAGCATATATACATAATGTAAGGAATACATATGATGAATACAAATTCTAATAATGATAGTGAATTAGTAATAGGAATTGTCAGCCCGGTTGGGACTAATTCTTCTGAAATAAAGACATGTATTGTTGATTGTCTAAATCAATTTAGTTATAAAACTAATATAATCAAAGTGTCTGAACATATCTTATCTAAATTTATTGCCGGTTCACTTGATTTTCATGGTAATGAATATGATCGAATTAGCTTTTTTATGGATAAAGGTAATGAGATTCGTGAGAAAACGAAAGATGCGGCAATTCTTATGAAAGGTGTAGCGGCTTTTATTTATGACAATTATAGAAAAATAATGAAGGGCCTCAGCCAAGAAATGCATATATTATTGATTCTATTAAACATCCTGATGAAGTCGAATTTTTAAGAAATACATATGGTGAAGGTTTTCATCTTATAGGTATCTCGGATACATATGAGAATCGTAAGAAGTATTTAGTTCATCGGAAGGGCATGTCAGAAGAAAATGCTAAAACAATCTTAAATCGTGATAATAATGAAAAAGAAAAAAATGGACAGCATACAGGGGATGTATATCAGCAGGCAGATTATTTTATCAGTGCAGGGGATAGTTCTAAAGAAACGCAGGGACATATATTTCGACTTTTAGATTTATTGTTTGGAAATCCGTTTATAACACCGACATTTGAGGAATATGCAATGTTTCGAGCATATGTGGCATCATTGAGGTCGGCTGATTTGTCCAGACAAATTGGGGTTGTGGTTACAAAAGATAATGAGATTTTGGCGGAAGGCGTTAATGACTGTCCAAAAGCTTTTGGTGGTTTATACTGGCCGGTTTATAACGATAAAGAGGGAGAATATGAAGACGAAAAAAATGGAAGGGATTATAGATTTGGTGGAGGTTATGATTCAAATAAAATTCAACAGCAAAAAATAATCACAAATATTTTAAAAGAATTAAATTGTCCTGATACAGATGAAAATGTAGCGAAAATAAAATCGACCGGGATAGGTTCTTTAACAGAATTTGGTAGGATTGTACATGGAGAGATGGAAGCATTGATGATGTGTGCAAGGAATGGTATTTCTGCGAAAGGATGTTCTATGTATATGACTACTTTCCCTTGTCATAATTGTGCAAAACATATTATTGCAGCAGGCATTAAAAAGGTGGTTTATATTGAACCATATCCCAAAAGTAAAGCTTTAGAATTTTATCCGAATGAAATTTCTGAAAATAGACAGGATAATGAGAAGAAAGTGATTTTTATTCCTTTTAAAGGTGTTGGGCCGCATCGTTTTATTGATTTATTTTCAATGCACTCAATTAGGTGGTATTCACGTAATAGAAAAAATAAAGACGGGTATAAAATTCAATGGCATAGGGAGGAAGCAAATTTGAGGAATCCGATGTCTTTGATGAATTATATTGAAA
The DNA here is from genome assembly GCA_002492525.1 of Lachnospiraceae bacterium UBA7086. Taxonomy (GTDB): domain Bacteria; phylum Bacillota; class Clostridia; order Lachnospirales; family Lachnospiraceae; genus UBA3282. The sequence goes on along the minus strand of DKZA01000039.1, from coordinate 133,604 downwards.
TGGAACTAAGTGCATGTAAACAGTACACAGAGGAAATCAATGAAATTGGAAAGGAAAATGGGCAAAATGGAAGTAAAGAAAGCAAATGAAAAAAGTTGGAATCCGCAAGAATCTTATGAAAAAGTAAATAAAACGATAAATGGATGGCCAAATTGGAAAAAAGATGCTTATAATAAAATGTTTGCAGTATCGGCTCATGCGAAGAAAATTGTCGTAAAGTAATAAGATGGATTTTGATTTGCTTTGTATAATCAGGGTTTTGGAGAAAAGCTGGAGGACTTGGATAAAACCAGGTCCTTTTATATTGTAAAGTTGTTCTGCGTATTTTTATGAAAATTCCTAAAAAACATATTGACTCTATTCTTCTAAAGTGCTACGCTATAGAAAACGGTAACTTATGCGCATAAGTTACAAAAGAAACGGCGGTATTTTAACAAATTTTGTCTAAAAGAGGAGATTAGAGAAAGGGAAGGTAGCAGCAATGGAAAAAGCATGGTGGAAAGAAGCGGTAGTATATCAGATTTATCCCCGCAGTTTTATGGACAGCAATGGAGACGGCATCGGTGACATCGCGGGAATCACACAGAAACTGGACTATCTGAAAGATCTGGGGATTGATGTAATCTGGCTTTCGCCGGTCTATCAGTCGCCCAATGATGACAATGGGTACGATATCAGTGATTACAGAGCGATCATGAAAGAATTCGGCACCATGGAGGATTTTGACAAGATGCTGGAGCAGGCCCATGCGAGAGGCATCCGTATTGTCATGGATCTGGTGGTGAATCATACCTCGGATGAACATCAGTGGTTCGTGGAGAGCCGGAAGAGCAAAGACAATCCCTACAGAGATTATTATATCTGGCGGGAGGGCAAGGATGAGAATACCGTGCCCAATAACTGGGGCTCTTGTTTCAGCGGTTCGGCCTGGCAGTATGATGAAGCGACAAAGATGTACTATCTCCATATGTTCTCCCGTAAACAGCCCGATCTAAACTGGGATAATGAGAGGGTGCGGGGGGAAGTCTTTGACATGATGCGCTGGTGGTGCGATAAGGGGATTGACGGTTTCCGTATGGATGTTATCAGTATGATTTCCAAGGCGGAGGGCCTGCCCGACGGTAAGATGGCGGAAGGTGCATTATATGGTGATTTCGGGCCTTATGTGTGCAACGGGCCTCACGTGCATCAATATCTGAAAGAGATGAATGAAAAAGTTCTTTCCCGATACGATTTGCTGACGGTGGGTGAGACACCTGGCGTGACTGTGGAAGAAGCGAAGAAATATACCGGTTATGGAGAGCATGAACTGAATATGGTATTTCAGTTTGAGCATGTGGAAGGTATGGACGAGGAGAGTAAATGGAATACCAGGCCGGTATCCTTATTGAAATTAAAGAATATCTTATCCAAATGGCAGACAGGGCTTCACGGGGTAGGCTGGAACAGCCTGTTTTTCTCCAACCACGACCAGCCCAGGTCTGTATCCAGATTTGGAAATGACAGCGACGAGTACAGGGAACGTTCGGCGAAGATGCTGGCAACCTGTCTGCACATGCTGGAAGGAACACCCTATGTCTATCAGGGGGAAGAACTGGGAATGACCAACTATCCGTTTACGGAAATGTCACAGTTCAGGGATGTGGAGACTATCAATGCGTACCGGGAACTGGTGGAAGAAAGCCATAAGAGAGAGCCCGAAGAGCTGATCAGATGCTTTCAGCACAGAGGACGCGATAACGCCAGAACACCTATGCAGTGGGATGACAGTGCCAATGCCGGGTTTACCACAGGAGAACCCTGGATCGGCGTGAATCCCAACTATAAAGAGATTAATGCCAAGGCACAGCAGTCAGATCCGGAGTCCGTGTTCTCTTATTATAAGAAACTGATAAGCCTTCGCAAAACGCATGATATTATTGTGTATGGCGACTACAGACTGCTGATGGAAGAGAGCCCTTCGGTGTTCGCCTATGTGAGGACATTAGGGGAACAGAAACTTCTGGTACTGTGTAACTTTACCAAAGAGGAACAGGCACTGGATATCCCGTCAGAGGTAAGATGCCTGGGCGGAGAAGTATTAATCTCCAATTATGGGAGACAGAAGGCGGACGACATACAGGTATTAAAACCTTATGAAGCGGCTGTCATCTGGCAGAAATAAGATGTGAGAATAAAGAGTCCAGGAATAAAGGATGTAGTAATTAAGATACAGTCGGGAAAGAGGTTGACAGGAATGAAGAAAAAGTGGTGGCATGATAAAGTTGCGTATCAAATTTATCCCAAAAGCTTCTGTGACGCCAATGGGGACGGGATTGGAGACCTTCGGGGTATTATTAATAAACTGGATTATTTAAAGGATCTGGGGGTGGACATTGTCTGGCTGTCCCCCATCTATCCTTCGCCGTTAGCAGATGAGGGATATGATATTTCCGATTATTACAACATAGATCCCAGGTTTGGCACCATGGAAGACATGGAGGAATTGATTGCGGAGGCGAAGAAACGGGATATGTACATCCTGATGGATCTGGTGGTCAACCACTGTTCCGATGAGCATGAATGGTTCCGGAAAGCCTGTGAGGATCCTGACGGAAAGTACGGGAAGTATTTCTATATCGTGGATGCCGGGCAGGATGACAAGCTTCCCACTAACTGGCGCTCTTATTTCGGCGGCCCGGCCTGGGATAAGCTGCCGGGCCATGAGGACAAATATTATCTGCATGTATTTCACAAGAAACAGCCCGATTTAAACTGGGAAAATGAAGAAGTGCGGGAAGAAATCTACCGGATGGTGAACTGGTGGCTGGATAAAGGGCTGGGCGGTTTTCGTATTGATGCCATTATCAACATCAAGAAGCCGGCGGTATTCCACGATTACCCGGCGGACCGGGCAGACGGTCTTTGTTCCATCCAGTGCATGTTAAAAGAAGCGAAAGGAATAGGGGTATTTCTGGGAGAACTGAGGGACCGTACTTTCCGTATACATGATTCTTTTTCTGTGGGGGAGGTGTTTGATGCTGCGGAAGAAGAGATACCGGATTTTGTCGGCGAGGATGGATATTTTTCGTCTATGTTTGATTTTCAGACGGCTTTGATCGGGGCCGATCCGGCCGGTTGGTACCGCAGGAAGCCGGTTTTGCCTAAGGAGTATATTGAAGCCGTGTATCAGAGCCAGAAGAAGCTGGGAGACATCGGATTTTATTCCAATATCATTGAGAATCATGACGAGCCCAGGGGCGTAAGCCGTTATCTGCCGGAAGGGGAGTGCTGCGTGGAGGGTAAGAAGATGTTAGCCTTGCTTTCTTTTATGGTAAGAGGCCTTCCGTTCATCTATGAAGGACAGGAAATCGGTATGGAGAATAAGGTCTTTACTTCTATCGAGGAAGTAGATGACTGCTCTACCATGCATGAATACCAGGTTGCCCTGGAGGCAGGGCTTACGCCGCAGCAGGCCATAGAGGCAGTAGGCAAGTTCTGCCGGGATAACGCGAGGACGCCGATGCAGTGGGATGACAGCGATAATGCCGGATTTACCACCGGCAGGCCATGGCTTGCAGTTAATCCGAACTATAAGCAGATCAATGTGAAGGCGCAGCAGGCGGATGAGGATTCTGTCCTTGCCTTTTATAAGAAACTGACAGCGCTTCGCAAGAGTGAGGATTATAAAGAGACCATCGTATATGGGGATTTGATACCGGTGCCGCAGACGGATGAGAATGTGATGGTGTTTTACAGAAAGAGTGCGAAAAAGACTCTTCTGGTGGCTGCCAATTACCAGTCAGCCGAGTCTGCTGTTAAGCTGCCAGACCGGATTAAAAAAGAGGTGCTCAATAACGGGAAAACACTTCGGATAGAAGAAGGGATACTGCATATGCAGGGATATCAGGCAGTGGTATTGGAAGTGGAATGAGCGGTTAACTATAGCGGAAATATAAAAAGGGCGGTTGAGATTCTAAAACGCCTGTGCTATCATTACCTTGATATTTGACCGGTTACAGGATATAAGGAGCAGAGAGCATGGCAAGTATTAAGGATGTGGCAAAAGAAGCCGGTGTCGGTGTGGGAACGGTATCCCGGGCGATTAATAATACGGGATATGTTTCTCCGGCCACAAGAAAGAAAATAGATAAGGCGGTTGCAAAGTTAAAGTATACGCCGAACGAACTGGCCAGAAATCTTTTTCGCAACAGAAGCGGGATTGTGGGTGTTATCGTGCCGGATTTAGACCACCCGTTTTTCTCCAGTCTGGTAAAGAATATCGAAATGCAGCTTTACAGGCAGGGCTATAAGACGATGGTTTGTAATGCAGTGGGGGTCAGCGACAGAGAACGGGAATATCTGGATATGCTGGAGCGGAATATTGTGGATGGTATTATCACCGGATCTCATTGTCTGGACGGGGAAGAATATCTGAAACATGAGAAGCCGATTGTGTCGATTGACCGTGATTTTGGACCCAAGATACCCATTGTAGGGAGCGATCATATGATGGGCGGCCAAATGGCGGCCAGACTGATGCTTCGGGACGGACGTAAACATGTTCTCCAGATATGTGGTGTATCTCCGCATATTCTGGCCAATGAAAGACACCTGGCGTTTCAGAAGACTCTGGAAGATAACGGAGTGAGGGTATCCACAGAAACCATGGACTGGAATGTCTTTGACTGGGAATCGTTTCACAAAACAGCGTTGAAGATTATGGAGAAGCATCCCCATATTGATGGTATTTTTTCGGGAGATCTGGGCGCGGTTGCCTGTATGAACATGGCCAGACACAGAGGGATGGAGATTCCGGAAGATATCAGTCTGATAGGATTTGACGCTACCAGTGTGACACAGATGGTTCATCCACAGCTGACGGCAATCAGGCAGAATGTGGAACTTCTGGCGGAGGTGTCAGTAAGTACGCTGTTAGATCAGATCGAGCAGAAACGGGATATTCTTCACCGGCAGATTCTGAATGTGGACGTCTGTTATGGAGGAACCACGAAAGCGGGTCCGGAATGAATCTGTCACGGAACCGGGACAAGAAGGCAGAACAGAATAAGAAAGCAGGGATTGTGCAAGGTATACAAAAACAACCCCTGCTTTTTTGTGTATAGGGTAAAAAATACAATAGGGTAGTTGACAAAAATATTGCGGGAAAATATAATCATTTTATGGAACGGGTTCCATAAAATAAATCATGATAAATAAAAGAGAAAATAATATTTTTAACATATAATATAGATAAAATAAATGGAAACGGTTCTACATAAAAATAAAAGAAGATAAAAAGGAGGGATTAGATGAATACAGGGCAATATACATGTCTTGAAATTTTTGCCAGACAGACCGCGCCGGGAGGCAGGGTCAGGCTGGACTCCGAGCTCCAGGGAAATCAGGAGAAAGAGGCCGGAAGCACATACTATGCCTGGTTGAAGTTTTCCGTGAAGCCGTATACGGATTATGAGATTGTATGCGAAGACTGCGATGTATCGCTCTGCTATCTGAGTGGAAATGAAAATATGCTGGAGACGGGTGTGTGTTATCTGGAAAGAACACAGGAAGGCGGAGATTTCACCATTCAGGATTCCGCCACATGGTATGACAGGCCGATGCGCGAAACGTATCATTTTGCCCCCTGGAAAAACTGGATTAATGATCCTAACGGATTATGTTGGTTTCAGGGATACTATCATATGTTTTATCAGTGCAATCCTCACGGTCAGGAGTGGGCCAACATGTACTGGGGGCATGCAGTCAGCCGGGATTTGATACATTGGACACATCTTCCTGTTGTATTAGGCCCGCAGGAGGAGGTTCTGACAAATCCAAAGACAATGAAGGGCGGAGCATTTTCGGGATGTGCGGTTGCCGGAAAAGACGAGGTGGTCTTTTATCTGACCAGACATCGGGGGCCGTTGCAGGACTGTGAAGATACTGTCGAACAGCAATGGATGATGAGAAGCCGCGACATGATTCATTTTACACAGGAAAAGTGTGTGATTGAAAGTCCGCCGGAAGGTGCCTCTTTTGATTTCAGGGATCCGAAGGTATTAAAGATTGAGGATTGCTGGTATATGGTGCTGGGAAGTGCCATGAATGGACAGGGTGCGATTCTTCTGTATGAATCGAAGGATGCGGAGCATTGGCAATATGTGCATCCTCTGTTGGTGGAGGAGAAGAATCAGATTCGTTGTTTTGAGTGTCCTGATCTGATGGAACTGGACGGCAGATATCTGGCGGTAGGTGCTTTTATGGAGCATTATGACAGTTGCGGCAGATATCAGATGAGCAGATATTATATTGGCAGCTGGAGGAATCAAGAGTTTGAGAAAGAAAGAGAGGGATGGTTTGACTTCGGAAGTAACTGCTATGCAATGCAGAGCTTTGAACATCAGGGCAGGCGCATCTGTATCGGCTGGATTTCAGATTTCTATGGGGAGCATGTGAAATGTCCGGATGGCGCTTATGGCAGTATGACCATTCCCAGGCAGCTTCATATCAGGAATGACAGACTCTATATGACGCCCATTCAGGAGATTGCAGAACTCAAAGGAGAGGTCCTTTATCGGGGCAGCAGAGAAAATATTGTTGTGCCCAGGATTGCGGGTAATGCGTACAGGGCGGAAATCAGGTTTTTGGAAAATACGTTCTTTACCATTCTGCTTGGAAAGGATAAAGACAGGTCGATTTCCCTGGTTCATGATATAGAAGGGCTGCGGATTGTCACTAAAGGCGTTAAAAGTGAAGGGATTGTCTTTCGGGCGGATGTGGAGGAAGTCCATACTCTGGAAATATACATGGACCGCCGTGTGGTGGAGGTATATGTGAATGAGGGAGAAGCAGTCGGCACGAAGGTGTTCTACAGTACTTCTGAAGAAGGGCATTTTGAACTGTGCGCCATGAGAACAGAAAATATCGTACAGGCGGAATTAGCTCTTATGAGGTCAATATGGAATCCGTCATAAGAGAGCAGAAATGAAAACAGTGCCAGAACAAGAAAGGAGCGGTTAAAGTGAAAAAAAGAGCAGTCGCGGTTACATTTGCAGCTATGATGATCTCCTGTCTGTGCATCGGGTGCGGGCAGGCCAAGGAGAGAGTTAATGAGGACGGCGAATCAGTTATCACGGTGTGGAGTCCTACCGATGAGCCCGCCATCGAAGAATGGTGGGTAGAGAAAATTGAGGCGTTTAACGAACAGCATAAAGGATCCATTCATTTGCAGAGAGAGGCTATCGTGCGTGCGGATTCTTATGCATACGAAGATAAAATAAACGCGGCGATTACCTCTAATGATCTGCCGGATATCCTCTTTGTAGACGGCCCTACGGTATCTGTCTATGCGGCAAACGAGATAACACTTCCCATTGACGATTTCTTTACACAGGAGGATTGGGATGACTTTTTGGATTCTTCCAAGCAGCAGAATACATATGACGGCAAAATCTATGCGGTGGGGGCAACGGAAAGTTCTGTGGCGCTATATTATAACGCCGATATGTTAGCGCAGGCAGGTATCTCTGTTCCGGAATCAAAAGAGGATGCCTGGACCTGGACGGAATTTTATGATGCAGCAAAGAAACTGACAAAGGACGGCGTAGTAGGCACCAATATTATTATGGATAAAGGAGAAGGACTTCCTTACGTACTGGAACAGTTCTGGATATCCAACGGGACGGATCTGGTGAGTGCGGACGGCAGTAAAGCGGATGGATATATTAATAGCCCGGAGGGGATAGAGGCGGCAGAGTTTTTAAACAGTCTCATTCAGGACGGATATGCCAATATCGATCCAATCCAGAAAGAGTTCCATAATGAACGGGCCGCCACCATGTTGGGCGGTTCCTGGGAAGTAGCCACACTGGAGAATGATTATCCGGATTTAAACTGGGGTGTCACCTATTTTCCGGTGGCGGATAACGGAGGAACATTGACATCACCTACCGGCGACTGGGTTGCGTCTGTGACCAAAAATGCGCAGGATCTGGAAGCGGTCAAGGAAGTGATGAATTTCCTTTTCTCGGAGGAAAACGTAACCACTTATGCGCAGGCGATTTCCAAACCACCCACCAGAAAATCCAGTTATGAGGTACTGACGGAATATAATGAATATCCCCGTTCGTTATTTAAGGAGCAGCTTATGGAGACCGGGCATCCCAGACCGAGAACACCTTCCTACAGTGTATTGTCGGCGGAATTCTCCGAGGCGATGCTAAATATCTTTACGGGAGTAGATGCCAAGGAGGCACTTGATGCGGCGGCCGCAGCAACAGATAAAGACTACAACAAATACTATGCAGAATAAGAAGGTAAGGAGGGGTTGATCATGCAAGTATCGGTAAATAAGAAAAGTGAACGGAAAGCAGCATATATCTTCATCATTCCTGCGGTGGTACTGCTGGCGGCGTTTCTTTTGTATCCAGCGCTGCAGACGGTCAGGTATGCTTTTACGGACTATAATATCATGCGTCCGGACAGGATTAAATTTTGTGGATTGAATAATTTTATAGAACTGTTTCAGGATAAAGATTTTTGGATCGCGGTAAAGAATACACTGCATTTTACGATTCTGGTAGTGCCCTTTCAGACGGTGCTGGCACTGGCTCTGGCACTTCTGATTTCTTCCAGAAGAAAGGGGGTATCCATCTTCAGGGCGGCATATTTCAGCCCGCAGGTTACCTCGATGGTAGTGGTGGCAATTCTCTGGACGGTTTTGTATAATTCCAATCCAAGCAGCGGATTGTTAAATGCACTTCTGGTAAAACTGGGCATGGAGCCATGCGGATTCTTAAACGATCCCAAGACGGCGATGAACTCGATTATCTTTATGTCGGCATGGCAGGGTGCAGGTTATCAGATGATGATTTTTTTGGCCGGGCTGCAGGGAATACCTAAGGATCAGTATGAAGCGGCATCCATCGACGGTGCCGGCAAGATTAAGAGTTTCTTCTATGTGACACTGCCGGGTCTTAAGAATGTGATTTCTTATGTTATTATGATCACGGTAATCCAGGCGATGAAGCTGTTTACACAGCCTTACGTCATGACTAAGGGCGGCCCGCAGAATTCCACCAGAACCCTTGTGTATTATGTGTATGAACAGGGCTTCCAGAAGAGGAATTTCGGATATGCCTGCGCGGTAGCGGCAGTATTTTTCGTCATCGTCATATCCTTGTCTATCGGGATGAAAAAGATTATTAAGGCAGAGTAGAAAGGAGAATTCATATGACACAGAAACAAAGGAACCAACTGGGCAGTCTGTTATTTTATGTGGGCAATACCATTATCGCGTTGATTTTTGTATCGCCTTTAATCTGGATGATAGCTTCTTCTCTGAAACCCGAGGCGGGAATATTTAAAGAATTGAATTCGTTATCGACCTTTATTCCGAAAGGGGCTTCCCTGAATAACTATAAGGAAGTGTTTGAACGGATTAATATGTGGAAGTATATCTTTAACAGCCTTTTTTATGTACTGATCATTATTGTACTGGATCTGTTTGTCAACTCACTGTGCGGTTATGCGCTGGCTAAATTTGAGTTTAAAGGTAAAAACGCACTCCTCACACTGGTGATCAGTCTGATGGTATTTCCGGCTGAGGCGATTATGCTTCCCATGTACAGAGAAATGGCGGACTTAGGATGGATTAATACGTGGGCATCGTTGATTGTTCCGTTTATAGCGAAATGTTTCAGTATTTATATGTTCCGGCAGTTTTTCCTGGATGTTCCCAATGACTTGTTGGAGGCGGCCAAGATAGACGGATGCGGGCCGATTAAGACTTTTTTTACCGTTGTGGTACCCATTTCAGGAACTGTGTATGCTACCATATTGATTCTTGATTTTGTGGCGCACTGGAATGATTTTATGTGGCCGTTACTGGTAGTGACGGGAGAAGAGAAGAGGACGATTCAGCTTGCAATCCAGACCTTCTTTGGATCGAAGCCCATCAACTACGGGCCTATCATGGCATCCTTGACAATTTCCGCGATACCGATGCTGATCATGTTTATTTTCCTTCAGAAATATTACGTGGAGGGAATTGCATCTACCGGAATTAAGGGTTAAGGCGATAAAGGATAAAGGGAACGGTTGTGAATTGTCAAAAAAGTTTCCATATGTTACACTTATAATAGTATTGCACATCTGACATCGAAAACAGGATTTGAGGTGAAAGAGCAGCATATTATGATTGGTTGTAGTATCCGCAGAACAGGATAGTATGTCTATAAGCTGTATCTTTCAGGGGAAAGATGCAGCTTGTTTTTTCAGAAATTTTGGATGTACAGTGCAACGAAAAGTGTTGTGAAAAGACGTGAAAGAAAGGCGGTAACCGGATGCAGACCAGAGTGGCGACTTTAAGTATTATTGTGGAGGACACGGATTCTGTGGAAAGACTAAATGCTCTGCTCCATGAATACGGGGAATATATTATTGGCAGAATGGGACTCCCCTATCGAAAGTGCGGGATTCACATCATCAGCGTGGCGATGGATGCGCCCCAGGATGTGATCAATGCTTTGTCCGGAAAGATTGGCAAGGTGCCGGGGGTCAACAGCAAAATCGCTTTTTCCAGTGTAGTCAGTGAATGGCCGGACGGAGAGAAACCATGAACGGATTAAAGCAGCAGACGGATTTGCTTTCGCCGGACAAAGAGCATATGGAAGAACTGTTTGATAAAATGGCAGCAGGTTATGAGCCGTCGGTGTCTGAGTGGCGGCTTTTGATTGGCGGCGCATATGACAGAGCACTTCTTTACCGTAAGGCGGATGCGGTGCGCCGGCAGCATTATGGAAGGGATGTCTATATCAGAGGACTGATAGAGATATCCAGCTATTGCAGGAATGACTGCTATTACTGCGGCATCAGGCGCGGAAATGTTCATGCCAGACGATACCGTCTGCCGGAGGAGGAGATACTGGCCTGCTGTGAAAACGGATATGGTCTGGGATTTCGCACTTTTGTACTGCAGGGCGGCGAGGATATTTTTTTTACCACAAAACGGGTAGCTGGGATTGTGAGAAGGATTAAGGAGCGATATCCGGATTGTGCGGTGACACTCTCTTTAGGGGAACGGGAGAGGGAAGATTACGAAGAGTGGTATCAGGCGGGAGCGGACAGATATCTGCTTCGTCATGAGACGGCGTCAAAAGAACATTATGAAAAGATTCATCCGCCGGAACTTTGTTATGAACACAGGATACAATGTCTGTGGAATTTAAAGCAGATCGGTTATCAGACGGGCTGTGGATTCATGGTGGGCTCTCCTTATCAGGGCACGGAAGAACTGATTGCTGACATGCGCTTTTTGCGGGAATTACAGCCTCATATGGTAGGTATCGGGCCTTTTATCCCGCACCACGACACGCCTTTTGGAGCGTGCGCGCAGGGGAGTCTGGCACAAACCCTCACCATGCTTGCTCTCACCAGGCTGATTTTGCCAAAGGCCCTGATTCCTGCTACTACGGCGCTTGGAACAATTCATCCGCAGGGCAGGGAATGGGGGCTTAAAGCGGGAGCCAATGTGGTTATGCCCAATCTGTCCCCGCCAGGGGTGCGGGGACAGTACAGCCTGTATGATCATAAACTGTGTACGGGAGATGAGGCTGCGGAGGGCATGGAACATATGAAGTGTCGTGTGGCGGACGCAGGGTACCGGGTTGTGGTTGACAGAGGTGACAGCCTCTGCTGAAAGCGAAAAATCTGCCCGGATAGGTCGGATAGAAATAAAATATACGGAGGAAAGAAGGTATTCTACTATGTATGATCCCAAATCACTATGTGCTGACGATTTTATTAACCATGAGGAGATTCTTGCAACACTTGCTTATGCGCAGGAGAATAAGGACAACAAAGAGCTGATTATACAGATTCTTGAGAAAGCAAGGCCCCGCCGGGAAGGAAATTCCACGGTTTGCAGCGGTCTGACGCACAGGGAGGCATCGGTGCTTCTTGCCTGTGAGGACCTGGAGATTCTGGAGAAGATTTATGCGCTGGCAGAGGAGATTAAACTGGCTTATTATGGCAACAGAATTGTCATCTTTGCACCGTTGTACTTGTCCAATTATTGTGTGAATGGCTGCGTATACTGCCCTTATCATATGAAAAATAAGACAATCCCGCGTAAGAAACTGACCCAGGAAGAGGTGAGGCAGGAAGTGATTGCCTTGCAGGATATGGGGCATAAGCGGCTTGCCATCGAGGCGGGGGAGGATCCCCAGAACAATCCTATTGAATATATTCTGGAGTGTATCAAGACCATTTATTCCATCCAGCATAAAAACGGCGCGATCCGCCGGGTGAATGTAAACATTGCGGCCACTACGGTGGAAGAGTACCGGATGTTGAAGGAAGCGGGAATCGGTACCTATATTCTGTTCCAGGAAACCTATCATAAGGAGAGTTATTTAAAGCTCCATCCGACAGGACCGAAACACGATTATAATTATCACACGGAAGCGATGGACCGGGCCATGGAAGGCGGCATTGACGATGTGGGCCTGGGCGTTTTGTTCGGTCTGGAATTATATAAGTATGAGTTCGCCGGACTTCTCATGCATGCGGAGCATTTGGAGGCGGTGCATGGCGTGGGGCCGCATACCATCAGCGTACCGCGGATCAAACATGCGGACGATATAGACCCTTCCGCTTTTGATAATGGTATCAGCGATGAGATTTTTGCAAAGCTCTGCGCTTTGATCCGGATTGCTGTGCCTTATACGGGGATGATCATATCCACCAGGGAGAGCCAGGCAGTCCGGGAGAAGGTAATCCGCCTGGGAGTCTCCCAGATTTCCGGTGCTTCCAGGACGTCTGTGGGCGGGTATACCGAGGAGGAAAGGCCCACGGATACGGAGCAGTTTGACGTATCCGATCAGAGGACGCTGGATGAGGTGATCAAATGGCTGATGGAGATGGGATATATTCCGTCCTTCTGCACGGCATGTTATAGAGAGGGAAGGACCGGAGACCGGTTTATGAGTCTGTGCAAGACGGGACAGATTCAGAACTGCTGTCATCCCAATGCGCTGATGACGTTGAAAGAGTATCTGATGGATTACGCATCGGAGGAGACGAAAGCCATTGGGGAAGCGCTGATTCAGGCAGAGCTTGCCAATATTCCCAAAGAGCAGGTAAGAGAGATTGCGAAGGATCACCTGAAGAAGATTGAAGAGGGAATCCGGGATTTTCGTTTTTGAGAGTTTTGGAATATTGTGTGCCAATAAGGAAAAGATGTGCTAGAATAGATGAGGACAGGAAAGGCAGATGAAATATGGGGATGAATGACACGCCGTCAGGAGAGCGGGTTCATATTGGTTTCTTTGGCAGGAGAAATGTAGGAAAATCCAGCTTGGTAAACCGGATTACGGGACAGGAGCTTTCCGTGGTTTCCGAAGTTGCGGGGACCACCACAGATCCGGTCTATAAAGCGATGGAACTTCTGCCCATGGGTCCGGTTATGATCATCGACACTCCCGGTTTTGATGATGAGGGCAGTCTGGGGGAATTGCGGGTAAAGAAGACGGAACAGATTCTCCATAAGACGGATGTGGCGGTGTTGGTGGTAGATGCGCAGGAAGGAATTACACAATGCGATAGCCAGCTGCTTACTCTTTTTCGGGAGCAGGATATCCCATATATTATTGTTGTCAATAAAAGTGATTTGTTAGGAGAAGAAGACCGGATAACGGTGCCGCCGGATGCATCATATTATGATGAGGGGTGGAATCCGGTTTATGTGAGTGCCTGTCAGAATGAAAATGTGCAACAGTTAAAGGAAAGAATTGCTTCCCTGTCAGCTGTGCGGGATACTTCTCGTAGATTAGCGGCGGATTTGGTACAGCCTTTGGATATGATCGTATTAGTAGTGCCTATTGATTCGGCGGCCCCAAAGGGCAGGTTGATTCTGCCCCAACAGCAGACTATCCGGGATCTCCTGGAGGCAGAGGCGGTTCCTGTGGTGGTGCGGGAAAATAGACTGGCAGAGACACTGGACCGATTGGGCCGGAAACCGGCAATGGTTATTACGGATAGCCAGGTTTTTGAGGAGGTAGCGGCTGTGGTGCCGCGGGAGATTCCGCTGACCTCTTTTTCTATCCTGATGGCACGTTATAAAGGACTGCTCTCTGCAGCGGTGCAGGGCGTGGCAGCCATAGACAGGCTGCAGGACGGGGACAGGATACTGATTGCGGAGGGATGTACACATCACAGACAGTGTGATGATATCGGTACGGTGAAGATTCCCCGCTTTTTAAAGAAATATACCGGAAAAGAATTGCTGATCGAGACTTCATCAGGCATAGGATTTCCGGAGGATTTGTCTTCCTATGCTCTTGTGATTCACTGCGGCGGCTGTATGCTCAATGAACGGGAGGTACGGTGGCGGATGAAATGTGCACAGGAAGAAGGGGTACCGATTACTAACTATGGAATCTCTATCGCCCATATGAAGGGAATCCTTGCAAGGAGTATTGAGATGTTTCCGGATATAAAAAAGTTATTGAAAGAGGAAAAATAAGTGTATACATTTGAAAGCAGAGTAAGGTATAGTGAAGTGGGAGAGGATGGAAGGATGACGTTACAGTCGCTTCTGGATTATTTTCAGGATTGTTCCACCTTTCATTCCGAAGATATAGGTCTTGGTGTGGAGTATTTTAAACAGATACATCAGGTGTGGCTTTTATCGGCATGGCAGATTTGTGTGAACAGATATCCAAAGATAGGGGAACGGATTGTGATTGGGACGGCGCCCTATGAGTTTCGCGGGTTTGTAGGCTGGCGTAACTTTGAGATGAAGACAGCAAAGGGAGAGGTACTTGCTTATGCCAACTCTATCTGGAGCTTAATGGATATGGATAAAATGGTGCCGGTCAAACTGAATGAGAAAATGATCAAAGGATATGTGCTGGAAGAAAAATATCCGATGGAGTATGCGCCGCGCAAGATCGCAGTGCCGGCGGAAGGCAGGGAGGAAGAAGCTTTTACAGTAAAATCTCACCATCTGGATACCAATCACCATGTGAATAACGGACAGTATGTGCGTATGGCAATGGATTATATTCCGGAAGACTTTGCGGTGAGACAGCTTCGTGTGGAGTATAAAATACAGGCGGTGCTGGGGGATATGATACATCCGATGGTATGTGCCGCCGATGGAGTTTATGTGATATCCCTTAATAATGATAATGACAAGCCATATTGTATTGTAGAGATATCAGGGTAAGCGTGTCTTGCCGGGACAGATGGAGAAAGTGGCAAAAGACAGAATATATTGGAGAATGAGGGTTGACATGATTCGGTTAGGAGAAATACAGACATTAGAGATTATAAAGAAAGTAGAGTTTGGTGTTTATCTGGGAGACGGTGTAAACAGAGAGAATAAAGTGCTCCTTCCCAAAAAACAGGTGCCGGAGGAAGCACAGACAGGTGATAAGATAGAAGTCTTTGTTTATCGGGATTCTAAAGACCGGCTGATTGCCACAACCAATATGCCGAAGATTACATTAGGCGGCGTAGCTCGGCTTAAGGTGGCTGAGACGGGTAAAATCGGTGCCTTTTTGGACTGGGGGCTTGAAAAAGACCTGCTGTTGCCGTTTAAGGAGCAGACCAAAAGAGTTTCTACGGGGGAAGAATGTCTGGCGGCACTTTATATAGATAAGAGTGACAGACTCTGTGCCACCATGAATGTATATCCTTATCTGGATACGGACAGCCCCTATGGCAAAGAAGACCGGGTGACAGGTACTGTTTATGAGATCAGCCAGAACTTTGGGGCTTTTGTAGCGGTGGATGACAGATATTCCGGATTGATTCCCAAACGGGAACTGTACGGGACGGTGGAAGTGGGAGACACCGTAAATGCGCGCGTCACGGAGGTGAAAGAAGACGGCAAACTCAATCTCAGTATCCGGGAGAAAGCATATTTACAGATTGGAATGGATGCCCAGAGGATTCTTAAGATCATTGACAGCTTTGACGGCGTTCTGCCTTTTAATGACAAAGCATCACCGGAGGTGATCCGCAGAGAGACACAGATGAGCAAAAATGAATTTAAGCGTGCAGTGGGACATTTGCTCAAGACGGGCAAGATAACAATAACGGAGAAGGCTATCCGGCGGACGGAATTTACGGAGAGTGTAGATAAGAATGAAAAGTAAAAAGACAAATTGGTTGTTTTTGACTATTATACTGGTGCATATTGCGGTAGTGTTTCTGATTTATATGGGGAGGGACAAAATCGAGTTCGGCATGATCACGAACTGCCTTGTGAGTGAGGGCATCATTATTGGGCCGTCGATTCTTTTTCTGCTGCCCATGAAGGAACGTTTTAATGAGGCGTTGGGATTTCGTAAGATAAAGATTTCTACTATTTTTATGATCATTCTTTTTACGGTATTGATCATGCCTCTGGTGACGGTACTTAATGCCTTGTCCATGTTTTTTGCGGATAATGCGGTGGCTTCCATGCAGGGTGATATCCTGGACGTATCGTTTCCGGTCATGTGGCTTTTGATAGGAGTCTATGGGCCTTTCTGTGAAGAATTTGTATTTCGCGGTATATTGTATCGCGGCTATAAGACAACCGGCAGAATGTTGGGAGCAGTCCTGTTATCATCCCTGGCTTTCGGGCTGATGCATATGAATTTCAACCAGGCGATCTATGCGTTTGGCATCGGTATTTTCTTATCTATGCTGGTGGAAGTTACAGGCAGCCTGTGGTCATCTGCGTTCTGTCACATGATTTTTAATTCTTTTTCGGTCTGCATGATGTATTTTTCCGACTGGATGATGAATACTTTCTTTGGCGGCGCGCTGGCAGATGCGCAGGCGGAGATTTCCAATGAAGAATTGATGGCGGCTATGAGTATATATCTGATGATTGCAGCAGTCACAACGCCCATTGCAGTCTGTGTGCTGGCCTGGATGGCCAAGAATGAGGGAAGGGTGGAACATGTCAGAAGTTTCCGCATGCAGAGGAAAGAGCAGGGAGAGTATCTGATCAGTATTCCTTTTATTATAGCGGCAGTGCTGTGTCTTGGATTTATGAGTCTGGAATTTATTCTGTGATGCAGATATGGAATATGGATAACGTACAGAAAGGAACCGATATCATCGGTTCCTTTCTGTACGCTAGACCGTCATATCAAAGTTAGCTCCGATATGAGGGTTGACGGACAACTCCATAGCTGCGGCGTCCATCATTCCTACGATCTGCGCTCCCGTAGAGGATGCCTGATCCAGGGACTTGCTCAACATAGCAACGCCATAGGCGCTGTTTGTCTCTGCAGTGGACATAGCCATAGATAATCTTGCGATATCCATAAGATCACCCTGCCTTTCTGCAAACTATTGCTGTATACAGTATAGCATAATATCTTTTTGTTGAATATGTCTAAAGGTTTAAAATGTGAAAAAACAGTGATTTTTTTAAAAAATACACAAAAAAGACATGATTATAGGTAGATTTTTTTGTAAATATAGATTAAAATAGAATCTGGATTTTGTGTTTTGCTAGAAAAAGAAGGGCGGATACTTGTGTAAATTGCTATAAAATGATAAGAGGTGGGGGTATGATTTCAAATCAGATTTTGCAGAATACGGTCGAAGGATTAAAAGCGATCGCAAGGGTGGAGTTGTGCGTTATGGATGTGGATGGAAAGCCAGTGGCCATGACGGCAGACGAGATGGAGAAATGCGGGAAGCCGGCGGCGGAGTTCGCCAAGTCTCCGGCAGACTCCCAGGAGATTCAAGGGTATCAGTATTTTAAGATTTTTGATGAGCAGCAGCTGGAGTATATTCTGATCGCCGGGGGTGTGGGAGAAGATGTGTATATGGTGGGCAAGATGGTTGCCTTCCAGATTCAGAATCTTCTGGTGGCTTATAAGGAGCGGTTCGATAAGGATAATTTTATCAAGAATCTGCTTCTGGATAATCTGCTTTTGGTGGATATCTACAGCCGCGCAAAGAAACTGCATATTCAGACGGATGTAAAGAGAGTGGTACTGATTATCGAGACAGAAAATGCCAAGGACAGCAATGTGCTCGAGGCTATGCGTACTTATTTTGGCACAAACAGCAAAGATTTTATCACAGCTGTAGACGAGAACAATGTCATTGTGGTAAAAGATCTGTCTGAGGGTGACAGTATGCGGGATATTGACAGAAGCGCCGCAGGCGTGGCCGGATACCTGCGTAAGGAAAACTATAAAAATGTCAGGATTGCGTATGGCACTGTGGTCGGAGAAATCAAAGAAGTGAGCCGTTCTTACAAAGAGGCTAAGATGGCTCTTGATGTGGGTAAGATCTTTTTTGATGAGCGGGATATCATTGCTTACAGTGAGCTGGGCATCGGCCGTCTGATCTATCAGCTGCCGATTCCGTTGTGCAAGATGTTTATCAAGGAGATTTTTGATGGCAGGAGCCCGGATGAGTTTGACGAGGAGACACTGACAACGATCAATAAGTTCTTTGAGAATTCTCTGAATGTGTCAGAGACTTCGAGACAGCTTTTTATTCACAGAAATACGCTGGTCTATCGTCTGGATAAACTGCAAAAGAGTACAGGACTGGATCTGAGGGTGTTTGAGGATGCTATTACCTTTAAGATTGCCCTCATGGTCGTGAAGTACATGAAGTACATGGAAAGTTATGAGTTTTAATATCAAAAGAAGATACAGGTGGTGAAAACGTGGCAGCAAAAAAAAGAAAGAAGAGCACGGCGTCGGATAAAGAGATCATTACTTTAACAAACGTATGTAAAGCATATTCTACAGGTGCGCCGGCGTTAAAGGATGTGAATTTACATATCAGCAGGGGGGAATTTGTCTTTATTGTGGGAGACAGTGGTTCTGGCAAATCGACACTTATCAAACTCCTGCTTCGTGAACTCACGATCACGAGCGGTTATATCAATGTGATGGGGTATGATCTTTCTAAGATCAAACATCGTAAGATTCCTAAATTCAGGAGAAATCTTGGGATAGTTTTCCAGGATTTCCGTCTGTTAAAAGACCGGAATGTTTATGATAATGTGGCTTTCGCCCAGAGAATTATACAAAAATCCAATAAGGAGATCAAAAAGAATGTCCCCAGCATCTTAGCGATCGTGGGGCTGGCGGGTAAATATAAGGCAAAGCCCAAACAGCTTTCCGGCGGTGAGCAGCAAAGGGTGGCGCTTGCAAGGGCGTTGATTAATCAGCCTACAATCCTTCTTGCGGACGAGCCTACCGGTAATCTGGATCCGAAGAACTCCTGGGAAATCATGAAGCTTCTTGAGCAGATCAATGAAAATGGTACCACCGTTATTGTGGTGACACATAACAGGGAAATTGTCAATGCCATGCAGAAGCGTGTGGTTACCTTAAAGCGTGGCGTAATCGTCAGCGATGAGGAAAAGGGAGGATATATCGATGAGGATTAGTTCATTTTTCTATACGCTCAGACAGGGTTTTCGTAATCTTTTCAGGAATAAGCTCTTTACGCTGGCATCCATTGCAACGATCGGGGCATGTCTGTTTCTGTTTGGGCTTTTCTACGCGATCGTGACAAACTTTGAGCATATTGTCAGGACCGCGGAAGAAGGTGTGTCTGTGTGGGTCTTTTTTGATGAGGGCCTGGATGATATCCGGATACAGCAGATTGGAGATATGATTGCCAAAAGACCCGAGGTTTCTGATATTAACTTTGTGTCTGCGGAAGAAGCCTGGGAAGGATTTAAAGAAGAATATCTGGGTGAATACGGGGATGGATTTACGGAGAATCCCTTGGAGAATTCCGCCAATTATCAGGTTTATTTAAATGATGTATCCATGCAGTCGGCGTTGGTGACTTATCTGGAATCTGTGGATGGTGTGCGGCAGGTCAACCGTTCGGAGCTGGCGGCGACTACGCTGACGGGTGTGAACGCTTTGATTGCTTATGTGTCAGTAGGTATTATCGCAATCCTTTTGGCGGTATCTATTTTCCTGATCAGCAATACGGTCACTATCGGTATTTCCGTGCGTAAAGAAGAGATAAATATTATGAAATATATTGGCGCTACGGATTTTTTTGTCAGATCTCCTTTTGTGGTGGAAGGTATGTTGATCGGACTGATTGGGGCTGCGATTCCGCTTGGATTTATTTACGCGGTGTATAATATAGTGCTTTCCTATGTGACAGAGCGGTTTGCTATGCTTTCTTCGCTGTTAAGTTTTGTGACTGTGGAGGAAGTGTTTCATGTGTTGGTGCCGATTTCCTTAGGCCTCGGCGTGGGCATCGGATTTCTGGGCAGTTTTACCACAGTGAGAAAGCACCTGAGAGTATAGCGGTGCGCGGGCAACGGTATTGGCATGGAGGAGCAGCATGTTGAAGTATGGGAAAAAAGGAATATGTCTGATACTTTGTCTGGTGATCATGTGCACATGCATATCTCCTGTACAGGCAGCCTTGACTAACGAGAGCATCCGGCAGAAGGAAGAGCAGATTAAGAAAGCGAAGGAACAGGTTTCCGGTCTGAAGACGAATCTGACGGATGTGGAGAAACTCAAGAAACAGCTGGAACAGTCTAAAACCGATCTTACAGATTATGTAACGCAGCTGGATCAACAGTTAATCGGCATACAGGAGAAAATAGAGCAATATAATACAATGATTACTGAGAAAGAGGAGCAGATTGAACAGACCAGCAAAGAACTTGAGGCGGCTATCGCACAGCAGGATGAACAATATGCGGCGATGAAAAAGCGTATTCAGTTTATGTATGAAAGGGGAGACTCTTTCTATCTGGAAATGCTTCTGGCGGAGGAAAGTTTTGCCGACATGGCCAACAGGGCCGATTATATTGAAGCATTGTCCAGATATGACCGCAAAAAGCTGGACGAATATGTGGAGACCAGGGAGTATGTAGAACTGTGTAAGCAGGAACTGGAAGCGGAACATGAAGTGTTAAATGAGGCCAGGGATGCAGTCAAGCAGGAGGAGGCAAATGTCAACAGCCTCCTGGCTGAAAAAGAGGCGCAGATTGTGTCTGTTTCTGCGGATATTTCCAACAAAGAGGCGGCGATCAAAGAATATGAGGAGATGATCGCCCAGGAAAATGAGGAGATTGCAGCACTGGAGAAGGCAGTTGCAGAGGAGAGAGCGAGACTGGCAGCAGAAAATGCCCGTGTCTATAATGGCGGTATGTTCGCATGGCCTTGTCCGGGATATAAAAGAATTTCCGATGAGTATGGCAACCGGATACATCCGATTCTGGGAATCCAGAAATTCCATAATGGTCTGGATATGGCGGCTCCCGGCGGTACTCCGATTCTGGCGGCATATGACGGGGATGTGGCAGCCGCGGCATACAGCAGCAGCATGGGCAATTACATTATGATCAATCACGGCAGCGGCCTGTACACGATTTATATGCATTGTTCTGCGTTGTATGTATCTAAGGGACAGTCTGTATCCAAGGGAGAGACTATCGCGGCGGTGGGGAGTACCGGACGTTCTACCGGGAATCACCTGCATTTCAGTGTGCGCCTGAACGGTAATTATGTGAGCCCCTGGAATTATTTAAAATAAGATGTAGGAGATGATTTTTTGTGAATCAAGGCGGAGATAACAATTACTATAATCAGGATTATCATAATAATGGCTATGGCAGGCAGAATCTTTATTACAACCAGCCACAGCCTCCGCTGCAACCCGTACAGCCGCAGCCTCCCCGTAACGGGAATCAGGGCGGTTCGTTTCTGTTAGGGCTTCTTCTTGGTGTGATTCTGACAACACTGATTGCCGGTATCACAGCCGCAGGTGTCAAGATATATGATCTGGTCAAAGAAAAGGACGCAAAACAAGTTAACGTAGGCTCCAATGGCGCAGAGAGCGTCCTGAATGAAGATACAGAGAAGAAACTGTCAACCATAGAAGAAGTGATTGACGAGTATTATTATAAGGATGAAGATATCGACACGGACTTGATGATTGAGGGCATGTATTCCGGTATGGTAGATGCTCTGGGCGATCCTTATTCCGTCTATTATACGGCTGAGGAATGGAATCAGCTGATGCAGGAGACAGAAGGCATTTATTATGGTATCGGGGCCTATATCAGTCTGGATCCGACAACGGGCCTTGGCAAGATTAACGGTGTCATTCCGGATACGCCGGCACAAGAGGCAGGACTTCGGGAGAATGATCTCATTTATCTGATAGACGGAGAGAGTTCACAGGGACTTGATCTTTCGGAGATCGTGGCCCGGGTAAAAGGGGAGGAAGGAACTACGGTTCATCTGACCATTTACCGTGAAGGAGAGACAGACTATCTGGAGATTGACGTGGAACGGCGTAAGATTGAGAGCCCCACTGTTAATTATGAAATGTATGATAATGGAATCGGATATATTCAGATTACCGAATTTGATGATGTGACCACAGATCAGTTTACGGAGGCTTTGGCAGTGATCAAAGGTTCTAAGGCTAAAGGTTTGATTCTGGATTTGCGGGGCAACCCGGGAGGCAGCCTGCCCGTGGTGGTAGATATTGCCAGAATGATTCTTCCCAAAGGACTGATTGTCTATACAGAAGATAAATATGGCGAACGGGATGAGTATACCTGCGATGGAGAATACGAACTGGACATTCCTCTGGTGGTGCTTGTAAACGGTAATTCTGCCAGCGCATCTGAGATTCTGGCGGGAGCGATCAAAGATTATGGAAAGGGAACTTTAATCGGCACAACGACTTTTGGCAAGGGAATTGTTCAGCGTGTCATGCCTTTAAGCGATGGAACGGCATTGAAGCTTACCATCAGCGCATATTATACGCCCAATGGCAATAATATCCATGGGGTTGGCATTGAACCGGATATTGTATGTGAATTTGACAGCGACGCTTATTATGAGGAAGAAGTAGATAATCAGTTACAGAGAGCCATACAAGAGATTCAGAAAATGACGAAGTAGAAGATCGCGGAGGAAGCGCGCAGCTGCATAAGCGCTTCGGAATGGAGCATAGCATGAATATAGTACTGTTGTCAGGCGGTTCCGGCAAACGGTTGTGGCCTTTATCCAACGATACCAGATCCAAACAGTTTATCAAGATATTTAGGACAGCATCGGGAGATTATGAGTCTATGGTACAACGGGTGTACCGGCAGATCCTTTCCGTGGATCAGGATGCGTCGGTCACTATTGCGACTTCTAAATCGCAGGTGTCGGCTATTCACAATCAGCTGGGAGAAGATGTGGGAATCAGTGTGGAACCCTGCCGCAGAGATACTTTTCCGGCGATTGCCCTGGCGGCGGCTTATCTTCATGATGCAGGTGGCGTGGACGAGAAAGAGCCGGTGGTGGTCTGCCCTGTAGATCCTTATGTGGAACAGGATTACTTTGAGGCACTTCACAGACTCAGCGAGCGTGCGGCAGTCAGTGAGGCCAATCTGGTGCTTATGGGCATAGAGCCTACCTATCCAAGCGCGAAATATGGCTATATCATTCCGGAAAATACGGAGGATATCAGTAAGGTGTCCATGTTTAAGGAGAAACCGGATGAAGATACGGCCAGGCAATATATGAAGCAGGGCGCTTTGTGGAATGGCGGCGTATTTGCTTTTTGCCTTGGGTATGTATTACAGCGCGCTCATGAACTGATTGATTTTACAGATTATCACGACCTGTATGCAAAGTACGAAACCCTGACTAAAATCAGCTTCGATTATGCGGTGGTGGAACATGAACCCATGATCGAAGTAATGCGCTTTGCTGGTATGTGGAAGGACATGGGGACATGGAACACCTTGACAGAGGCTATGGAGAGTGAAGCCATAGGCAAGGCGATTCTCAATGATACCTGTGAAAATGTGCATGTGGTAAATGAACTCAATGTGCCGGTATTGTGTATGGGCCTAAAGGATGTAGTGGTGTCGGCAAGTCCCGAAGGGATTCTGGTATCGGACAAGACGCAGTCAAGCTATATCAAACCCTATGTGGATGCCATAGACCAGCAGATCATGTTTGCAGAGAAATCCTGGGGAAACTTCCGTGTGATCGATATAGAAGAGGGAAGTATGACCATCAAAGTAACATTAAATCCGGGGCATGGTATGAATTACCACAGTCATGAGCACAGAGATGAAGTATGGACAGTGATTGCCGGAGAAGGACGTACCATTGTGGACGGTGTAGAGAGTAAAGTTGCTGCCGGGGATGTGGTAAGGATGCCGGCAGGGATACCCCATACGATCATGGCGGATACCACTTTGCAGGTGATAGAGGTGCAGATTGGGGAAGAGATCAGCGTGCAGGATAAGAAGAAGCTTTAAACATATGAGATAGTCCCTGTGCCATTTGTGGCATGGGGATTTTTAGTTATAGGAAATATGATTGAGAGGATATAACAGGAGGATGAGATGGAAAAAGACGATCTAAGAAGGAAACCATGTGCTAAATGCCCTTGTACGCTGGGGCTGGTAAATACTTTAGCCAATCCCTGTCCGGAGTGCAGAATGAACGGTTATCGGTCTTATGAATGGTTTCAGAAACAGTTGCCAGGAGCGGCGGAGAAAGAATAACTGCAATCTATACCACCCAAAACGCAATCCATACCATAACAGTTATTATTTTATTTTGATTTGATATAATAAATTAAGTTATTCATTTTTACTTCCGCGGGTGCTTCGCGGATTTGTAGTCTGTCGGCAATTTTCTATGTAATAAAATAACAACATTACAGAATTGGAGGAACCCCATATGAAAGTATCATATAAACAGGGCCGCCCGGAGGACGCAGCAGCGCATATAGCATCTGAGCTGAAAGGAAGTATTTTTATTCTTTACTGTGCTGACGATAAACATTTCGCCGAATCTACTGCGAAACTTCACGAATTATTGCCGGAGACAGAAATGATTGGCACAACCGGATTCATGATCCATCAGCATGGAAGTTTTGCGGAAGGTATATCGGCACTGGGGTTTATGGAAAACGAGGTGGCAGTTCAGGTAGGTGTACTGCGGCATGTGGATACCTGTCCTATTAAGTATCTGTCCCAATTGCAGGAATGTGTCAACCAGATTCATCCAAAGTATAAAGATACACTCTGTCTGGAATTTTCTACCGGCTTTGAAGAAAAAATTGTTTCTACAATGAAAATATGCTTAGAGCCAGTTGGAATGAGACTTTTGGGAGGTACTGCAGGCAATACGGGGGAAGGACAGCCTAAAAAAGTGGCATGCAATGGAGAAGTCCTGACAGATGCTGCTGCATATGCTGTTATCGGAAGTAAGATGGGCAAAATCGAGATTGTCAAGGAAAATCTGTTTTGTGCAAGGCCAAAGACCCATCGGGTGACGCGCGCATCGGAGGATGGCAGGACGATTTTTGAAATAGACGGCCGTAAAGCGATGGATGTTTATGAAGAAGAGCTGGGCTATTCCGATAGAAATGTAACAGAAGGCGTCTTTAAGAATCCACTGTGCCGGATTGTCGGCGCAGACAATTACATAACGGCAATTTTTAGTTTTAATCCTGACCGCAGCATTTCTACCTATAAAAATATTCAGAAAAGCAATCTGATCTGTTTTACTGACATTGAGGAAGATTATCAGGGATACATAAAGAACACGATGTCGGAAATAACTAAATCCCGCCATGTAGCAGGCATTATTTCTATCAATTGTATTTTGCGTTACTTGTTTTTTGAAAATAATTCTTATACATCTTCTTATGCCAAAATGATGCAGGAGATGTCGAACAATGTTCACTTTGGCGTGATCGGCGACGGGGAACAGTATGTAGAACAGCATGTCAATCAAACTATGGTCTGTGCTGTCTTTACAAAAGAACATTGACAAATCAACAGAAAGGTATGTTATCATCATGTTTGGTAAAAAGAAAAAAGAGAAAACACAAATACTAAAAACCGAAAAGATTCATTTGGGGGCAATTCTGGACGCTGCTAATTTTCTGCTTCGTAAACATAAGAATATTGCAGACGAAGAAGAACAAACGTTAACGGATGTAGCAGCAATTGAATCTGTTGCAAAACAGCTTCAGGATAAAGCAGAGGCAATTGTGGGCAACGTAAATCAGTTCAGCGAGCAATTTAACGACATTATTTCCGTAAACGAAGACTTGCAGGATGTGGCAGACAGTATTGTAGCCACAAGTATCAACGGAAATGAAAAAATGTCGCTGTTAATCGACGAGATTTCCCGCATGAAAGATTCTATTCAGGAAATTCAAGAAGTTTTGGATGAATTTCTGGTTGCATTTAGTGAAATCCGCGGTGCCACGGAAAATATCACGCAAATAGCTTCTCAGACAAATCTTCTTGCGTTAAACGCCAATATTGAGGCCGCAAGGGCGGGAGAAGCCGGCAGGGGATTTGCCGTTGTTGCGGACGAGATTAATCAACTGGCATCCAGTACAAAAGTCCTTGCGGGCCAGATCAATACAACAATGGTCCAGGTGGAGACAAGGGAACATAAGCTGTTGGAAAGTTTTGACTCTATGAACCAGTTAGTTGACAATAACGTAGAAAGTGCAAAGGATACACAGGACACTATTGCCAACTTTAATTCTGTTGCACAGAATGTCAAAGAAAAAACAGAACGAACGGTCCATAATGTATTACATGCACAGGCAGAAGCAGATCATATCCGCAATGAAATTGAGCATGAGATGGAAATGTATGAAGGCTTAGACGAGACGGTACTGAATCTGAAAAGGCAGTTATCACATAAAAGCGTATTGTTTGAAGATATTAATAATATCCTTGGGCAATTATCCTACCTATGTGAAGAATATGACGGAAAAGATATGGTGGTAAAAGAGTAAACCAATAGGATTTGTAATTGGCATTGCAGAATGTGATGGAACGAAAGAAAGGGACTGGTTTAAAATTGTGTAGAGGCTGTTGCAAAAGTAGATGAATAATCTACCGGAGCAACAGCTCAAAGAACAAAGACGATTACAAAAACAATTTGGAGGAGCAAGCCCACAGAAAGTTACCATAGTGGAATACATTTTGTCAGAGGATAAATTTAGGACAGTAGAGCGCTGCGAACTGGATTGAGAACAACGTAACATGGATACGGGACAGCTATGACCAGTGGATTGCCGATTACATAGTGCATGATAAACCGGTTTATCTGTTGGGATCAAATTGTTAATGGGTCAATAACTTAAAAGTTATTGACCCATTAACAACTATAAGGTATAATATATCTGTAGCAGGAGGAAAATAAGCTTGTACGAAGTTCATTTTTATAGAGATAAGAACGGCAAAGAGCCGGTAAAAGAGTATATTGCAGGGCTGGCTGCAAAGAAGGATAAGGACAGCCGGATTAAGCTGAATAAAATTATGGATTATGTAAAAACCCTTAGTGAATATGGAACTAGGGCAGGGGAGCCATATATAAAACATATTGATGGAAATATATGGGAACTGCGGCCACTGAGAGACAGAATTTTATTTGCTGCATGGAACGGCAACGGCTTTGTTCTATTACACGTTTTTATGAAAAGGACACAAAAAACGCCACAGAAAGAAATAGAGCGGGCAAAACGAAATTTAGCTGATTATCAAGGGAGGCAACATTATGGGGACAAATAAAGAATATTTGCAGGCTGTGACACAGGCGAAAGAAAATCTGAACGATTTGAATGAGCGAGGAACAGACGCTGTCGGCGGAAACGTTCTGGAATTTATGGAAAGTATTCTTACGCCGGATGAAATAGCGGAGAGCGAACTGCGGGTGTCTATTATTGGGGAGTTGATAAAGGCGAGGCAAGAAAAGGGGATAAGTCAAAAGAGGCTGGAAGAGTTAAGCGGAGTAAAGCAGCCTGTTATTGCAAGAATGGAAAAGGGCAATACCAGTCCGCAGTTGGATACCATCTTGAAGGTATTGGCGCCTTTAGGAAAGACGCTTGCAGTTGTTCCGCTGGAAACAGGAAACAGATAACTTTATGGTAGATTGAAATATTGATGAAACAAGAAAAGGGCTGCTTACGTGGTCCTTTTTGTGTCCTTATCCAAATCAGAACAAATGTTCTAAAACCCCTGTACAAAATAAAATGGGTATGCTATAATCAAAAC
This sequence comes from Lachnospiraceae bacterium UBA7086, assembly GCA_002492525.1. Lineage (GTDB taxonomy): Bacteria > Bacillota > Clostridia > Lachnospirales > Lachnospiraceae > UBA3282. Next base: position 105,553 of record DKZA01000039.1, on the reverse strand, counting down.
TGCTTTTGAATGGGCAGCAGAGTATTTGAAATGGAGGTGATTTTTCCGATGCCATTTAAGCTGCATAGTGAATATCAGCCTACCGGAGATCAGCCGCAGGCAATTGCCGAATTGGTAGAAGGGTTCCGGAAAGGCAATCAATTTCAAACACTTTTGGGCGTGACAGGTTCCGGTAAGACTTTCACCATGGCCAATATCATTCAGGCGCTTGATAAGCCCACATTGGTCATAGCACACAATAAGACACTTGCGGGGCAGTTATACGGTGAATTTAAGGAATTTTTCCCGGAAAACGCGGTAGAATATTTTGTGTCCTATTATGATTATTATCAGCCGGAAGCCTATGTGCCTTCTACAGATACTTATATTGCCAAAGATTCGTCCATCAATGACGAGATTGATAAACTCAGATTGTCTGCCACGGCTTCGCTGACGGAGCGAAGGGATGTGGTAGTGGTTGCCAGTGTATCCTGTATTTATGGTCTGGGGAGTCCAGAGGAATATGCGGGTATGAGCATGTCCCTCCGGCCGGGTATGTTAAAAGACCGGGATGAAGTCATCCGCGGTCTGATTGAAATGCAGTATGACCGCAATGATCTGGATCTGGACAGGTGTTGTTTCCGGGTGCGCGGAGATGTGGTGGAGGTTTATCCGGCGCAGGGCGGTGATTATCTGATCCGCATAGAATTTTTTGGAGACGAGATAGACCGGATTGCGCAGACAGATCCGCTTACGGGGCAGGTACATGCCACATTGGAGCATGTGATGATTTATCCGGCATCTCATTATGTGGTGGCTCAGGAGAAGATTACTGCGGCCTGTAAAGAGATTGAGAAAGAGCTGGAAGACAGAGTTAAATATTTCAAGGGAGAAGATAAGCTTCTGGAAGCGCAGAGAATCTCGGAGCGGACAAACTTTGACATCGAAATGCTGCGGGAGACAGGATTTTGTTCCGGAATCGAGAATTATTCCCGCCATTTAAACGGTATGGCGGAAGGAGAGCCGCCTTTTACACTGTTAGATTATTTTAAGGATGATTTTCTGATCATCATAGATGAGTCTCATATGACGATTCCGCAGATCCGCGGCATGTTTGCCGGGGACAGATCGCGGAAGAATACGTTGGTGGATTATGGATTCCGTCTGCCTTCGGCATTAGATAACAGACCGTTATGCTTTGAGGAATTTGAGCAGCATATCGACCAGATGCTCTTTGTGTCAGCGACACCTTCTGATTATGAGGCGGCACATGAATTGTTCCGTACAGAGCAGATTATAAGACCTACGGGTCTGCTGGATCCTGAAGTGGATGTGCGGCCGGTGGAGGGACAGATTGATGATCTGATTTCGGAAATTAATAAGGAAGTGGCGGCGCACAATAAGGTATTGGTGACTACGCTTACCAAGCGGATGGCGGAGGATTTGACAGCTTATATGAATGATGTGGGTATCCGGGTGAAATATCTGCACTCCGATATTGATACACTGGAACGGGCGCAGATCATCCGGGATATGCGTCTTGATGTATTTGATGTGCTGGTGGGCATTAATCTGCTGCGAGAAGGGCTGGATATTCCGGAGATATCCCTGGTAGCGATTCTGGATGCGGACAAGGAAGGCTTCTTACGTTCCGGAACGTCTTTGATACAGACCATCGGACGGGCGGCGCGAAATGCGAAGGGGCATGTCATTATGTATGCGGATGAAATGACAGATTCCATGCACACAGCTATTTCGGAGACCAACCGCCGGCGTAAGATTCAGCAGGCATATAATGAGGAACACGGCATTACACCGCAGACTATCCAGAAGGCTGTCCGCGATCTGATCAGTATATCCAAGACCATTGCCAAAGAGGAATTGAAGTTTGAGAAAGATCCGGAATCCATGAGCAGGCAGGAACTGGAGAAGCTGATCAAGGAAGTAGAGAAGCAGATGAAGAAGGCGGCAGCGGATCTCAACTTTGAGGCGGCGGCGGAACTGCGTGACCGGATGGTGGAACTGAAAACGAAGTTGAGAGATTTTGATAAAAACTAATACAGAAAGTAATAGGAAGGGCTAAAGCAGTAGGATGCTGCATTGACAGAACGGAGATTGCATGATGGAAGATACGATTAAGATGAGGCCGCGGGAATATATTAAGATTCGTGGGGCCAGCGAGCATAACTTAAAAGGGATAGATATTGATATCCCGCGAAACGAATTTGTGGTGTTGACGGGATTGTCCGGTTCCGGTAAATCCTCCCTAGCTTTTGATACGATTTATGCGGAGGGCCAGAGACGTTATATGGAGTCTCTGTCTTCTTATGCGAGACAGTTCCTTGGTCAGATGGAGAAACCGAATGTGGAGCGAATCGACGGACTTTCTCCGGCCATATCCATTGACCAGAAATCTACGAACCGCAATCCCAGATCCACAGTGGGCACGGTGACGGAAATTTATGATTATTTTCGCCTGCTTTATGCCCGTATTGGGATTCCGCACTGTCCCAACTGCGGCAAGGAGATTAAGAGACAGACCATAGACCAGATTGTGGATCAGGTCATGGAGCTTCCGGAAGGGACAAAGATTCAGCTGCTTGCGCCGGTGGTGCGGGGCAGGAAAGGCGAACATGCCAAGGTATTTGAACGCGCCAAGAAAAGCGGTTATGTGAGAGTGCGTGTGGACGGCAATCTATATGATCTGTCCGAGGAGATTAAACTGGAAAAAAACATCAAACATAACATTGAGATTATCGTAGACCGTCTGGTGGTCAAGGAAGGGATTGAGAGACGTCTGACGGATTCTGTGGAGAATGTGTTTGCCCTGGCGGAAGGGTTGATGATTCTGGATATCATCGGCGGTGAACCGGTGAATTTCAGCCAGAGTTTTGCCTGCCCGGACTGTGGTATCAGTATTAGTGAAATTGAGCCAAGAAGCTTCTCCTTCAATAATCCTTTTGGAGCCTGTCCGGAATGTTTTGGCCTTGGATATAAGATGGAGTTTGATGTGGATTTGATGATACCTGACAGAAGTGTCAGTTTAAAAGACGGAGCCATTGCCGTGCTGGGCTGGCAGTCCAGCGGAGACAATGGAAGCTTTACCAACGCTGTACTGCAGGCGCTTGCCAGAGAATATAAGTTCAGTCTGGAGACACCTTTTGAGGAACTTTCACAAGAGGTACAGGATGTCATCATCAACGGTACGGACAGAAAAGTGGATGTGTATTATGAGGGCCAGCGAGGTAAAGGTGTCTATCCTATTACTTTTGAGGGCGTGATCAAGAATGTGGAGCGCAGATATCGGGAGACCGGATCGGAGTGGAGCAAGCAGGAGTATGAGAGTTTCATGCGTATCACACCTTGTAAGGAATGTAAGGGTATGCGTCTGAAAAAGGAATCTCTGGCAGTGACAATCTGTGATAAGAATATTTTTGAAATCACTTCTCTTTCTATTGCCAAACTGCATGAGTTTATTGGGGAAATGAAACTGACTCCTACACAGGAACTGATCGGAAAGCGTGTTCTGAAGGAGATTCGTGCCCGGGTGGGCTTTTTAATGGAAGTGGGATTGGATTATCTTTCTTTGTCCCGTGCAACAGGAAGTCTTTCCGGCGGAGAGTCTCAGAGGATTCGTCTGGCAACACAGATTGGTTCCGGATTGGTGGGCGTCTGCTATATCCTGGATGAGCCCAGTATCGGGCTGCATCAGAGAGATAACGATAAGCTGATTGCTGCCCTTAAGAATCTGAAAGATATGGGAAATACTCTTATTGTGGTAGAACATGATGAAGATACCATGCTGGCGGCGGACCATATAGTAGATATCGGACCGGGTGCAGGATCCCACGGCGGCGAGGTCGTGGCCCAGGGAACAGCGCAGGAGATCATGCAGGTAGAAGAGTCCATTACCGGCCAGTATCTGAGCGGTAAGCTGTCTATTCCGGTGCCGAAGACTCGCAGAAAACCCACCGGATATCTTGTAGTAAAGGGTGCGGAAGAAAATAATCTTAAGAAAATAGACGTGAAGATTCCTACCGGCATCATGACCTGTGTGACCGGTGTGTCCGGTTCCGGTAAGAGTTCTCTGGTCAATGAGATTCTTTATAAACATCTGGCAAGGGATTTGAACAGAGCCAGATGTATTCCGGGAAAGCATAAGGGCATACAGGGCATAGAGCAGCTGGATAAGGTGATTAATATTGATCAGTCTCCTATCGGCAGAACACCCCGTTCCAACCCGGCCACTTACACGGGGGTATTTGATCAGATAAGAGATCTGTTTGCCTCTACTCAGGATGCAAAGGCTCGGGGCTATAAGAAAGGAAGATTCAGCTTCAACGTAAAGGGCGGACGATGCGAAGCCTGCGGGGGAGACGGCATTATTAAGATTGAGATGCATTTCCTGCCGGATGTCTATGTGCCCTGCGAAGTCTGCGGCGGCAAGCGCTATAATCGGGAGACACTGGAAGTCAAATATAAAGGAAAAAGTATCTTTGACGTATTAGACATGACGGTGGAAGAGGCGGTGCCTTTCTTTGAAAATCTGCCTTCCATCCGCAGAAAGATAGAGACACTTTATGATGTGGGACTTTCTTATGTGAAACTGGGACAGCCTTCCACCACACTTTCCGGCGGTGAAGCACAGCGTATTAAGCTGGCCACCGAGCTGAGCAAACGCAGTACCGGAAAGACCATCTATATTCTGGATGAGCCTACCACGGGTCTGCATTTTGCTGACGTCCATAAGCTGGTGGATATTCTGCATAAGCTGGCGGAAGGCGGCAATACGGTGGTAGTCATTGAGCATAATCTGGATGTGATTAAGACGGCCGATTATATCATCGATATGGGACCGGAAGGCGGCGACGGCGGCGGCACTGTGATTGCGGAAGGCACGCCGGAAGAAGTGGCAAAGAATCAGAAGTCTTATACCGGTATCTATGTGAAGAAGATGCTGGAGCGGGCTTCTAAATAGAGGTTTTTATAATAAAAAGTCTTATATATGAGGAGAGTTCACAAAATATTCATAATTTGTTTGTTGAATGTTCGGTGAGATTTGGATATATTATAAGTAAGGAATTATATGGATTCCTTAAAATCGTAAAATGCAGCGAAAATATGACTGCTTAGATTGGCTGGTGAAGTGTACGCCGTGATGGGAAGCGGTTTGCATGGAGGTCTATAAGGGTATGAGGATTTACCAAAGCCCATCTCAGGTTACAAACCGAAAGAAAGTCCTTACTATAGAAGAGTCTTTTGGCTCTTCTATTTTTATATACAAAAGGGAATAGAAGATGCCAACTATTTCTAATGCTTTAAATGCATTTAGGGAACTGCTTGATTATCAATATCATTTTATTATATCATATAGTAAAAAACTGTTTGATATTTTACTTGTGTTTGATGAACGGGACTTTCACCATTTGGCAGGCTTCCAGTATTTATCAGACATTGATATTCCAAAATCGGCGAAACAGTTATTTAGCAAGATTGATTCTGGGAAGATTAATGATGATATATTGAGCAATAGTGTGAATTATTTGAAAGTTAATGACAGCTATGCAAATGTAAAAGATAGGATTTATGGTTTGCAATATTTATGTGAATATATAGAATCCAACAATACGATTTTCAAGTATGTAAAGAATATGAATAGATACTCGCTAATTAAAGCTGATTTTATGATCAAAAGTATTGTAAATCATAAAGAGGCGTATATCTTTATAAGAAAACGTTCAAAATCAGATACATATTGCATTTGCTCTTTCTTTGTGAATCCAAGTGCGGAGTATAAGGGGATAAGGTCTTATTGGCTATACAGATCAAAAATCAACATATTAAATGATACAGAGGAAGTTTTTATTGATAAATTGAAATAAGACGCTGTCAAATAGGCAACGTCTTATTTCAATGTTTACTCCCCTATTTGTCACAGCATCCGATACCTCGCCAGACATGCCAGAATCTCCTGCCGTCTCACATAGGCGGCGGGGCCGGTCCCGTAGTTTCTGGGCGTCAGGGCAAGAATACCCTCTCTTTCCAGTTTATCGGAAACCTCCTTTGCCAACTGTGGAATAGTCTTTTTCCCGTCTGCCAGCCGATCCAGAGCATATTGCATGATATAGGCGAGGGCCGCGGTCTGGCTTTCCCCTACGATCTGTTCCAGATAACGCAGGTCAATTTCGTTTTTGTCAAGGCTGATCGTATCCCAGCCGTGGGTTCTTGCTTTTTCAATCTGTTTTTTGCGGACAGATTTTTTCACCCAGTCGTTCTTCTGTACCTTTTCTTCGATTAACTCTGCGGCCAGTTCTTTTGCACGCGCAGTCACATCTTTTGTTTCATAGCAATCCATTTGTAATACCGTGTCAGCCACGGAAAGGTAGTCACCGGAACTTCCCGCAACCAGTATGGTGGAAATGCCCAAATCCTGATAGAGACTTCTGATCTTTCGGATAAAAGGTGTAATGGGTTCTTTTTCGTCGGAGACCAGTTTGGCCATGCGGGTGTCGCGCACCATAAAGTTGGTGGCGGAAGTGTCCTCGTCGATCAAAAGCACCGTGCTGCCTGCCGCCAGTGCTTCTACGGTATTGGCGGCCTGAGAGGTACTTCCGCTGGCCTTTTCCGTGTGGAAACGGGTGGTGTCCGACTTCATGGGCAGATTATTAATAAACATGGAAATATCAGTATCGTGGATACAGCGGTTTTCTTCGGCCCGCAGTTTGAAGGCGGTTTCGTCGGTAATGACAAGTTCTCTGCCATCTCCGGCGATATGGTTGTATACGCCCCGCTCCAGTGCTTTTAGCAGTGTAGACTTTCCGTGGAAACCGCCGCCTGCAATTACCGTAATTCCCCGGCGGATTCCCATGCCGCGAACCTCACCCTTGTGGGGAAGATTTAAGGTGACTGCCAGAGAGTCGGGGCTTTTAAAAACAACGGCATCCTTCAAGGGCCTTTGCGACACGCCGCTTTCTCTGGGCAGAATAGAACCGTCTGCCACAAAAGCCGCAAGGTTATGTTGGGAGAGGGCTTCCCGGATAAACTGCTGGTCGTCCGCCAGGGCGGTTACTTTATCCAGATCCTGTTTCATGCGGGGCTCCATGCGAAAGCATTTCTGCGCCAGATCGGGAAGCTGGCGGAAAAGAATCTGGGACAGTTCCTCTGCGGCGATAGTGCGCCCGAAAGCGGGGAACCCCACTTCAATACGGGCTTCAATCGCCTCTTTGCTGATATGCATAGCGGTGGTTTCCAGAATTTCCTGTCCTACCCGGCAGGCTGTCACAAGCCCGCTCTTGCCGGAGCCCTTCGCGGCTCTGCCGTCGCCGCTTCTAAGAGCACGGTGCAGGCAGCGGAGCAGATAATCTTCTACCGCGATCCGGCGATGCTTGTTCTCAAAATATTGTCCGGGTATATTTCCCTGGTTGTGATAGACAATCCGCACCCGGGAAGGAGTAGCAAAAGGGTCGCCCTGCACGTGGTCGATACAGAGACGGTAGACTCCAAAGTCGTACTCTCCCTCCAAGACTTTATAGGCCTTGTATCCTTTGTGATCAATCTGCTTTAATTGTGTCCGTAATTCCGCCTGTGTTTTCATGTTCTTATAGTTCCTTTCCGGTATGTTATTTTTAGGTAATTGTAAAACGCATTTCAATGCTGTAATTATTGTGTAAATCATATAACCATAAGCAGACCCTGGAAAACGCCGGTACTTGGTGAGGTGTTTTCGAGCCTAGTACCGTTGCGTTTGAACGGAGCGAAAGCGAGTCTGTGTTGGTTATATGATTTGCACAATTTCAATAACCAGCAATAAATTTAATTTCGCAATCACTTGATTTTAATTTGATCACTAATCTACCCTTTTCATGCGGACAGCCATATACTGCTTTTCCGGCATATCAATCGTAATACTTCCGGAATAGGTCCCCGGCAGTTTGTGGATTGTCATATTCCATGTATCGATCAGTTCAATCTCATAACAACACCCCTCTGCCAGTTCATAAGTGCGAAAGGCGGGTTTGGAGAATCCGAAATAGTATAGAAAATAGGAATTATCTTCTTCTTTGCATAGGCAGGGGACATCCCAGTTGGCCATATGATTCTCCGGGGTAAGCTTAAGCGGGGCGGCATCTGCGGGAGCATCTGCCATGATCTTTTTTAAAAAAGCGATTCTTTCCGGGCATGTACCGTGCAGTTTACCGCCATGTGACCACCAGATCTGATCGTATTGAATATAAACTTCACCGTGAGAAAGATATCCGCCACGGATACAGCCTTCCCAGAAACGTCTTGTCAGTTCCTCACCGGTAATGTTCCCCCATCCGAAATTGATATTTCCTTCGTAGGAACATTCATCTACCACAATTGGTTTCTGATACAGTTGCCGCCATTCGCTGACTGACTCAGCGGTCTTATATACATCGACGCGCTGGATACTTGCATGAGTAATCCATGGCCGGGTATGGTCATACATTTTGATACAGTTGTGGATGGAACGAAGATGTCCATAGGAATCCCGGCGCATGATGACGCGGGCATATAACTCCCAGTCCTCAATAGATTTCCATGGCAACAGGTCATATTCATTGGCCAGCGACCACCATACATTTTTAAAATGACATAAACGGTCTACCGCATATTTCAGATAAAATACATCGGTTTCCCGGTCCATTCTGGAGAAGCCCCATCGGTCATAGGGATGCAGCAGAATAATATCGGCTTCAATTCCCAATGTATCCAGTTGGGCAATGCGCTTTTCCAGATTATCCCAGAACAGGGGATTAAAACGTGTCCAGTCAAACCCGTTTTCCTCGCATCCTTCAAAGGCATAGTACTGGGGATTCGTGGTATTATAAGTGTAAAATTTAGGGAAGATGCACATTCTTACTTTGTTAAAAGGAGAGCTTTTGAGAGTTTCTAACGTCTGCTCCTGGATTTCGGCAGGCTGATTGATCCAGGCATAGCACGTAGTGCCAAAAGGCTGAAACCGTGTACCATCCTCATATAGAAAGTGGAATTTGCTCTCTTCAGAAGCAGCACTTTGCGGAAGTATATCGCTCATGGGCAGAACCCGGCCGTGATTTCCTTCTTTTGCCGGCACACATGTACAGGATAAGGAAATATTATTTAAAAGGGGGTCGTTGGACTGTGTAACGGCAGTCCATGTGCCTGGTTTTGAAGGCATGAAACGAATCTTGTAATTACCATTACCGCGGTAAAATCCATTTACTTCTATTTTTTCGGAATCGTTTATGAAACTGGCTTTTAACCAGATATCTTCATACGGGTTTCCCTTCTCAGTGCCGGTAAGATCAGTCTCGAAAATTTTGAATTGTTCTGTCATTGCCTGGGCCCTTTCTTCAATAAATTGCGCTTCTCTAGCTTCCGCATATCCGAGTCCGCGGAGCGGATCTCGCAAAGTTATTTGCGAAGCAAATTACTTTTGTGCTTTGCTCGATTTATTATAGTAAAAGTTAAATGGCTTTTCAACTCGAATTGTCCAAAAAATCTGCCGGGATATGTATGTTTATGGTAAAATATAATATATCATTTTCGGAAAGGACGGTCCATATGATAGAATCATTACTGCATCTGGATGGCAGCATATTGCTTTTCATTCAGGAGTTTTTGAGGAACCCTTTGTTGACCCCAATCATGAGAGTTGTCACAACGCTTGGCAATAACGGGGCAATCTGGATTTTGCTTACCATCCTTCTGCTGGCATTTCCCAGAACCAGAAGAGTGGGATGTATGCTGACGGCAGCGCTTATCGGCACCTTGCTTATCAATAATATTATTTTAAAAAATCTGGTAGCCCGGACCAGACCTTATGAAGTGATAGAGGGACTTACATATTTGGTAAAAAAGCCCACAGATTTTTCGTTTCCATCGGGACATTCCGGATGTGCCTTTGCGGCGGCGTGTATTATGTTCCGCAGACTCCCAGGGAAATATGGTGTGCCCGCATTGATTCTTGCAATTGTCATTTCCCTTTCGAGGCTGTATGTGGGCGTACATTATCCCAGTGACGTGCTGTTCGGAATAATCAGCGGTATTGTGATCAGTTATGTGGCAGAGTGGATTGTTGGAAGGTTGTGGAAGATTTCGCCAGAGACATCGGAAAGCGAATAAAAATATATTCTATGGGGTTAAGGAATCAGACAGATATGCCGATAAATAGTTTGAAAAAGGCACGGATGCCGAAAACAGGACGGAGGGAACCGTTCTGTTTTTGGCGTTTTTTAATTTTTTCAAAAAAAATAATAAAAACCTTTGAAAAACCATTTCATTAGGTTATAATATATCCAGCATACTGCGCTTTTTGTGAAATGACATTTGTATGATTGTTTAGTTTGACAGTATTTGGAAATTATTATAGAGAGACCAAGGGATGAGAAAGGGGATCAAAGGTAAATGCAGTACACGGACATTGGAATAGATTTAGGAACAGCCAGTATTTTAGTATACATCAGGGGAAAGGGCGTTGTCTTAAAAGAGCCCTCTGTTGTAGCTTTTGATAGAGATACCAATAAGATTAAGGCGATAGGTGAGGATGCGCGTCTGATGCTCGGCAGGACGCCGGGAAATATTGTGGCGGTAAGACCCTTGAGACAGGGTGTTATTTCGGATTATCAGGTCACAGAGAAAATGATGAAGTATTTTATTCAGAAAGCTCTGGGAAAGAAAACGTTCCGGAAACCCCGTATCGCGGTGTGTGTACCAAGCGGTGTTACTGAGGTGGAGAAGAAAGCCGTGGAGGATGCGACATACCAGGCAGGTGCCAGAGAGGTATCTATTATTGAGGAACCCATTGCGGCAGCGATTGGTGCAGGTATTGATATTTCTAAGCCCTGCGGCAATATGATTGTTGATATCGGCGGCGGTACATCCGATATCGCGGTGATTTCTCTGGGCGGTACGGTAGTCAGTGCCTCCATTAAGATTGCCGGGGATGATTTTGATGAGGCAATCGTTCGTTATATGCGTAAGAAACATAACCTGCTGATCGGTGAACGGACAGCGGAAGATTTAAAGATTAAGATTGGTTCCGCTTTCAAAAGGCCGGAAGTAGATTATATGGATGTCAGAGGACGTAATCTGGTAACAGGACTTCCCAGAACTGTGAAGGTTTCTTCCGAGGAGACTGAGGAAGCTTTACATGAGACGACTGTTCAGATTGTGGAGACGATACACAGCGTTCTGGAGAAGACACCGCCGGAGCTGGCAGCAGATATTGCAGACAGAGGAATTGTTCTCACAGGCGGCGGCAGTCTTTTACGTGGACTGGAAGATTTGATCGCAGCCAAGACCGGTATCAATACGATGACGGCAGAAGATCCTATGACGGCTGTGGCGATCGGCACCGGTAAGTATGTGGAATTTTTGGCGGGATACCGCGAGGATTAATAAAGAGAGGGAATACAGATGCTTAAGGGATTGTATACGGCGTATACGGGGATGCTTAATGAACAGCACAGAATGGATGTGCTGGCAAACAATCTGGCAAATTCCACAACCAATGGATTCAAAAAAGAAGGTACTACGAGTCAGGCGTTTGATAATGTGCTGGCTTATAAGATTAAAGATTTGTCGGAGCCCGGAAATCTTCCCAGACCGCTTGCCAGAAACAGGGCTGTGGATCAGAATGAACTGAATAATCCGGACAATGAGGATTATTTGGAGCGCAGGGTCAGGAGAACCGGATTAAATCTGGGCGTTAAGATCGGTGAAAATTATGTGGATTATTCGGAAGGCCCCATCAAAGAGACGGGGAATCCTTTGGATCTGGCGATTTCTGACAGAGGTTTCTTTGTGGTGGAATATACCAATAAGGCAGGAGAAACATCCACGAAGTATACGAGAGACGGTAATTTTACCATGAATTTACAAGGATATCTGGTGACCCAGGACGGAGATTTCGTGCTGGATCAGAATGGGCGCCGGATCAGGATGGAGACGGAGCTGCCGGTGAGCATTGACCGGAACGGCAACATTACTCAGAATGGGGCGATGGTAGCAACCATAGGCCTTACGGATTTTGAAAATTATGATTATCTGGAGCGCTTCGGAGAAAATTATTTCCAGACCATCGAAGGTGCTGAAGAGATAGAGCCGGTATCGCAGGTTTATGCCGGTTATCTGGAAATGTCCAATATCTCCGTAGTGACAGAGATGGTTAATATGATAACATTACAGAGACAATACGAGAGTAATCAGAAAGTGATTACTACATATGATGACACACTTGATCAGGCAGTGAGTCAGATAGGCAGATTGAATTAAGCAAGTGTACAGGAGGCGGTAAAAAATGGTTAGAAGTTTATGGTCGGGCGCGACCGGCATGAACGCACAGCAGACAAACGTAGATACGATAGCCAATAACCTGGCCAATGTCAATTCCGTTGGGTACAAGGCACAGGTTGCACAGTTTAAGTCACTATTGTATCAGAATCTTCAGACGGTTACTACAACGGCCAACGGAGATCCGAAACCGACCAGTTCCCAGGTGGGACTTGGCGTGCGTACTTCCTCCATCAATTCCATCTTTACCCAGGGCAGTCTTCTGGATCCTGACAGTGATACGGCTTTTGCCATTGAAGGGCAAGGGTTCTTTGCGGTACGGGGTGAAGACGGCAATAACTATTATACAAGAAACGGTGATTTTACATGGGCAATCGGCAGTGATAACCGTATGACGCTGACCAATGCGGACGGTTTGCCGGTGCTTGATTCCCAGGCGCGTCCCATTTTGTTGAACAGAACGTATGTGGCAAGCAGATTATCTATCTCTGAAGACGGGGAGATCTGTTATCCGGACGAAACAAACAGCCCGGTGCCTATCGGAATCAGGATTGGTACTTACCAGTTCAGCAATCCGGGCGGCTTAAACAGAGTGGGTGACACCCTCTTTGCAGTGACTGATGCCAGCGGACGTGTTATCAATGAGGATACCAATGCAGAAGTACAGAAGAGCAGAATCGTCCAGGGTTACCTGGAAGGCTCCAATGTGCATGTGGCAAATGAGATGGTTAACCTGATCGTAGCACAACGTGCCTACGAGATGAACTCCAAATCCATCACCACCTCCGATTCCATGCTGGAAGTAGCTAACAACCTGAAGCGGTAAGCATTGAGCAGTGCTAAAATGTAAGCTGACAAATCGACTGCTTGCAGGCGAATTTGGCAGATTGCATTTTAATAGGGCGAAAGCCCGCGAACGAAGAAAACCGAAGGTTTTCGAGTGTGCACTGCGGATTTTACTAACTCCACAACATGAGGACACAATTATGAGCGATTTAACCGGATTATCCAATTATACAGATTATATGACGGATGCAAACCGTGTTGCCACGGAAAATCTGCAAAAACAGCTTGAGGAGACAGCTAAGACCAAAGAAAATGAGGCACTGTTTGATGCCTGTAAACAATTCGAGGCTTATCTTTGGGAGCAGGTCTACAAGGAAATGCAAAAGAGTGTAGATCTTTTTGGCGAAGATGATGACGGCTACGCCTCCAATATGGTTGATTTCTTTAAAGATTCTTTCGTTCAGGAAATTTCACAGCAAACCGCTTCTCAGGGTTCTAATTCCCTGGCGCAAATGTTATATGAACAGGCGAAACGCAACTACAATCTTTGACAGTAGTTATAGAGAATGTGACGGACTGCTTTGAAAGGCAGTCCGTTTTTGTATGCAGGGCAGATGTTCAGTGAGGCCAGAAAGTCTGTCACACTGGCAGGCAGGGGAGAGAGCAAGAATATACATGGAGACGATCAAAGGGTTTATAGAGCATATTATATACCGGAATAATGATAATGGATACACAGTTTTAAATCTGATTAACGACGGAGAAGAGATTACCTGTGTGGGATTCTTTAAGACCATGGATCAGGGAGAAACCATTGAGGCCCAGGGAACCTATATCACCCATCAGGTATACGGCAGGCAGTTTAAAATAGAGCATTATAAAATACTGCCGCCGGATGATGTGGTGAGTATAGAGCGTTATCTGGGTTCCGGTGCCATAAAGGGTGTGGGAGAAGCTCTGGCGGCAAGAATTGTGAAGATGTTTGGCGCGGATACCTATCGTATTATCGAGGAGGAACCGGAACGCCTTGCCGAAGTGAAGGGAATCAGCGTCCGTAAGGCACGGGAGATTGCGGTTATAGTTTATGAGAAAAGGGATGCCAGAGAGGCCATGACTTTTTTACAGGCGTACGGAATATCCAATACCCTGGCTATCCGGATCTATGAGACTTACGGCTTGAATCTGTATGGGGTGATGAAGGAAAATCCTTATCGTCTGGCGGAAGATATTCATGGTATTGGTTTTCGGATTGCAGATGAGATTGCGGCAAAGATCGGCATCCATACGGATTCCGACTATCGCATCCGCAGCGGTATTCTTTATACGCTGCAGCAGGCTGGTGCGGACGGACACTGTTATCTGCCGGAGGACAGGCTTCTTGCGCGTGCGGGAGAGTTGTTGGAGATCGCACCGGAATTGCTGGAGCCTCAGCTGCAGAATCTGGCGATGGATAAGAAGCTGGTCATTAAAATGCCGGAAGCCGGAGAGAAAGAACGTAAAGTCTATGCTTCCAACTATTATTATGCGGAATTAAATTGCGCAAAGATGTTGCATGACCTTAATATTACAGAGGAATTATTACCTGCCGAAGAGACGGCGGTTTTGTCGAAGATCGATCAGGTAGAGACAGAACTTGAAATAGAATTGGACGAGTTGCAAAAGAGGTCTGTGTTTGAGTGTATACGAAACGGTGTTTTTATTTTATCTGGAGGTCCCGGCACAGGGAAAACCACTACGATCAATGCTATCATACGATACTTTTTATCGCAGAAGATGGATATTTTTCTGGCGGCGCCTACAGGCAGGGCAGCCAAGCGTATGACGGAGGCTACAGGGTATGAATCCCGTACGATTCACAGGCTTTTAGAGTTGAATGGGACAGTTTCCGAGGAGGCCAGGACGGCCCGTTTTGAACGAAATGAGGAGAATCCTCTGGAGGCGGATGTGATCATTGTAGATGAAATGTCCATGGTGGATATTTTCCTTTTTCAGGCACTCTTAAAGGCAATCCCGGTGGGAACAAGACTGATTATGGTGGGAGATGTAAACCAGCTTCCCTCAGTAGGGCCGGGGCAGGTGCTGCAGGATCTGATGCAGAGCGGCCGTTTTGAGACGGTGGTGTTGGAGAAGATATTCCGGCAGGCCAAAGAAAGCGACATTGTACTAAATGCTCATAGGATTCACGGGGGAGAAGAACTGGTGCTGGATAACAAAAGCAGAGATTTCTTTTTTCTGGAAAGAAATGACACAGATGTTATCTATAAACATATGATACAGTTGATATTAGATAAACTGCCGCCTTATGTGGGAACACAGTCCTATGAGATTCAGGTGCTGACGCCTATGCGGAAAGGTAAACTGGGCGTAGAAGTCTTAAACGGTATTTTGCAGAAATATCTTAATCCGCCATCTCCAGAGAAAAAGGAGTGTCAGGTAGGAGATACGCTTTTCAGGGAACAGGATAAAGTGATGCAGATTAAGAACAATTACCAGCTGGAATGGGAAGTGGTCAGCAGCTACGGAATTCCTATTGATAAAGGAAGCGGTATCTTTAACGGGGACATAGGCATCATCCTATCTATTGATGAGTATTCCCGTGAAGTGGTGATTGAATATGATGAGCACCGTCGTGTGACTTATCAATATGCCCAGCTGGATGAAGTAGAGCTGGCTTACGCCGTCACCATCCATAAGTCTCAGGGCAGTGAGTATCCGGCGGTAATCATGCCGCTTCTTTCCGGGCCGCGTATGCTTTTTAACCGGAATCTGCTTTATACCGGCGTGACACGTGCCAAAAATTGTGTTACCATTCTGGGGAGCCGAGAAACCCTTCGGGAAATGGTGGCTAATAATTACCAAAACCGCCGCTTCACCGGTCTTTCGGAACGGATCAGGGAGATGATACCCCAGGAGACATCGTGAACTTGTTTTGTGTTTCGGGAGGACGCGGCAGAGGTTTCAGGAAGGAATAATTTTATTATGAATTACATAAAATCACTTCGAGATCTTATTCTGGATCTTTTATTTCCCAGGCGGTGTCCTGTCTGCGACCGTCCAGTCGCCCCTTTTGGCCGCCTTGTCTGTGCTTCGTGTGAACAGACCTTTGCGTATATCAGGCAGCCCTGCTGTCTTAAATGCGGCAAACCGCTTGTGCAGGAGGAACAGGAATACTGCCGTGACTGTACTGCGCACAGACATCTGTTTGACAGGGGGAGGGCGCTTTTTGAATATAGGAGTGTTGCTGACTCTCTTTATCGTTTTAAATACAAGGGACGGCAGGAGTATGCGGCATATTATGCTTATTGTATGGCGGGGAAGCTTAGGGAATTTATAGAGGAATGTCATGCCGATGCATTTGTGCCCGTGCCCGTTCACAAAAGCAGAAGGTATCAGAGAGGATATAACCAGGCGGAGGTGCTTGCAAGGGAACTTTCTGTGCAGACAGGCATCCCTGTGGTATCAAATTTGATCATGAGAGTACATAAAACAGCCCCTATGAAAGATTTATCTGTAAGAGAGAGACAAAATAATTTGAAAAAGGCTTTCAAAATCTGCCGTAATGATGTAAAATTAAGTACGATTATAATTATTGATGACATCTATACCACGGGAAGCACTATAGATGCCATGAGTTATGAATTGAGAAAAGCGGGGGTAGAACGAATTTATTTTATGACACTTGCCGTAGGCAGGGGTGCATGAACTATAGGGAACGAAATTTCTAATGTCGTTAACTATAAAATTTGTCAGCAGGAGGATAAAGTATGAACGTAAGAAATTGCAGAAAATGCGGAAATCTTTTTAACTATGTATCCGGACCGCCACTTTGTATGGCTTGCAGGGAAGCACTGGAAGTAAAATTTCAGGAAGTTAAGACATATATCCGCGATAATGCACACGCAACGATTCCGCAGGTGTCCGAGGCATGTGAAGTATCTACGAATCAGATTCACCAGTGGCTTCGGGAAGAACGTCTGGAACTCAGTTCAGAATCCGGGATTACACTGACATGTGAAAACTGCGGCGCCGTAATTCTGACAGGGCGGTTCTGCGCTAAGTGTAAAAATTCAATGGCGAATCAGTTGAATAGCAGTATTAAAAAACCGGAAGTTAAGAAACCTGAGCCGAAAAAGGATGTGAAAGAAAATCCGAAGATGCGTTTCTTAAATTAAATCCGGCCGGACATTGGAGACTTGTATGTTAAACGAAGAGAGAATCATCCTGATGACCCAGATGGCGTCTTATGAAGCTAACGAAGGTAAGAAGAATGTGGCCATAGGCAGCTATTTTCGGAGTGATTACATAGGATGGCAGGTGCTCAAATCCATTATAAGTGCAACCATCGCATTTGTAGTGGTTTTTGCTATGTACATTTTTTATGATTTTGAAGTTTTTATGATGGAAATTTATAAGATGGATCTTCTGGAATTTGCGAAGGACGTTTTGTTTACGTATTTAAAGACAGTGGGCGTTTATGCGCTTATTTCTTATTTGGTTTACTCATTCCGTTACAGAAGGGCCAGAAAGAGCCTGCGGTTATATTATGCGAACCTGCATAAACTGGCAGGTATGTACAAAAGCGGAAGGCTTTAACTGAAAGGATAAATGATGACTAGCTTACTTGTTGCAAAACAGATTTTGATGGCAATATACAGTAAATATGAAGTGTATATCACACCGCTTTTAAAATTTTTATTGGCGCTTGTAACGCTTCTTGTGATTAATTCCCGGCTGGGATACATGGAGAGTATTGACAGACTGACAGTGGTGTTGATCGTCTCCCTTATGTGCTCTTTTATGCCTATGAATTTTATTGTTGTAGTGGCGGCGGCGTTTACCATGCTTCATCTTTACCGTTTTAATCTGGAGACGGCGGTAATACTGGGGATTGGGTTTTTATTGATGTTTTTGCTGTATTTACGGTTTTCTCCGAAAGATACAGTGGTGATTGTGCTTTTGCCGATCTGCTTTCTGATGAAGATTCCTTATGTGATACCCCTTTCCATGGGATTGATCGGAACGCCGGCATCGGCAGTTTCTGTGGCCTGCGGTGTGATGGTTTATTATATGCTTCATTATGTGGTGCAGAATACAACTGTAATTGCATCCATGGCAGACGAGGAGACAACGGCAAAGATTAAGTTTATTATAGACGGCCTTCTTGCAAACAGGGAGATGGTCATAACGATTGCGGCCTTTGGTATTACCGTGATTTTGGTATATATTATCAGAAGACTGAGTATTGATTATGCATGGACGATCGCCATGACGGCAGGTGCTGTAGTGAATATTATGGTACTGCTTTTGGGTGATCTGATGTTTGATACAAATGTTGCGCTTTTTGGTGTGATCCTGGGAACAGTCATATCCTTCCTGCTGGTGCTTGTGCTGCAGTTCTTTGTGTTCAATGTGGATTACAGCCGGACGGAAAAGGTACAGTTTGAAGATGACGAGTATTATTATTACGTGAAAGCTGTGCCCAAGGTGACTGTGGCAAGGGCGGAGAAAAAGGTTAAACAGATTAATACACAAAGAAATGCAAAGCCGGTTTCAAGGACGAGGAGCACACACGAATCATAAAGCATTAGAGGTAGGTGAAAGAAGGAATGGAACAACTGAATAAGTGGATTGGGCCATATCTTTCCAACCTGCATATGCCCACAATTCATTGGAACGACGTAGCAGAAATTATTATTTTGACTTTTGTGGCTTATCATATTTTACTCTGGATTAAAAATACCAGAGCGTGGGCATTGTTAAAAGGTGTCATTCTGATTTTAGTATTTGTTCTGATTGCGGGAATGTTTAAGATGAATACGATCCTTTGGATCGTGCCCAATATTTTCAGTGTCTGTGTGACCGCGTTTATTGTGGTTTTGCAGCCGGAACTTCGGGCGGCGCTGGAGGAACTGGGACGCAAGAATATTTTCTCATCGCTGTTGGATTCCGGAAAACGGACTGACGGCCGTTTCTCTGACCGTACGATCAACGAGATTGTTAAAGCGTCTGTGGAGATGGGCAAGGCGAAGACGGGCGCATTGATTGTGATCGAACATGAGCAGCCGCTAAGAGAGTATGAGAGAACGGGCATTGATGTGGACGGTATTATTTCGAGCCAGCTTCTCATCAATATTTTTGAACATAATACGCCTTTGCATGATGGTGCTGTGATCGTGAGAGGCAACAGAGTTATTTCTGCCACCTGTTATCTGCCTTTATCGGATAATATGGCACTCAGCAAGGATTTAGGGACCAGACACAGAGCTGGGGTCGGTATTTCGGAAGTGACGGATTCTCTGACCGTGATCGTGTCCGAAGAGACCGGTAAGATCAGCGTAGCTTATGGCGGGCAGTTGGAAAGAGGGCTGGATGCGGAGAGACTGCGCGCAAGGCTGTCGGATATTCAAGATAAACCGATGGAGGAGAAGAAGCGTAAACTCTGGAAAGGCAGGTCCGGGAATGAAGAATAAGATCACCAAAAACTGGGGACTCAAGATAGCCTCTTTCCTGTGTGCGGCCGGACTGTGGCTTGTCGTGACCAATATTAACGATCCGGTGGTGGCTTTCAGGGTATCGGATGTGCCGGTCACAATCAGAAATGCCAATCTGATCACGGACAAGGGACA
The DNA here is from genome assembly GCA_002492525.1 of Lachnospiraceae bacterium UBA7086. Classification (GTDB taxonomy): domain Bacteria; phylum Bacillota; class Clostridia; order Lachnospirales; family Lachnospiraceae; genus UBA3282. The sequence goes on along the minus strand of DKZA01000039.1, from coordinate 85,865 downwards.
GGTGTATGAGATACTGGATGGAACAGATACGATAGATGTGGTTACCATATCGGCGCCGCGTTCCGTTATTGATGCACTGGATAAGAGTAATGTGGTGGCAGTTGCGGATGTGAACGATCTGACCAGTGTGGATACGATTCCCATTAAACTTTCCATCAATAAATATAATGACAAACTGGATGGCATAAAAGGTAATATTGACAGTGTAAAACTGAGCATTGAAGAGAAGCAGACCAGGTCTTTGCCGCTTCGTCCGAGTACCGTCGGCGAAGTCAAGGATGGCTATATGATAGGGGATGTCACGACGGATCAGAATCTGCTTAGGATATCCGGTCCGGAGTCAATCATTTCCCAGGTCAGCAAGGCGCAGGCGGAAGTGAATATCTCCGGGTTTAACAGTAATATCAATACGGATGCCGATATCCGTCTTTACGATGAGGAAGGCAAGGAGATTAAGGCGGCCAATATTGAAAAGAGTATTTCTAAAGTGCGTGTCAATGTGGAGATTCTTCAGGTCAAGGAAATACCGCTGACTTGTGCCGTGACAGGTGTTGTGGCGGATGGATATCAGTTCACAGGTGAGACTGGATATACGAGAAACGTTATCCAGATAGCGGGCAAAAGCCAGACGCTGGAGCATGTTAATGCTATTGAGATACCGGAAGGTATCGTGGATGTCACCGGTGCGACAGAAAATGTTACGGTGCCGGTTGATCTGCAGGAGTATCTCCCAGAGGGGATTATACTGGCGGATAAAGAATTTGACGGACAAATAGAGGTTACGGCGTATATAGAGCAGGAGACGCAGCGGAGCGTACGGGTTCCGGTGAATAATATTGTATTCCTGGGACTGCCGGAGGATTTTGAGGCAGTCATTACGGAGCCGGAGAATGAATGTAGTATCATGCTGGTGGGTCTTGCATCTAATCTGGAGGCAGTCACAGCGGCAGATGTCACGGCTATGATAGACCTTGACTCATGGATGGAAGACGAAGGAATGATGGAATTGACGGAAGGAAGCTATTGGATTCCGGTCAATGCTATCCTGGCCAATGATACTGTCAGGCAGCGCGATAATACGGAAGTTCGTGTGCATATTATAGCGAAAAATTAATTCGCTTTATATATGCGCTATTGATATGAACTAAGAAAGGAATCAAAAGAATGAGCAGATTATTTGGTACTGATGGAGTCCGTGGAGTAGCAAACGAGGAGTTGTCACCGCAGCTGGCCATGCAGCTGGGGCAGGCAGGCGCCTATGTCCTAACGAAAGAAAATGAGCATAAACCCACGATTATGGTAGGGTGTGACACCAGAATATCCGGAGATATGCTGGCCAATGCGTTGATGGCAGGTGTGTGTTCCGTGGGGGCAAACGCAGTCTATGTGGGTGTGCTGCCGACACCGGCGGTGGCGTATCTCACCAGAAAGTATAAAGTGGATGCTGGTGTGGTTATTTCCGCATCCCATAATACGGTGGAATTTAATGGGATTAAGTTCTTTGACGGCAATGGTTATAAGCTGCCGGATTCTCTGGAAGACGAGATTGAGGAATTAATAAAGACTGATATGAAAGGGGTTAAGTTCCCTACCGGGGCAAGCGTAGGTAAGATTAAGTACCGCACCGATGCCAGGGAAGAGTATATCAACCATGCGATGAAGGCGGTCAATGTAGACCTGCGGGGCTTAAAGATCGTGTTGGACTGTGCGGAAGGGGCGGCATTTTATACTTCCGTGGAGACCATGAAGGAGTTGGGTGCAGAGGTAGTGGCAATCCATAATAATCCGGACGGCACGAATATTAATGCCAACTGTGGTTCTACGCATATGGAGGAATTGCAGGCGAGGGTAGTCTTTGAGAAAGCAAATATCGGTTTGGCCTTTGACGGGGATGCAGACAGACTATTAGCGGTGGATGAGCTTGGCAATATTGTGGACGGCGATCAGATTATGTCTATTGTCGGTATTCATATGAAGGCACAGGGGAAACTCAATAAGGATACGATTGTGGCTACGGTCATGAGTAATCTTGGTTTCTTCCTGATGGGTAAGAATAATGGGATTCATATGGAGCAGACCAAAGTAGGCGACAGATATGTGCTGGAGCGTATGAAGGAGATCGGAGCAAGTCTTGGCGGGGAACAGTCTGGACACGTCATTTTCCTGGATGAGAACACCACGGGGGACGGCCTCCTCAGTGCCCTGCATCTTTTGCAGGTGCTTGTGGAAACGGGCAAGCCTCTTTCGGAACTTAAGACGGTCATGGAAGTGATGCCGCAGGCGCTTGTGAACGCCAAAGTGCCTAATCATAAGAAAGAGAAATATATGGATTATCCGGAGATCGCGGAGGCTATTGAAGTGTTAAATAAGAAGTTTGCGGGAGAAGGCCGCGTGCTTATCAGGCCGTCCGGTACGGAACCTCTTGTCAGAGTCATGATTGAGGGTAAAGATCAGAAGATGATTGAGCAGGAGGCTCGTAAACTTGCAGAACTTATCCAGAATATTATGTTGTAGGACTTGTGATAGTTTCAAAAAAATGTTATAGTAAGTGTTAGATTGTGAACGTGGGGTTAGCAATTGGAATATAAGTTGGAGGAAAAGGGTATGGTAAGCCAAAAGGTAGTCATCAAAAACCCGACAGGGCTACATTTGAGACCGGCAGGCATCCTATGTAAGGAAGCGATGCAGTTCAAATCTTTAATAACTTTTACGTTTCGTGAGAATACGGCGAACGCCAAGAGTGTTTTGAGTGTGCTGGGAGCATGTGTCAAGTGTGGCGATGAGATCGAGTTTGTATGTGATGGCGAAGATGAGGAGGAGGCTCTTAAGGCACTGGTTGGTGCGATTGAGAGCGGACTCGGAGAGTAACGCTGTTTTATTGAGACCCGTTGTATTCAATGGGTCTTTATTTTTTATAGCAAGGAGGAGCGAAGATGTTAAACTATAAAAGGTATCATAGGAACCCGGTGGAGGATTATCCAGAGAGAGAGTGGCCGAATAAACAGATAGAGAAAGCGCCGATCTGGTGCAGCGTGGATTTGCGGGATGGTAATCAGGCTTTGATAGATCCTATGATCGTTTCTGAGAAAATAGAGTTTTTTAATTATCTAATCAAGCTGGGTTTTAAGGAGATAGAGATTGGATTTCCGGCAGCCAGCCAGATAGAATTTGATTTTCTGCGTCAGCTGGTAGACCGCAGACTGATTCCCGATGATGTGGTGGTGCAGGTTCTGACACAGTGCAGGGAGGAACTGGTGGAGCGGACGTTTGAGTCTATTGAAGGATGTAAGCAGGCAATCGTGCATATTTATAATTCCACTTCTACTTTACAAAGAGACGTGGTCTTTCATATGAATCGGGAGGAGATCATTAATATTGCCGTTGAGGGGACAAAGATGGTTAAGAGACATGCCGAGAAATTCCCCGGCAAGATTATCTTAGAGTATTCTCCGGAGAGTTTTACAGGAACGGAACTTGACTATGCTCTGGAAATTTGTACGGCAGTGCAGAGAGAGTGGGGGCCGACCAGGGATAACCCAATGATCATCAATCTTCCTTCTACCGTGGAAATGACCACGCCTAATGTTTTTGCGGACAGGATTGAATGGATGAATAAGCATTTTGAGGACAGGGAGAGTATTATTTTGAGCGTACATCCTCACAATGACAGGGGAACGGGCGTGGCCAGTGCAGAGTTGGCGCTGTTAGCCGGCGCAGACCGCGTGGAGGGCACATTATTTGGTAATGGGGAGAGAACCGGTAATGTGGATATCTTAAATATTGCATACAATATGTTTTCTCAGGGAATCGATCCCCAGCTTGCGATTGAGCATGTAAACGAGAGCATAGAGATTTATGAGAGATGTTGCAAGATTCCGGTTCATCCCAGACATCCTTATGCAGGGAAATTGGTATTTACCGCGTTCTCCGGCTCTCATCAGGATGCCATCAACAAGGGGGTAAAGGCATTGAAGGAGCGGGGAAGCGACGTATGGGAAGTACCTTATCTGCCCATAGATCCGGCGGATATCGGCAGGGAGTATGAGCCTATCGTGCGTATCAATTCCCAGTCCGGTAAGGGCGGGGTTGCCTTTATTATGGATACGTATTTTGGATTTAAGCTGCCTAAGGGTATGCATAAAGAGTTTGCCAATGTAATTCAGAAAATTTCGGAGCAGCAGGGTGAGGTGTCGCCGGATCAGATCATGGCAAGCTTCCGGGATGAGTATCTGATGAAAAAAGAACCTATTCATTTCCGCAGATTACGAGTGGATGACCTGAGTGAGGAGACGGAGTCAGAGTTTGACACCAAAGTAACAGTGATCTATACAAATGCAGGCGTAGAAAAGTCTTTTGACGCGGTGGGGAATGGTCCTATTGATGCCGTGAAACGGGGACTTCAGGAAGAGCTTGATATCAATATTAAGATATTGGATTATGAGGAACATGCATTGCAGAGCGGATCCAATTCTCAGGCGGCGGCTTACATTCACCTGCTCGATGCGGATAACGGCAGTGTGACCTATGGCGTGGGCGTCAGCTCCAATATTACAAGAGCTTCCGTGCGAGCGATTTTCTCGGCAGTCAACCGCCTTGGATTAGGAGAAAGAAGGTGATCATATGGAACAGTCTAAACAGATAGAGCAGCTTAATGAGTGGATAAAGAATACCGATAATATCGTTTTTTTCGGTGGCGCAGGCGTGTCTACGGAAAGTGGTATTCCGGATTTCCGCAGCGTGGATGGTCTGTATAATCAACAGTATGATTATCCGCCGGAGACAATCTTAAGCCACACTTTCTATCGGAGAAATCCGGAGGAATTCTATCGTTTCTACCGGGCAAAGATGCTCTGCCTTGATGCGAAGCCCAACGCGGCGCATTTGAAACTGGCACAGTGGGAGCAGGAAGGAAAGCTTAAGGCGGTAGTGACACAGAATATTGACGGACTGCATCAGGCGGCAGGGAGTAAGGTGGTACTGGAACTGCATGGCTCCGTGCTTCGCAATTACTGCGAGTCCTGTGGAAAATCTTATGATGCGGAGTTTGTGCTCCATTCTGAGGGGGTGCCTGTCTGTACCTGCGGCGGCAGCATTAAACCTGACGTTGTTCTTTATGAGGAAGGCTTGAACCAGAAAACACTGTCAGACGCTATACGCTGTATTAGTGAGGCGGATGTATTGATTGTGGGAGGTACTTCTCTGGCAGTCTATCCGGCGGCAGGACTTTTGGACTATTATAATGGCAATAAGCTGGTTCTTGTCAACAAGACGCCGACTGCCAGGGATTCCATTGCGGATCTGGTGGTGCAGGGCAGCATTGGGGAGATTTTCTCCCAACTTGATTAACATGTTTGAAGTGTAGATAAAGAGGGCAGATATGGACATACAGGTTGGAGATATTCTGAAATTGAAAAAACAGCATCCCTGTGGTTCCAAGGAGTGGGAAGTCCTGCGTATCGGGGCTGATTTTCGCTTGAAATGCAGAGGGTGTGGTCATCAGATTATGATCCCGCGTCCGCAGGCGGAAAAGAATGTCAGAGAGATTATCCGGCCGGAGGAGAACTGACAGAAAAGCTTACGGCGGTATACCAGAGCAGTATTTTTGTAAAGTTTCAAAAAGTGCGGGTAAATCTCTTGCACTTCGTGAACACATATGATATTATAAATATCCGTGATATACTAATTTGGCCAAGTGCCATACATCCTTGCTCCTTCGTAAGGGAGGGGCCAGAGACCAAAAGGAGGTAAGAAGCATGAACAAATATGAGTTAGCCGTTGTTGTTAGTGCAAAGATCGAAGATGACGAGCGGGCTGCTACCTTAGAGAAAGCAAAGGCTTTGGTAGAGCGTTTCGGCGGACAGATCACAAATGTTGACGACTGGGGTAAGAGAAGACTCGCATACGAAGTACAGAAGATGAAAGAGGCTTACTATTACTTTATTCAGTTTGAGGCAGAGAGTACCGCTCCCGTCGAGATTGAGAGCCGTATCCGTATTATGGACAACGTCATCAGATACTTGTGCGTTAGACAGGACGAGAAATAGAAAGAGGTATTTATGAACAAAGTTATACTGATGGGACGTTTGACAAGAGACCCCGAGGTGAGATATTCCCAGGGGGAAAACGCAATGGCGATAGCCAGATACACATTGGCGGTAGATCGTAGATTCAATCGTAATAATGATGACCAGACAGCAGATTTTATTGGCTGCGTGGCATTTGGAAGAGCAGGAGAATTTGCAGAGAAATATCTTCACAAAGGAACGAAGATTGCGGTTACCGGGCGCATCCAGACGGGCAGTTATACCAATAAGGATGGTGTCAAGGTGTACACAACAGATGTGGTTGTGGAGGATCAGGAGTTCGCAGAAAGCAAGAACAGTTCTGGGGGCGATGGAGGATTTGCCCCTGCGGGAAGACCTGCTCCGGCGCCTGCAGCAGCCGGCGACGGCTTTATGAATATTCCGGATGGAATCGACGAGGAACTGCCTTTTAATTGATGAAGGAGGTAAACATCATGGCATTTAATAAAACAGACAGGCCGGATTTCCCTAAGAAAAAGGGCGGGATGCGCAGGAGGAAAAAGGTATGCGTATTCTGCGGTAAAGATAATGTGATTGATTATAAAGATACTAACAAGCTCAAAAGATATGTATCTGAGAGAGGTAAGATTCTTCCCAGAAGGATCACCGGCAACTGCGCAAAGCATCAGAGAGCGCTTACCGTAGCGATCAAGCGTGCAAGACATTTGGCACTTATGCCTTACGTGCAGGATTAAAGAATTTTGGATCAAAGAAGACCAATGGACTTGTTTCCATTGGTCTTTTCAATATCCTGTCATTTTCGGAAGAAAAAGGTCTATATATTGATGTGGCAGTATCTTACAAAAAATGCTATACTTATGTTAATATTAGCTATAAAAAACCGAGTGAAGCTCGGTTTGGGTAAGAGGTTCAGATGAAGAATAATGTGAAGTTAAAAGGAAGACTGAAATCCTATTTACAGTCGTCACTCTATTTGGGATTTCTGTTAATGGCAGTAGACGTTCTGATCTATATGATTGATTATAGGGCAGGACTTGTTTTAAGTGCGTTTTTAATTCTTTATCTTGCAATTATTCTGTCGATGATGCTTTATAATAAACCTATCATCATGAATGAACTGATCAGTTTTGCGACACAGTACGGACAAATACAGAGAAGACTTTTAAGGGATCTGGAACTGCCCCATGCGCTGTTGGATGACGGCGGCAAAGTTATCTGGACGAATATCGCGTTTGAGCGCCTGGTTCATCAGGAAAAGGGATATCGCAAGTCTGTCACTTCTCTTTTTCCCTCTATTACAAAGGACAAGCTGCCCGGAATAAATGAAGAGGATGAAGTTGAGTTTGATGTGGAATATGAAGCGGGAAATTATATTGCCAAACTCAAGAAAATATCTTTGAAAGAAATGGCGCAGAATAGTGATATCATAGAGGCAAAAGGGTATGACGGCTATCTGATCGCCATGTATCTGTTCGATGAAACAGCGCTTAAGATTGCCTTGAAAGAGGTGGATGATCAGTCTCTGGCAGTAGGGCTTATCTATCTGGATAATTATGAGGAAGCTTTAGAGAGCGTGGAGGAGGTAAGACGTTCTCTGTTAATCGCGTTGATCGATCGTAAGGTAAATAAATATATTGCCTCCATGGATGGTATCTGTAAGAAGCTTGAGAAGGATAAATACCTGGTAATCATGCGCAAGCAGGCAGTCACGCAACTGCAGGAGAGCCGGTTCGATCTTTTGGAGGATGTAAAGACTGTCAATATTGGAAATGAGATGGCGGTCACCATTAGTATCGGTATGGGTTTAAACGGACTTACTTATGCACAGAATTACGAGTTCGCGAGAAATGCCATTGACATCGCTCTGGGCCGCGGCGGTGATCAGGCAGTGGTGAAGGTGCCCGAGAATGTGATTTATTATGGCGGGAAGAGCCAGCAGATGGAAAAGAGTACCCGTGTCAAGGCAAGAGTAAAAGCCCATGCGCTCAAAGAGATTATTTCTGTGAAAGACGATGTGTATGTCATGGGACACCGCATGGGTGATGTGGACAGTTTTGGTGCTTCCGTGGGTATCTACAGGATTGCAAAGACCATGGAAAAGAAGGCGCATATTGTGTTAAATGATGTGACGTCCTCCACACAGCCTATGGTGGAAATGTTTTTGCATAACGAAGAGTATGCCGAGGATATGATCATCAATAATATGCAGGCGCTCGAAATGGTGGGCAACAATGCGGTACTGGTGGTGGTGGATGTGAACAAACCCAGTATTACGGAGTGTCCTGAACTATTAAAGCGCTGTAAGTCCGTGGTGGTATTGGATCATCACAGGCAGGGTACAGAGATTATAGAGAACGCGACTTTATCTTACATAGAAGCGTATGCTTCCTCAGCCTGTGAGATGGTATCCGAGATTCTGCAGTACATCAGTGACGATCTGAAACTGACGTCAGAGGAAGCGGACTGTATGTATTCCGGTATTATGATTGATACGAATAATTTCATGACCAAAACGGGTGTCAGAACTTTTGAGGCGGCTGCTTTTCTTCGCAGAAATGGCGCTGATGTAACCCGTGTAAGGAAGATTTTCCGGGATGATGCGGCAGAGTATAAGGCGAAAGCAGATGCGGTCAGTCAGGCGGAGATTTACAGAGATTTCTATGCCATATCCGTATGTACCGGACATGATGTGGCAAGTCCTACAGTGGTGGGTGCACAGGCGGCTAACGAGTTGTTGAACATCCGGGGAATTAAGGCCAGCTTCATACTGACACCTTATAATGGAATTATTTATATCAGTGCCCGTTCCATTGATGAAGTAAATGTACAGGTCGTCATGGAAAGAATGGGCGGCGGCGGCCATCTAAACATTGCGGGCGCGCAGATTGAGAACGGTACGCTGGAAGAGGGCATTGTGGCGATTAAGAGGACGCTTGATGCGATGATTGCAGAAGGAGAGCTTGCATAGATATCCGGCAGGCCTGGGAAAGGGGCAGAAAGATGAAAGTTATTTTATTGGAAGACGTAAAGTCTCTGGGGAAAAAGGGTGAGATCGTCAACGTGAGTGATGGGTATGCAAGGAATTTTGTACTGCCTAAGAAACTTGGTGTGGAAGCGAACTCTAAGAATATGAATGATCTGAAATTACAGAAAGCCAATGCCGATAAAGTGGCACAGGAACAACTCGAGGCAGCACAGCAGCTGGCTGAGGTATTGGAAACGAAGGAAGTGGTTCTTAAGATGAAATCCGGTGAGGGCGGCAGAGCTTTTGGCTCCGTTTCTTCTAAAGAAATTGCGCAGGCAGCCAAGGAACAGTGCGGTCTTGAACTTGATAAGAAGAAGATACAGCTTCCGGAGGCAATTAAGGCGCTGGGTGTTTATGAAGTAGGTGTGAAACTGCATACTAAGGTGACCGGCAAATTAAAGGTTAAAGTGATAGAAGAAGCGTAGGTGACAGACATTGGAGGAAGCGTTACTTAAAAGGATTTTGCCGCACAGTATGGAGGCGGAACAGTCTGTTATTGGCTCTATGATCATGGATAGAGAAGCAATCGTAGTGGCGGCTGAGATTGTACTGGGAGAAGATTTTTATAACAAACAGTACGGAACGCTCTTTGATACTATGGTGGAACTCAATGATGAGGGTAAGCCGGTGGATCTGGTCACTTTGCAGGACAGGCTGAAAGAAAAAGATGTGCCTCCCGAGGTGAGCAGTCTGGAATTTATCCGGGATTTGATTACTGCAGTACCCACTTCGGCGAACATTAAATACTATGCCAATATTGTGGCGGAGAAGGCAACACTGCGGAGGCTGATCCGCCTGAATGAGGAAATCGCCAATACCTGCTATGTGGGTAAGGAAAGTCTGGAAGATATTCTGGAAGACACGGAGAAGCGGGTTTTTGATCTGATACAGCGAAGGAACAGCGATGAGTTTGTTCCCATCAGACAGATCGTTATGAACGCTATGGATAATATCGAGCGGGCATCCCATAATAAGGGTAATGTTACCGGAGTGGCAACCGGTTTTCTGGATCTGGATTATAAGACGGCCGGTATGCAGCCTTCCGACCTTATTCTGGTGGCGGCAAGACCTTCCATGGGTAAAACAGCCTTTGTCTTAAATGTGGCGGAATATGTGGCGTTTAAGCAGAATAAGACCGTGGCGATCTTTAGTCTGGAAATGTCTAAGGAGCAATTGGTCAATCGACTTTTTTCCATGGAGTCCCGGGTGGATTCCCAACATCTTAGGACGGGCAATCTCTCGGATGTTGAATGGGAAAAACTGATTGAGAGTGCGGCAGTAATCGGCAAGTCGAATTTGATTATTGATGATACACCCGGTATCAGTATTTCTGAACTGCGTTCTAAATGCCGTAAATATAAATTGGAGCATAATCTGGAAATGATTATCATTGACTACTTACAGTTGATGTCCGGAAGCGGCAGAAGCACAGATTCCAGACAACAGGAGATTTCAGATATTTCCCGCTCCTTAAAGGCGCTGGCCAGGGAACTCCGGGTGCCGGTGATCGCGCTTTCGCAGCTTTCCAGGGCAGTGGAGCAAAGACCCGACCACAGACCGATGCTGTCTGATCTGCGTGAGTCGGGAGCTATCGAGCAGGATGCCGATGTGGTCATGTTCATTTATCGGGATGATTATTATAACAAGGACACAGAGAAGAAGGGAATCGCGGAGATTATTATTGCGAAACAGAGAAACGGCCCGATCGGTACGGTAGAGTTGGTATGGCTGCCGGATTATACGAAATTTGCAAATTTACAGAAATAAAATAGAAATATAACAATAGAAAACTTATACAAAAGAGACGAGCCAGAGGGGCGGCGTCTCTTTTGTTGTTTATGATATAGGAAAATAGCAGGATCTCTGCCGCAGGCGTCTGCAGGCAGAACCGGGACAGAAAGGAGAAATAACATGGGAGAAAACACGATTTATTACATATCGGAAGCGGCGAAAAAAGTACAGGTGGAGACACATGTGCTGCGTTACTGGGAGGATGAATTACAGCTTTCTATTAAGCGAAATGAAATGGGGCATCGTTGCTATACGGTCAAGGATATTGAACAGTTGCAGCAGATTAAGCTGTTGAAGGAACAGGGATTGCAACTTAAGGCAATACGCACTGTTTTGCGCGGCGGTGGCGGTATTATAGCTGCGACGGATAAAGTGAGACCGGAAAAAGAAGATAATCAGAGCAAGGAGTCTGAATATACCGATAGTAATGTGGGGAAGGAAAGCATCATGGAGAAGGAAGATAATATGGAACACAGGGTGGAGGATATGGTCATGAAAAAGGCCAAGAAATATATGGTTACGCTGTCTAAGGGTAAGGATCCGGTGATAGAGACACCGGGCGAGAGTTTGTCGGAATATGCCGTACAAGAGGATATGGACAAGACACAGAAGGCTGCGAGACTGCAATATCTTTTGCAACACATGATTACAGAAGCCGTTAAGACGGCTAATCAGGAAATGTGCACGGAAATTAAGGAGAGCATTTTAAAAGAGTTGGATTATCAATTCAGACAGCAGGAGGAGCGGGACGAAGAACACTGGAAAAAAGAAGAGGAGCATTATCGAAAGATTGATGAGATGATAAGACAGAGACATCTGCCGAAGGAAAAACTTCCCAAAAGCAAAAGAAAATCCCCTATCAATCTATGATAGGGGATCATAGGATCATTAACCCTGAGAGATAGAACCTGTCGGGCAAACACCTGCACAAGATCCGCAATCGATGCATTTTGCCGGGTCGATCTCAAATTTACCATCTCCCATGCTGATAGCGCCTACTGGGCACTGAGCCTCACATGCACCGCAAGATACACAAGCGTCACTAATTACATATGCCATAGCAATTATCCTCCTTGAATATAAGACTGTTTGAAATTGATATATATTGATCAATTATCTACATCTTATTCTAATATAAATGAGATAAATATACAAGGGTAAAGTGTGGAAACAGTCGTATAATTGCCGGATGGATAAGGTGCTTTATTCTTCATGATGATTTTTTATACCAAGTTCTTCACGGCGTTTGCGGATACCATCTAGGATGACTTTCTTCTTCTCCACCAGTTTATCTTTATCCATGGCAGGAACACCGGCAAGCTTGTATTTCATACCGAGTTTTTCATATTTGGACTCTCCCATGGTGTGATAGGGAAGTGCGTCAAGTGCTTTTAAGTTTGTAAAAGCGCCAATAAAATACCCAAGTTGGTAGAGGTATTTGTCATCATCTGTGAGTCCCGGTACAATGACATGACGGATCCACATATCAACCTGCTTTTCGTTCAGGTATTCGGCAAAGGCAAGTATACCGTCATTGGGTTGAGAGGTAAGTTCCTTATGCTTTTCCGGATCAATATGTTTGATGTCGAGCATGACCAGATCCGTCAATGTCATTAACTTGTCCAGTTTGGCAAGCCATTCGGGGTTAGCGTTTTTTTTGTATGCAATACCAGAGGAATCAATACAGGTATGCACGTTGTCCGCTTTGGCAATCGTGAATAAATCAATTAAAAAATCCACCTGCATTAAGGGTTCGCCGCCGGTGACCGTGATACCGCCGCCCTTATAGAAGGCCTCGTTTCGTTTGTATTGTTCAAAAATATATTCCGGTTCCATCAAAGTGCCGCCATTCATTTCCCAGGTGTCGGGATTGTGACAGTAGGCACAACGCATAGGACAGCCCTGAACAAAGACTACAAAACGTGTTCCGGGCCCATCCACGGTGCCGAAGCTTTCTAAAGAATGTATTCTGCCTTGCATTTTTATAACCTGCCTTTCTATCCATGATAACAATAGTATACTCTTTATAAGGGTAAAAAACCAGATGAAATAAATTTCCTGATAACATAAAAAGGAGCCGACCGGAAGAACGGTCAGCTCCTTAAAACTTCTAAGATTTACTTGCTTAGATGCTCTCGTGGAATGTACGAGAGATAACGTCTGCCTGCTGTTCCGGTGTTAACTTGATGAAGTTTACTGCATAACCGGATACGCGGATTGTCAACTGAGGATAGTTCTCGGGATGCTTCTGAGCATCTAATAAAGTATCTCTGTTGAGTACATTGACGTTAAGGTGATGGCCGCCCTTTGTTGCATAACCATCTAATAAAGAAACTAAGTTATCTACCTGAGCATTTGCTGCTGCCATTGTTTTGTCCTCCTACGATATATTTTTGTTGTATGAGCCATATACTCGTGAATCCTCATGGCTCAATGCTATTTAAAATCGTCCAGCCCCTCATGGAGAGTCGGGACACTGCAGGCCAATGGGGTACGGGAGCAATCCGTGCACCCCATGGTCTGAATATTTGATTCCTGTGCCTTGTCATCGACTTCTACATTCACATGTCCGACACCCTGTGCCATCCCGGAATCCATCATCCTGACAAAGTCATCAATCATTTTTTTGTCATCCATATATTGTTTCCTCCTTCATATATGGACTATTTACTTAAATCTACCTCGATATCCCCTGCAAATACCTGATCTTCTTTACCAAGAGCACCAGGAATGATGGTGAAGGTATTGGAGATACCATCCTGTGCATCATTGAACGGAAGTTTGGATACGGAAGATAAGGAAGCTACCGCACCGTGAGTATCACGTCCATGCATCGGGTTAGCACCAGGAGCGAAAGGCTGACCTTTCTTACGTCCGTCAGGTGTGTTACCTGTAGCCTTACCATAAGTTACATTAGAAGTAATGGTAAGGATAGAAGTTGTCGGAACACCTTCTCTGTAGGTATGATGTCTTCTGATAGCTGTCATGAATTTGTGTACGATCTCCTGAGCAATCTCGTCTACACGGTCATCATCGTTACCATATTTCGGGAACTCACCGGTAGTCTTGAAGTCAACGATAATGCCGTCTTCGTCTCTGATAGGCTCAACCTTGGCATATTTAATAGCGGACAGGGAGTCAGCTACGATGGAAAGGCCTGCGACACCTGTTGCGAAATAACGCTTAACGTTCTTGTCATGAAGAGCCATCTCTGCTCTCTCGTAGCAGTATTTGTCATGCATATAGTGGATGATGTTCAATGTGTTTACATATACATCAGCCTGCCACTCTAACATGTCGATGAATTTATCCATAACATCGTCATAGTCGAGAACATCACCGGTAACAGGACGATACTTAGGACCAACCTGCTTCTTGGTAACTTCATCGATACCACCATTTAATGCGTATAACAGACATTTAGCAACGTTAGCACGTGCACCGAAGAACTGCATTTCTTTACCGATAACCATGGAAGATACGCAGCATGCGATACCGTAGTCATCACCGTGAGTTACTCTCATCAGATCATCGTTCTCATACTGGATGGAAGAGGTCTGGATGGACATCTTAGCACAGTATTTCTTCCAAGCTTCAGGAAGCCTTGTGGACCACAGAACTGTTAAGTTGGGTTCCGGAGAAGGTCCTAAGTTGGTTAATGTGTGCAGATAACGGAAGCTCATCTTGGTAACCATGGAACGACCGTCAACACCAACACCGCCGAGGGACTCTGTTACCCATACCGGATCGCCGGCGAAAATCTGGTTGTACTCAGGTGTACGAGCAAATTTGATACATCTTAACTTCATAATGAAGTGATCAACGAATTCCTGAATCTGCTGCTCGGTGAAAGTACCGTTAGCAAGATCGCGCTCTGCATATACGTCAAGGAAAGTAGAAGTACGGCCAAGAGACATAGCAGCACCATTCTGCTCCTTCACTGCACAAAGATATCCGAAGTAGGTAGCCTGAATCGCTTCCTGTACGTTAGATGCCGGTTTGGAAATATCGCAGCCGTAAGATGCAGCCATTTCTTTCATCATCTTTAAAGCAACCATCTGCTCGGAAAGCTCTTCACGGAGACGGATTACATCGTCTGTCATAACGCGGCCTGTGGAATCCTTCTGTGCCTGTTTGTCTTCAATCAGTCTGTCGATACCGTACAGAGCAACACGTCTGTAGTCACCGATGATACGGCCACGGCCATAAGCATCCGGAAGACCTGTAATGATATGAGAAGAACGGCATGCTCTCATTTCCTGATTGTAAGCATCGAAACAGCCTGCATTGTGTGTCTTTCTGTGAGTAGAGAAGAATTCGCTGATTTCAGGGTCAACTTCGTAACCGTTGTCAGAACATGCCTTCTCTGCCATTCTGATACCGCCATAAGGCTGAAGGGAACGCTTGAAAGGCTTATCTGTCTGGAAACCTACGATTGTCTCTTTGCTCTTGTCCAAGTAGCCGGGACCGTGGGATGTGATGGTGGAAACTACCTTGGTGTCCATATCAAGTACACCGCCGGCTTCACGTTCCTGCTTCTGTAAGTCAAGAACCTGTGCCCATAAGTCTTTTGTGTTCTGTGTAGGTTCAGCTAAGAAGGACTCGTCACCGTCATAAGGATGATAATTCCTCTGGATAAAGTCACGGACATTGATTTCTTTGTCCCACTTACCGCCTACAAAATCTTTCCATTCTGGTCTCATTTTGAAATAACCTCCTATTTAAAATTTTTTAATAATGTTTTATGGTTAAAACATGCTTATCCAGTACCAATATTATATGTTATAGGAACTGAAAGAGTCAAGTCGGCCTTTGTACTTTTTCGCATACAAATGCCAAAAATTAACTTAAAAATTTGTGAAATTTGTATGTAAAAAATGCCAGATACAAAATGTTGATTATTACGATACTATTGATAAAGAAATGATCCCATAAAAAGGGAAGTGAGAAATTGCTTGCACAACATCTGTATTCCTATTATAATCTACATGAATAGATTGTGGCTATTCTAAGAGACTATTACAATAAAGAATAAATCGGAGGTGTGAATATGGCACAGATCAGTAAAGATACAACGATTGGCGAAGCACTCAGGATCAATATGGATATTGCACCGGTACTCATGGAGATCGGCATGCATTGTTTAGGTTGTCCGTCCGCACAAGGTGAGACGCTGGAAGAAGCGGCAATGGTACACGGTATTGCGATCGAGGATTTGATGTCTAAGATTGATGCGGTCACAGGTGCATAAGGACGCAGCGGAAGTAAGATAAAGAGGGTGTCCCAAAAGTCAGGAGATGACTGGGCACCCTCTTTTATGCTGTAAGAAATTCTTTCGCCTATCCGAAGCTGTGCAGGAATTTACCTTTTAGATCTGTGATAAAACTTCTAAAGCGTTATCTTTGATCAAAGGAGAATAGTGTTCTTCCAGATATGCGCTGGTTGCTGCTGCTGTTTTCTCTATTCTTGCGTATTCCGAGATAAGACTGCATACACGGTTATATTCATCAATAGTAATGGAGGCCGGATCTAATAGAAGCAGGTATCTGTCGGTGGTCTCATCTTTATAAAGAGAGTTGGCATCCGGATAAGAGGAGGCCGCTACGTGTGCCAGTCTGGTTACTTCCCGCAGAGAAGGGAAAGAGAACAGCCGGCTCGTAATCCTGACAGGAGCGGATTCCTTGTCGTTTTTCATAGGGCGGCGGCTGGAAACGGGAGCGGTCGGCTGGGACATCTCTTCGGACAGACCGGAGCCGTTCATCTTACGAAGCATATTGAGTACTTCGTCTGCACCGTCGGCAAAGCTTTCCATGAGTTCTTCGGTTTCTTCTGCCAATCCGTCTTCATCATGCACGGAAGGTGCGAATTTGGAAAAACGGGTATCCAGTTCTTCAGGATCCTCTACTTTGGTAACGATCAATACAATACACTCAGCGTTCAGAGGAATTGCTTCGATCATCAGCGGGATGTCTTCAGCCTCAAAGCCACATTCATAAGCGGCCTGCTGCATCATATCACGAAAAAGGCTCTTGGCTTTCTCGGTACCATAAGCCAGTTCACTGATCTTTAATTCCCGGTTGAGAAGATCTTCTCTGGTAAGAGTGCATCGAATCTGGTGTTCATTTACTTTTTCTATTTTCATGAGATGTTCACATCCTTTTTGTTATATTGTTATATATTATAGGAAATTACTTTTTTGCAATTATCTTATACTTTGCGTCAGTTTTAGTCAATAGCGCGCGGAAAGTGTTTAAAAAATTTTAATAATTTTAGAATTTGCTTGCTTTTTTGTCAGATTATGGTTATAATCCAACTACAAGATGTCTTCTGACAGTCAGCAAGGAAAGGAGGCATGCACAATTTCATAAATAACAACATCTGTTTCTCCGGATAATTCAAGCAGAAGGAGAAAGTCTTATAGGCGATGTGCCTGGTCAGGAACCAGATCTTATTCCCCTTTCTTTATTTCACAATTATAATTCACAAGGAATGAGTAGGTTATACAGTTATTTTTTTTATTTTGCATGTCAGAGATATCTTTAGAACTATTTCCACCCCATATATCATATGCCGTTAGTATATCACAATTGATTATTTATATTTCCTTTTGGCTGGTTAGATCATGGTGTGGACGGTTACACTGTATGAGACAAAGTATCTTCGATATTGACATGTGTTATTCATTATGCAGGGAAGTTCCCGCTTGCCGGCGTTTGTGGATGAAGTGTCTGTGCAGGGAAGATTTAGAAGTGAAATTTTGCATCCATGCGAAAAAAAGCGAAAAAAAGCGAAATTTATCAAAATCATAATGACTGGAAAGAAATAGTTTGCTATAATTAAGGACGGTCAGAAAGGAGCTGGATAAATGAAAAAAGCGATTCCGGTGGTAATTGCGATCGTCCTTATTATTGTGGTCGCAGCAGCAGGATTTGGAGCAAAGCTGTTAGAGAAATATTCTTATTCTAAGGAAAGGGCAGATCTGACAGAGTATTTTGGTGTTACGGGAAGCGATGATGTGCCCATAATATTGCAGGATGAGAGGATTGAAGAGCATGCCAGGCTTTGGGACGGGGTGTGTTATTTTGATCTGGCTACGGTGCACAAATACTTTAATGATAGATTTTATGAAGATAAAAAGGAAGGGCTGCTTCTTTATGCTTTGCCTGATCAGGTTGTCAGGACGCAGATAGGAACCAATACGCTTACCAGGGATGTGATTGCACATGGCGTTCCTGCAATTACCCAGGGCGGGGAGGAAGAGACGCGGGAGTATGTGATTGCCAGGTATGAAGGAGATGTGCTTTATATTGCGGCGGATTATGTGAAGGAGTATGCAAATTATTCCTATGAGCTTTTTACAGATCCTAACCGTATGCAGGTCTATACAGAATGGAATGAGAGACAAGTTGCTGTCATTGCCAAGGATACCCAGGTGCGTTATCAGGGCGGCATTAAGAGTGACATCCTGACAGATGTAGAGAAGGGCGACGAGGTTATTATTCTGGAAGAGATGGAGAACTGGACCAAGGTAAAGACCAAAGATGCTTTCATCGGTTATGTGGAAAATAAGAAACTGGAAGGGCAAAGGACGCAGATGCCTATACCGGTGACAGATTATGAGGAGCCGGTGTATGAGGCAAATACTCGGGATTATAAAATAAATATGGCCTGGCACGGCGTGGGAAGCGTTGAGGGCAATGAGACACTGGATG
The DNA here is from genome assembly GCA_002492525.1 of Lachnospiraceae bacterium UBA7086. Classification (GTDB taxonomy): domain Bacteria; phylum Bacillota; class Clostridia; order Lachnospirales; family Lachnospiraceae; genus UBA3282. Next base: position 67,293 of record DKZA01000039.1, on the reverse strand, counting down.
CGATGCTTGCGCAGACCAAGAGTGTCAATGTGATATCGCCGACTTGGTTTACGCTGGTAGGCAATCAGGGGGATTTTAGCAGTTTTGCCACACAATCTTATGTGGACAAGGCCCATGAAAAGGGACTTGAGGTATGGGCGTTAGTAGGTAATGTAGAGAGTGTGGATGTGGATATGTACGAGGTGCTTGCAGGCACCAACAACAGGACGCATCTGATAACTGGTCTGATCAATACGGCGCTGGAATATGATCTGGACGGTCTTAATATTGACTTTGAGAATATCAGCCTGGATGCGGGGGAGCCTTTTATTGAGTTTATCAGAGAACTTTCTATCCCTTGCAGGGAACACGGCATTGTATTGTCCGTGGACAACTATGTGCCCATGGACCATACGGATCATTATAACCGGGCGGAGCAGGGACTTGTGGCGGACTATGTGGTGATCATGGGTTATGACGAGCATTACGGCGGAAGCAAAGAGGCCGGATCTGTGGCATCCATTGATTTTGTGGAGAAAGGCATAGCCAATACAGTGGAGCAGGTACCGGCTGAAAAAGTGATCAATGGAATCCCGTTTTACACCAGGATATGGGAGACCGCAGGTACAAATGTATCCAGTCAGGCAGTGGGCATGGAGAAGGCCCAGGAGTATATTGCGGAGCATGGTATTACAACCAGATGGGATGAAGAGACCTGCCAGAATTACGGGGAATACCAGTCCGCGGACGGTTTTTGTCAGGTATGGCTGGAAGATGATGAGTCAATTCGTGTCAAACTGAACATTATGCAGAAATATGAGATTGCAGGCGTGGCGGAATGGAAGCTGGGCTTTGAGGTGTCTTCTGTCTGGGATGTGATCGAAGAATATATGAATCAATAACAGGCGCATGACCGCATTTTTTGGGTGGCCCTTTCATATGCATTTATAAAGGCGATGGTGTTAGGAATGGAATATGAAGGGGAATAAACCGCTGAATGAAGAGAAAATGGTTCGGGCAGTCTTATGGAGTCTTATGCTGCTTAGTGCCTGTTTTGCTGTGCGCGGAGGTATTAAAACGGTTACTTCCGGGCGTGTTGAGACAGTATCCGAAAGACCCTGTGTGGTCATTGATGCCGGGCATGGCGGAACGGACCCTGGCAAAGTCGGTGTGGATGGCAGTCTGGAGAAAGATATCAATTTAAAGATTGCAAGGAAACTTCAGAAGTTTCTTGTGATGGCGGATGTGGATGTGGTATTGACCAGAGAGTCGGATGCGGGGCTTTATGATGAGGGTGCACCGAATAAGAAGGTGCAGGATATGAAGAACCGGGTGAGTGTCATAGAAGAGAAAGAACCTGATCTTACCGTAAGCATCCATCAGAACAGTTATCATGAGGAATACGTACATGGTGCGCAGGTCTTTTATTATGCGGGCAGTGAGGAGAGCAAGGAATTGGCGCAGAGGATTCAGCAGGTTATGACGATAGATCTGGATCCCGACAACACCAGACAGGCCAAGGCCAATGACAGTTATTATCTTTTAAAGAAAACTTCCTCTCCGATCGTGATCGTGGAATGTGGTTTTTTATCCAACTATGAGGAGGCGCAGAAGTTGTCTTCTGACATTTATCAGGAAAAAGCTGCCTGGGCGATTCATCTTGCGATTTTACAACATTTGAACGATCAGGAAAGAAGATAAAGGAAGTATGCGGATGTGAAGACCAGGATAGTACAGGTGGATGAAAATAATATAGACAGAAAAGCGGTGCGGGAAGCCGGAGAAATAATACGCCGGGGCGGTCTGGTGGCTTTTCCTACAGAGACGGTCTATGGTCTGGGGGGAGATGCCTTAAATCCGGCTTCTTCCCGGAAAATATATGAGGCCAAGGGCAGACCTTCGGATAATCCGTTGATTGTACATATCGCCGAATGGGAGGCGCTTGCGGCGCTTGTTAAAAAGGTGCCGGAGGAGGCGGTGAAGCTGGCAGAGGCTTTCTGGCCGGGGCCGCTTACCATGATTTTGGAAAAGTCAGATCTGGTGCCGCGGGAGACCACGGGAGGACTTGATACGGTAGCGGTGCGTATGCCGTCTCACAAGACGGCCCTTGCTTTTATCCGGGCAGCAGGCGGTTATGTGGCGGCTCCCAGCGCGAACCGGTCGGGCAGGCCCAGTCCTACGGTGGCCAAATATGTGGTGCAGGACTTAGACGGCAGGATTGACATGATTCTGGACGGCGGAGATGTGGAACTGGGGCTGGAGTCAACCATCGTGGATTTGACGGACCGGGCGCCCATCATCCTGCGGCCGGGTTATATCACCAGGCAGATGCTTGAGAAAGTGCTTGGCCGGGTGGAGGAGGATGTCACGATTCTTCGTGATGACAGCGGACAGGCGCCCAAGGCTCCGGGCATGAAATACAGACATTATGCGCCGAAAGGGGAATTGATGATTGTTTCCGGGCCGGAAGAGAAGGTAGCAGATTATATTAATGTACAACTGGATCTATGGCGTTCCAAGAATAAAAAGACAGGTGTGATTGCAACTGATGCAACCATCAATACGTATCGGGCAGATGTATGTAAGAGTGCCGGAAGCCGTTTGGATGAAAGCTCCATAGGCAGAAAGCTATACCGGATCTTGCGGGAATTTGATGATGAGAGTGTGGAAATCATATACTCGGAAAGCTTTGAAGGGGCCGGCGTGGGACAGGCCGTGATGAACAGGCTGCTAAAGGCGGCGGGGCACAGAGTAACAGAGTTGAAATAACGCCAATTTGGGTGTAAGATAACAGTAGATATATTTATAGATTTAGGGAAGGAGGAAGCATATGATAGCGATTGGCAGTGACCATGGCGGATTTGATCTAAAGCAGAAAGTGATGGCACATTTGAAAGAACGGGGATTAGAATATAAGGATTATGGCTGTGCGGATAAAAGTTCCTGTGATTATCCGATTTACGGGGCAGCGGTTGCCAGGGCGGTGGCTTCGGGAGAGTGTGACCGGGGAATCGTGATCTGTACAACAGGTATCGGTATTTCTATTACGGCCAATAAGGTAAAGGGAATACGCTGCGCACTCTGCGGCGATCCGGTATCCGCGAGATTGACAAGAGAGCATAATGATGCAAACGTGCTTGCTATGGGGGCTTCCATTATAGGGGAGAGCGTGGCGCTTGCGATTGTGGATACTTTTTTGGATACGGAGTTTTCCGGGGTGGAAAGACACTTAAGGAGAGTAAATCTGATCGAACAATGTTAAGGTCGGAGGGATATATGGAGAGAAAGCAAAAGCTGGCGGCTTGTCTTGCGCTTATTCTGCTGTGCAGTGTTATGCCCTTCTCCGTACAGGCCACGGAGGAGACTAGGGAAAAAATCCGACGGGCGGAGCAGGAAAAGCAGGAGACGGAATCCAGGCTCGATGAGACAGAGGAAAATCTGAAGAACCTGAATGAACAGCAGAGTTCCCTGCAGGGCGCCTTGTCAACTCTGAATACAGAGTTGACTCAGGTGAGCAACAATCTAAGCGAGTTGGAGCAGAGTATAGTAGACAAGGAAGCGGAAATAGCTGCACTTGATGAAGAGATTGAACAGGTAACAGAAGAGCTTAGTGAAGCGATTGCGCTGAAGGATGATCATTATGATACGATGAAGCATCAAATCCAGTTTATGTATGAACGCGGCAACTTTTTGTATATGGAGCTCTTTTTTTCTTCTGGCAATATTACGGATTTCTTGAATAAAAATGATTATATTGAACAGTTGTCGGCCTATCAGCAGAAAGTTCTGCAGGAGTATAAGGATTCTCAGGCGGCTATGGAGCAGAAGCAGGCAGAACTGGAACTGGCCAAACAGAAACAGGAGGAAAACAAGGCGGAGCTGGATGAGTATAAGATCCAGGTAGTGGCGGAACAAAGCCGTGTTTCCGGACTGGTCAGCCAGACATCCAATTCTATCCATGCCACAGCTGACCAGATTTCAGAGGCAGAGGCAGAAGCACTTGCCTATGAACAGCAGATTAAGGAACAGGAGGAAAACCTGACGGCCTTAAGGGCAAAACTGGCGGAAGAGATGCGTATGGCGGAATTGGCGGCACAGTCCAGCTGGCGCGATATTTCTGAGGTAAATTTCTCGGAGGGTGACAGATATCTTCTGGCGAACTTGATTTATTGTGAGGCCGGCGGAGAACCCTATGCCGGTCAAGTGGCTGTGGGATCGGTGGTTATTAATCGGGTGTTAAGCTCGGTTTATCCGGATACCGTGACAGGGGTTATTTATCAAAACAAACAGTTCTCACCGGTAGGCAGCGGAAGACTGGCACTGGCATTGGCGGAAGGAAGGGCCACAGCCAGATGTTACCAGGCAGCTGATGAAGTGATGAGCGGTGCAACCAATGTGGGTAATTGTGTATATTTTAGGACGCCAATAGACGGGATCACCCCCAAATATACGATTGGCGGACACATATTCTATTGAGTTATATATTGTTCAATGGGAGCTTGTAATTGATGGAATCCACCGTCATAGATTATCTGTAACAGACGGTTTAAAGTAAGAAGGGATTTTTTGAGCATATCTTCGGTGAGCAGACCGGTTTCCTGTGCGGCTACAAGCTCATCAATATCAACGACTTTGACAAAGCCGTCGGGATAGACGATTACGTCTACAAGAAGATCGGTGATGATGTAGGTATCTGTTTTGACATCGTAGTCGTAGTCAACAATATCACAGTACCAGTACAGAAGTGAGTTGTCTTCCTTATAGAAGCGGCTCACTTTAATACCTTCCTGCAGGTAGTAACAGGAAAAACCATGATGGAGGTCTTTACGGGGTTTTAAGGTGTTCCAACCAGTCACGATGATTTGGTCGTCACGGTATAAAAGTCTGTCGTCTTTCAACAGCACACATTCTTGCGGAATCAGTCTTTTACGGTATAAAATCGGACCTGCCATAGTACCCTCCCCATGGGTAAAGAAAACGTGAAATAATCTCTTACTCGTTACGTTACACTGATGGCGAACAAAAGTCAATGTAAATTGTTTTAAATTCTTTGATTACTCATCTAATTTTCACAATAATGCTGGACATAAGTACCAAAAGTGGATATAATTTTACTGTTAGGTTTTATTTGGAAAGGATTGAATTTTGAAATATAACAGAAATGTCTATCAGGCGCTGATCATGATAACCCAGTTTGGCATCAATATGCTGGTTCCTATTTTATTATGTTCTTTTGCGGGAATGTTTATAGATCATAAACTGGGGACCTCTGCCTGGACGGTTGTGCTTTTTTTTGTTGGCGCCCTGGCGGGATTTACCAATGTGTTTCGATTTGCAAAGAAAATTTATGAGACACCGGCCAGCACCCGCAGGCGAAGGACGGAGAAAGAGTATGAAAAGAAAGATTGATCCGACATTGTTTGAACTCTGTCTGGGGATTTTTATATACGGCGTTATTTTTGAGATTGTACTGTTGTTTTTTTCCAGAGACATCTCTTACAGTCTTGGATTATGGATTGGCGTAATTCTTGCCATGGCGGGAGCTGTCCATATGTGGTGGTCCCTAAACAGGGGGCTGGACATGGCTGAAAAGGATGCCGTAAAGTGTATGGGTGTCAATAATATCATACGATACCTTGTTTTGGTGATCGTGATGGCTGTTCTTATTTATACGGAGTCTGCCAATCCTATTTTTACGTTCTGCGGCTATATGGGTATGAAGTTATCTGCTTATTGTAATCCGCTGATACACAGGCTGTGTATTAGAATGTTGCACAAACAGCCGGAGGGTATTATAGGAGAGGAAGAGTGACTGCCTGGTGGAATGTTCGGACAGTTCTCTCCTAAAAAAGTGTCTGGTAATTTTTTACTAAATAGATGTGTAGAAGGAGGTGAAAGTATGGGACAGGGAATTTTATTATCTGCTGGCGCGGACATTGATTTCATGATTCATGGGGTGTTTTCTTATGAACTTTTTGGACAGACTGTATGGATTACAACGACCCATGTATGCGTTCTGATTGTCATGCTGGTGATTGTGGCGTTCAGTCTTGCGGCAAACCATGTCATCAAACATGCATCGGATGTTCCGGGTACTTTCCAGAATATTGTTGAACTGGTGGTGGAGATGCTGGACAAGATGATTGGCGGCGTTATGGGCAAATTCAGCCCCAAGTTCCGCAATTATATTGGCACGATCTTCATTTTTATCCTGCTTAGCAATATTTCCGGACTGTTTGGTCTAAGACCGCCGACTGCTGATTATGGAGTGACCTTTGCGATGGGTATCATGACCTTTGTGCTGATTCATTATAATCAGTTCAAATATCAGAAAGTAAAAGGTGTGATTGCCGGATTGTGTGATCCATGGCCTATTTGGGCGCCGATCAACATTATCGGTGATATTGCAGTGCCGATTTCGTTGTCACTTCGTCTGTTTGCTAATGTCTTATCCGGTACGGTTATGCTGGCGCTGGTGTATGCGCTCCTTTCCAAGATTGCTATTATTTGGCCGGCGGCGCTTCATGTGTATTTTGATCTGTTCTCAGGAGCAATTCAGACATATGTATTCTGTATGCTGACTATGACGTATATTACCAATGCTTGTACCACAGATGAGTAAGTGATATCAAACAAACCATTTTAAATTTTGAAACACATATAAAAGGAGGAAATCAAAAATGGGAGAATTTAACAACAATTTTATTTTAGGATGTTCAGCAATCGGTGCCGGACTTGCGGTTATCGCTGGTATCGGACCTGGTGTGGGCCAGGGTATTGCAGCAGGGCATGCGGCTGCGGCAGTGGGTAGAAATCCGGGTGCAAAGTCCGATGTTACATCTACCATGTTATTAGGACAGGCCGTTGCCGAGACCACAGGTCTGTATGGTCTGTTGATTGCAATGCTGCTTCTGTTCGTTAAGCCTTTACTTCCCTAGGAGTAAATTTCTGCGAAATTAACTCCACGAGGACCGCTTTGCGGCCTCGGAAATAGCTGAGGAGTTTCAAACGAAATTAACTCCACGAGGACCGCTTTGCGGCCTCGGAAATAGTTGAGGAGTTTCAAACGAAATTAACTCCGCGAGGATCGTTTCGCGGCCTCGGAAACAGCTGAGGGATATATTTTAGAATTACTAAAAAGAAAGGGGGACAAAGGGCTTGAATGTAACAGCTGCGGGTTTGGTGCTGGCATCCGCGGAGATGGCACCCAGATTATTTGATCTGGATTTACAGCTTATCGCGGATTCCGTGTTGATGATCATAGCCGTATTTTCATTGTTTTTGATTGCTTCCCATTTTCTGTTCAATCCTGTGAGGGATATGATGCAGAAACGTCAGGACAGAATCAAGAATGAACTTGATACGGCGGCTGCTGACATGGAAAATGCCAGGGCACTGAAAGAAGAGTATGAAGCCAAATTAAAAGATATTGATAAAGAGGCTGAGTCAATCCTTGCGGAAGCGAGGAAGAAGGCTTTGGCCAATGAAAATAAGATCGTAGCGGACGCGAAAGAGGAAGCTGCCAGAATTATCGAAAGAGCCGGTGTAGAAGCAGAACTGGAGAAGAAGAAAGCTGCCGATGAGGTGAAACGTGAAATGGTAGTGCTGGCGTCCATGATGGCCGGTAAGGTGGTCAGTGCGGCGATTGATACGACTGTACAGGACAGTCTGGTAGAAGAGACGTTGAAAGAAATAGGTGAGAGCACATGGCTAAGCTGATTTCAAAGACATACGGAGATGCGTTGTTTGAACTGGCGGTAGAAGAGAATAAGATAGACGTCCTGTTAGAAGAAATTGAACAGCTTCAGAAAATCCTTGCGGAGAATGAAGATTTTGGCAGACTGATGAACCATCCGAAAGTGATTAAGGAAGAAAAGATTGAAGTTGCCAGAAATGTGTTTGAGGGAAGGATATCGGAAGAATTGTTAGGTTTTCTGACTATCATAATCTCGAAAGACCGCTATAAAGAAATCGACCAGATCCTGGATTATTTTGTGGCTAAAGTGAAGGAGTATAAGGGAATCGGTATTGCTACGGTGACGACAGCCGTTCCGCTTAAGGAAGAGCAATGTAAAGAGATTGAACAGAAACTGCTCGATACCACAAAATATAAATCAATGGAGATTCACTACGGGTTGGATGCGTCGTTAATTGGCGGTATGGTGATCCGGATTGGCGACAGGGTTGTGGACAGCAGTGTCAGTACGAAATTAAACGAATTACAAAGAGAGCTGCTAAAAGTGCAGATTTGAAGAAATTTAGAAGAAAGGTGCGTATGATCCATGAATTTAAGACCAGAAGAAATCAGTTCAGTCATTAAGGATCAAATCAAGAGATATGCCGCAGAACTGGAAGTATCCGAAGTGGGTACGGTTATCCAGGTGGCTGACGGTATCGCTCGTGTGCACGGACTCGAGAACGCGATGCAGGGTGAGCTTTTAGAGTTCCCCGGTGAAGTTTACGGTATGGTTCTGAACCTGGAAGAAGATAATGTTGGTGCTGTCTTATTAGGAAGCCAGCATAATATTAATGAAGGCGATATCGTAAAGACTACAGGCAGAGTTGTGGAGGTACCTGTAGGCGATTGTATGCTCGGACGTGTGGTAAATGCCCTGGGGCAGCCTATTGACGGCAAGGGGCCGATCCAGACTGATAAGTATCGTAAGATTGAGAGAGTTGCATCTGGTGTTATCACAAGAAAATCTGTGGATACACCATTACAGACAGGTATCAAGGCAATCGATGCCATGGTTCCTATCGGAAGGGGCCAGCGTGAGCTGATCATCGGTGACAGACAGACCGGTAAGACGGCTATTGTTATTGATACGATCATTAACCAGAAAGGGCAGGGCGTCAAGTGTATCTATGTGGCTATCGGTCAGAAAGCTTCCACGGTTGCTTCTATCGTAAAGACACTGACAGAGCATGGCGCTATGAGCTATACTACTGTGGTGGCGGCTACGGCCAGCGAGCTTGCACCGCTCCAGTATATTGCCCCTTATTCAGGCTGTGCGATTGGTGAAGAATGGATGGAGAACGGTGAAGATGTGCTCGTGGTCTATGACGATCTGAGCAAACATGCTACGGCTTACCGTACCCTCTCATTGCTCTTAAAGAGACCTCCGGGGCGTGAAGCTTATCCTGGTGATGTATTCTATTTACATTCAAGACTTTTGGAGCGTGCGGCGAGAATGAATGAGGAGTATGGCGGCGGTTCCCTGACGGCGCTTCCTATCATTGAGACCCAGGCGGGTGACGTATCAGCTTATATTCCGACCAACGTAATTTCTATTACAGACGGTCAGATTTACTTAGAGACAGAGATGTTTAATTCCGGTTTCAGACCGGCTGTCAATGCGGGTTTGTCCGTATCCCGAGTGGGCGGCGCAGCGCAGATTAAGGCGATGAAGAAGATTGCAGCGCCTATTCGTACAGAACTTGCACAGTATCGTGAGCTGGCAGCGTTCTCCCAGTTTGGTTCAGAGTTGGATGCGGATACCAAGGAGAAGCTGGCACAGGGTGAGCGCATTAAAGAAGTCTTAAAACAGCCTCAGTATCAGCCCATGCCGGTGCAGTACCAGGTTATCATCATCTATGTGGCGACAAACAAGTATCTTCTGGATATTCCGGTGGCTGACGTTACCAGATTTGAGAGGGAATTGTTTGAATTCCTGGATACCAAGTATCCCGAAGTGCCCGGTGCGATCGAGAAGGAACATGTGATTTCCGAAGAGACAGAGGCAACGTTGAAGAAGGCTGTGGAAGAGTTCAAGGCGCAGTTTCATTAAGTAGAAAGTAGAGGGTGACGCTATGGCCTCAATGAGAGATATTAAAAGGCGTAAAGGCAGTATCCAGAGTACTCAGCAGATTACCAAAGCCATGAAACTCGTCTCTACTGTGAAACTGCAGAGAGCGAAACAGCGTGCGGAACAGTCTAAGGCATATTTTAACTGCATGTATGAAACAGTAACTTCCATGCTGGCTAAGACCAGTGGATTGAATCATCCCTATCTGAAAGCGGGAGAATCAAAGAAGAAGGCGGTCATCGTGATTACTTCCAACCGAGGACTCGCAGGCGGATATAACTCTAATGTTGTGAAATTAATCACAAAAGGGGATTTCAATAAGGAAGATCTGGAGATATACGCAATCGGTAAAAAGGGTAGAGATACGCTGCATCGTCATGGCTATCATATCGTGGAAGACAATCCTGATATTATCGAGGAGCCTTCTTATGTGGATGCCATGGTGATCAGCGACAAACTGCTCAAATCCTTTGCGGCGGGGGAAATCGGAGAGATTTATCTGGCTTATACCAGATTTAAGAACACGGTTGTCCATGAACCCACACTCCTGAAACTTCTTCCGGTAGAACCGGCAGACAGTGCAGAGGACGGTATGGAGACAGGCAGTAAGGCAATGATGAATTTTGAGCCGGAGGATGATGAGGCACTTGATATGATCATTCCGAAATATGTTACAAGTCTGATCTATGGCGGCTTGGTGGAAGCGGTTGCCAGTGAGAACGGTGCGAGGATGCAGGCGATGGATTCCGCTACGAGCAATGCTGAGGAAATGATAGATCACTTATCACTGATGTACAATAGGGCGCGTCAGGGATCTATTACGCAGGAATTAACAGAAATTATCGCAGGTGCAAACGCTATCTCATAGCAGGCAGTATACAGGCTGCTATGCAGTCATGAGGGTGGATGCATATAAATAACATGAGTGAAAGGATAAAAAGATGGCAGAAGTAAAAACAGGTGAAAATCTTGGAAAAATCACTCAGATCATCGGTGCAGTGCTTGATATCAAGTTTTCGGCAGGCAATCTGCCGGAAATCAATGACGCGATCAAGATTCCGCTCAAGGATTCCGGAGAATTGGTTGTGGAAGTGTCACAGCATTTGGGTGATGATACCGTCAGATGTATCGCCATGGGTTCTACCGATGGACTGGTAAGAGGTATGGAAGCGGTGGCAACAGGCGCTCCTATCACAGTTCCGGTGGGTGAGAATACCCTGGGACGAATTTTTAATGTATTGGGTCAGCCTATCGACAATATAGAGGCTCCCAAGGACGTATACTATGAGCCGATCCACAGGCCGGCTCCCAAATTTGAGGAACAGGCTACGGAGACAGAACTTCTGGAGACTGGTATCAAGGTTGTAGATCTTCTGTGTCCTTATCAGAAGGGCGGTAAGATTGGTCTGTTTGGCGGTGCCGGCGTAGGCAAGACGGTTCTGATTCAGGAATTGATTCGTAATATCGCTACGGAGCATGGCGGATATTCCGTATTTACCGGTGTTGGAGAGCGTACCAGAGAGGGTAACGATCTTTATTATGAAATGAAGGAATCAGGTGTTATTGATAAAACCACAATGGTGTTCGGACAGATGAATGAGCCTCCGGGGGCCAGAATGAGAGTGGGACTTACAGGATTGACTATGGCGGAGTATTTCCGTGATAAGGGCGGAAAAGATGTGTTGCTGTTCATTGACAATATTTTCCGTTTTACCCAGGCAGGTTCCGAGGTGTCAGCTTTGCTTGGACGTATGCCTTCTGCGGTAGGTTATCAGCCTACATTACAGACAGAGATGGGTGCTTTGCAGGAGCGTATCACTTCCACCAAGAATGGTTCCATCACTTCCGTACAGGCTGTTTATGTGCCTGCGGATGACTTGACGGACCCGGCGCCGGCTACTACATTTGCGCATCTGGATGCAACCACAGTGCTGTCCAGATCTATTGTGGAACTTGGTATTTATCCTGCGGTGGATCCGCTGGAGTCCACTTCCAGGATTCTGGATCCCAGAGTGGTGGGCCAGGAGCATTATGAAGTAGCCAGAGGCGTGCAGGAGATTCTGCAAAGATATAAAGAATTGCAGGATATCATTGCAATCCTTGGTATGGATGAGCTTTCCGAGGAAGATAAACTGGTTGTATCTCGTGCAAGAAAAGTGCAAAGATATCTGTCTCAGCCATTCTTCGTGGCAGGACAGTTTACCGGTATGGAAGGTAAGTATGTGCCGATTGCCGAGACCATTCGTGGTTTCAAGGAAATTCTGGAAGGAAAACATGATGATATTCCGGAGAGTTACTTCTTGAACGCAGGAAGCATCGACGATGTACTGGAACGTACACATCAGAAGTAGGAAGCAGGTAAGATATGGCTGACGATAGAAATTTTACTTTAAAGATCATTACACCGGACAGGGTATTCTATGAGGAAGAAGTGTCCATGGTAGAATTTAATACGGTCGAAGGTGAAGTCGGTATCTATAAAGACCATATTCCGATGACAATGATTGTTGCGCCCGGAATCCTCACGATTACCAGAGGTGATGAGGTGAAGGAAGCGGCACTGCATGCAGGTTTTACGGAGGTGCTTCCTGATAAAGTCACGATTCTTGCAGAGATCATAGAGTGGCCGGAAGAGATTGATGTTGCGCGTGCGGAAGAATCCAAGTCACGTGCGGAGGAGAGAATCCGGGAACATGCACCGGGAACGGATATGAGAAGAGCAGAAATGTCCCTGAAGCGGGCGGTGGCAAGAATTCAAGTGGTGAATGATTAAATAACAAATGGAATATAGGAGTTAGGAGGAACCGGCTGTGCCGGTTCCTTTATTATATTGGGAAGTTCCATCGCTGAGTAAAACCATTTATTGTGGAACGCATATGATAAGGTAAGAAGAAACAAATTTGTGTACAAATAGGTGCATAGAATGGAGAGCTCTATGAATCAATCGAGAATTTTACCTTTTTATATGGCATATCCGCTGCCGCTGTATTATCAGGAAGAAGATACGGTGACGAGAGATCTGGAATATTTGCAGCAGATGTATCCTTTGGAAGCCAAAAAATATCAGAAGATCATTGCCGATACACTGGACCGGCTGGATTATGAGGGGAGCATGATTTATGATGAATATCCTGACAGATGGCAGATTTATCGTCTGACACAACTTATTGTAGATAAGATTAAAAAGATGGAAAGTGAGGCGGAATCTCAGGAAATCCAGGAGACGGGCGGAAACGAATCCGCGCAGAAAGACTGGGATCGAATCACGGAGTTTGTACAAGTGCTTTTATGTTATGAAATTTACAGGAAGCGTCACTCCAACCGCAATGGAATTTTAAAATTTTAGTTGTGGTTTTGATGTAATCTTATTAAAATAGTAACAGAGTGTTAATCAGATCAGAGGACATGAGGATGAATGAGCAGCTAAAGGCACTTTTGCAGGATACCGTGGACAGTGGGCTTTATCAGATCATATTGAGTAATCCGAAAAATAAGGGAGAAGCTCTTCCTTTTAAGGTAAAGATAAGGCCTGTTCTGGTGAAAGGAAAGCTTTCTTTTCAGGAGACAGTGTATCAGGGAACCAAAGTTTTTCATGAAAATTATGAAAGTATAGTCATGATTGACCGTATAGAAGAAAGGCTTATGCAGGATTTCAGGCAGTGCGAAGTGGAACATAAGACTTGCAGGGCGGTAGTGCTGATCAGTAAAAAGGGCAGGATAACAATAAATAGAAAAAAGACTGTGCAAGATATGATGCGGCCGGAAGAAGTGCGAAAGATACAGCTGTCTCATAACCGAAAGAAACAATATATTCTGGAGGAGGGGATACCGGTTCCTTTCCTGGTTGATTTGGGCATACAGACCATGGACGGGAAGATTGTGCATGCACGATATGATAAGTTCAGGCAGATTAACCGGTTTTTGGAATTTATTGAAGATATTTTGCCCACACTTCCTAAGGGGGAAACTGTGCGCATCCTGGATTTTGGATGCGGTAAATCTTATTTGACTTTTGCAATGTACTATTATCTGCACTGTCTGAAGGAATATGATGTGGAGATTACGGGACTGGATTTAAAAGAAGATGTGATCGAGAACTGTAATCGTCTCAGCAGACAGTATGGTTATGAGAAGCTTATGTTCCTAAAAGGAGATATCGCGGATTATGAAATGCAGGATAGGGTGGATATGGTGGTAACACTGCACGCTTGCGATACGGCCACGGACTATGCGCTTGCGAAGGCGGTCAGATGGAATGTGAAGGTAATTCTGTCGGTGCCGTGCTGCCAGCATGAGATAAACAGGCAGATTCACAATAAAGAATTGGAATCTGTCCTGCGGTATGGTATTATCAAAGAGCGTATGTCGGCATTGATTACAGATGCGGTTCGGGCTGAACTGCTGGAAGCGCAGGGATATGAAACCGGTATTCTTGAGTTTATTGAAATGGAACATACACCTAAGAATCTGTTGATTCGGGCAGTCAGACGATCCGGAGAGAAACCGGCAAAGAACCAAAAGAAGATGAATGAAGTGGTTCAGCTCACAAAGTTTTTACAGATAGATCCAACCCTGCTGAAACTGTTGTGTGATGAAAGCGACAGAGGGGTTTGACAGAGGAATCATAAATAATATGAAAAGAGCAATCATAAAAGGTGTTATCTTAAGTATTGTTTTTGTACTGGCACTGATGATCTTAAGTACTGTGATGAATCAGGGTAACACCGATATGACAACTGAAATGGGAGAGGCAACATACCCGGTGGTGTCCATGTCTGTGGGCGGGCACAGGGTCAATTGTCTGCACGGATATAGAGAAAGTATGAGCAGCGCTTATCTGCGTGACACTTTACAGCCTGTAGAGAATGACAGAAAAGTCAGTGTACAGATCGATACTTATGGCAGGGAAATAGAATCCATTGCCTTTGAGGTGCGAAGCCCTGATGGAGAACGTCTTGTGGAGAACACGCAGGTAGAGGAGTATGAACAGAATGAGGATGTTATCAATTTTCAGATTACGCTCAAGGATCTGATTGAGAATGATACGGAGTATATGCTGGTATTCCTGGTTACACCACAGGGAAGTGAGCCCATACGTTATTATTCCAGAATGGTTATGAGCGATTCTCTTCATGCCCAGGAAAAGCTGGATTATATTCTGGATTTTCATGAACGTACCTTTGATAAGGAAGAGGCGGCCGAACTAACCAAATATCTGGAATCCAATGCGGAAGGTGATAATACTACTTTTCATAAAGTAACAATACATTCCAGTTTTGCACAGGTGACATGGGGGGATCTTGCGGTACGCAAGGTGATGGAACCAAGGATTCTGATCAAAGAACTGACGGAACAGACAGGCTCTTTTGTTATGGAGTATGTAGTCGGTATCAAGAATGACCGGGAGACGAATTTTTACCGGATTCAGGAATATTACAGAATTCGCTATACACCGGAACGAATGTATCTGCTGGATTATGAGAGAAATATGGAGCAGATATTTAATGAGGATGCGGATGTTTATATCAATGATAAGATCGTTCTCGGTATTACGGGTGATCAGGTAACGCTCCATGAGAGTGACGGCGGCAATGTACTGGCCTTTACGGTGGCTGACAAGCTCTATAGTTATAATGTGACGGATAATAAGCTGGCCAGACTTTTTAGTTTTTACGGAAATGTGGAGCAGCTTCTGGACGAACGAAGCTCTTATAACAGACATGACATTCAGGTCCTGGGCGTTGATGAGACGGGGAATATTGCGTTTCTCGTCTATGGTTATATGAATCGGGGGCGCCATGAAGGAAATGTAGGCGTAGCAGTGTACGGTTATAATAGTATGACAAACACTGTGGAAGAGCGGCTTTATATTCCCTACAATAAATCCTATGAACTGTTGAAGACAGATATGGAGAAACTCTCCTATGTGAACAAGGCAGGTATTTATTATTTTATGATGGATGGAACGGTGTATGGGGTTAATCTGGATACGCTTTCCTGTCAGGTTCTGGTTTCCGGGTTAAGAGAGGGCGGTTATCATGTATCAGAGTCCAATAAAATGCTTGTATGGCAGGAGGGCAGCGATCTGTATGCTGCAGCCAGTCTGGTATTGATGAATTTGAATACACAGACACAGACACGGATTGATGCGGGTACCGGCGAGTATATTTCGGTGTTGGGATTTATGGATGAGGATTTGATCTATGGCCTTGCGAGAAAGCAGGATGTAGTGGTGAATCATGCCGGTATCACCACATTCCCCATGTATCAGCTGCGGATTCAAAGCGATGAAGGCAATGTACTTAAGACTTACCAGAAAGAGAATGTCTTTGTGGTGGACAGTGAGATACAGGAAAACCAGATCAATCTGTCGAGGGTAGTATTTGATGAAGAAAGCGGTAGTTATGAGACAGCTGCGGATGATCAGATTATGAGTACCGAGGAAGTAAAGCCAGGCAGCAATACCATAATGTATGTGGCTACGGAAACTTATGAGACCATTTGTCAGATTGCCGTCAAGAATGAGATAGACAGTAAATCGCTGCTGCATCTGACACCCAAGGAAGTGCTCTTTGAGGGAGACCGTGCTGTTGCAATGCCGGGGACAAGTATTACGGAACCTCGGTTTTATGTGTATGGTAAAAATGGGATTGAGGGTATTTACGTTAATCCCGGTAAAGCAGTGGAACTTGCTTACCGTACGGCAGGTGTGGTGGTGGATGACGACGGCGATTACATCTGGCGGCGCGAGACAAGAAGCAGCCGCAATCAGATCATGGCGATCACAGAGGATGTGGTTACAGAAACCAAAGGCTCTTTGGCAGTCTGTCTGGATACGATTCTGCGTTATGAGGGAATTTCCAGAAATACACAAAGACTTTTGAACCGCGGAAACACAGTGTTTGATATTCTGAGGAATGATCTGCAGGAGTATACGATTCTGGACTTGACAGGCTGTAGTCTGGATGCTGTGTTATATTACGTCAATAAGGATATTCCCGTGCTTGCTACTTTGGAAGACGGCAATGCGGTATTGATTGTAGGATTCAATGAACTTAATATTGTGGTTATGGATCCGGTAGAAGGGACTTTGGAGAAGCGGGGTATGAATGATTCTACAGAGTGGCTGAACGAGAATGGGAATCAGTTTATTGCCTATATCAGAAAATAAGTAATTGCGAAACTCATTCTTGATTGTTGGAATTGCACAAACAGTATAACCAACACAGACTCGCTTTCGCTCCGTTCAAAACGCAGCACTACTAGGCTCGAAAATACCTCGCCAAGTACTGGCGTTTTTCAAGGGTCTGCTTATGGTTATACTATTTGCGCAATAATTATAGTGTTGAAATGAGTTTTGCAATTACCTATATATCAGAAAAGAATAAAAATACAGGATGAGGTTAGGAATGGGAAAATATACGGATGCAGTAATATTTGATATGGATGGCGTTATCTTTGACAGTGAGAGACTGGTGCTTTCCTGCTGGGAAAAAGTCGGTGAAAAGTACGGCTTTCAGGGGATAGATGAGGTATTTCTGCCCTGCATTGGTACTAACGAGGTGAAAACCAAAGAGATAGTAATGGATTATTATGGGCAGGATTTTCCCTATGAGACGTTTCGGCAGGAAGCCTCGGTATTGTTTCATGAGCGTGTGGACCTTGATGGACTGCCGGTTAAAAAAGGAGTTCGGGAGATTCTGGACTATCTGAAAGAACAGGAGATTCCTACGGCCGTTGCTTCTTCTACTCGTTTGGAAGCTGTATCCGGAGAATTGAAACAGGCAGGATTATATGAGTATTTTAAAGTGGTGATGGGAGGCGACCAGCTCAAAAGGAGCAAGCCGGAGCCGGATATTTACCTGATGACCTGTGAAAAAATGGATGTGATACCCAGTCGGGCTTATGCCATAGAAGATTCTTACAATGGAATCCGCTCATCGTTTCGGGCCGGAATGAGACCGATCATGGTGCCGGATATGCTTCCGGCGACAGAGGAGATGCGGCAAAAGAGCGTTGCTGTGCTGGATGATCTTTTGATGGTGAGAGATTATCTACAGGAAATACATAGACATAACGATTCTCTATAAAATGGAAAAGGAAGACAGTATGAAGCAGAATATCAAAGAAATGATCTTTCGGGTAGTAATCCTGCTGGTCGGACTGACAATAGCGCATCTGGGAGTGACACTGTTTTTGTTAGCAGATTTAGGCGCCGATCCTTTTAATGTTTTGGTGCAGGGAATTTTCCGCACGCTTAGCGGGGCGGCTGGTTTAGAAAACCTGACACATGGTTATACCCATATCGCGATTTGCTTTCTGATTATTCTGGTGCTTTTGATCGTGGACAGAAGTTATATTAAAATCGGGACAATCCTTTGCATGGTATGCGGCGGGCCGATCATTGATTTTTTTACCAGACTGCTTTCTTTTCTGTTTACACAGGAGAGAACACTGTGGTTTAAGCTGCCGGTTCTTGCTTTGGGATGCGTGATTTTGGCTTTTGGCATGACCATAGTTATTAAGTCGGATGCCGGAACAGGTCCTAATGATCTGGTGGCGCTTGTAATCAGTGAAAAATCCCATAAGAAGTTTGGCATTGTGCGAATTGCTGTGGATGTATCTTTTGTGGCGGTTGGTTTTCTACTGGGAGGGGCCTTCGGTATCGGAACGATCGTCTGCGCCTGCCTGGTGGGACCCGTGGCAGGATTCTTCCTGCCACAGAGTGAAAAAATAGTAGAATGTATCCTACATAGATTCTGTAAAAATATGGATGAATAATAACGGTATCAGAATCAGCGTATGCCGAATATTTTACCCTGATACTTTTGCAGTGCGGTCAACAGGATCATGCCCAGAATACCGCAGGAAATTATCTCGCCTGCGCCTACGGTCAGGCAGTAGTATCCGTAGCATTGCAGAGTGCTCAGGCCTTCAATGAGAAGTCCATAGCCATAGATCAGCACCAGAGGGACAATCATGGTGTTGGCGATAATCGGACATACTGGTGCGCACCATTTCCATCTGCGCAGAGCGTAAGTCCCCATAGCGCCGATTAATGTAGCCAGACTGCCAAATAGAATATCCGGCAGGGCACAGCCTGTCAGTATATTGCTGAGCAGACAACCGATAAAGAGGCCGGGAATGGCTGCTGATGTAAAAAAAGGCAGGATGGTGAGTGCTTCCGAGAAACGGACTTGTATGGCATGATTGGCCAGTCCGAGGGCGTTGGCGATAAAGGTAAGCACAACGTAGATGGCGGCGATCATAGCCGCCTGGACCAATGACAGGGTCGGTGACGTGACTGCCCCGGTAGGGACAGCGGTTACTTTGTTTTTCATGATTTTGTTCTCCTTTAGTTTTGTTTTACGTCAGGAAGGTCTCGAACTGACGTGTAGATTTTGAAAAACTTTAAACGGATGGTTTTTCCAGATACTAAGTATACCAGTAAATCGGGAAAAGTCAAGCAGCGGACGGGTTTGTTTTGGAGCAAGTCATACAAAAGATATGTCTTATCAAGAAGTGAAAAATGATCACAGAATGGAGGAAGTAATGCAGGAACGTATGGAGGAAATATTTGATAAAATGTATTCCATGACGGATGGTCTGAAAAGGAAGGCTTATGAAAAGTGGATGACAGAGTTTCGGGAAAGACATGGACAAACTTTCCAAGAAATGTTGGAGACTGTGGAAAGGGCATCGGACCAGAAGGCTGAGGCCGAGAATATAGCAGGGATGTTTGCAGATGTTGTGGAACATCAGTTTGCCAAAAGAGGGAAAATATCTGCGCACAAACAGGTCGATATCAACTGTTTTATGATCTATTATGTGTTTCCGGCAATCCTTTTAACACAAAGTGAGAGTGCGGTAATACTTGCTGATGCGATTCGTGATGAGTGGAGAACGCGCTTTAAGAACAGCAGTCAGCTTGACTATGCTGACTATGATACGTTGTACAGATCTTTTAATGATAAGATATTTGGGATGTTTTAGGGGAGGTTTCTTATATGCAGGAAGCTCCCGCAGGAGCCTCCTTAGGTCGCGGGCCTCGCAGGTATCCGCAACACGATCACTCAATATGACAGCATTTCCTTCCCTTCCTTATATCTTGCCACACAGGCCTGGATACGTTCCACAGGATTCAGCAGGTCGCTGATAGAAGTATCATGGTTTAGGGTGTCAATGATGTAAGCAATATACTTGCTCATATCGCAGTCGATATACCATTCACGCTCCAGAAGTTCCGGGGTCTGATAAATCAGGTTAGTGGTCAGAACTCTGTAGATTGTGCCTTCTTTGTAGGCTTTGTCAAAACCTGTAAGTCCGGCGGTAAATAACCCAAAGGTAGAAAATACAAAAATACGGTTGGCCTTACGTTCTTTGAGTGCGGCGGCCACTTCCAGGACACTTTCACCGGAGGAAATCATATCATCAATGATGATCATATCCTTACCTTCCACACTGCTTCCCAGAAATTCGTGGGCGATGATTGGATTCCTGCCGTTTACAATTCTGGTATAATCCCTTCTCTTATAGAACATACCCATATCAAGCCCCAGAACGTTGGCGATATAAATGGCTCTGCTCATGCCGCCTTCGTCCGGACTGATGACCATCATATGATCGGCATCAATATTTAAGTCCTGTACATGAGCAAGCAAGCCCTTAATGAACTGGTAGGCGGGCTGTACAGTTTCAAAGCCGTGCAGAGGAATTGCGTTTTGTACCCGGGGATCGTGGGCATCAAAAGTAATAATGTTATCCACGCCCATATTTACCATTTCCTGAAGCGCCAGAGCACAGTCCAAGGATTCTCTCGCAGTTCTCTTATGTTGCCTGCTTTCGTACAGGAAGGGCATGATAACGGTAATCCGTCTTGCTTTGCCGCCCACAGCGGCTATAATACGTTTTAAATCCTGGTAGTGATCGTCAGGGGACATATGATTTTCATGTCCGCAGAGGGAATAGGTAAGACTGTAATTAGCCACATCTACAAGAAGATAAAGATCCGTTCCGCGGACAGATTCTTTGATTACGCCCTTGGCTTCACCGGAACCAAAACGAGGTACTTTGGCATCCAGAATATAGGTGTCGCGCTGATAACCGGAGAAGGCCAGAGAGTCTTTGTGCTCACTTTCCCGTTCGGTACGCCATTTTACAAGATAATAGTCAACTTTTTTACCCAGATTGATACAGCCCTCCAACGGAATCATTCCCAGAGAGCCTACAGGTATGGTTTCCAGATTTCTTTTTTCTTCACGCCTGGTCATGAAAAAGAATCCTCACTTTCTGTTCATCAGTCTTTTTTTATACATCCGAATGTCTTGTCCTGAAAGTTTACAGACTTCATAGTTGCTTGTAATACGGGAAAAGATACGGTCAGAGTACCTGTTCCGCAATTCCTCTAAAGACAGATTGGTGGAAATAACAGTGGCTTTCTTGCCCATGTGGCGCTCATTCAATAGAGCAAAGAGCTGGGAGGTGACGAACTGGTTGGTCAGTTCTGTACCAAGATCGTCAATGATCAGCAGATCGCATTGGTAGAGATCGGCATAAGCACTGCGCAATTCTTCTCTGTTCTTATAATCAAAGGAATTCTTAGAGAGCAAATCAAATAGACCGGTGGCACCGAAGTAGATTACGGAATGTCCCCGTTCAATCAGCTCCTTTGCAACACAGCCGGAAAGAAATGATTTTCCCGTACCCACTGTACCATAAAAAAAGAGATTATGGTAGTCGGAATTAAAATTTTTGATAAAATTCTGACAGGTTCTGACAGCGTTTTGAAAACGTGACAGATCCTCTCCCTGATAATATTCAAAAGATAAGGCATTAAAATTCTCCGTGCGAAGCATTTCCTGAATATTGGACTGTTCATAGAGCAGAGTGATCATAGCCTGTTTAAAGCAGTGGCATTTGTCGCCGTCTATATAGCCGGTATCTTTACAGTCCGGACATTCGTAGACAGGCTCCAGATAGTTTTCGGGAAGACCGAAATCCTTAAGGAGCTGTGCTTTGCGGCCCGAAAGTTCAGCCAGTGTATCTTTTAAATCTTCTAAAGCTTCCTCGTCTCCGGCAAGAAGTTTCCGGCCCTGCGCCACAGATACGGAAGCAACAGCCTCCGCAAGATCCTGATAACCAGGAACATGCTGGTACACATAGGAAAGCTTTTGCTCCATTTCACGGCGGGTTTTCGCCTGCTTTTCCTCATACTGATGGAGGATCTGATCATATTGTGTGTTCGTCAGTGGCACGGTAAGGCTCCTTTTGATTAATTGCTCAAAATTTCCTGTTCAAGAATGTCGAAATCGTAATCATTTTGTTTAAATTGGTTAAACTTATTGTTTGTATTACTGCGTGCGGTCCTTCCTTTGCGGTAATCATCGTCTAAGGGCTGTATATCACTCTTGTGATGAACCCCGGCTTTATACCAGCTGGTTAAAATACTGTCGGCATACTCGAAACGGTGACTGTCTGTGGCAAGGACAGTACGTTCACAGGCTGTGAGGATAATGTCTGTCCCAAAACCATAGTCCTTTTTCCAATGATTGATATAGGATACTTCCGTTTCTGTAGGAGTGCCGTTCCGGCCCAGTGCTTTCATGATTTCATACACGGATTTATCGTATTTACCGGCGAGTTTTGCCGCCTGTTTGGGTGTGGTAATTCCTTGTTCCGCCCAGCTTAAAGCCACTTTTTCTATATAGCGCAGATCCTTTTTGCCGCGGTCTACACAGTATTGAATCAGGTAGTCGATCAGATCCTCTGAAAATCCCAGCTTATCAGAGATAAAGAGGATGGTGCGGATATCGTTGGCACTTAAAGTTTTCTTTAAATACTGTTCTGCCACAAAAAGAAGCCTGGATGAGGCTTCGTTGGATTTGAAAGCCTTCAGGTCATCCAGTGTATAATTGGGTTTGGAAGCAATCGGTACAATGGATGCCAAGGGTGTGACAGAAGGAACCGTTACGCTGGGAACCGGCGCAATCTGGGCCGGTGCCGGAGCAGCAGCAAAATCCATCAGATGGATACCGATGACATTCTTGTTTTCGTCGTAGTCTAAAGTAAGAAGCCGGTTTTTCTCCCAATACTTTAGGGCACGCATGACATCCTTTTCAGTATAGTTAAAGGTATCTGCGATATCACAGATACTGGTACTGAGACGTGCACTCATCATTCGGATCAGATATAGATAGATTTTGAGCTGGGCATCGTTAGCTGCCAACATGTATTCGTCGATGAAACGGTTGGAAATCACCGTAGAATCGGTATAGTTATCCTGATAGATTGTCAAAAGACCCATTTTAATACCACCCTGCATAAAAAAACTTATCACATTACGGTTGAAAATAAAAAAGAATCATAATATTCCGTTGCTTTGCCGTAAGCGGTTTCCGTAAGCGAATATGTGCATTATAGCATAGCATTTTTCAAAAGGAAATAGGCAAACTGCCACAAACCAAGAGAAAAGTTTTCGTTCGCAGAAAGTTCGGAAAATGTGGACATTGTGGATATTTGTCAACAAACACTGGAAAAGTGCGCACTTCCTTCCACAAAAATATCCACAGAAAAATTTCCGAATCATCGGTTCTTTTCTGTGGATATTGTGAATAATTATTTCTGTAACAGGTTTTCGGCGATTTTTACGACATCACCGGCCCCCATAGTTATCAACAGATCATCTTTTGTGCAATTTTTAATG
The DNA here is from genome assembly GCA_002492525.1 of Lachnospiraceae bacterium UBA7086. Lineage (GTDB taxonomy): Bacteria > Bacillota > Clostridia > Lachnospirales > Lachnospiraceae > UBA3282. Next base: position 43,806 of record DKZA01000039.1, on the reverse strand, counting down.
AGGAAATTTTCAATTTCTTCAAAGGACGGAAAGTAGTGACAGGAATGTCCCAGTTCCCTAATCTTACTCTGCAGAGTCTGTGAACTGATGCCAAGTGTGTCTTTTTCCCTGGCGGCGTAAATATCAGCCAGAATAATTTCATCGGCAAGGCACAAGGCATCTGCAAATTCATCAAGAAATGCTTTGGTTCGTGTGTAGGTATGGGGTTGGAAAACACACCAGAGTTTCTTGTGCGGGTATTCTTTGGCAGCGTTTAAGGTTGCCCGGATTTCTGTGGGGTGGTGCGCATAGTCATCAATGATACGGACACCGTTTCTTTGCCCTTTGTACTCAAAACGGCGGTCCGTGCCGTCAAAAGCAAGCAGGCCCTTTGCGGTCATGTGATCCGGGATAGCCAGAGTGTCAGCCAGGGCAATGGCAGCCAGGGCGTTAAAGACATTGTGCTCTCCGTGAACTTTTAAGGAAAATACTTCTTCTTTGCCGTGTTGCCGCATAAGATGAAAAGAGGGGCAGCCAAAGGCATCATAAGTAATCTGTGATGCACTGTAGTCGAAGGAAGGGGAAGAACCGTAGGTGATGACCCGGCAGGAAAGCCCTGCGGTAATCTCCTCCACATGATTAATATCGCCGTTGATGATAAGCGTGCCGTCCTTAGGGAGGAGCAGTGCAAAACGGTGAAAAGAGTCGCGGATGTCCTGAATATCTTTAAAGAAATCCAGATGGTCTTCTTCTATATTGAGAATAATGCCGATTTTGGGTAAAAAGCTCAAAAAACTGTTGGTATATTCACAGGCTTCTGTAACAAAATATTCCGAGGAGCCCACCCTTATATTACCGCCGATAGGTTTGTAGATTCCGCCTATGGACAAGGTCGGGTCGGCGCCGGCTTCCAGAAGAATCTGTGCGATCATGGAAGTAGTGGTAGTCTTGCCGTGGGTGCCGCTTATGGCGATGGGAACTTTGTAGTTTTTCATCATTTGTCCCAGAAGCTGTGCTCTGGTCAGCGTGGGAATCTGTTTTAGTCTGGCGGCCATAAGTTCCGGATTATCGGGTTTGATAGCTGCTGTGTAGACGATCAGGTCGATGTCTGAGGTAATGTTTTCTTCGCGCTGACCGTAGTGAACACAGGCTCCCTGTTCTGTGAGGGTCTGGGTCAGATCGGAAGGCGCCCTGTCAGAGCCGGATACCCGAAAACCTTCCGTGAGAAGAATTTCGGCAAGACCGCTCATACTGATGCCGCCGATACCAATAAAGTATATATGAATTGGGTTTTGAAAATTGATTTGATACATGGGTATCTCCCTATTTACATTTTTTACTAGTATTATACTCATTTCACGGGAAAAAACCAATAAGAATTTATTTTACACAGATTTTAGACATAATTTACAAAACAGGATTACAGTCCAGATTCCTATAAAATGGGCTATGTAAAAAATGGACAAAGATATTGAAAATGCAAATAAAATATTGTATATTATTAATATAACAAAAGGAATGAAAACTGAATATTTTTGTAAATGTGATTTAGTTTTCTGTCGGATTGTGATATACTTATTACAATATAGATTCGGAAACTGTAATTTTTTTGTGGATTTGGCATATGCAGACGAGCAGGTCTGTATTGGTTAAATCATATAGTATTTGTTTTAAAATATATAAATATTTTAAGAAATAAGAGGTGATAAGATGGTTAAGAAAGAAATGATTGCCATGCTGTTGGCAGGTGGTCAGGGAAGCAGATTAGGTGTACTTACGTCGAAGGTCGCTAAGCCGGCAGTATCCTTTGGCAGTAAATACAGAATCATCGACTTCCCCCTAAGCAACTGTATTAATTCTGGCGTTGATACGGTGGGTGTGCTTACCCAGTATCAGCCGCTTCGATTAAATACACATATCGGAATCGGTATTCCGTGGGATCTTGACAGGAATATCGGCGGGGTTACGGTACTGCCGCCTTATGAGAAGAGTGCAAACAGTGAATGGTACACTGGTACGGCGAATGCTATCTATCAGAACATGGATTATATGGAGAGTTTTAATCCCGATTATGTGTTGATCCTGTCTGGCGATCATATCTATAAGATGGATTATGAGGTGATGCTCGATTTCCACAAGCAGAATGGTGCCGAAGTGACGATTGCGGTCATGCCGGTGCCGATGGAGGAAGCAAAGCGCTTCGGTATCATGATTACAGATGAAAATCGTAAGATTACGGATTTTGAAGAGAAGCCGGAGAACCCTCGGAGCAATCTTGCATCTATGGGTATTTACATATTTAACTGGAAGACTTTGAAGGAAGCACTTCTTGCCAATGCAGAGCAGCCGGGACTTGATTTCGGCAAACATCTCATTCCTTATTGCCATAAGAAGGGAGCACCTCTTTACGCATATGAATTCAACGGTTATTGGAAAGATGTGGGAACACTTCACTCCTTCTGGGAAGCAAATATGGAATTGATTGATATCGTTCCGGAATTTAATCTTTACGAAGAGTACTGGAAGATATATACAAAGAGTGAGATCCTTCCGCCTCAGTATCTGGCTTCAGACAGTGTGGTGGAGAAGAGCATCATAGGAGAGGGCTGTGAGATCAGCGGTAAAGTATATAATTCTGTGATCGGATGTGGTGTTACCATCGGGGCCGGTACAGTGGTCAAGGATTCTATTATTATGAACCAGACCAGGATCGGTGAAAACTGCGAACTGTACAAGGCCATTGTCGCTGAGAATACGGTGATTGAGGACGATGTAAAGCTGGGTATCGGGGAAGCGGTGCCGAATGAGACAGACCCCCATATTTATGATCATGATATCGTGACCGTGGGCGAAAAGAGCGTCGTTCCAAAAGGAATTACCATAGGGAAGAATTCAGTGGTCTTCGGTGTGACTACGGCAGATGACTATGAGAACGGAAATCTCCCGAGTGGCAGAACTTTGATTAAGGCAGGTGATAAATAGTGAGAGCAATAGGAATTATCTTAGCTGGCGGAAATAATCACAGAATTAAACAACTGACGCAGAAACGTGCGGTCTGTGCAATGCCTATTGCGGGCAGTTACCGTAGTATTGATTTTGCGCTTAGCAATATGTCTAATTCGCATATCAATAAAGTGGCCGTGTTCACGCAATATAATGCCGGCAGTCTGAATGAGCACCTGAGTTCTTCCAAATGGTGGGATTTTGGCCGTAAGCAGGGAGGTCTGTTTGTGGAGACTCCTGCAGTAACGGCGGAAAGTAACGCATGGTATCGCGGTACGGCAGATGCCATCGCGCAGAATCTGTCATTCTTAAAGAACAGCCATGAACCATATGTGGTGATTGTTTCCGGTGACTGCGTCTACAAGATGGATTATAATAAGGTACTGGAGTATCATATTGAAAAGAAGGCAGACATCACGGTCGTATGCAAAGATATGGATCAGGATGCCAATGTAGAGCGTTACGGTACGGTCAAGATGAATGAGGAGAGCCGTATTGAGGAGTTCGAGGAGAAACCTGTGGTAGCCAAATCCAATACCATTTCCTGTGGTATTTACGTAGTCAGAAGGCGTCAGCTGATTGAGATGATCGAGAGGTGTAAAGAGGAGGACCGCTTTGATTTCGTAAAGGATATCCTGATCCGTTACAAGAACCAGAAAAGGATTTATGGTTATAAGATCAAGGAATACTGGAGTAATATAGCGACGGTGGAGGATTATTTTAAGACAAATATGGATTTCCTGAAGCCCGAGATCAGAGATTATTTCTTCAAGCAGTATCCGGATATTTATTCCAAGGTGGATGATCTTCCGCCGGCTAAGTATAATGTAGGAGCAAACATCCGGAATAGTCTCATATCCAGCGGCTGTATTGTAAATGGCACCGTGGAGGACTCCGTAATCTTTAAGGAGACATATATAGGGAATAATTGTTATATTAAAAATTCCATTATTCTGAATGATGTCTACATTGGAGATAATACACATATCGAAAATTGTATCGTGGAGAGCAGGGGTACGATCCGTGCTAACTCTTACCATAAGGGAGATAATGGCATTGAAATTGTGGTAGAACATAATGACAGATATGTGATATGATGGTATAATAAACGCAGGATACGTATCTTGCATCTGGGAATTTTTTGGAACTCTTGTTAACATGTCAATAGGGGATATATTGGTGTAGCGAAGAGGTGACTGCTAGTTGAATTGGACTGACTGTGTAAGGGGCATGTGCATTATTAACTAAATGTTTATTACAAGCTACGTGGCTTGATGAGTATGACTTGTGTGGAAAAGCTTGTGAAAACCGGCGGTTATTCGTCCGGTATCATATGATAAGGAGGCTGAGCTTCATGAGAATTACTGATGTCCGCGTGCGTAAGATGACTCAAGACAGCAAAATGAAAGCAATCGTCTCAATTACCATTGACGATGAATTCGTAGTTCATGACATTAAAGTAATCGAAGGCGAAAAGGGTTTGTTTATAGCGATGCCGAGCAAGAAGGCAACCGATGGTGAGTATCGTGATATTGCGCATCCGATTAATTCTGAAACTCGTGACAGGATTCAGAGGATTATTCTGGACAGCTATGAAAAAGCACTTTTAGAACCGGCAGAAGAGTAAAAAGCATGATGTGGAAAGAAAGGGACGCGGAAGCGTCCTTTTCTTATGAAATTTTTTCTTTATTGTCTAAAAAACTCCGTTGCCTGCGAATTATAAGTAACAAAGGGAAGGCGGTGAATACTGTGGAAATTAATGAGAGCAATTTTGTCAGACAGCTAAAGAAGAAAAATGAACAGGCGCTATATTATGTTATTGATCAATATGGCTGGGTTTTAAAAACAGTCGTAAAGAGGCAGATGGGAACGCTCCCGCATTTGTGGGATGACTGTATGAATGATACCTTATTAGCGGTATGGGATAACATTGACAGTTTTGATCCGACACGGTCGGAATTTCAGAATTGGCTGGCCGGCGTATGTAGATTTAAGGCTTTGACCTATGTGCGTAAATATATTGATACTTCCAGGGAGGATTTGGTGGAACAGATGCCGGAATGGGAGGATAACGCGGCGGCGCGTGAATTTTTGCGGCGGGAATATGGGGAGGAGGTTCATAGGATTCTTTCTTATTTAAAAGAGGAGGATGCGAAGATTTTTCGGATGATTTATTTGGAAGAACTGACAATGGATGAGGTGGCGCATCGAATGAATATGAGTAAAACCACAATTTATGGACGTATCAGCAGAGGCAGAAAACGACTGCGGCAGGCTGTAAAGGAAAGGGAGGTGTGAAAAATGTCAAAATTATACGAAATGTGTAACGATGTTTATTCCGCAGATTTTTTAAAGGAAGGGGAACAGATGACAGAGGAAGAGAAGAAACGATTGTTGGATAATATGAGGAATGAGGGGATTCTGGTGGAAGATAGAAAAAGTAGAAAGAGAATTGGGAGAGCGGCAGGATGGATTGTTGTGGCAGCTGTGTTTTTGCTGGTGATCGTACCCAATATATCTTCAGAAGCGGCATACGCCATGGAACAGATTCCAATTCTGGGAAACGTGATTAAGGCGGTGACAATTCGGCAGTATCAGTATGAGAGCGAGCGCTTTTCAGCAGATATACAGGAAGTAAAATTGGAACAGGACGGTGAGACAGGAGACCTTAAGACCGACGCATCCCTTGCGGTTATCAATGAAAGTATTGAGGAGATGACAGATCGGCTGATTGACCGATTTGAGGAACAGGTAGAATTAGGGGAAAGCTATGGCGGTATTTATGTGGATCATAAGGTGATAACAGATACGGATACATGGTTTACTCTGCAGGTGAATGTGGCTGAGATTGCTGGGAGCGGTACACAGTACCAGTATTATTATCATATTGATAAAACGACTGGTGAAATTGCTTGTTTAAAAAATCTTTTTAAGGAAGGCGCGGATTTTATTACTCCCATTAGTGAAAATATCAAGGAGCAGATGCGGGACAGGATGACGGCAGACGAGTCAAAAGTATATTGGGTGGATTCAGCGGAAGAAACGGGCTTTCAGTTTGAAACAATTAAAGAAGACCAGAATTTCTATCTGAATGATGAGGGGCAAATCGTAATTTGTTTTGATGAGTATGAAGTAGCACCTGGTTATATGGGACTGGTAGAGTTTGCGGTGGACGAGGAAGCAGTAGCAGGAATACGCAGATAAGAATGGACTTGTTATACGGCGAAGATATTGATAGAATAATAAAGAATGTAATCTGACAGTCAACCAGTAATCTTATATGTTCAGTGTTTGCCTCAAGGCTGAATGAATATAAGGTAATCATAATTACAATGAGTGGGAGTAGAATAATGTATATCATCGCAGGCCTTGGGAACCCCGACAGACAGTATCAGAATACAAGACACAATATTGGTTTCGATGTGATAGATGCTATTGCAGAGAAGTATGATATCGCCATGGGAGAAAGGAAGCACAAGGCGGTCATCGGCAAAGGATTTATCGCCGGACAGAAGGTAGTGTTAGTGAAGCCGCAGACTTATATGAATTTGAGTGGTGAGAGTATCAGAGCCGTCATAGACTTTTATAAAGTGGACGAGAAGAGCGAACTCATTGTCATTTCAGATGATGTGAGTCTGGATGTGGGACGGATACGGATCCGCAAAAAGGGCAGTGCCGGCGGGCATAACGGATTGAAAAATATTATTCTGCATCTGGGTCATGATGAGTTTATGAGAGTGCGGATGGGAGTGGGAGAGAAACCGCAGGGACGAGACCTGGCGGACTATGTGCTCGGCCATTTTACCAAAGAAGAACGTGAAGTGATAGACGAGAGTATAAGAAACGCGGCGGCGGCCATAGAAATTATGGTTACACAGGGGCCGGATGCGGCGATGAATTTATATAATAAGAAAGTGCAGGAGGTTTGATGTGAGGGCATTACTGGCTCCGTTGGAAGAGTTAGGAGAATATGAAGAGATTAAGAAACAGCTGACAAAAGAGCAGATATCGATAGGCTTAAGCGGTTGTGTGGATTCCCAGAAGCTGCATATGGTTTATGGATTAGGAGAGGGCTTTCGTAATAAAATTATTGTGACGTTCAGTGATCTGAAGGCAAAAGAATTGTATGAGGATTATCAGTTTTATGACAGAAATGTCATGTTGTATCCGGCCAAGGACCTGATTTTTTTTCAGGCGGATATCCATGGGAATCAATTGATCATGGAACGTATCAAATGTCTGCGCAGGTTGTTGGATGAGGTACCGGTGACGGTGATCACCACATATGATGCGCTGATGGCACCCCAGATGCCTCTTAGAGTCTTTCAAGAGCATGTGATTTCCATAGATAAAAACAGCAGCCTGGTAGAGAGCGAATTGGCGGCCCGTCTGGTGGAGCTGGGGTATGAGAAAAATTATCAGGTGGAAGTACCGGGACAGTTTAGTATCCGGGGCGGGATTGTGGATATTTTTGATCTGACGGAAGAAAACCCTTACCGGATTGAGCTGTGGGGAGAGGAAGTAGAATCTATTCGCAGCTTTGATATCCTAAGCCAGCGTTCCATCGAGAAATTAGAGTCCGTGACCATTTATCCAGCCACAGAAATGATTCTCTCCAGAGAAGAATTGCGAGTGGGACTTAAAAAAGTGCAGGCAGAGGGCAGTCAACAGGCCAAAGTACTGCGGGCACAGATGAAAACGGAAGAAGCGCATCGGATTGAGGTACAGGTAAAGGAGCTGGCGGAGGAACTTCTGGAACTGGGTCTTTCACGTAATGTGGTAAATCTGGAAAGTTATGTGAGATACTTTTACTCAGAATTGGAAACCTTTTTAGATTATTTTGACGGAAAGTCCAGTTGCATTTTTCTCGATGAACCGCTTCGCGTCAAGGAGCATACGGACGCGGTGGAGATGGAATTTCGTGAGAGTATGATGCACAGGGTGCAGAAAGGATATATTATGCCGGGACAGATGGATATTCTGCTTGCGGCAGAGGAAGTGGGGGCAAAAATCGCTGCCCGCAGGGTGGTGACGCTTTCCACGATGGATGGGAAAAATCCTCTTTTCAAGTCAGATAAAAAGTTCACGGTGCAGGCCCGGAGTCTTTCTTCCTACAACAATAGTTTTGAAACATTAGTGAAAGATCTGACTGCCTATAAGAGAAAAGGTTATCGTATCCTGCTTTTGTCCGGATCAAGAACCAGAGCCAGGCGTCTTGCACAGGATCTGCGGGAACAGGGGATAAGCGCTTTTTATACAGAGGATCCCATGCGGGAAGTACAGCCGGGGGAAGTCATGACATATTATGGCAGGGTGCTCAAAGGGTTTGAGTATCCGCTGTTGCAGTTCATGGTGATTTCGGAGAGCGATATTTTCGGTGCTCCCAAGAAGAAAAAAAAGAAGAAAAAGATTTATGAAGGTCAGAAAATCAATGACTTTAATGAGCTGCGGGTGGGAGATTATGTGGTTCATGAAAGTCATGGACTCGGTATTTATCAGGGAATCGAGAAAGTGGAAGTGGATCATATTGTTAAGGATTATATGAAGATATCCTACCGGGACGGGGGTATTCTGTATGTACTGGCTACGGGACTGGATGTGATTCAAAAATATGCTTCTGCGGATGCGGGTTCCAAGCCGAAGCTTAACAAACTGGGAACTCAGGAGTGGACCAAAACAAAGTCAAAGGTCCGCACGGCAGTGGATGAGGTGGCGCAGGATCTGGTGGAGCTGTACGCCTTAAGACAGCAGAGTGAAGGCTTCCGCTATGGTAAGGATACGGTGTGGCAGAGAGAGTTTGAGGAGATGTTCCCCTTTGAGGAGACGGAGGATCAGCTTGCAGCGATTGCGGCCACCAAAGAAGATATGGAAAGCGGTAAGGTTATGGATCGGTTGATCTGCGGCGATGTGGGCTATGGGAAGACAGAAATCGCAATTCGTGCGGCTTTCAAGGCGGTGCAGGAGGGTAAACAGGTGGTATATCTGGTACCCACGACTATCCTGGCGCAGCAGCATTATAATACCTTTATCCAGAGAATGAAGGATTTCCCGGTGCGGGTTGATCTGTTGTCCAGATTTCGGACAACGGCGGAGCAGAAAAAAACCATCGCGGATATGAAAAAAGGTATGGTAGATATTGTGATTGGCACTCATAGAGTGCTCTCCGCAGATGTTCAATATAAAGATTTGGGACTTCTGATCATTGATGAGGAGCAGCGGTTTGGTGTGACACACAAGGAGAAAATTAAGAAGCTCAGAGAAAACGTGGATGTGCTGACATTGACGGCAACACCGATTCCCCGGACACTGCACATGAGTCTGGTGGGTATCCGTGATATGAGCGTCCTGGAAGAAGCACCAGAGGAGAGAGTACCGATTCAGACCTTTGTTTGTGAATATAATGAGGAATTGGTGAGAGAGGCCATTGTCAGAGAATTGTCCAGAGAGGGGCAGGTGTATTATGTCTATAACCGGGTAAATAATATTGCGGATATCGCGGCGTCCATTCAGAAGCTGGTGCCGGAGGCGGTTGTGGCTTTTGCTCATGGACAGATGAAAGAAACGGAACTGGAACGGATCATGTATGATTTTATCAATGGAGAGATAGATGTTCTGGTAGCTACCACGATTATTGAGACTGGACTTGATATTTCCAATGTCAACACCATGATTATACATGATTCCGACCAGATGGGACTGTCTCAGCTTTATCAGCTCAGAGGGCGGGTGGGACGTTCTAATAGAACAGCTTATGCTTTCTTAATGTACCGGAGAAATAAATTACTCAAAGAAGTGGCGGAGAAGCGGCTGGAAGCCATTCGGGAATTTACGGAACTTGGCAGCGGGTTTAAGATTGCCATGCGTGATCTGGAAATCCGGGGCGCAGGGACATTGCTTGGCCGCAGCCAGCACGGCCATATGCAGGCAGTGGGATATGATCTGTATTGTAAGATGTTAAATGAAGCGGTGAAGAATCTGAAAGGGATTCCGACTCTGGAAGATTTCAATACGGTCATTGATGTGGATGTGGATGCCTATATTCCCCCTTCCTATATCGTCAATGAAGTGCAGAAGCTGGACATTTACAAGAGGATTGCAGGGATTGAGGACGAGAAGGAATGTGAGGATATGCGGGAGGAACTTCTGGACCGGTTTGGAGAGATACCCAAATCAGTGGAAAATCTTCTGCGTATCGCGCTGATTCGCTCCCATGCCCACAGATTGTATATGCCAGAAGTCAAAGGGAAGAATGAGACAATACGTTTCATTATGCGGACGGATGCACCCATCAAAGTGGAGAATCTCCCTATGTTGATAGGGGCTTATGACGGGAAGATGAAGTTTGATCCGAAGGGAACTCCCACGTTCAGTCTTCGTTATAAGAAATGCGGTGTGATTGAGAAGGATGAAGAAACTTTACTTGCATTGGCTGAGGAGGCTCTGGCGAAGATGGAAGAATTGTTCTTGTGAAGGCAAGATGGGAGTACGAGATAGACACAAATATTTCAGCGGATATTATTTGTGCGGTTATTAAGATATTGTCGGCAATGATATTCTCTTCAGATATTTGTCAGCAGAGAGAGGAGTGGTGATGCATATGCTCTTAACGGAATATGATGAGAAGAAACATTTGAAGAATACCTTTGAGGAAGGGCGTAAGGCTGGAATAGAGCAAGGTATAGAAAAAAAGCTTAGAGAACAGATACAAAAGAAACTTTCCAAGGGGAAAACACTTTTGGAAATTTCTGAGGAACTCGAAGAAGAATTGTCTGTTATTGAGCGGATTTATTTTGAAAGGAATCATACGCAATGATATATCTGGACAACGCAGCGACTACCAGGACTGCTCCCGAGGTGGTGGAGGTAATGCTGCCGTATTTTAGCGAATACTATGGTAATGCCGGAAGTATCTATGGACTGGGGAGTCAAAGCAAGAAGGCTGTTATCAAGGCCAGGGAAACGATTGCCGGGACGTTGGGAGCACAAGCGAATGAGATTTATTTCACATCAGGCGGTACTGAGTCGGATAACTGGGCTCTGAAGGCAGTATATGAGTTTTGTCAGGATAAGGGCAGACATATTATTACCTCGAAGATTGAACATCACGCTGTTTTACATACTTGTAAGTATTTGGAACAGCGTGGTGCCAAGATTACTTATTTAGATGTGGATGAGGATGGATTGATTGATCCGCAACAGTTAGAGAGGGCCATTCGTCCCGATACGATTTTGATTTCGGTAATGTATGCAAATAATGAGATCGGAACTATAGAGCCGATTGGCAGAATCGGGGAGATTGCAAGCGAACATGGCATCCTTTTTCATACGGATGCGGTGCAGGCTTACGGGCATCTGCCTATTGAAGTGGGGAAAATGCATATTGATCTGCTCTCTGCCAGCGCACATAAATTTAATGGTCCCAAAGGGATCGGCTTTCTTTATGTGAACAGTAAATTAAGAATGGGTTCGTTGATACACGGCGGACAGCAGGAACGCGGCCGGCGGGCAGGTACGGAGAATGTGCCGGGAATTGTAGGAATTGCCGCTGCGGCGCAGCGGGCAGCGTTAAGTATGGACAAGAAGGCTGTAGAAGAAAGCAGAATGAGGGACTATCTGATTCGCCGTATGGAGGAGGAAATTCCAGGTGCCAGATTAACCGGACATCGAACCATGCGCCTGCCGGGTCACGTCAGTTTTTGCTTTGAAGGGATACAGGGTGAGTCGGCATTGATTATGTTGGATATGCAGGGTATCTGTGCATCCAGCGGTTCAGCGTGTACCACCGGGCATCCGGGGCCTTCCCATGTGCTGATGGCAGCCGGTGTACCAGAAGAATTGGCAAGAGGGTCGCTTCGGTTTACGTTGAGTGAGGAAAACACCATGGAAGAACTGGATATAGTAGTAGAGTCGCTGGCCGAAATTGTGGAGAAACTGCGATTCATGAGATAAGGAGCAGAATATGAACGAATACATACAATATCTGGAAGAATTGATACCGGAGAAAGACAGCCTGAAACTGGTAAAGGAGGAAGCCAAAAAGTATTATAAGACGCATACGGTACAAGAGTGTTATGAGATATATCCGCTGTTATATGCATCAGATAATTTTCAGATTCAGGAGGTGGGTGTGTTTCTGGCAGGGTATGTGGCGGACGAAAAACCAGATGCCCTGCGTTTTCTTCATGATGTGGTAAGTCAGCATGAAAGTTGGAAAGTACAGGAGATTCTGGCGATGGCCTTTGATAATTATTGCGCAAAGATTGGTTATGAAGAGGCGTTTCCGGTCATAAAGGCATGGTTTGCCGATGAAAATGCGAATGTGAGACGGGCAGCGTCAGAAGGCCTGCGTGTGTGGACAAGCCGAAAATATTTTAAGGAACACCCCGAAACGGCCATTGCCCTGTTGGCATCCCATAAGGAAGATGAGAGTGAATATGTGAGAAAATCTGCAGGAAACAGTCTGCGGGATATCAGTAAAAAATATCCGGATCTTATCAGACAGGAGCTGTCAGGGTGGGATCTGTCTGATAAGAAGGTCAGGCAGGTTTATAAGTTGGCGGGAAAGTTTGTTATGGATATTTAATCAATACCACTCATGCTTTTCCCCTCTGTCCAATTCTGCGATTTGTTCCATTTCTTCTTCGGTCAACTCAAATCCGAAGATGTTCAGATTTTCCTTGATATGTTCAGGATTGCTGGAACCGGGAATGACAACAACACCTCTTTGCAGATTCCAACGAAGTATCACTTGTGCCGATGTTACATTGTGGGTTTGGGCAATTGTGGAGATTGTTTCATCGCCAAACAGTTCTGCGGTATGTCCACGACCGCCAAAAGGGAACCAGCCTTCCACAACGATTCCCAGATCTTGAATATAGGGTACCACATCCTGCTCCTGGTAATAAGGGTGAATTTCATTCTGAATTACAGCAGGGGTAATGGTAATCTGTGGCAGGAACGTTTCCAGTTCCTCGATGTACCAGTTGGATAATCCGATAGAGTGGATTTCCCCGTCATGGACGGCCTGTTCTAAAGCCTTATAGGCATCCACGTCTCCTGCTCCCGGATGGTGCAGTAACATTAAATCAATGTATTCTATATCCAGTGTCTCAAGAGCCTCTTCAATGGCTGCTTCTGCATTGGAAAATTGGCTGGGGTATAGCTTTGTCGTCACAAAGATTTCTTCTCTTGGAATATTGCTGTTTCGGATGGCTTCTCCTACACTTTTCTCTGTTCCGTAAAAGGATGCAGTGTCAATCAGGCGGCCCCCATTTTCAAGTAATGCGGCGACAGAAACTATGCACTTATCATGAGATAAGGCGTAAGTGCCAAGGCCGACAACAGGCATATCCACTGTTTAACCGTACCATGCCTTTTTCAAACGGATAATTGGTACGGCTTTGAGTTGTGGAGGTATTTTCTGTTTCCAATTGGTCTGTTTCTGATTGATCTGTCTTCTGCTGACTTTCCAGGTTATTTTCATTCTGCTGTGTACTGCCGCAGGCAGTCAGGTACAGTGCGGTTGATAGAAGCGATAGCAGTAATGGCATTTTTCTCAGTATCTTCATGACGGACTCTCCTGTAGCTTTTTATGCGTAAGGGAATATTACCAATGCTGCGAACCATATTCATATTGCGCAGCCAAGCCTGTCAAGACAGATTAAGAATTTAGAGGAGGAACTGGGACAGAAACTTTTTATACGTGAAAGCCACAGTGTCTCTCTGACTCCGGAAGGCATGATTTTGCGCAAACGTGCGGAAGATGTGATTGCCATGATGGATAAGATTGAAGAAGAATTTAATACCATGGGGGATTCCGTCAGTGGAGATATTTATATTGGCGGAGGAGAGACTTATATCTTTCAATACGTGGTGGATATTTTAAAAAGTCTGCAAAGAGAGTATCCGAACATTCATTATCATTTGTATAGTGGTAATGCGGCCGAAATGACAGAACGTCTGGACAAAGGACTTCTTGATTTTGGTCTTTTGATGCAGCCGGCAGATATAACCAAGTATTGCTATATGGATCTTCCTCAAAAAGATATTTGGGGTGTCATTATGCGAAAGGACAGTATCCTTGCACAAAAAGCGTCTGTTACATGTGAAGATCTTGTAGGACTGCCTCTGATATGTTCCAGGCAGTCGCTTCAAAAAATAGAAGGCAATACATTTCTGGAATGGTTTGATGGAAGACTGGAACAAATGAATATTATTGCAACATTCAGTCTTGTTTATAATGCCGCACTCATGGTTGAACAGGGAATGGGGTACATGATAACCGTTGACAATCTGGTTAATACGGTCGTAAACCCAGATCTTTGTTTTCGTCCGCTTTATCCTGTAGTGGAGGCGGGTTTGGCTGTTGTGTGGAAAAAACATCAGGTTTTTTCTCCGGCGGCAGAATTATTTATGAAAAAACTTAGTGAAAGCATGAATTATATTTAGTGCTTTTATCATTGTGCTGTGGCATCAGATTGCAATGTATTCAGGAAATCTCCTTTCAGAATGTGATTACTGCGGAAAGAACTTCCGTCCGCCCACATCCGAACCTCGCCCTTTTCTATCCAGGAGTATTCTCCTTCATAGTATAGTGTGACAATGGTACCTTCTTCATTTGCGACTCCGTCCGTACATTCAAATATAAGGTAATTGGTATCTCCTGCCTCCAGGCAGAAGCTGTCCGTCTCGGCATAATAGATTTCTTCCATTCCTCTGCCGCCTTTCATTACAAATTCATCATAAGTAAGCCCTATTTTTTCAAGCAGGAGATTGCTCACGGCAGTTTTATCCATTACAAAAAAGTCCGTGTATAGTTCGTCCTGGCCGTTTCGCTCTAAATAAGCCTGTATTTCTGCCTCCGTGCCATCCCGGGAAATGCCTGCGCCGTTATAGAAGACTTCGTAGAGGTTAATGTCGGTAGGCTTGTCCCAATCAGACAATAAGAATCCATAGTTAGAGGGCTGTTGAATTAATTCGGTATAGGTCTGCAGTTCTTCTGCAGTCAAAGGTCTGCCGGTGAGAGGTTCCTCCGCCATATCGTTTTCGGTTTCCAAAACAGGCACTTCCAGGGGGAGTTCTTCCATTGCCGACAGGTCGGATTCTGCCAGAGAAGATTCTTCCATATCTTGTGTAGATTCATTGATATTTCCACATCCGGTGCAAAAAATGAGTCCGCAGATGACTGGTATCATCAACAGATAGTTTGAGATTTTTTTAGGTATTGACATATGATATTCTCCTTATTGCGCTTGTTTTAGCGACGTTGATGTTCTTACATATTATAGCATTGGAGAATGGTTTTCAATAGATTAAATTGGAAAAGAAGGTTTTGTCAGTTTGTAGTCCGAAATATTGGACTTTATATGTGATATCCTTTTATAGAACAAAAGTTCGACCGAGAAAAGGAGGAACGGATATGAAAGGATATGCAGTTGAGAGCGGTTATATGGGATATGTAAATGGAGTGTACATGTTATTTGCAAGTGAGATGGATTATGAGGACTATATGACAAATTAATGGGCATAGTTTAAATGTGGTTGATAGAAAGGGGTAAAATACAGTATACTAAAAGAGCAGTTTTTGCACAGTGGTGGGCAAAAACATATTTGCTAAACGCCGGACATAGGTATATGATAGGGCATAAGAGTGTAAGAGTATGCCTATGTGATACATTATGGCAGACGGAGTGTATATGATTAGAAAGATAAATAATATTCCGGTGAACTATATAGAAGAGGGAGAAGGCGATGTAGTACTGTTGCTGCATGGCTGGGGTGCCAATATTACCTTGTATCAGGGAATTATTGATACGCTGAAGCGTATAGGAAGAGTGATTGCGCTGGATATGCCTGGCTTTGGAAAGACACCGGAACCGGAGAGTCCTTGGTGTGTGGATGATTACGTGGATTTTGTCCTGCAGTTTATTGCATCTTTTGAACTGAAACGGCTGAGTATTGTGGTGCACTCATTTGGAGGACGAGTGTTTTTTAAGATGAACGCCAGAGAAAATCTGCCTTTTACAGTGGACAGGGCAGTCCTGATTGACAGCGCGGGAATATTGCCGAAGAAGACGTTTCGTCAGAAGGTAAGTCTGCGGTGTTATAAGATAGGGCGGGCGTTTATGAGCACAAAGGTGATGCATTTCCTTTATCCGGATGCGGTTGAGGATATGCGGCGTAAGAGAGGATCGGCCGATTATAACAGTGCGACCCCCATTATGCGCGCAACCCTTGTAAAAGTAGTCAATGAGGATCTGGAACCGCTGATACATCTGGTAACGTGTCCTACTTTGCTGATCTGGGGTGATCTGGACACTGCGACACCCATAGAGGATGCCAGAAAGATGGAGGAATTGATACCGGATGCGGGCTTGGTAGTCTGTGAGGGAGCCGGGCACTTCTCTTTTGCCCAACAGGCGGGAAAGGTGAACGCAGCGCTGGAAGCTTTTATGATGTAAGAGAGGAAAACAAAGCATCATGTATATTGTATTATTTGGAATATGGCTGGTAACTTATCTGACAGGTGCCGTCTTATATGTTTTATATCTGCTGCATATGTTTCAGCAGGATTCCTATAAACCACGGGAATACAGAGAGTGGATGCAGGTGCATACCAACGTAGGAAGAATATTAGGTAAGTGTTTGTACGGGGTGATTGCACTGCCTCTTGTGATCATAGGAAATGAGGGGTGTCTTATCGCTGCCTGTCTGATGAACGGAATGACCATATTGGTCAATAAACCTCATAAAGCAAAGAAGCCCCTTGTGTATACTCCCCGTGTCCGGAGAATGTTGATTACGACTGCCATTCTTTATGGGATTGTTGCAATAGCGGCCATATGTCTGGGAGTCTGGGGGCCTGTTCTGGGCGGAGGCGGACATCTATGGAAACCGTCCATGAGATATATGAGTGTGGCTTTGCTGTTAGTGTTTATCTTACAGCCGTTTATGATACTGCTTGCCAATCTGATCAATCATCCTGTTGAGGAGGGAATTAACCGGCACTATATCAATGATGCGGCGCGGATTTTAAAGCAGATGCCGGATTTGAAGATTATCGGGGTGACGGGAAGCTATGGAAAGACCAGTGTAAAATATTATCTTAATACCCTTTTGTCATCACAGTATAATGTACTGCATACGCCGGGAAATTATAATACTACGCTGGGCGTGGTACGGACGATTCGGGAAAGCATGAAACCTTTTCATGAAATATTTATCTGTGAGATGGGAGCAAGAGAAGTGGGAGACATCAAGGAGATCTGCGACCTGGTGCATCCGGATTATGGCATTATTACTTCCATTGGTCCCCAGCATTTGCAGAGTTTTCATACGATAGAGAATATTATTTCCACGAAATTTGAGTTGGCCGATGCGGTGCCGGCATCTGGCAAGGTGTTTTTAAATTACGACAATGACTACATCAGAAACCATAAGATTGACAAAACAGTCGTAAGCTATGGTATCAATGGGGAAGGCGAGGCTTACAGAGCCTATGATATTGCTGTGTCTCCAAAGGGTTCTGTCTTTAAGATGAAAGATATTGCGGGAAAGGAATATGAATTCCACACAAGACTGGTGGGCAGTCATAATGTGCAGAACATCGCAGGAGCCATCGCTGTGGCAAATACACTGGGTATTCCCATGGAGAAGCTGATCTATCCGGTGAAGCAGTTGGAGAGTGTGCCGCATAGATTGCAGCTTATGAAGCAGGGCGACAGGATTATACTGGACGATGCTTACAATTCCAACAAGAACGGATTTAAGGCCGCTTTGGATACACTTGCCATGTTCCGGGAGCTTAGGATTCTGATGACGCCGGGCATGGTGGAGTTGGGAGATGAGCAATATGATGAAAATAAAGAAGTTGGCGTTTATGCGGCTGATAAGTGTGACTATGCGGTCTTAGTCGGCAAAGAGCAGACAAAACCAATCCAGGACGGCCTTTTAGAAGCAGGATTTACGCCCTCCAGGATGATTGTTGTGGATTCGCTGCAGGAAGGATTTCGGATGGTGGCGGCCATTCCCAATGAAAGGCAGAAGGTGATACTGATTGAGAATGATCTGCCGGACAATTATGCATAAAAGCAGCAAGAAGAAAGAGAGGAAAACATGAAAATCAGAGTAGGAGTATTTTTTGGCGGCAAGAGTGTAGAACATGAGGTGTCGGTCATTTCAGGCTTACAGGCGTACAATGCTTTTGACAGGGATAAATATGATCCCATTGCCATTTATATTACCAAGGATAATGAACTCTATACAGGAGAGGCAGTCAGTGACATTGCCAATTATAAGAATATTTCGGAACTGCTTAAGAAGAGTACCAGAGTGTTTTTCATGTGCGAGCAGGATAAAGTGGAACTGATTCAGTATCCGGTAAAGAAGTTTGGCAATTCTGTAGTGGCACAGATTGATGTGGCATTTCCGGTGGTACATGGCGCTAATGTGGAAGATGGCTGTCTGCAGGGGTTCTTACGCCATTACAATATTCCTTTCGCAGGCTGCGACGTGATGGCATCGGCCGTGACGATGGATAAGTATGTGATGAAGACGGTGTTAAAAGACAATGATATACCGGTACTTGACTGTGTGACATTAAACGTCAGGGAATATCAGTCTGACGAGACAGCTGCTATAAACAAAGTGGAGAATAGAATTGCCTATCCGGTGATTGTTAAGCCGGTCAATTTAGGGTCGAGCGTTGGTATTAAGGTGGCAAAAGATAAAGAGCAGCTTCGTGAGGCGCTGGAGTATGCCTTCACCTTTGGGGCGAAAGTGCTTGTGGAACGTGCTATCATGAACCTGCGGGAAATTAATTGTGCTGTGTTGGGAGATTATGAGGAAGCGGAAGCCTCCGAATGTGAAGAACCTATTTCCAGTGATGAGATTCTCAGCTACGAAGATAAATACGTGGCAGGCAGCAAGAGCGGCTCCGAGGGAATGAGAACGGCCAAAAGAGAGTTACCGGCCAATCTGACGCCCGAGAGACGGGAGGAAATCCGCCAGATGGCTGTGAAGACATTCCAGGTGCTCAATTGCAGCGGAGTATCCCGGATTGACTTTATGATTGATCAGGATACTGACAAAGTATATGTCAATGAAATCAATCCGATTCCGGGCTCCCTTGCCTTTTATCTCTGGGAAGCTTTAGGCAAGCCATATGCCGAATTGCTGGATGACATGGTAAAGCTTGCCCTTAAGAGACAGCGGGAAGAGAAGAGCATGATGACATCCTTTGACAGTAATATCTTGCAGAGTGCCAATCTTTCCGGGGCGAAGGGCGTAAAGAAATAAAGGAAAAGTGTGGCATTTATACCATATGTAAAATAAAAAAATTAATAGGAGAGGAAGGGATAGTAGTATGGAACTTAGAACGGCAGCTTCACCGAAGGATGTAAAGTATTACACGACACAGCGGTTAAGAGAGGAATTTCTGATTCAGGATCTGTTCGTGCCCGATGAGATCAAACTGGTGTACAGTCATATTGATCGTATTATCACAGGCGCGGCGACACCGGTATCAAAGACACTGGAATTGACGGCAGGAGATGAGCTGCGGGCGGAATACTTTCTGCAGAGAAGAGAGATGGGTGTAATCAATGTCGGCGGGGCCGGGGTGATCACCATCGACGGCAAACAATATGAACTTGCTTACAAAGATGGCATGTACATTGGTATGGGAGCACGCGATATTTCCTTTAGCAGTAAGGATGGTTCTAAACCTGCTAAATTTTATTTAAACAGTGCACCCGCACATAAGGCATATCCCACAGTGCTGATCAAACCGGAAGGCGAGCCGGGAGAGGGGATTGTGATTGTCAAAGATGAGAATAAGGTGGAATTGGGATCTTTGGAAGAGTCCAACCACAGAGTTATCTGTAAATATATTCTGCCCGGACAGGTGGAGAGTTGTCAGCTTGTGATGGGTATGACGAAGCTTGCGCCCGGCAGTGTGTGGAATACGATGCCCTGTCATACCCATGACAGAAGGATGGAAGTATATCTGTATTTTGAGATGCCGGAAGATGCTTTTGTGATGCATTACATGGGAGAGCCGGATGAGACAAGGCATATCATCATGAGAAATGAGGAGGCAGTCATTTCACCCAGTTGGTCTATCCATGCAGGAAGCGGTTCCCAGGCTTATACTTTTATCTGGGGTATGGTGGGTGAGAACCAGGCATTTGACGATATGGACGGTGTGGCAATGAAGGATTTAAGATAAGATTGAAAATGAAAATTTTCAATCGCGAGATTTGTGTCTGCGCGTTGCCTGCCACAAACTCGATATGCGCAAAAGCAGCGCAGAAATGGAGAAAACTATGAGCGATTTTATGAAGAAATTTTCATTGGAAGGAAAAATTGCGCTGGTGACAGGCGCTTCTTACGGAATTGGGTTTGCTATTGCCAGCGCCTATGCAGAGGCTGGTGCAACGATTGTATTTAACGATATCAAACAGGAGTTGGTGGACAAGGGACTGGCGGCCTATGAAGAAAAAGGAATTCAGGCGCATGGGTATGTGTGTGATGTGACCAACGAGGAGCAGGTACAGGCTCTGGTGGCACAGATTGAGAAAGAAGTAGGAACCATAGATATTCTGGTCAACAATGCGGGCATCATCAAAAGAATTCCGATGTGTGAGATGACGGCCCAGGAGTTCAGACAGGTAATCGACGTGGATTTAAATGCACCTTTTATCGTGTCTAAGGCGGTAATCCCGGGAATGATCAAGAAAGGTCATGGTAAGATTATCAATATCTGTTCCATGATGAGCGAACTGGGACGTGAGACGGTATCTGCTTATGCGGCGGCCAAGGGCGGTCTAAAGATGCTGACCAGAAATATTGCTTCTGAGTATGGCGAGTTTAATATCCAGTGTAACGGTATCGGACCCGGCTATATTGCCACTCCGCAGACGGCACCGCTTCGGGAAATACAGCCCGATGGCAGCAGGCATCCTTTCGATCAGTTTATTATTGCAAAGACACCGGCAGCCCGTTGGGGTGTGACGGAGGATCTTCAGGGACCGGCAGTATTTCTGGCATCTGAGGCATCTGACTTTGTGAATGGCCATGTGCTGTATGTGGACGGCGGTATTCTCGCCTATATCGGGAAACAGCCTCAGTAATAAAAAGACGAATATGGTATCTAATCCCAATGTCCGGCTTCAGCGGCTTCCAGAGACATGCTGCCGCACGCCGGACAGGCCATATCCGTAATGCTTTCTGGCAGCGGCATTTGCGGCTGATTACCACATACCGGGCAGACGCCCACAAAGATTTCATCGCTCTCGACATTTCTTAAAACTGGAACGCTCACCGGTTTATGACAAATACCGCAGGAAGCGGTCTGGTATCTGAAATCGTATAATGGAAGAGGAAGGTTTGACAGCCATTTTATGACTTGTGCCTGTTCCTCTGGACAAAAGGCGGCAATGATATTTTCCTTTCTGCCATGCTGCAGTCCGCAACCGGTCCAACATTCCCATTCCGCCTGACACATATTACAGTGTATTTTTATAATTTCCCCCATTCTGGACAGCTCCTCTCAATACGGTATCAGCCTAAGAGGCTTAATATCAATTGTGAATGTTGATTTGCCTGTGCCAGCATGGAAGCACCCGCCTGCATCAGTATCTGATTGTTGGAATACTCCACCATTTCCGTGGCAATGTCGGCATCCCGGATGCGTGATTCTGCTTCCGTAGTGTTTTCCGTAATATTGTTCAGATTATTGATGGTGTGTTCCAATCGGTTCTGTATGGCGCCGTATTGGCTTCTTACGTTACTTACACAGCCGATGGCGTATTTGAGCTGATCGATTGCACGATCCGCATCATCGGTGGATCTGACATTCAGATCTTCTAATCCAAGGGCACGCGAATTCATTTGATATAAGTCAATTTCTATATGCTGCCCGGGTTCTGCGCCTACCTGCAGTCCGATATCGGAAGGACCGCTTGCGTTCACGGTAACCTGGAAAGGATCGATTCTAAAGGGCTGGTTAAGCGCGCTGGCGTTGTTGCCGAGGAGGGAAGAACCTCCCACACCAAGATTGGCCGTAATGACTGAACCGGCACCGTCTCTTGCCTCATAAGAGAGTTTGCGGACAAACTCTGTCAGATTCTGGTCGCCACTACTAAAGAGACTGTTTAAATTTGCGGTACTGATACCGGCATTTTTTTGGATAGCATTTTCCAGACTCTGACCATTTAAAAGATCCGTAAAAATCTTATCCATACCTTGTGCAATATTAGCGCTGGTCACAGCGCCGCCGCCGTTTGCCAGATATCCGATATAAGCCGCACCCAGATAGCCGTGACCATAGGGCCGGTTGTTCATGGTGAATTTTCGCAGATAACTGCTGATGTTAGCATCCTGACTGGTATCGTTGGCACTGGTCAGATAATGGGCATAATAGGAGAGTGTGTCATTCCATCCGGTGGAAAAGCCGCCGCCTGCCAGCTGAGCGGTTCCTTCTGTAAACCAGGAAGGATATTTTTCGCCGCGTCTGCCGCTCATACCGTCGGTCAGAGTATACTGCATGACCGTATGCATCAGTTCATGGGCAATCGTAGATTTTAAAGCTTCTGTCTTGGAGCCGGTACCTTCCGCATCCGCCTTGCTGAAATCAGATATATCCACGCGGATACCCATGCCATAAGGTCTGCCGCCGCCGTAACTGTAGCGGAAAGAAGCATAGGCGAGTGTACGGTTGGGACCGTCTATATAGGATACGTCCAGTGACATGTTAATGGTGTCGCTTCCCACATTATTCTTTAAGGAGGGAAATGCGGTAAAAATCTGCGAAACGGCATTGGGAACCAACTCATTGGCAATGGTATCTGCCAATACATTGCCGCTGGAAACAGTTACGCCGGCACGTCCTGCGGCACCTGGTCCTGCTGCCGCACCATTAATCATAAGGGAGCCGTCTTTCAGATTATAAGTAATATCATAGGATTTCGTTTCCATGAATCCGGTAGACAAAGGAGAAAGCCCGTTTTCAGGGAAAAGGGATATTTCATTAAAGGTAGTGTTCTTTGCCGTCCGGTCAATTTCGGCCTTAAGCTGCTGAATTTCTGCATCGATCATGGCACGGTCTGCATCCTGCAAAGTGCCTGTTGCCGCTTTAACCGCCAGTTCATTGGCCCGGTGTAACATATCGTGCACTTCATTTAAGGCGCCTTCTCCAATCTGTACCATGGAGACGCCATCCTGGGCGTTTAAAGCCGCCTGGCTAAGTCCGCGTATCTGTCTGCGCATTTTCTCAGAAATAGACAGACCGGCAGCATCATCAGCCGCCCGGTTGATGCGATAGCCGGAAGATAATCTTTCTGTATTTTTGACGTTTTTCTTGGTCGTGAGGCCAAGTTGTCGGTTGGCGTTCAATGCCAACATATTTGTTTTTACTGAAAGCATCCTGCCCTCCGATATCCTGCCTCCATGCAGTCATTTCATAGTAAAATTAATCTATATAGGCGGCAAAAACGATAGAAAGATTCATGAATTTTATATATTAAAAGCCAATATAAAATACAGTTACGTAATTTATATCGGCTCGATTCTGTTTATGCTTTAGTACAGAAGAAGGAATCTTATTTTTTTACAAAACCCTGCGCCCGCATTTCAAGACTTCTTGGAGCAGGAGCGATTTGTCTGTGACCAGAATATCGGCGCTCCGTCCTTCCTTCAGGCTGCCACATTCGGCCGCCAGGCCAACAGCCCTGGCGGGATTGTAAGTGGCGGCGCGGATGGCATCTTCCACCGGGATGCCCATCTGCACGGCTGTCCGCATACAGTCATAAAGGTTGGTTGCGCTTCCGGCAATGGTTCCGTCTGCGAGAAGGGCCAGATTACCTTTTACCCGTACGGGTTGTCCTCCTAAAGCATAGTCGCCGTCAGCCATGCCGGTTGCCATCATACTGTCACTGATAAGAATCATGCGTTGGATACCGAACCATTGGAATGTGTTTCGGACCACGCTGGGATGAATGTGGATGCCGTCACAGATCAGTTCGGCCTCTGTCAATGGATTTTCCGCAACGGCGCCGATGACACCGGGCTGTCTGTGCGTGAAGGGCGGCATGGCGTTGTACAGATGAGTCACATGATAAACGCCGGATTCGATGGCCTCCCTTGTGGTTTCATAGTCTGCGCAGGTGTGGGCAATAGAAAAGCGGAATTCTTTGCTGCATGCCTTGATACAGTCCATAGCCCCGTCAGTTTCCGGTGCGATGGCTACTATTTTAATCAGACCCTGTGCAGCTTCTTGCAGCCTCATGAGCATTTCTCTATCCGGTTTATGGATATAAGCAGGATTTTGCGCTCCCTTCTTATTTTCGGAGATAAAAGGCCCTTCCAGATAGATTCCTTTTACGATCTCTGAAACAGCGATATCCTGCTTTAAAACCTCGGTCTGCACGGCATCCGCATAGACTGTGCAGATATTTGTCAGCATATCTTCTGAAAGTGTCATGGTGGCAGGACAGATGGTTGTGATGCCGTGTGTCACTTCATAGGAAGCGATGGCGCGCACAGCTTCCGTTGTACCGTCACAGAAATCATATCCGGCACAGCCGTGAAAGTGGATATCCACAAGCCCGGGCAGAAGATATCGCTCGGATTCTTCTGCTGTCAGATCCTCTTCGGCACACAGTTTTATCTGGCTGATGTTACTCCCCTCAATAGTAATCTCGCCTGCTTCAAAGTACATTTTGTCCGTGTAGATCATACCCTTCAATTTAAACATAACTGTTACCCCTTCTTAGTCTCTTCCTGTTTTCTGTCAGCCTAGAGCGGCCTCGTCCCCAACCAGGATTACGTTTGGATGAAGCTGCAATACGGAGGCTGGTACCTGTGGTGTGATAGGCCCGTAAAAAGCTTTTTTGATAATTTCTTTTTTACTTTCCCCGCAGGCCATCACGAGAATTATTTTTGCCTGCATGATGGAACGGATACCCATGGTATATGCTTCTTTCGGCACATCGGAGGCGGAAGCAAAGAATCTTGCATTAGCCGTGACGGTGCTCTCGGTCAGTGTGACCAGATGGGTTCCTTTGGCGAAAGAGTCGCTGGGTTCATTGAATCCGATATGACCGTTATGGCCTAGCCCCAGGAGCTGTAAATCAATGCCGCCGTGGGAGCGGATGATTTCATCATAGTCCTGACAGGCTTTCTCGGCATCTTTCTCCATACCGTCGGGAACAAAAGTATTCTTTTTGTCAATGTTGATATGGTCAAAGAGATGTGTATTCATAAAATAGCGGTAGCTCTGGTCGTTTTCAGGGTCCAGCCCCCTGTATTCATCCAGATTGATACTGTGGACCAATGAAAAATCAAGGTCCCCTGATTCATAATGCCTGATGAGATTCTCGTAAGCGCTGATCGGCGTAGAACCGGTGGCAAGGCCCAGTACGCAGTCCGGTTTCATGATAATCTGTGCAGACAGGATATTAGCAGTTATTCTGCCTGCATGTTCATAATCTTTTCCACAATATATTTTCATGATAGAGTCTCCTTATTGTTTCTTTAGATTTTACTTCTGGTGTTGCGATATTCATTGGCTGACATGCCTTCCATTTTTTTAAATACCCGGGAAAAATGTGCCAAATCCTGGAATCCTACCATTTCTGCCACATCGCATATCCGAAGAGAAGGGTCGTTTAACAGCTCTTTGGCCTTATCGATACGGGTGCTGTTTAGGATGTCAGAAAAGGTCTTGCCGGTATGTTTATTGAGCAGTTTGGACAGATGCCACTGGCTGACATAAACCTGGTCTGCCACATCCACGAGGCGCAGTTTTTCCTGAGAGTTTTCCCGTATATATTCCAAGGCGTTTTTTACGATAAAGCTGTTGGCTTCATTATGATAGGGAGTATCGTCCTGATCGTCTTCGGCGGTCTCTGCCTCCGGAACAGAAACAGCAGATAAATGATCTTCAGACTGCATCAGCCTTCTGGTTACTTCATCCATCGCTTCTTCCAGTTCGCTCATCTTGGAGGGCTTTAAAAGAAAGCGTGACACACCCAGGGAGATGGCTTCTCTGGCATATTCAAATTCTCGGTATCCGGTCAGGATGATCAGCTGCATGTCGGGGAATTCGGACTTCAGGGCGGCAATCATTTTTAAGCCGTCCAGCTCGGGCATATTGATATCCGAAATGATAATATCAGGCCGCTCCCGGCGGATCATTTCCAGACCTTCTTTACCATTATAGGCATAGCCAGCCAGCTGGCAGTTCCATTTCTCCCAGGGCATTGTCTTACACAATCCCTCCACAATTAACGGTTCATCATCAATAATAGCTACCTTATACATAATTTACTCCTAGCCTTTCACCGCACCTGCCGTCATACCTTTCACGATATATTTTTGCAGGAAGCAGTATACAATGATAACAGGAACCACAACCAATGTCACGGCCGATGCCATCAGACCATAGTTGGTGCCTTCTTTGGCAGTCAGCTGATTTAAGAGGGTGGTAATACCGTACATATCAGGTGTCCGCAAGAAGAAGGTCTGTGTAAACAGATCATTATAACTCCATAAGAAAGAGAAGATGGCTACTGTGGCAAAGGAAGGTTTCGCAAGCGGTAACACAACCTTAAAGTATATCTGAAAAGCGTTACAGCCTTCCATGTATGCAGCTTCTTCCAACTCTATCGGAAGTCCTTTGATGTAGCCGATCAGAACCACCATGGCGAAGGAGAGATTGCCTGCTACCTGCGGCAGAATCACGGATAACATGCTCAAAAACCATTTGTTAGAGTTAGCGATTCCCCAGGAAACTTCCATGGAGCATACCGGAACAATCGTAGCAAAGACGGGGAACATCATACCCGCAATCACCAGGGAATTGAGAAGCTGCGATCCCTTGAACTTATAACGGGAGAGCGCATAAGCAGCCATGCCGGCTAACAGCATGACGAACAGGGCCACCATGGTGGAGATGAAGATACTGTTCTTATAAGCGCTTAAAATGTTCAGATTGCCAAAGGCTTTCCGATAGTTTGCCAGGGTGAAGAGTTCTCCGAGGGGCAGGGAAAAGGAATCTGCCAGAATCTTATCTTTTGCCTTAAAGGAGTTCTGGAACACCCAGATGATGGGATACACGGTGGTTATCGACCAGATGATTAATACCAGGTAGACAAGGAACCGGCCAATGGAAAATGTTCTTTTCTTCGTCATATCTCATCCCTCCTTTAATAATCTTTCTCGCGGAAGATTGCATTAACGACTTTGGATAATACAATACCCAGCACAACAATCAGAACGGCAAGTGCACAGCCATAGTCCACGTTCTTAGTTTCCATGGTGTGATAGTACATGTAAGTACCGGTTAAGAAAGTAGACTTAAGCGGCATACCTTTGGGGAACATGGTCCAGGGCAGATCGAATACTTTAAGGGCACCCGTAACAGCCAGGACGCTGCAGGTACAGATGACATTATGTAAAAGAGGAAGAGAGATATACCGTACACACTGCCATGTGGAGGCACCGTCAATCCGTGCTGCCTCGTACAATTCATCGGAAATATTATTTAATCCTGTGATAAGGATGACAAAGTAGAATCCGACATACTGCCACATAACCGGAAGCATCATGGTAAACAGCGCTATGCCCTCAGCTTTCCAGTCCGTCAGCTGCGTCTTGCCCAAAGATTCCAGAAGCTGATTGATCATACCCTTATCATACAGAAAGAGCAGGTTGAACAACAGACCTAAGGCTGTTGCCGAGATAACGATCGGAAAGAAGAATACGGTTTTGAAGAACTGTTTGCCTCTGCCGATGTTATCTACCATCAATGCCAGTATGATGGCGATGCCGACTTGCCCGATCAGGGTAACCACCATCATGATCAGTGTATTTTTGAGGGACGTCCATACATTCTGATCATGAATCATATCTACATAGTTACCGTACCAGGGTGTATTAAAGCTGGTGGCGGAACTGCCAAGCTGTTTGATGCTCATGAAACTGTTTAATATGTTTTTAATAAAAGGATAATAAAGAAACGTTGCCATAAACAGGAAGGCAGGTATTAAGAATACAAATACCGGTTTCTTATTGCGATATATGTTTGCTCCCATAAGATACCTCCATTATTTTGTAAAGGTCATTTTGGAAAAAGGAGGCAGGGTAATCCCCTGCCCCTTTCAGCCGATTAGCGTTTTTGGTTTTACTGATTATGATAAGCGTCCAGACCTTCTGCTACCGCGTCTGCGGCGTCTACTTTGCCGGTTACGATTTCAGGCATACCGTCGAAGGTAGATACACGGCAGTCACCCTGGAATAAATCCTGTACTGCGCCGGTGAGAGTGGTTACGCCTGCCATCATCTCGATGGCTCTGAGCTGCAATTCATTGAACTCAGCAGGATCCACAACCGGTGCATTTTTTAAAGCAGATGCTGCATGTTGTGCAAAAGCGGGTACAACCTCATCGGAAGTCATGTACTCTACAAAGTTGACTGCGGCCGCTCTCTTGTCCGGATCATCCCATGCTTTCCTTGTGATATAGTAGCCGGAAGAAAGACCGCCGATCAGGTCGGTTGCTTTTCTGCTGCCTTTACCGGGCACATAAGTTACATCAAATTTAGCAAGTTTATCGGTATCCAATGTAGAAGGATCTTCCGGATCTGACTGGCATGCGCCTACGATACCGCCGACTTTCCAGGAACCGTCAATCAGGAAAGCGGCTTTCCCGTCTGTGAACATTGCAAAGGTCTCATCGTCTGTTGCAGAGAGTGTATTGTCAGGGAAATAGCCCAATTCATAAAGTTCCTTGATGTCATTCATGCCGGAAACCCATGCCTGACCGTTTGCATCCTCAACGCTTTCCGGAATTTCCAGATGGGTATCCGGGGACTGGTTATTGAAGATAGCGAACTCCCACCAGTAGTGAGGAATGTTGCCCAGTGCTGCTGCGATAGGGGTGTAACCTGCCGCTTTAATCTTCTCGCAGTCTGCCTTAAACATATCCATGGTGTAGTTTTCTCCAGGCATTTCTACGCCTGCCGCTTCCAAAATCTCTGTATTGACAAACATTGCTTCCCAGTAGCCGTTTACCGGTATGGCATATTTCTTACCGTCTACCAAAGAGTCGGGGATCAGATCTTCGTTCATGTTGGTTGCGTATTCCGGATATTCTGCACGAATCTCATCAATGGATAATACCTTGCCGGCTTCGATGAAGCTGTTGGCGTCTGCACCGTTGAAGAAGAACAGGACATCTGGTTCGGAACCGGTCTCGAAGTCTGTGGCTACTCTCATCTTGAAAGTCTCATCTGCGGTTGCGGATGTATCCACAACTGTGTTGCCGGTCTGCTCTTCCCAGGCTTTCACTGCATTTTTGTAATTCTGTGCGTTGCCATCTTCCCCTGCAAATGTGGTGGTGACTGTCAGCTCTACCGGGCCGGACGGCTGTGCTGTCTCGGCAGGTGCTTCCTTACTGTCACTGCCTCCTGCACTTTCTGCCGGTGCTGCTTCCTGTGCCGGCGCCTCTGATCCGGCGCTGCCTGCACTGTTGTCATTTCCGCATGCGGTTACGGATACTACCATTAATCCCGCGAGCAATGCTGCGATAATTCGTTTTTTCATTATTCTTCCTCCCTTTTGATTGCTTTTGTTTGGTTACATCTATATCATACCGGGAAAAGAAAAAAAGGGTAATTGTTGGTATTGTCTTTTTTTGCCTTTTATTGCTCGGTTGGCACATCCATTTTGAGCAAGATTGTACTAACGGTATTTTCCTGTTCATTTCCTGTTATAAATAATCCACAATCATCACCATATATCATCTTAAGTCTCTGGTCAACATTACGAATACCGAGGCTGACTCTTTTTTCACCGGAGAGTTTTGCATCCTTGGAGAGAAGTTTGTCTATCTTTTCTTTCTCTTTGCTGGTCAGTCTGCCGTTATCTTCTACTTCAATGCACAGATAGCCGTCCTCTCTTTCGTAGAGGCGGATTTCCAGACAGCCTTTCGTGGAGATGTCCATGCCATGTTCCACGGCATTTTCTACGATGGGCTGAATGATCAGCCGCGGTACCTGAAGGGTCAGGAGTCTTTCATCTATATGCTTTGTACACTGGAATTTGGCACCAAAACGCTGGGCGATAATGTATAGATAAGCGTCTGCATAGGCCATTTCCTCGGCAATCGAATGAAACTGCTGTTCTTTGCGGTTCATGGTGGCGCCGAGCATGGTGGAGAGGGCTTCAATCATGCCGCTTACCTTATAGTTTCCATTCAGGCGCGCCTCCCAGTTAATGATTTCCAAAGTATTATTCAGGAAATGGGGATTGATCTGTGACTGCAGAGCCATGATCTTGGCATCCCGCAGGGCAATTTCCTCCAGATAAATTTTATCGAACTGGTTCTTAAGCTGCAGGGACATATGGTTAAAGGTATCTTTCACTTGATAAAATTCCCGGTTGTCTTCCCTGTTTTCTATTTGGATGCCAAGGTTTCCCTCTCTGACGGAGTCTGCCCCGGTGATCAGATCCCGAAGCGGTATCGTTACTTTATTGTGGAAAAAGCGTATCATCTGTACGACAAGCGGTATCATGAAAACAAGCATAAGCAGGAAAAGGTATTGTATTGTCATAATTTCTGCGTGAATTACCCGGTTGTCCAGGCTGACGCAAAGAGTTATGGTACCGTCATATATGTTTATTCTGCGATAAATATAGGAGGTGGATCCCTGACGGTTTTCGTAGGAAGTGTCTTTTGCTTCTAACCTTTTTTTAATGTTTTCCGGAAGCGTCCTGGAAGCTTCGCTGTCCGTTGTGTTTACCAGGTCGTCGTTCCAATACAGACTGACACCGGTGTATCCCCATATGCCGGAAAAACTCTGCATCAAAGATTCCTCATCCAGTTCCAGGGACAGTACGGCGTAAGGTGTGAATTTGGGTGTCACGAGGTTTCTGACCATATAGAGTCTGCCGTCCACACACACCAGCGTGGTGCCGGTGTCCAGTGTGCGGGCCACATCAAGAATCGGTTCTTTGGCCTGGGATTGAAAGAACATAATATCCGGATAACTTCCGCCGTTGCGGCTGTTAAGTGCATAGCAGAGGAGCTCTTCCGCTCCCGGCAGCACAAGCAGCGCTGTTATACAATTATCGTTATAGGAGTACTGCTGGCCTAAGAATCTTTCTGCGAATTTTTTAAAATTGCCCCGTTTCCCATCATTCAGATAAGTGAGATACAGGTTGTAGATTTCTCCCATATAGGAGGCGTTCTTAGAGGCAGTTTCACAGTCTTTGAGCTGTATCTGCATGATGTCTGCGGTCTTGTCCATAGAGGCTGTCAGGGTATGCTCCACCTGACGGTAAAGGTTACCCGTTATCAGGATTATCATAATGAGAGTTAACATTAATAAAGGAAAAAACCACCCGAATAAGAGTCTTCTGACCATACTCCATCTAAGTGATTTTTTCTGTACGTATTGTTCGTTTGCTTTATCCATTTTATACTCATACCTGCTTTTGCTTCTTTTTTTATAGTGTATACTATTCTGTGATTTTTTGAAAGTAAGATATAGGACATTTTCAATCAAAGACAACAGACGCAGGCAAAACGTCCGCGTCTGTTAAAGGTATCATAAAATATTATTTCAAGGCTAAATAGTTTTCAAACAGTTCACAAAACGAGGCCGCATCCTCTTTGTTTTTCATTTCGCAGAAGATTCTTAAAAGAGGTTCCGTTCCGGAAAATCTTACGGAAATCCAGCCGCCGTCCTTAAGGTATATCTTGAGGCCGTCCAGATAGGAGATGCGGTCAATCGCATAAGGAATCTGAGGCAGTTCCTTATCTTCCAGAATCTGTTTGTGAATTTCTATTTTTCTTTGCGGGCTGAAACGATAATCCCTTTCCTCCAACGCCATACCGCCGTATTCTTTGCGTATGTTTTCCATGATCTGGGAGAGCGGCATGCCGGTTACGGCAATCATTTCCACCAGGAGAGCAGAAGCGTAGATACCGTCCTTTCCTTTGATATGTCCTCTTACGGCCATACCGCCGGAGGATTCTCCGCCTATAATAGCGTCTGTGGCAAACATTTTGGCGGAAATATGTTTGAAGCCGACAGGAACCTCATAACAGGATTCCCCGAAACTCTCCGCCACCCGGTCTAAGAGATGGGTGGTGCAGATGTTCCTGACGGCAGCGCCGTGCCAGCCTTTGTATTTTACCAGATAATAGTACAGCAGGACAAGGATGTCGTTAGGATGAAGGAAATTGCCTTTGTCGTCGATCACGCCGATTCTGTCAGCGTCGCCGTCCGTTGCAATGCCCAGATCACAGCGCCTGTCGATTACGTAGTTTTGCAGGGCACGGAGCGTCTGTGCGGTGGGTGCCGGCAGTTTGCCTCCAAACAGGGTATCGTGTCTTTCATGAATGGTCTCTACTTCGCATCTTGCGGTCATCAGTATGGTCTTTAAGGAAGTCTCGCTGACTCCGTACATGGGGTCAAGAGCAACCCGCAGACCGCGTTTCTTGATCTTATCCATGTCCACAGTGTCGATGATGCTGTCCAGGTATTCGTTCAACGGATAAATTTCTTCGATCAGCCCTTTCTCCAAGCCTTCCTGATAAGGCAGATCCTCTACGGGAATGTCTGTCACTTCATTGATGTATCGCTCTATGTCCGCTGTCTGTTCTTCGTCCGCATCCCTGCCGCCGTAGGTGAAAACCTTGATACCGTTATAAATCGCCGGATTATGGCTTGCGGTAATCATCATGCCGTAATGGAATTCATGTTTCATCACATAGAACATGACAAGCGGTGTGGGGGCTGATTTGTTGATCAGGTATGCTTTGATGCCCTCTTTGGCAAATACCTGTGCCGCCCACTGCATGGCTTCCTTGGAGAGAAAACGTCTGTCATAGCCCAACACAATGCCTTCTTGTGCGACATTTTCTTCCCGCATTTTATCGCAGATGGCTCTGGATAAAATCTGAATATTTTCTCTTGTAAATCCGTCCCCGATTACGGCTCTCCAGCCGCCTGTACCAAATTGAATCATAATCATTCCTCCCGTATTTGCTTTAACCTAATGTAACTTCCACCATATGCTCGCTGCCCGCAGGCATAATATTGACTTTGTCCGCAGGTTGTCCGTCTACGCGGATTTCCTTTACGCCTTTCATGACACTGTCCGGGTTATTTACCCGGATGTCGTAGGAGGCACCCCGGAATACCCTCTTTACGCGAAACTCTTTCCAATCCGCCGGAATACAGGGGTCAATCGTCAGACAGTCATAATCCGGACGGATTCCCAGGATATACCTGGTGGCGGCAAAGTAGGCCCAACCGCCGGAACCGGTCATAAAGGGGTGTCTTGCTCTGCCGAACGCGCTGTGGTCTTTGCCGGCAATGAACTGACAATAGGAGTAAGGCTCGGCTTCTCTTGTCTCTATGATATCATTTTGCAGACAAGGACAGAGCGCATCATAGAATTTCATGGCAAGGTCGCCTCTTCCTCTCTTGCAGGCTGCGGCCCACGCCCAGGGATTGGGGTGGGAGAAAACTGCGCCGTTTTCCTTAAGTCCCGGATATACTCTGGTGACGAAACCGATGTCATCGTCGGGCACCGTGTAGGAAGGCGTGTTTAAGAGCAGGCCGTAAGGGGTATAGAGATATTCGTCAATGGCCTTAAGAGCCAGATCCGCCTTCTCGTCATCGGCGGCACCGGAGAGAACTGCCCATGCGTTGGATTCCAGATGTACTTTCCCTTCCGCATCGTCTTGCGTGCCTATTTTCCGGCCTTTGGCCGTGATGCCCCGGATAAACCATTTGCCGTCCCAGAGTTCCTTGTTACAGACTTCTTTTACCTGGTTGGCAATCTGTGTGTAGTAGGCTACGTCTTCTGATTTGTCCAGATAAGATGCCAGGCCGATGAAATGCTGCAGTGCCCAGTAGTGCAGGAAACTGACCATGGCGCTCTCTCCGCCGCCCAGATTCAGACAGTCATTCCAGTCGGCTCGCAGCCCCTTGCATATTCCAGTCAGTCCCACCTGCTTGGTGGAGAAGTCCAGAATCTTTTTCAAATGTTCATAGACGGTCTCGGTCTCTTTGCTTCCGGAAAGAAAAGTGTCTGCATAAGGAAGTTCTTTGGAGGCAAAGGAGATATCGCCTGTTTCCTTGATATATTCTGTAACGGATCCTACCAGCCAGAGCGCGTCGTCGGAACAGGCGTCTTTGAGGCCGTGGATGATATTGTCTTTGTCAGGTTCCGGAATAACAGTAGGAGACTTAAAGGGTTTGGCTTTGTTATTTTCCACAAACCATTCAGGCTGGAAAAGATGCAGACCGTAACCTGCGCTGGTTAAGCCGCGCAGAAGTTGTTCGATACGTTCCCGGCATTTGTCCGGATTGGAGTGGGGAACCGTCATGGCATCCTGGGCTGTATCGCGGTATCCAAGCCCTACCCGGCCGCCCACTTCGATAAAAGAGGCAAAACGGGAAAACATGACGTTTATTTCTGACTGATACAGCGTCCAGGTGTTGATCATGGTATTCATGGCGTTACTTGGCGTCTGAATCTGCAGTTTGGAAAATTTGTCTTCCCAGTATTGTTTTAAATCTGTATAGACCAGATCTACATTCTGCGGATCTTCATATTTGGTACGTATGCGTTTCCCTTCGGACCGCCGGCCTTCTCCTGCCATAAAGATGATTCTTGCTTCTTCACCGGGCAGCAGGGTCAGATTCTTCTGCAGGCTGCCACAGTGGTTGCCGCCTTTCTCATAAGAAGAGGAACATTTTCCGGCGGCCACGGCGGCAGGATTTGTCTCCGTGTTGTAGGTTCCGATGAAGCGGTCCCGCATACAGTCAAAGCCGTCGGGCATCCTATTCATAGTAAAGTACTGATAGCCTTCTTCTTCATAGAACAGGTCTTCTTCAATGATGCCGTCTTCGTAGGAGGAGCCGGCACAATAGAGACTCATCTGATAATTCTGGTTATCAATCATAATGTGATGAAAGGAAAATTCAAGATAGGAAAATACACTTATATTTCTGGGCGTATCTCCTGTATTTTTAATCTTTACGTCCCATAACTGGACGGCCTCTCCCCTGGGAATCACCATGGTCTGCGAGGCTTTGATGTTCTGGTATTCACATTCATACACGGTGTAGGACATGCCGTGTCGGCAGATGTACTTAGCTTCATCAAGCGGCTTGCCTACAGGCTGCCAGGAGATGGACCAGTAGTCCTTCGTGTCGTTATCTCTGATATAGACATAAAAGCCCGGCCGGTCCATAGGAACTGCATTGGCCCTGAAGCGGCTGATTCTGTGGTATTCCGGTGTCTTATAGAACAGATAGCCGCCGGCCGTGTGATTGACCACTGCCGCCATATCTTCTACGCCCAGATAGTTCGTCCATGAGCAGGGAAGATCGACTTTGTCAATTACATATTCCCTGTTTTGGTCATCAAAATGTCCATATTTCATAATACGCCCCCGTTTCCGGAACAGTTGCCTGCTCCTGGCATTGTTTTTGTATTCTTTGATTATATTATAAAGAAGATGAAGGCGTCTGGGAATGGATGATGATGTGATAATTTGCCGATTCTTGTTAAGTAGCAGAGCAAAAATACAAATTGTAAAATCTTTAATTACATGCATATAATTTCCTGCTTTACAAATAATAGTAAAAACGTAGAGAGAAAAGAAAATATGAAGTTACACTACGACTATGATTGGCAGATGGAGGTTATATGATATGAAAGCAACTGGTATAGTCAGACGTATAGATGATTTGGGACGTATTGTGATTCCGAAGGAGATTCGCAGGACGCTCCGCATCAGGGAATCGGATCCCTTGGAAATTTTTACCGACAGGGAGGGCGAAATCATTCTCAAGAAATACTCGCCTATAGGTGAGATGGGCACCTTTGCAAAGCAGTATGCGGAGAGCATGGCGCAGGTGTCGGGACATATTGCAATGATCTCCGATAGAGATCAGTTCATTGCAGTATCCGGCGGTATGAAGAATCTGTTGGGAAAATCTATCAGCAGAGAACTGGAAGAGAAGATCAATCACAGGGAAAGCCTGGTGGCGGCCAGGGGGGACAGGAATTTTATCCAGGTCAGCACCGATGCGGATGAATTTCAGCATGAGGCGATCAGCCCCATTATCTGTGAAGGGGATGTCATCGGATCAGTGATTTTATTGGAGACAGATCATAAATCAAAAATGGGCGAAGTGGAGCAGAAGCTGATTCAGTCAGCAGCCGGTTTCCTGGGAAGACAGATGGAACAATGAAAAAGGCTGTCGTCATGACTCTAAAGGGTCAGACGGCAGCCTTTTTGTATGATTCTCTGACTATCAATTCAAAAAGAGGGGGCGTTGCCGCTGCCTGTTTTGAGAAGCTCTATTTCATGGCGAAGTTCCTGAATGAGGGAATCCTGCTTCAGCACTTAACCGGAAAATAGTGTCGGATGCCTCACTGATAGAATCATTTTCAGAAGCAATCATATGAATCTCCTCCCATGTAGCTGCTTTGAAGAGCCTCGCCCAGTAATCAATCTGGTATTTTTTATCTTCTTCGGTGGCCAGATCTATACGAGATAAGTTTAGCACACTTAAGGTAAATTTGTCACTATAAATCTGGTGGTTTTTAACATTAATCAGTTTATATGTAGAATAAAATTCCGGAGAATCTTTAAAAAGCGTATAGTCGAGAAAACTGATATGGATGATAGGAAAATGAGTAAAAACTGTATGGCAAAGAAGTAGAAAACTCTTTCCTATTTGCATAAAAGGGTGTATGATAGCAATAAAAAAGCGCAGGTGCAGTGCCTGTGGGGACATCAGGAAGAAACACGGTAAAGTACCGTGTCCGATGACGGAGGGAGAGATTATGGACAGACAAAATTTGACACTGCTTACAGATTTATATGAGTTGACAATGATGCAGGGATATTTTAAGAACAAGGATCAGAATGAAACCGTTATTTTTGATGCTTTTTACCGGAATAATCCCTGTGACGGCGGTTTTGCCATTGCAGCGGGATTAGAGCAGCTGATTCAGTATATCAAAGGACTGCATTTTGAGGAGGAAGATATCGCTTATCTGGCCAGTCTTGGCATTTTTGAGCAGGATTTCTTGGAATATCTGAAAAGTTTCAGATTTACGGGAGACATCTATGCGATTCCGGAGGGTACGGTGGTGTTTCCCAGAGAGCCGTTGGTGAAGGTTATTGCACCGATTATGCAGGCCCAGCTGGTGGAAACGGCAATCTTAAATATCGTCAATCATCAGAGCCTGATTGCGACGAAGGCGGCAAGAGTCTGTTATGCGGCGCAGGGTGACGGGATCATGGAATTTGGTCTTCGGCGGGCCCAGGGGCCGGATGCGGGTACTTATGGTGCGCGGGCAGCAGTTATCGGCGGATGCGTGGGAACTTCCAATGTGCTCTGCGGACAGCTGTTTGATGTGCCGGTGAAGGGAACACATGCCCACAGCTGGATCATGAGTTTCCCGGATGAGTATACTGCGTTTAAGACCTATGCGGATATGTATCCTTCGGCTTGTATTTTGCTGGTAGATACCTATGATACCTTAAAGTCCGGTGTACCCAATGCAATCCGTGTCTTTCAGGAGATGCGGGAAGCCGGGGTTCCGCTCACATTTTATGGGATCCGTCTGGATAGCGGGGATCTGGCGTATCTTTCCAAGAAGGCGAGGAAGATGCTGGATGAGGCGGGGTTCCCGGATGCGGTGATTTCTGCTTCCAACGATCTGGATGAATTCCTGATTCAGAGCCTGAAAGACCAGGGCGCCAAGATTACTTCCTGGGGTGTGGGCACTCATCTGATTACTTCCAAAGACTGCCCGTCCTTTGGAGGCGTGTACAAGCTGGCGGCCATTATGGGTAAGGATGGTAAATTTATTCCCAAGATCAAGCTTTCCGAAAATTCGGAGAAGGTCACCAATCCTGGCAATAAGACGGTATACCGTGTTTATGATAAGGAGAGCGGTAAGATCAAAGCGGATTTGATTTGTCTGGTGGATGAGGTGTTTGATGAGAAAGAGCCGCTTCTTTTGTTTGACCCTATAGAACCCTGGAAAAAGACAAAGCTTGCACCAGGCAGCTATCAGATGAGAGATTTGATGGTGCAGGTATTCAAAGGAGGAGAATGTTGCTACACGTCTCCTAAGGTTATGGAGATTCAGGAGTATTGCAAGAAAGAACAGGAGACGCTCTGGGATGAGACCAGACGTCTGGTGAATCCCCATAAAGTATATGTGGATCTTTCCAGCAGACTTTATGATATTAAGATACAGTTGCTTGACCAAATGAGTCAATCATAGATGAGAGCAGTATAGAGGTACAACACATGAACAAGTGTAGATACATGACCGCACTTGCTCTGGCAGCAGGATTGGTCTGCTGGCTGGTTCCATTCTGCACGGTACAGGCTGCTCCGGAAACAGAAGATGAGGGAGTTGTGCTTGCAGAGTATGAGGAGTATTATGAACGCCTCATGTCCATAGAAGACCAAAGCGGGATAGGGGAAAGCGGGTTTCGTGTGGTAGAAGATCAGATCTTTGCACTGGAGCCGGACAATGAGGACAGTATT
The DNA here is from genome assembly GCA_002492525.1 of Lachnospiraceae bacterium UBA7086. Lineage (GTDB taxonomy): Bacteria > Bacillota > Clostridia > Lachnospirales > Lachnospiraceae > UBA3282. Next base: position 5,223 of record DKZA01000039.1, on the reverse strand, counting down.
CTTATGGTGCCTGCCTTTGATGAGCATTATAACCGGCTTGCGCTGTTTATCGTGGACAGCAGCGGCCAGATCCTTTACCGGACGGAACAGCTGGCCACCAACCACTGTGTCAGAGGGCGTATGAGGCAGCCGGTACAGTCCATTGCGGCAGTTTCTTTTCAGGACTTAAACCGGGACGGCAGAATGGATATTATTCTTATCACTTCCTGCATAAACGAGAGCGGAGCCTATGCGGGCAAGACATACAAGGTGGGAGATGTGCTTTTCCAGAGTAAGACGGAAAGCAGTTTTTACAGAGATTATCGGATTTCGGATAAGATCAACCGCTTCGGTATGAACAAAAGTGCAGAATCCATTACGGCTTTTGTACGGGATGGGTATTCTACGGAATTTCTGTACACAGCTACCACTTTGCAGGAATTGCAGCGAAATAAGTTCCGGATTATTTCGGAGCAGTGTTATTTTCGGACTTTCGGTAAATTGGGGAGATTGCAGGTAACGCCGGGGACTTATCGGATTGCTGATTATGATATTTTTATGATTTATCTGGTGAACGAGCAGGGGGATATTGTATCTGTATTACAGCCCATGGGAGAATATGATAACCTGTATGCGCTCAAGGGAGTCACCTGCAGGGATATTGACGGAGACGGTCTGAAAGACATAGTGATTCTGGCCAGATACAGTTATGAGGGTGATGCCGGGGAATTGATCGTGGAGAGCGATTATCGGATTTATTACCAGAGAACAGGCGGTTTTGTCCCGGATACGGAAATCAGAGATACTTACCGGTGCGGCGATGAGGATACTATGGAAATACTGGTGGAGAAAGCACGGGCTTATTGGGGGTGGCAGACCACAAATGATTAGAATACTGATTGTAGATGATGAAAAGCCGATTTGTGATCTGATCGACTTAAACCTTTCCTCTGCAGGTTATCACTGTACGGCGGTACAGGATGGTTTGCAGGCCATTGATCTGATTGAAAAAGAAGAGTTTGATCTGGTGCTTCTGGATATCATGCTGCCGGGAGCGGACGGGTATGATGTGATGGAATACATAAGACCGTTGGGGATTCCGGTGATCTTTATTACCGCCAAGCATGAAGTCAAAAACCGGGTGAAGGGGTTGAAACTGGGGGCAGATGATTATCTGGTAAAGCCTTTCGACGTGGTGGAACTAGTGGCCAGAGTGGAGGCGGTGCTGCGGCGTTATAATAAGGCGGAACAGCGGCTTATTGCCGGAGATGTGACAGTTGATGTGGATGCACGCCGGGTGACCAGGGCAGGACGGCCTGTAGAGCTGACAAATAAGGAATTTGGTCTTTTGCTCCTTTTTATGAAAAATAAAAATGTGGCTTTGTTTCGGGAGACGCTGTATGAAAAGGTGTGGGAGGGAGAATATTTGGCGGACAGCCGTACACTGGATCTGCATGTACAGCGTTTGAGAAAAAAACTTGGCTGGGAGCATAATCTGGTAGCCGTGTATAAAGTGGGCTATCGTTTAGAGGTGCAGGAATGAAATTTTCCATTAAATTGGTGTTGTCTACCATAATCGTGTTGGCGTTGGCATTGGGGTTCAGCGGATTTTATTTCGTAAACTACGTGTTTGAGACTTCCCTGGAAAGAGAGGTTGGACAGGCGCTTGACGAGAGCAGTATTCTTAGCTTTGCGTTTGAGACGGCGGCGCTGAATGTGCCGCTTAAGTACAGTGTCCTGCCGGACAGCGTGGTGGAGGAAATCGCTTCCAAATTAGAGATGGGCGGGCGCAGCGAAAGCCGTTTGTTACGGATCGCGGATGAAGAAAAGAATGTTCTTTATACCAGCGATGGATTTACGGCGGATGAGGGACTTTTACCACAGACAGATCAACACACCAAGTCTTATCGCGTGATCCTTGCGGGGGAGAGTTATTATGTACATACTTGTGTCTCCATCAACGCACTGGACCGGATTCTCTATCTGGAGACCATGAAGGATGTGACAGGAGTATTTACGGAGCGGGCCATGGGATTTTCTCTGTACCGAAAAGTGACGATTATTATGCTGTTGACTGGAATGGTCATTATGCTTATCATTGCCTCCCTGCTGACCAAACCTATCCGTCTCTTGACCAAGGCCACAAAGAGGATGGCGGCGGGAGACTATGCATACCGGGCCAAACAGATCAGCCGGGATGAACTGGGGCAGCTTACCAGGGATTTTAACGGGATGGCCAATGCATTAGAAGATACGATCTGTAAGCTGGAGGAAGAGATTGAGGCCAGGGAAGAGTTCATGGGTGCTTTTGCCCATGAGTTGAAGACACCTCTTACAGCTATCATCGGATATGCGGATATGCTGCGTTCCCACAAGCTGGATGAGGAAAAGAGCATTATGTCGGCCAATTATATCTACACGGAAGGGAAACGGCTGGAGGCTATGTCTTTCCGGCTTTTGGATATTATTGTGGCCAAGCAGGAAGAGGCCAATCTGCAGGAGGTTCCGGCGCGGGAACTGTTTGTATATCTACAGGAAATGTTTGCGGAGAAAAAGGAAATGGATATTCGTTTCCAATACGAGGAGGCGCTTGTGCAGGTGGAGCCCAATCTGATTAAGACAGTGCTGGTAAATCTGGTGGATAATGCCTGTAAGGCTTCGGAGAGCGGGGAAACAGTCCCGGAAGCTGACGGTGCATCCACAGAGAATGTGGGCCTGGTAGAAGTGACAGGGGAGGTAGTAGATGACGGTTACCGGGTGGCGGTAAAAGATTATGGTATCGGGATACCGGAGGAAGAACAGCATAAAATTGTGAAAGCTTTTTATATGGTGGATAAATCCAGGGCTCGAAGTAAAAACGGCGCGGGACTGGGGCTTGCATTATGTGAGGAGATTTTAAAGATTCATCACAGCAAGTTACAGATTGAGAGCAGAGTAGGAGAAGGTTCCTGTTTCAGTTTTATCCTTCCTGCGGAGAATAGGGGAAACTATGAAGAGTAAGATTTATGTATATTATTTAGCCTTTCCCATATTGGCGGTGCTGGTCATGATTCTTTCTATCTGGGGGCCGGAAGCACTGGCGAGATATAAAGATCAGGGGATTTTGGACAGAGCGTATACAGAGGATGTGGAGACTGCCGGGGAGGGTTATCGTTATCAGATGAACAGTAACGAGAAACTCTATATTCTGTCCTGTTGTCTGAGCAGCCAGACACTGCCGGAGAGTGAGACCAGCGCATTGGCCCGTGAGGCAGATACGGAAGTGGAGTATCAGGAACTGGAAGGTTCCTATGCCTTTGTGGTAAATCGCAGAGGGCCTTCGGGTAAAGAGATTACGGACGAACAGATTTATGCCACTTGTAATGAGGGCCTGGATCTGTTAAAGGAGAGGGGCATCCTGCCGGAGCAGGTAAGACAGGTGGATGTGGCGTCCTATGATGTTACACTTTATTCCGCAATCGATGTTTTAGAGCCGCGCAACAATGTGGCGGTCTGGAAGATGAGTATTTCCAATTCCCAGAAAAATGCAGATAAGACGAATCGTCTGATGGATGCTTATATTGATGCGGACGATGGGAAGATCTATGAATTTTATGTGAGAACCCCGCTTTTGTGGGAGGATATCGACGCAGATGCCTTGGTGGCATCCTGGGCGGAGTATATGGGGTTGAGTGCCCCTGTGCCTTATGAGTCGGATAATCCCCTCTTAGAGACCACTCCCTATTTCCGCAAATATGTGTTTACGGGCATGGGGAGCGGTCAGACAGTGGTGACGCTGGGATTCTATGAGGGAATCAATGAGTTGTTTTTAAAGGTTTCCAGATAATCTTTGTTTTCTGCCAGAATGTCATCCAGGATACTGCGGGCTGCGGTTGCAGAGTTCACCAGAGGATGAATGGTCAGCGCCTGCAGTGCCGTATCGTAGTCGCCGGTGATGGCCGCTTCGATGGTAAGCTGCTCGTAGGCTTTTACATTCTGCAGAAGTCCCCGGATCTTGAGCGGCGTATGTCCGATGTGCAGCGGGTGTGCGCCGTCTTTGTCTATGACACAGTTGCGCTCGATAACGGCATGGTAGGGTAAGTCTAAATTGGTTCCGCAGTTTTGGACATTCACGGTCTGGATGTCCTTTTTATTATTGTAGATGGAATCGATCAGGGAGCAGGCGGCATCGGAATACCGTGCGCCGCCCCGGGAGGCAAGCTGTGCGGGCTTGCTGTCCAGTTCAGGATTCTTATACAGATCGAACAGTTCTTTCTCCACTTTCTTGATCACTTCGCCGCGGCAGCCTTCTGTTTCGGCAGCATGGATACATTCTGCCAGCATTTCCGGCTGCATGTAATAATATTTCAGGTAACTTACCGGAACCATTCCCAGAGATTTTAAAAAGACGGGATCATAATGGATTTCCGGAATATTGGCCATGATTTCTTTGGCGGAGTCGGAGCAGATCTTGTCGATAGCTTCCATGGTTACATCGCGGCCGTGCACCAGGACTCTCTGCGCCCAGACCAGATGATTGATGCCTACGAAATCACAGAACACATCGTCCACTGGACAGTCAAATTTTTCTGCCATGTCGTTTATCATATTGATGGGACAGTTGCATAGACCGATCGCTTTTATGGAGGTGTGATTTAACACCGCTTCGGTCAGGATGCCGGAAGGATTGGCAAAGTTGATCAGCCAGGCATCCGGGCACAACTCTTCCATATCCGCACAGATATCCAGAATCACCGGAATGGAACGCAGGGCTTTGGCAAAACCGCCGGCACCGGTAGTCTCCTGACCGATTTTCTGGTAACGCAGGGGAATCCGTTCGTCGCGGATACGGGCATCCAGGCAGCCTACGCGAAACTGCGTGGTGACAAAGTCAGCGTCCTTTAAAGCTTCCCGTCTGTCTGTGGTAGCGTGTATCTGCAGATCAGTGCCGCTTTTGGCAGCCATCCGTTTGGCGAGAGCGGTAACAATCTGCAGTTTTTCCATGCCAGAATCGATGTCTACCAGATAGATATCTTTCACCGGAAGGGTTGCCATTCGTTTGATAAAGCCTTCAATCAGTTCCGGAGTGTAGCTGGAGCCTCCTCCGATAGTTGCGATTTTTAATCCTCTTTTGGTCATGATATATTCCTCCTTCATCTTAATATTCAGATTGGTAATTGTGAAACTCATTTTAACGCAGTAATGATTGTGCAAATAGTATAACCATAAGCAGACCCTTGGAAAACGCCAGTACTTGGCGTAGGT
>DKZA01000003.1:16655-108391 GCA_002492525.1 Lachnospiraceae bacterium UBA7086 | reverse complement strand
CTGCCCATGCAGAATCGCATAGGGGTTCAGCGTCAGAAAAGAAATCAGCAGATTACTCCTGTCCATCATTTGCAGCAGATAACCGATGCCATAACAGAATACCAGAATAAAAGATAAATTCCGAATGGCATATTTCCCAAATTTTCGTTCAAAAGGACTCATGATATTACACTCTCCCATCGATTCATTTTCCCCGCTAAAGTTGAATACATTTTATCATCCCTGTTTTTAAAAGTAAACGGCGTGCTTCATAAAAACCGGGAAGTCATAAAAATTTAATAAATGACGCCCGAAATCTTCATTTTTTTCTAAGAATTGGACAATTGCTTTTTGGCAATCCCTGTCGTATAATGACATGGATTGCCGAATCATATAATAAATAGGTACAAAAATAAACAGTACATTTTAAAGGAGTGAAACGAGAAATGAGTGAAATGCAATATACGCTTGGCATTGACATAGGTTCCACCACCGTCAAGATTGCCATTCTGGATGACCGGCATCAGATACTCTTTTCCGATTACCAACGGCATTTTGCCAACATACAGGAGACTCTCTTAAGCCTGCTTACCAAAGCTTACGATAAACTGGGCAACCTGACCGTACATCCCATGATCACCGGTTCCGGCGGCCTTACACTGGCCAACCATTTAAAAGTGCCCTTTGTACAGGAAGTGATCGCAGTATCCACCTCCTTACAGACCTTCGCCCCCGTCACGGATGTGGCAATCGAACTGGGCGGCGAAGACGCCAAAATCATTTACTTTGAAGGAGGCAACGTAGAACAGCGCATGAACGGTATCTGTGCCGGCGGTACAGGTTCCTTTATCGACCAGATGGCTTCTCTTTTACAGACTGATGCCGCTGGTTTAAACACGTATGCAAGAAATTATCATTCCCTGTATACCATTGCCGCCAGATGCGGCGTATTTGCCAAATCCGATATTCAGCCCTTAATCAACGAAGGCGCCACCAAAGAGGATTTGTCCGCTTCCATATTCCAGGCTGTTGTCAATCAGACCATCAGCGGCCTTGCCTGTGGGAAACCTATTCGGGGGCATGTGGCGTTTCTGGGCGGCCCGCTGCATTTCTTATCAGAGTTAAAGCAGGCCTTTATCCGGACACTCAAATTGGATGACGAACATATCATCGATATGGACAATTCCCATCTTTTTGCCGCTATCGGCTCAGCCTTAAATGCAAAGGAAGAGACTTTCTATAGCATGGATCAGATGAAGGAGAAACTCTCCTCTAATATCAAGATGGATTTTGAAGTGGAGCGAATGGAACCTCTGTTTGCCTCTCAGAAAGACTATGACGTCTTCTGTGCAAGACACAATACCCACCATGTGACCACGGCGGATTTATCTGCCTATCAGGGAAATTGTTTCCTGGGCATTGATGCAGGTTCCACTACCACCAAAGTGGCTCTTGTCGGGGAAGACGGGTCTTTACTCTATTCCTTCTACAGCAGCAATGATGGCAGTCCTTTAAAGACCGCCATTCGTTCCCTGAAAGAGATCTATCGCCTGCTTCCCACTGGTGTCAGGATTGTACGCTCCTGCTCTACCGGTTACGGAGAAGCCCTGATGAAAGCCGCATTTTTACTGGATGACGGCGAAGTAGAAACTGTGGCGCATTACAATGCCGCCGCTTTTTTCAACCCTGATGTGGACTGTATCCTGGATATCGGCGGGCAGGATATGAAATGCATCAAGATCAAAAATCAGACTGTAGACAGCGTGCAGCTCAATGAAGCATGCTCCTCAGGCTGCGGTTCCTTTATCGAAACTTTTGCCAAGTCTTTGAATTACGGCGTGGAAGAATTTGCCCGGACAGCATTGTTTGCAGAACATCCTATTGATCTTGGCACCCGCTGTACGGTATTTATGAACTCAAAGGTCAAACAGGCGCAGAAAGAAGGGGCATCCGTCTCCGATATTTCCGCTGGACTGGCCTATTCCGTCATCAAAAATGCCTTATTTAAGGTAATCAAGGTCTCCGATGCCTCGGAACTGGGCCGCCATATTGTGGTCCAGGGAGGTACCTTTTATAACGATGCGGTTCTTAGAAGCTTTGAAAAGATTGCCGGCTGCGAAGCAATCCGTCCGGATATTGCAGGCATCATGGGCGCTTTTGGCGCAGCATTGATTGCCAGGGAACGCTATCAGGAAGGATATACCACTTCCATGCTGAATTTAGAACAGATTACCAATCTGCAGTTCGAGACCAGTATGGCCAAATGCAAGGGCTGCACAAACAACTGCCGGCTTACGATCAACAAGTTTACAGGAGGACGCCAGTATGTGTCCGGCAACCGCTGTGAGCGCGGTTTGGGAAAATCCAAGAAAGAAAACAGTGTTCCCAACCTCTATGATTATAAGCTGAAACGGCTCTTCTCCTATGAACCGCTGCCCGCCGACGAGGCGAAACGCGGCACCGTAGGTATTCCCAGAGTCTTAAATATGTACGAAAACTACCCCTTCTGGTTCACCTTTTTTACGAAACTGGGATATCGGGTGATCCTCTCTCCTGTTTCCAACAGGAAAATTTATGAACTGGGCATCGAATCCATTCCCAGCGAATCGGAATGTTATCCGGCCAAGCTTGCCCACGGCCATATTTCCTGGCTGATCAAACAGAACGTAGACTTTATTTTCTACCCGGCTCTTTTTTATGAGCGTGACGAATTTCATGAAGCCAACAACCACTATAACTGCCCCATTGTCACCTCATACTCGGAAAATATTAAAAACAACGTGGAAGAGATTGGACGCGGTGAGGTTGTTTTCCGCAATCCTTTCATGTCCTTTCAAAGTCTTCACACCGTCACCTCTGCGCTGACAAAGGAGTTTCAGGATCTGCCTGTCACAGAAGTGATGGATGCCGCGGAAGCTGCCTGGGAAGAACTGGCGAAAGCCCGTCAGGATATGCGCGATAAGGGAGAAGAGGTACTGCGTTATATGGAGACAAACCATGTCCGCGGCATCGTGCTGGCAGGACGTCCCTACCATATCGACCCGGAAATCAATCACGGTATTCCTGAGCTGATCACCTCCTATGATATCGCTGTGCTGACGGAGGATTCCGTCTCCCATCTAGCACAGCCGGAACGGCCCCTGATCGTCTCAGACCAATGGATGTATCACTCCAGGCTTTATGCGGCGGCAAGCTATGTCAAGACCCGCGACGATTTAGATCTGATACAGCTTAATTCTTTCGGCTGCGGTCTGGATGCCGTCACCACCGACCAGGTAAACGACATTCTCTCCGGCTCCGATAAGATTTATACCTGTCTGAAAATAGATGAAGTGAATAACCTAGGTGCCGCAAGAATCCGTATCCGCTCTCTGCTCTCTGCTATCAAGGTCAGGGAACAAAAGCACAAAGAAAGAGTTATCCGTTCCAGTGCTATCACCAAAGTGCCCTTCACGGAACAGATGCGCAAAGAATATACCATCCTGTGCCCACAGATGTCGCCCATTCACTTTGAGATACTCGAGGCCGCTTTTAAAGCCTGCGGCTACCATTTCGAGGTACTGAATAATGACAACCGGCACGCCGTGGATGTGGGCCTGAAATATGTAAATAATGACGCCTGTTATCCTTCTTTGATGGTGGTTGGTCAGATTATGGATGCCCTGCTTTCCGGCAGATACGATTTAAACAAGGTAGCTATCGTCATGAGTCAGACAGGCGGCGGTTGTCGTGCCACCAACTATGTGGGCTTTATCAGACGCGCCCTGGAAAAAGCCGGTATGTCACAGATTCCGGTAATCTCCATAAACCTTGCCGGCCTCGAAAGCAATCCGGGATTCCATCTAAACGGGGAACTTCTGACGCGTGCCGCCTATGGCGCCGTCTTTGGCGATATCTTCATGCGCTGTGTCTATCGTATGCGGCCTTATGAAATAACGCCGGGTTCCGTAGATGCCCTCCACACCAAATGGGTAGATAAATGCCGGGAGTTCGTCTCCCGTAAACACATGAACTTCTTCACGTTCCGGAAAATGTGCCGACAGATCATACGGGAATTTGACGCTGTTCCCATCGATGAAAACCTGCGCAAGCCCCGGGTCGGCATTGTAGGGGAAATACTGGTCAAATTTGCTCCCGCTGCCAATAATCATCTGGTAGAGCTATTAGAATCCGAAGGAGCGGAAGCCGTGGTGCCGGATCTTTTAGACTTTATGCTCTACTGTTTTTATAACCAGATCTATAAAGCGGAATATCTGGGAACCTCAAGAAAAACCGCCCTCATCTCCAGACTGGGAATCTGGGCACTTGAAAGGCTGCGCGGCCAGGCTGCCAGAGAATTTAGAAAAAGCAGACATTTTACACCGCCTGTCAGCATCTACACCCTGGTGGACTATGCATCCCCCATCGTCAATATAGGCAACCAGACCGGCGAGGGTTGGTTTTTGACAGGAGAAATGGTAGAACTGATTCACAGCGGCGTGAATAACATCGTCTGCACACAGCCTTTTGGCTGTCTGCCCAACCATGTGGTAGGCAAAGGCGTTATCAAAGAACTGCGCTCCCGCTTCCCCAGCTCCAATATCGTAGCCATCGACTACGATCCAGGTGCCAGCGAAGTAAACCAGTTAAACCGCATCAAACTGATGCTGTCCACAGCACAGAAGAACTTGAAAAAATCGAGCAAAGCTTGATTACGAGATTCGCTTCGCGAACTCGGATAAGCGAAGGAATTTCCTATAAAACTATAAAGCAAAAAAGGAGCCATTGCTTTGGTAGACTAATCATCTACTTTTGCAACAGCTCCTTTTTACATTTGTTTTCTCACAATCTGATATTCATTATCCAACTGATAGAAAGCGCATTGAAAATTACCACCGCTTAGAAAATGGCTCATTTCATCTTCATCTAAATCTACCATGCAGACATAACACTCGTAATCTTCATCATACTGATAATTGCTGCATGTATCACACATGCTCACCTGTCATTCCTCCCGCTTCTTTTAATAAAATGTCTTATCTACTTTACGGTTAATAAACCGGATTTTTCCTTTTATCTCTTCCGCCAGATCCTGAATTGCCTCATCCGCAGCCTCCTTCTGGAGTTGATTGACACAAAAGATACAAGCGCCGAATTTATCGTTGGAAAACAATTTCGGTTTCTCCCATTTGACAAAATAAGATACTCTGTGTTTCAAAAGAACTTTCTCGATTTTCTCTTTGGTGGCCATATCCGTCACCTGGCACCACTCCAACTCATTATGCACTTTCACTTTCTGATATGCTGTCTCCATAATACACTCAATCCCCTCTAAGAAAAAGCTTTCTGTCGTATTGCTGCCACCAGTCCTATCCCATACAATAAGCAGACTGTACAATCCATATAAATTATAAAGCAAATGAAAGGATTATGCAAACCCTTTTCTGACTTCGCAAAAATGCCAATTTTCATACCTAAATACGTTTCCCTTCTTTCGCTGATATCATAAAGGTCGATTGCTATCTTAATCCGGAAAAATATCGACCGGGGCCACACCTTGCACCGCTTTCCTGTTTGTGATATATTTGATATTGTATTATTTTACAATCAGAAAGTTGAGGTTTTCGACATGCCCATTAAAATCGCCGACTCCTTACCGGCAACCACAATCCTTGAAAATGAAAATATATTTGTTATGACGGAATTTCGCGCCATGCATCAGGATATCCGTCCCTTAAATGTGCTCATATTAAATCTGATGCCCACCAAAGTCGTCACGGAAACACAGCTTTTGCGTAAACTCTCCAACACCCCCTTACAGGTAAATGTAGAATTTCTGCAGACGGCCAGCTATACACCGCAGCACACAGACTCCAATCATATGGAGTCTTTCTATACAACCTTTGACCAGATCAAAGACCGAAATTTCGACGGCATGATTATTACCGGTGCGCCGCTCGATTATATACGTTTTGAAAAAGTTGACTACTGGGATGAAATCTGTACCATCATGGAGTGGGGCAAGAAACATGTGCATTGTACCCTGCATCTTTGCTGGGGCGCTTTTGCCGCCCTGTATTATTTCTATGGCTTAGAGCGGGATGACCTGCCGGAAAAACTCTCCGGTGTATATGCACACAAGATTGTCAAAAGAAACTCTCCCCTGTTCCGCGGGTTCGATGATATCTTCTATGCACCGCAGTCCCGTGCCATGGGCATTGAAGCATCGCAGATTGCATCCGTACCGGATCTGGAACTGATGGCAATTTCCGATGAGGCAGGTGTCACAATCGTAAAGACTACCGACAGCAGGCATTTCTTCGTCACCTGTCATCCGGAATATGACTCCGACACCCTTGCACAGGAGTATTTCCGAGACAAAAATAAAGGCATGAACCCGAAAGTTCCTGCCAATTATTTCCCGAACGATGATCCTGCGCAAACACCAATTGTCAACTGGCGCTCCACCGGGCAGCTTCTGTACTCTAACTGGCTCAATTACTACGTGTATCAGACAACGCCCTATGATCTGCGCAATATTTAAAAACCATTTTTATAAATATTCCTGCATAAACTCCTCTTCTGACACGATTCGCACCCCCAGCTCCTTCGCCTTTTTATTCTTGGAGGACTGGGATGTGGTGTCATTATTGATCAGACAGGTAGTTTTGCCGGTCACACTGCCGGTTACCTTACCTCCCTTCTTCTCAATCTCTTCTTTTAGCAGATTCCGGTTCTCATAATGTATCAGACTGCCCGTGATCACAAAATTCATGCCCGCAAGCGTCTGCTCCCCTTCTTCTGTCACTTCCGCCGCAATACTTAATTCTGGCAGAAGATGTTCCAACTGTTCTTTATTTTTCTCTTCATCAAAAAAAGCTCTTACACTGAGGGCTATCACTTCTCCGATACCGTCAATCTCTGCCAGTTCTTCCAGTGTTGCGCCCCAAAGCCTGGATAAATCAAACCGAAAGTGTCTGCACAGCATCTTTGCATTAGCCACGCCGATATTCTCAATGCCCAATCCATAGATCAATCTCGGAAGCGTGGTATTTCTTGCCCGGTTCAGACTCTCCTGCAGATTCCTATAAGACTTTTCTCCAAAGCCTTCCATCTGCATAATCTCCCCCTCATAACGGGAAAGTTTAAAAAGATCCGCAAACTCATGCAAAAACCCTCTGGCCAGGAATTTTTCCAACGTAGATTCTGACAAGCCGTCCACATTCAGTGCATCCCGGCTCACAAAAAGAGTAAATGCCTTAATTTTCTTGGCATCACAATCCGGGTTGAGACAATAGAGCGACTGCACCTCATTCACCTGCTTTATCTGCGTAGGCTGTCCGCATACCGGGCATTTGTCCGGTATCGTAAGGTTATCGCTGCCCGTCAGATTCTCTGCAATCTGAGGGATGATCATATTCGCCTTATAAACCGTAATCCTATCCCCGATTCCCAACTTAAGGCTTCGCAAAATGCTGATATTATGCACGGAGGCACGGCTCACTGTGGTCCCTTCCAGTTCCACGGGCTCAAAAATCGCCACCGGATTGATAAGCCCTGTACGGCTGGCACTCCATTCTATCTTCTGCAAAGTAGTCTCCCGCAATTCATCCGCCCACTTAAAGGCAATGGAATCCCTGGGAAACTTGGCTGTCCTGCCAAGCGACTGCCCATAAGCCATATCTTCATAAGTCAGCACAAGACCGTCTGAGGGAATATCATAAGAAGCTATTTTCTGTTCAAAGTAAGCAACGGCGTCAAGAATCGTATCTGCGTCCACCATGCGGTGTTCCACCACATCAAATCCCAGTCCGCTCAAAAAAGCAAACTGCTCCTTTCTGGAATCATGAAAATCCACTCCTTGTGCCTTCACCAGATGAAATGCATAAAATCTCACATTTCTCCCCGCCGTGATCTCATTATTGAGCTGTCTGACGCTCCCGCTGCAAAGGTTTCTGGGATTCTTATATTTCGCATCAACCTCCTCAATCTCATTATTTATCTTTGTAAAATCACTGTAGGTAATAACGGCCTCTCCCCGCAGGATCAATTCATTCTGAAAAGGAATCGACACGGGCAGATTGCGAAATACCCTGGCATTATTGGTAATGACTTCTCCCACCTCGCCGTTTCCTCTGGTAACCGCCTTTGACAGCTTCCCCTCTCTGTAAGTCAAAACAATCGTAAGACCATCCAGTTTCCAGGACAAAAGCCCCTGCTTACCGTTTAACCAGCTTTGCAGTTCTTCCCTGCTCTTAGTCTTAGCCAGGGAAAGCATAGGCGCTTCATGCCTTTCCTTCGGAAGCTCCTCCACTGCTTCATATCCTACCTTTACCGTGGGACTGTCTGTAAGTATTACACCTGTTATCTTTTCTAGCTCCATAAGTTCATCATAAAGCCTGTCATACTCATAATTGGACATAATCTCTGTGTCCTGTGCATAATAAGCCCTCGATGCCTTATTTAACAGGGATACCAGTTCCCGCATACGTTCCATAGATTTTTCTTCCATCATCATCCTCTTTCTATACACAGACCGCACTTTCCGTAAAGTGCGGTCTTCTCTGCCTCTGTGATTTCCCGATATTCTCCCGGTTGTAACCTCCCCAGTTCCACATTGACAACCCTTATCCGTTTCAGACTGATCACTTTGTACCCCTGGGTCTGACACATACGCCGAATCTGTCTGTTCAAGCCTTCCGTCAAAACCATCCGCAATGTCCTGGGACCAATCTGCTCAATTCTGCAGGGTCTGGTTGTAACCTTAAGTTCCTCCAGATATACCCCTTGTCTCATATGCTCCAAAGCTGCCTCACTCCAAGGTCTATCCGACTTTACAACATACTCTTTTTCATGTCCGTTACTGCCGCGCATCATGGCTTCGATAAGATCGCCGTCGTTAGTCATTAACAAAAGCCCTTCCGAATCCCGGTCAAGGCGCCCCGCATAAGTCACGCGGACAGGATAATCCAATTCCCGGGTCACTATCTTTTTCGCATGTGCATCCCGCTCTGTACAAGTAATTCCCACAGGTTTGTAATAAGCAAGTACGACTTTTTTAACCGGACCGCTGACCGCCTTGCCGCGTACTGCGATCTGATCATGATCCGTTACTTTAGTACCGGGAACGGCCAAGCTGCCGTTTACCGTCACTACCCCCTGCTCAATCAGCCTGTCCGCATCCCGTCTGGAACACACGCCGCAGGAAGCCAGATACCGGTTCAACCGCATTTTTTCCATCATTCTGTAACCTCACCGGGGCTTTCTTTCTCCACTGCGTGCTCCACCAGGAACTGACGCCACTTATCATAATGTTTGGCATACAGATGCACGCCGTCAAAAGTCATCTCTGCCTGCAGGAAGCCCTCGCTATCCGTAAACATGGGATTACTGTCCAGATAAAAAATATCTACTCCATTGGCAAGTCTCGCACATGCAACATTTTTATCATTGATATTGATATTATTAAACTCTGTCTCCATATTATTCTTCTCTCGGCTCACATGGAGATTCGCCATAATAAAAATAATCGCATCTGGCTGCCAGGCTCTGATCTGCTGTACCACCGACAGGTACTCCTGCATATACATCGTCGTGTTGCCATACCCCAGCTCATTCATCCCCAACATCATGTAAATCTTACCATAATGCCTCTCCTGAAGTACCTGCTTTAGATCAACCTTCTGTCCCGTACTCTGCTCCGTCACTCCGTCATCCTTAAGCAGCTTAAAAATTGTCATCCCATTATCACAGAAAAAGTCAGCGCCATCTAATCCTACATAATCATAAATACCCAAAGTACGAGAGTCTCCCAGGAAAGCAGCGTCATTAAAATAACTGTCGTTTGCCAATGTATATGGGTACTCTGTCGTTAATGCAATTTTTCCTGCATCAGAGTAATATCTGGATTCTATCTCCAAAGGCTCATAAGGAAGGAATCTGGTAACTCCCTTTTGGGCTTCTTCCTGTATCTGGAGCGTTTGCGCCTCTTGTGCATCGGTATTTAGTTCTTCAGTATTCTGTATGATGTCTGTTTCTTCCTTGCGTTCTCCTGCATTTTCATTGGTTTCCTGCAGATTTTCCGAAACAGGTTCTTGATTTTCAGTTTCTGTTTCTTCGGTATTCTGCACTTCTTCCAAAGTCACCGGCGGCTCTGCCAGCGTCTGGTTTTCCTCTGCCCTGACAATATCGCCCACAACAGATACTGTTCGTTCAGCTGATATATTATGGTCAAAAAGTCGTATCCCTATTTCATCAAAACAAAGCATGGCAACCACAGAAGACACCACGACCAAAATCAAATAAGGACAATTATACACGTTTTCCAGCCAATTTTTTATCTTTTGTCTGCTCATTGTAAACCTCTATTCATAGCCACCTGCACATTAAAATCTAAAATATAAAAACGGATTATTGCTGCCAACCACAATCTCATAAACTGACCACCAGAATATCAGCAGCAAAAATAGTATCATGAACCATCTGTCTTTCCATTTATGATACCACTTTTTGGGGAAAGGTGTTATAAAAATAACACACGCAATTAATAAAAAACTATAATCTTTCAAATATCTGACAAGCTGTCCCGTTCCCACCAGGACCCCGCCAGTATGTATTCCCGCCATATTGGCAAGATAAGCGCCAAGCTGCCGTATATCTGTGATGGCAAATATAATCCATGTCACGGGAATCAGTAACAATGTGTAGATATGTCCCAACACGCTGGATTGCTCTATCCACTTGCCATATGTTTTCTTTTCCAAAGAAATCACCAGGAAAAATCCGAGTCCCCAGAGTAAAAAGTTCCAATCCGCACCGTGCCATAATCCAGTCAGCGCCCAGACAACGAAAAGATTAAAGACTGTCCTTGCGCTCCCCTTCCGGTTACCCCCCAGAGGAATATAGACATATTCCCTAAACCAGCTTCCCAGTGTAATATGCCATCTTCTCCAGAACTCCGCAATGGAACGGGACGTATAAGGATCATCAAAGTTACGCGGAATACGGAATCCCAACATCTTACCAAGACCCATGGCCATCACAGAATACCCCCAGAAATCAAAATAAATCTGAAAGGAATAGGCCAAAGCGCCAAGCCAGGCAACTATAACATGCAGATTACCCGGCCCCGCAGTCATAATCGTATTCCAAAGCGTACCAATCTGATTGGCCAAAAGGACTTTCAATCCCAGACCCGCGGCAAACAGTTTTAAACCATTTTCCAGATCCCTGATGCGGATTCTGCGTTCCGCCATACGTTCCGAAACCTCACCATAACGCACAATAGGACCGGCAATCAACTGTGGGAACATACAGATATACGTGGCAAACTCAATCAAACCGGCTCTTTTTGATACCTTCCCCCAGTAACAATCCAACAGATAAGATACCATCTGAAATGTATAAAAACTGATTCCCAGCGGCAATGCCAGAGAGAGAACCGGCAAAATTCGGTTCCCTGCAAGCCCATTCACGTTTTCTACCGCAAAGTCCCAGTATTTGAACACAAACAATGCACCGAAGTCAAATATAAGCGCTAAAAAAAGTGCCCTTTTACGCCGCTTTGCCGCCTTTTTTTTCCGGTTATTCTGAGGAGATTTCGGTTCCCAGAACATATATCTGCTCAAGGCAAAATTTACCAGAACAGATAAAACAAGCAGCAGAACAAAATAAGGTTCTCCCACTCCATAAAAGACAAGACTTCCCGCCAAAAGAATCACGTTACGATATTTGGCAGGCACAATCAAATATACTATCATGAAAATCGGCAGAAACCGAAATAAAAATCCCACACTGGAAAATAACATTGATATAGAAACTCCCACACACAAATTAGGGCGGTTTTTCTTATGTACAAACCCTATATCTAGTATATTCCAGGTAAAATGATTTTACAAGGCCAAAATTGCTTTTCCTGAAATATCCTATTCTTCCCTTTGAATAAAATATCACGTAATCGTGAAACTCATTTCAACGCTGTAATGATTGTGCAAATAGTATAACCATAAGCAGACCCTTGAAAAACGCCAGTACTTGGCGAGGTATTTTCGAGCCTAGTACTGCTGCGTTTTGAACGGAGCGAAAGCGAGTCTGCGTTGGTTATGCTATTTGTACAATTTCGACAATCAAGAAAAAAGTATACAATTCCTTTTTCAAAACATTTCTATCTGTTGATACGAAGCCCCTTGGGATAATGGTTTTTCATCTGTCCCCCGGAAGCCTTCCCGAATCCAACCGGATATCCGCTATAAGTAAGGAGTATCCATCCTTTTTCTTCTTTGCAGGAAACACTCTCTCCATGAATGTAACATTCCGCCTCTTCTTTGGTAAGCTCCCTGACCCGCTCTGTATCTTCCTCACCAAGCGAAAGTGCCAGCGCATGAGCAGGCTCAAAACGATTCTTTTTGTCTGCAAGAAGGCATAATCCCGGCCGCAGGATCTTCATCCCTGCCATAGGTATCATTTCCTCCGGTACCAGATACAGCTGCTGTGCAAACCTCATAATCGTTCCCCTATGACTCTCCATCCATGCCGGCGCTATCCCCAGTTCCTCTGTGAGAAACACCTCCGCCGCTTCCCGCAGTTTCCTGTCATCGTCTCGCTCCCTCCGGTTCTTCTCTCTCCCCTTTTTCTTTCCCTTGAAACGCGCTTTCTCCTCTTCCTGCCCTGTCAGTTCCACCGGCTGCCCTTTTCTGCGCAGACGGGCAATATAATGTCCCTCCCCTTTAAGCTTATGGGGCCAAAGGCGCATGGTATACTCAATGCCCACGGCCGGATCCGGTATCCACTCCGGCTGTCCATGTAAAAAAGCGCTGTCGCAAGGCGTTTCTTCTATTATAAAGTCATCATGCGCATGTATAAATGCACTGATTGTTCCTTCGTTCTCTTCCGGTGCGAAGGTGCAGGTGGAATAAACCAGAACACCACCCGGTTTTAGCATCCTGGCCGCCTCCTCGAGTATCCCTCTCTGTCTGTCCGCACACATTTGTACCTGGGACAAAGACCACTCCTGTCTGGCCGTCTCATCCTTGCGAAACATTCCCTCTCCGGAACAGGGAGCATCTACCAGGATCCGGTCAAAAAAAGCCGGGAAAAGCACCGCCATCCGTTCCGGACTTTCGCTGCACACAACGCAGTTGGAAATTCCCATCCTTTCTACGTTCTGAGAGAGAATTTTCGCCCGCTCATGTATGATTTCATTTGATACAAGAATCCCGCTTGCGTTCATTCTGCCTGCAATCTGTGTCGTCTTACCTCCCGGAGCCGCACACAGATCCAGGATTCTCTCCCCCGGCTGTGGATCCAAAATCTCCACCACAGCCATGGCAGAAGGTTCCTGAATATAGTATGACCCGATTTCGTGGAGCACATGCTTTCCCGGCTGTTGCAGAGCCTGATAATAATATCCCTCTTTCGCCCAGGAAATTTTAGAAAGATCAAAAGGCATCTTTTCTATAAAAGTCTTGGCCGAATCCTTGAAAGGATTGTACCTCAATCCATAATAACGTTCTTGCTCGTAACAGGATACAAAAGCTGTGTACTCTTCTTTCAAAAGTTTCTTCATCCGTTCACAAAATGCCTGCGGAAGCCCCGTCATTTCCTTCATCCTAAGTCTCCCATGTATCATTATATGCATGACAGATACCACATTATAACCTTTTCATTCCACTGTGCGATACCTGCCATTCCTTATATTATAGTAAAGGCTCGCTCCTGCCCCTGTCAAATGCTTTATAGACGGAATCTCTATTTTTCTCGTCATTATTTCCTTTGATACTATCACGAATCATACATCTAACAGTCTATTATTTTCACTTATTTTCCATACTAATATTGCATATATCATTTAAACTTTCTATAATAGATTTACAATAATTATGCAAAGGAGAATCTGTTATGCCGAGAAAAGACAGCCGCAATACCAAAGGCCGCATCATAGAGTCAGCCTGGGAACTTTTCTACGAACAGGGTTACGAAGACACCACCATAGACGATATCGTAGAGCACTCAGCAACCTCAAAGGGTTCCTTTTATCATTACTTTGACAGTAAAGATGCCCTCCTCTCTTCTCTTTCCTATCTTTTTGACAAAAAATATGAGGAGCTGACTCCTTCTTTAGAAGATTTTCCCTCTAGTTTTGACCGCCTGATTTATTTAAACCATGAGCTGTTTCTAATGATCGAAAACCGCGTCCCCCTGGATCTTCTGGCAAGACTACTCTCCACCCAGCTTACTACCACCGGAGAAAAGCATCTGCTGGATCATGGACGTACCTATTATAGACTGCTTCGCAAAATCATTATAGACGGGCAAAAGACTGAGGAATTGCGAAAAGATTTGTCAGTCAATGAAATCGTTAAGGCCTACTCTCTCTTTGAGCGTGCCATACTGTATGACTGGTGCATTTGTAACGGCGAATACTCTCTCTATCAGTATGCGGGTACACTGCTCCCCACCTTCTTGCGTGGATTTATCACAGCCTCCCACTAGAGTATAAACTTTATTCTATACTTTAGTTCATATTTTATTCTACTTTCCCTTATGATAAACTAGCTAAAGGTTTGTGTCATCGCGCACCTGACACAGACAGGTTTTTGTATAAGAAAGTTGCACAAACCGTGCGCAGAAATGAGAGGAATCATATGACATCACAAATCTGTATCATTATTTCTATTGTGGTATATCTGGGCTTCATGATCTATATCGGAGTCTCCTTTTCCAAACGGAATACACAGGCAGCCGAATTTTATTTAGGCGGCCGGAAACTGGGACCGTTTGTTACGGCCATGAGTGCAGAAGCCTCTGATATGAGCAGTTATCTTTTAATGGGTCTTCCGGGACTGGCTTACATATCCGGTATTGCAGATGTTGGCTGGACTGCTATCGGACTTGCTCTCGGCACTTACTTTAACTGGCTCTTTGTCTCCAAACGAATCCGCCGCTATTCCAGTAAAATAGGTTCTTTCACCATCCCGGATTTCTTTGCCAGAAGATACGGTGATGAAAAACACATTCTGACCTGCATTGCCGCTGTTGTTATCGTGGTTTTCTTCGTTCCTTATACGGCATCGGGTTTTGCTGCCTGCGGTAAACTTTTCAGTACCTTATTCGGTATGAATTATATGTTAGCCATGCTGCTTAGTGCCGCAGTCATCGTACTCTACTGCACTCTCGGCGGTTTTCTGGCTGTCAGCACAACCGACCTGATTCAGGGAATTACCATGTCCGTTGCGCTCCTTATTGTAATATGTTTCGGTGCTGTTACCGTAGGCGGTTTCGACACGGTCATTGCCAATGCAAAAGAACTTCCCGGCTATCTGAGCATGGTGCAGACGCATGTGGCTGACACCATGTCTGCCAAGCCATATACAACCTTGACCATATTCTCCACTCTTGCATGGGGATTAGGCTATTTCGGTATGCCCCATATTTTACTGCGTTTCATGGCGATCGAGGATGAAAACAAGCTGAAGCTCTCCCGCAGAATCGCCAGTGTATGGGTGGTCATCTCTATGGCAGTGGCCGTATTCATCGGCGTGATCGGATATAGCCTGTCAAAGGCAAATGTCATTCCTATGCTGGAAGGCAGCAACTCGGAAACTGTTATCGTCCAGATTGCCTCCACGCTTAGTATGCGCGGTGTAATTCCCGCTTTGATAGCAGGTGTTATACTTGCAGGCATCCTGGCCGCGACCATGTCTACCGCGGATTCCCAGCTGCTTGCCGCCGCCTCCAGTATCTCCCAGAATCTGATGCAGGACTTTGGCAAAAAGAAACTGGACACCAAAACATCTCTGATCATTGCGCGTATCACGGTCATTGTAATTTCTCTGATCGCCGTCTTTATCGCACAGGATCCGAACAGCTCCATCTTTACCATCGTATCCTTTGCCTGGGCTGGATTTGGAGCCGCTTTCGGCCCCGTAGTTCTATTAGCGTTATTCTGGAAGCGGTCTAACAAACAGGGCGCCCTGGCAGGTATGATAGCAGGCGGCATCATGGTATTTGTATGGAAATACGGTATTGCCACTCTGGGCGGCGCCTTTGCGATCTACGAACTGCTTCCGGCATTTATCATTGCCCTGATCGTGAATGTAATCGTTTCCCTGCTCACCCCCGCCCCTTCTGCGGAAATTGTCAGGACTTTTGAAGAAGTTGCCCGGAAAAACTGACGAATACATATTTTAAACACAGCACTTTCTTTTCCGAAGTGCTGTGTTTTTTTCCGAATAACAGGATATGTATTTATTAATTTGTATATTTTTATATGTTATTTTATTATTTCTAACAATTAAATTCTTGAGATTACATTGACGAAATAAATTTTTGTGTATATAATTCTAGTGGGTATTTATTACCATACATCCTATGGATAATCTTCCCATTCCAAAATCATGAACCACATACTCACTACTGGAGGAATTCAAATTGTTACACATTACTTCATTAAACGACGGTCTGGATATTTTTAAAGCTCTCGGTTCCGATGTCCGCGTCGAAATTCTCAATCTTCTTCTTGAAAACAAAAATATGAGCATGAATGAACTGGCTTCCCATTTAAATATCACCAACGGCGCTTTAACCAGTCATATCAAAAAGCTGGAAAGCTGCGGTCTTATCTCTACCTCTAATGAATCCGCCGGCCACGGCAACCAAAAAATATGCTCCATCCTTCTGGACAAAATTTTAATCGACCTGGAAAAACAGCAGAACAACCAGAACGTATATAGCACCGATATTAAAGTCGGCCATTACTCTGCTTACCGTATCTATCCCACCTGCGGCCTCGCATCTGACAAGGCATTGATCGGTGAAGTGGATGATGCCCGTTATTTTGATCACCCTGACCGCTACAATGCCGATATTCTCTGGTTTAGCAAGGGATTTGTTGAATATAATATTCCAAACTTTATTCCGAGTTTACAAAAGATTACCCAGATCAGCATTTCCGCAGAGTTAAGCTCCGAAGCACCGGGAATCAACAGCGTGTGGCCGTCAGATATCGCCTTTTACCTAAACGACGTAAGGATAGGCAGTTGGCTCTCCCCGGGAGATTTTGGCGATTCCCGCGGCCTTTTTAACCCAGACTGGTGGCTTCCTTTCTGGAACCAATATGGCCTGTTAAAGCTATTGGTCATCAATCAAAACGGAACCTTCATAGACGGTCTGCAGATTTCCGATGTGACCATTGACAGCTTTCACCTGGACTACCGCAGCAGCCTCCGTTTCCGCATGTCAGTCGATGATGATGCCGAGCACATTGGCGGCCTTACCATCTTCGGCAAGACTTTCGGCAACTATGGACAGGATATCAAGGTCGATATTCACTATGCTCCCATGGAAGAGAGCATTATTCATTGATTGCAATGTCTATCCTGCGCAGTTTCTCCAAAAGTACTTCTTCCTCTGTCGGCAGATCCTCTGACACTTCAATCTGCCTGCGCACCTGCCACATCTGATTATCAATAGAGGCAATCTGCGCCGCACAGTCTGTCAGCTGCTCTACTATTTCCTGCTGATTCGGCACTTCCTGCTTATATTTCAGCTGATGTTCCAGACTGGCCCAGAAATCCATGGCAATCGTACGAATCTGCACTTCCACCGCCATATCTCTTGTCTGGTCTGAAAAAAACACCGGCACACTCACGATCATATGATAACTCCGGTAACCGTTAGGCTTGGGATTCTTAATATAATCCTTTTCCTTGATCACCGTAATATCATCCTGTTTGGCAAGGGCCTGCGCCAATCCGTAAATATCATCCACATAAGAACACACTACCCGGATACCCGCCACATCATAAAGGTTGTTCTCTACATTTTCTACCGTAAAATCAAGTCCTTTACGGTTCAATTTCTCCACAATACTGGTACTGCTCTTTAAGCGGGAATTAATCGATGTGATTGGATTTCTCCGGTAACGCACATTGAACTCTGAATTTAAAACATCAAATTTTGTCCGTACCTCTTTGATCGCACAGCTGTAACGCATGCGCATTTCTTTATAATCCACCATGGTTCCGGCCAGCTTCTTTCGCTGATCATAGATGGCCTTGTCCACCTTGGGAATCAGCATCACCTGCGTATCATCGGAATCGCTGCTCATCTCATCCAATGGGAAAAAGGGATTTCCACTCATTTTATCCTCTGTCCTCCATTTAATAACACACGTTTTATTTAGTACTTCTTTCCCTCTTACTATATACCCCCGATACGCACAAAACAATAAATGCTTTATTAATTTTATATGAAAACTCACCTATGTTTCTTTTCATACCTATACCAATATACAGCCTGAGCAACTAGAAAATTCTTAAGGAAGCCCTAGAACAGCGCCAGCACTTAGCGAGGTATTTCACGAGCTTAGTGTCTGTTGCGCTGTGAAAGGAGCGAAAGCGGGCTGACGAAGAATTTTCTAGTTGCTCAGGCTACAACTTTGCTTAATGTGTGAAAAGTAACCTCTTTCCTCCCCTCAGTGCCTTCTCTCCTCCCACTCTTTGCGCGGTATGGAAACCACACTCTTTTTCCCGAAAAACTCTTTTACCGTCTGATTCGTCCACGCCTCGGGATCTTCCGTTACCGGCATATGCATGAGCGGCCCCTGCCAGTCGTTGATGGAAGGAAGTACTACCTCCTCCACGGTATCGTCTGTCAATAACTGCGTAAACTGCTCCATCTGCTCCTTATAATCCCTGGCCTGCCCTGTCATAATATACTCCAGACACATATAATCCGTAGTATCCTTAATATTGCTACGCCCTATTATCAGGATGACCAACGCCGTCATCCCCCCTGCAATATATACATATCGCCTGTTATTTTTGTTCGTATTCCCACGTTTGGCACATCTTTGTGCAAGCCAGCCCAATCCATACAACATACTGCACATGACCATTAGGACAAACACCCAGTAAATCGTATTGGGCACGCCGCCCGACACTTCAACTCCTGCAAAAATACCCGGCCAATACATGGCGCAATACGTTCCAAAAAAATAAAATATCACAATCCCCGGCAGCGGAAATTTCCGATTTTCATTCCCTGCACCTTCCCGGAAAATATCCCATATAACTACCGCTAATATCACCATGGCCGCCAGAGTCACCGGATGCTCCCTCCCGACCATGACAAGCCCTCTTATCCCCTGCCGGAAAGATTCCGCTACTGCCCACAGCATACGTCCCGCCGTGATCTCATAAGTTTCCCCGCCGCGCCTTTGATTCCCCGGTGCCAACGCGCTGATCAAAAGCCCTGTCATTTCCATCACAAAGGGGATCCCCATCCACAGTACCTTCCTGCTCTTCTGATAAAAGAATATGCCCAGAAAAAGAAACCCGAGACAGCCAAAAATCGCCGCCAGATAATTCGTGCCGCCCAAAAGTGTCATCCACAAAGAAGCCCAGACTACATACCGCATCTTCCAGGTCTGCACAAACCGCATAAAGCACACCATACCAAACAAAGCAATCGCAAACGGTATCGTATAATGTGCCGTCCCATTATACCAGAAAATTGCCGATTTCTTGTGCGGTGCAAATTGAATCAGGAGCAAAAGAATACTCATATCCAGTAAAAGAAAGTCTCTTACAGACATACCCAAAAACCGTACCATAACCTGATACAACAGACTGGAAACACTTCCTATGATAAGTCCCAGCATAATATATGGCACAATCCAGTACATTCCGTAAGAAAATGCCTCCGGCTGTAACGTAAAGAGAAAAATAGAAAACCAGGTTCCCTGCCAGCTGCTGTAATAATTCCTGACTGTCAGAAAAGCCGCCTGCAAGACTTGCCAAAGAGAATGTGACTCCATAAAAGCCCTGTGTGTCAAGAGCCCGTATCCCCAGTCATCTCCCGAAGCCCGATCTATTCCCGCCAGGTATAGAATGGGAAGCAGACTCAATAAAAAAACTACTGTTATTATATATGTGAGATACTTTCTGTATACACTCTTATCCAACATGACCTCCGTTTCGCAGCTCCTCATAAATTCCCGCCAGCATCTCCTCATTGAGTTTGGTCTCATTAAGTACTGTATACCGGTCTTTTCTGGTATCCGCGGCGTGCATCCAGGCATCGATAAAGATTTCTTTGGTAATACCCCAGTTCATGGGATCCATATCCATCTCATATGCTTGCAGAATCTTTTCCAGATGTTCCACATCCTGCCCCTGAAGGCGGCTGCTCACGAGACTCCCCAGTGCCACTGCCATACCATGAGATATCTGTATCTCTTTATGATTTTCCTCTAAAGAATGACAGAAAAGATGCTCCGAACCACTGCTTGGCCTGGAATTGCCGGCAATCTCCATGGCCAGTCCGCCAAGCACCAAAGACTGTGTCAGTATTTTAATAAATTCTTTGCTTTTTAATGATTTTTCTTCATTGTAACATAGGGAAGTCAGCGCCATATCGGAAAGCAGATAGGAAAAGTCGTCCACCCGGTCTTTTCTGTGAGCCGCATCCAGTTTCCAGTCATAGAGTGCCGTATACTTACTGATTGTATCCCCGATTCCCGACTGTAACTGTACCAAGGGCGCTCCCATGATCACATTCACATCCACCACGATCCCCGTGGGTATCTTACATTTTAACGTCTTTCTGGCATCGCCCACCGTCCCTAACACGGATACCGGGGACGCCAGGCTGTCATTGCTTAAGGTGGTAGGCACGCAGATATAGGGAATTTTACCCACAAATCCGGCATACTTTGCCACATCCAGCACTTTGCCGCCGCCTACTCCTATGATTACTTCGCAGTCATTCATACAAATATATTTTGCCAGTTCCATGGCCTCATCAAAACTGTTTTCTTCGATCAGGTACGTCTCACTCCGGGGCAGATCACGCTTCATCTCTTCCAGATATTTCTGCATAATCTGAACCAGTGCCGGCTCTGTGGCAATTAAGACTTTCTTCTCCTCAATTCCGGGAATACAGTCCGACAAGATCTCATTCAGTCGCTCACAGGCCCCCTCTTCTATCACAAGGCAGTATGGTAAATTAAAGTGATTCATCATTTTCATTTTATCCTCCGTAACCTATAGCTATTCTGCGGATTGCCATTCTTTCTTCTTCATTATCACTATTTTCTACACGACTGGTTTCTCAGAAAAACAGGGCTCCTGCATGATAGCAGATACAGGCCACAATCCAGGCCACCATACACTGCATACACACAATCCCAATGGTCTTCCACACAGATCCCATCTCCCGCCTGATAGTGGCTACTGCCGCCACACAGGGTGTATAAAGCAGTGTGAAGACCAGAAAGCTCACCGCGGAAAGCGGCGTAAAGATGCTCCCCAGTGTTACATCCAGATTGGTCATGGAAGACCCTGTCAAAACGCCCAGTGTACTGACCACAGCCTCTTTTGCCGTAAAGCCGCTGATCAATGCAGTAGCCGCCCGCCAGTCATTAAAGCCAAGAGGCGCAAAAAGAGGCGCAATCAGTTTGCCGATCATGGCAAGCAGGCTCTCCCCGGAATCTGTGACCACGTTGAGTCTGCTGTCAAAAGTCTGCAAAAACCAGATGATAAGCGTTGCGATAAAGATAATGGTAAACGCACGCTGTACAAAATCTTTCGCTTTGTCCCACATCAAAAGCAGCACACTCTTGATGGAAGGGAACCGATAATTGGGCAGTTCCATCATAAAGGGCATAGGTTTCCCATGAAACACCGTCCTTTTTAAAACCAATGCACAGATAAGCCCAACCAGAATACCCAGACCATATAATCCCATCATCACAAGCGCCGCATGTTCCCTGAAAAAAGCGGCCGCAAACAGTGCGTAAATAGGAATCTTAGCGGAACAGCTGATAAAGGGAATCAACAAAATAGTCATCTTCTTATCCCGATCGGAAGAAAGCGTCCGTGTGGACATCACTGCCGGTACACTACACCCGAATCCGATCAGCATAGCCACAAAACTTTTACCAGACAGGCCAATCTTCCGCAAAGGTCTGTCCATCACAAAAGCAATCCGCGCCATATAGCCCGAATCTTCCAAAATTGACAGGAAGAAAAACAATACCACGATAACAGGCAGGAAACTGAGCACGCTTCCCACCCCTGTAAAGATACCGTCAATCACCAGACTCTTTACCACCGGATTAATGCCGTAATCCACAAGAGCTTTCTCCACCGCATGAGAAAGCGCATCAATCCCCATGCTCATCAGATCGCTGAGTGCTGCCCCGATCACACCAAAAGTCATAAAGAACACTACCATCATAATCAGCACAAATACAGGAATCGCCAGATATTTATGGGTAAGGATGCTGTCAATCTTAAGACTCCTGATGTGTTCCTTGCTCTCCTTACATTTGATGACTGCCTGGGTACAGACCCGTTCAATAAACGCATAGCGCATATCCGCCAAAGCGGCGTTACGATCCATCTGACTGTCCTGTTCCATCTCCACAATACTGTGTTCCATCAAATCCAGTTCATTATCGGAAAGTTCCAGTCTCTCTATGATGTCCTGGTCACCCTCTACAATCTTGGTTGCCGCAAACCGGGGAGACATACCGATTCTCTCCGCATGATCCTCCACCTGATGGCTGACCGCATGAATACAGCGGTGCACAGGGCCCTTCTCACAAAAGTCCGTCACCTTGGGATAAATTCGTTTGGAAGAAACCTCCTTGATAGCGGCAATCAGATCTTCAACGCCCTCATTTTTCACCGCACTGATGGCAATCACCGGGATACCCAGCGCCTCCTCCATTTTGGCAATGTCAATCGTTCCGCCGTTTCCCCGCACTTCATCCATCATATTAAGCGCCAGCACCATAGGAATATGCAGTTCCAGGAGCTGGAGGGTAAGATACAGATTTCGTTCAATATTGGTGGCATCCACGATATTGATGATTCCGTCCGGTTTCTCCTGTAAGATAAAACTGCGCGTCACGATTTCCTCATTGGTGTAAGGCCTGATAGAATAAATACCGGGCAGATCTACCACCGCATTGCCTTTCTCTCCCCGTATCTCTCCCATTTTGGAATCCACCGTCACTCCCGGGAAATTTCCCACATGCTGATTGGAGCCGGTGAGCTGGTTAAATAATGTGGTTTTACCACAATTTTGATTTCCTGCCAGTGCATATATCATGGCTTTCTAATCCTTCTTCCATTCTGTATTGTTCTCATATATCCATCACTTCAATCTTAGAAGCATCTTCTTTGCGGATTGTCAATTCATATCCCCGCAGATGAATTTCTATGGGATCTCCCATAGGCGCCACTTTCTGTACCCTGACTACCGTACGGGGAATCAATCCCATATCCAAAAGCCGGCACCTGAGTTCTCCCTCTCCGCCCACTTTTGTAATTTTCACTTCTCTGCCGATTCCTATCTGATCCAATGTCATCTTGTCACGTTCCTTCTCCAGTTTCTATCTGGCCGTTATATATCTTTCGCATACAGCCTCTGGCAGACTGTTTCTACTTTATCCGGTTGTTCTGCCTTAATCTGCATACACATGTTTAAAAGCAGTATAAGTCCGCCGCATCCCCTCTTCAAAATCGGTATAAGAAAGCCCCAGCTGTGTCTTACTCTTTGTATTATCGCATAATTCCGTCTCTGCCTTCACGGCCGGAAAAGGCACCGGCACACCCTGGGCCACAGCCGCCTCTACCGTAAGCGGTACCAGCGCAAGATTCTCTGTGGCTTCCGGATCCGCCACATTCTGCAGCATCCTGAAAAAACTATCATACGTAAGGATCTGATCCTGACACAGATTATAAGCCTGCCCATAAGCCTTTTCATTGCCAAGACAACGCAAAACTGCCTGGGCAGCATCCTTCACATAGACAAACTGAAATTCTCCATCCGCATCCGTAAACTCTGGCAGGGCATGATTCTTAAGAAGCATCTGAATGTAGACGGATTCTCTGGGCGCATAATTATACGGGCCGTAAAGAATTGCCGGCCGAAGCACCGTATAAGGAATCCCCTCCGCCTCGCAAACCTCCCTGATTTCCGTCTCCAAAGCTGTTTTACCTGCAATATAGGCCCCCGCTTCCCCGGGCAGCTGTCTGTGCTCTAAAGCCGCCTCCTCACTCTTGACCATACCGGTTCCTCTCTCATAGACATCCACCGTACTGATCAGAATATACTGCCCGATCTTGCCAGGCAGGCACTCTACCATGGTTCTCACATCGCCTGCCTCATAGGCGCAGAAATCAATTACCGCATCATAATCGCCGCAGGATACCGCCGCACTGGCATCATGTCTGTCGCCCGTAATCTGTCTGACACCAAAATCCGCCATGGAATAAGTGCCCCGGTTCCACACCGTAATCTCATGTTCTTTGGACGCTTCCATGACAAACACTCTTCCGTAAAAATAACTGCCGCCTATCACCAAAAGTTTCATACGCTCTCCCGCTCACTTATAGAAAAGGATTAAAAAACCGACTTCCATCCCAGAAAGTCACCACTAAATCTACCACCAGAACTATCACAACAAATCCAATGACCAGCCAGTCATTCCTCTTAAGCCTGCGTTGCACATACCAGGTACGCTTCTTTTCTTTCCCGAATCCCCGCAGTTCCATGGCATTGCTGACCGTCTCGATCCGATTCAGACTGGACATGATCAGAGGCAGAAGAATTGCCACCGAATTTTTCAATCTGGTAAACAGTTTATCTTTACTGGAGAGGTCTATTCCCCTTGCCTGCTGTGCCTGACTGATATTCTGGTATTCCCTCTGTACATCCGGTATGTAACGAAGTGCTAAACTCACCGAATATCCCACCCGGTAGCTTACCCCTATCATCGCCAGGGAAGCGGCAAACTCGCTGGGATCCGTGCAGGCTATAAAAAGAAGAGCCACCGGCACCACACAGATCACCTTTATGGTCATATTGAAATGATAAAACAACTGTTGTGCCGTGATGGTATAAGGCCCCGCAATCTGCAAAAGGACATCCCTGCTTTCATAAATCTCCACACCATACTCCGGCGCAAACAGATATACAAAGAAATTATTGAGTACCAGAAATACCGCCGCCAGTCCCAACACAACACTGATATCCCGCACCCTGATCCTGCTGGCTTTGAATACCAACACGCTGATAAAGAGCATACCGATCAGGATTCTCGTATCGTAAGTGACCATAGAAGCCACACTCCACAGGATGAAAAATATCAGCTTTGTAGTTCCTGTCAATTCATGCACCAGGCTCTTACGATTAATATAACTTAAAATAGCAACTTTTGCCATCTCTTCCTCCGCCTTATTCTCTATTCTTCCTGAAAAACTTCTTGATTTCTCTATTTTGCCTGATGTTCTTTTTCCTTCTCATATTCAATAAAATGTTCTGTAAAACGCTGCGGATTCTCTATGCCACATTTCATGCTGAGCGTATACAGACTGGTCTCCTTCAGATTAGCCTTCTTCACCAGATCCGGATCATTGAGCACATGGGCTGCCGTGGTGTCAGCCAGTAATTCTCCCTCACTAAACACAATCGCCCTGGGCGTATACTCCAGCATCAGATGCATATCATGGGTGATCATAACGATGGTAAATCCCTGTTCATTCAGGGTCTTTAAGAACTCCATGATTTCTGTATAATGATGATAATCCTGTCCTGCCGTAGGCTCATCCAGAATAATCATCTGCGGACGCTGTACCAGGATACCCGCAATGGTCACCCGCTTCTTTTGTCCGAAGGAAAGAGCTGATACCGGCCATTTACGAAAAGGATACAGACCGCAGATTTTCAAAGTCTCTTCCACCCGTTCTTTTCTCTCTTCCGCAGTCATATCCCCGGAAAGGAGAGCCATCTCTACTTCATCCCAGATCATGGGCTTGGAAATCATCTGATTCGGATTCTGCATCACATAGCCGATCCGCTGTGCCCGCTCTTTGATGGTATCATCGGAAATATCCCGTCCCTCCAGATAAATGCTGCCGGAAGTTGGTTTTTCAAAACCGCAGATCAGCTTGGCCAAGGTGCTTTTACCGGCGCCGTTTCGTCCCACAATACTGACCATCTCTCCCTTGTGAATCGTAAAACTGACATTCCGCAGGTTCTTAACCTCCGGCGTATAGCCGAAACACAAATCTGTTACCTTTAACAGCTCGGTTTTCTCTTCCTGTATTTCTTGTTTTGCACCGCTCCTGTGATACCAGTCCTGCACCATTTTGATCTGCTGACCCGTAAGCCGCAGGCTGTCCACATGTTGGGGCTCCAGTTCCTCCGTAATGGGAATCCCCGCATAACGAAGTGCCGTCAGATACAACGGTTCCCTGATACCGTGTTCTAAGAGGGCGTTTCCGGAAAGAAACGCCTTCGTCGGCATATCCACCACAATCTTGCCCTCATCCATCAGCACAATACGGTCCACTTTTCTCCACAGCACATCCTCCAGGCGATGTTCAATGATGATCACGGCCGCTCCGGTGCGCTCCTGCACCATATCAATCAACTCTATGGTAGTTCTGCCCGCAGCAGGATCCAGATTTGCCAATGGCTCATCAAACAAAAGCACCTTCACCTCATCCACCATGACCCCTGCCAGACTCACCCGCTGTTTCTGTCCGCCGGAAAGTTCGTGGGGCGCATACTGTAAATGATGGTCGATGTCTACCAGTTTCGCCACCTCATCCACGATTCTTTTCATCTCATTCTGGGCCACACAACTGTTTTCCAGAGCGAAGGCAATATCTTCCCCTACCGTCAGTCCAATAAACTGCCCGTCCGTGTCCTGCAGCACCGTGCCCACCGTATGGCTTAATTCAAAGATACTGCTCTTGAGAGGGTCTTTACCGCCCACCGTAAGCTTTCCTGTACTTTCTCCCGGATAAGCAAAGGGAATCAGGCCGTTGATACAACTCCCGATGGTACTCTTACCGCTTCCCGAAGCACCCGCAATCAATACCTTCTCTCCGGGATAAATGTTCAGATTGATATGATGCAGCGTAGGCTTCGCCTGAGCCGTATACTGAAATCCATAATCTTGAAAAGAAATAATGGGTTCCGCCATAATCTGTCTCCTCTTAGCTTTAAAGTAAATTTGCTTCGCAAAAATATAAGCAGATCCGGAAAGCCTCCCGCCTCCCGAATCTGCTCATGTCTTTTCCTTAGTCTTCTTTTGTCAAAGAACCCTTCTTCACTACCGTCTTGGCATAGCCAAGAAGCAGCAGCGTCCCCACAACACCTGTGGTAATGATATTGGACACAGAAGCCATAAGTCCCTGTGCAAACAGCTTCTCAATGGGCTCCTTATAAATCAGGATATCCAGAACCGGCGCCACCAGTCCCCATGAAAGAACGTGCGCGATTGCCTGCGCCACGTTGAAGAAGATAACCTCTTTCTTCCCAACGCCTTCCTCCACATGCATTTTCATCGTCGCAAATCCGACCACCAGACCAAAGAACGCAGATGCAATAATCCAGCTCCACCAGGGGCCATAGCTTGTAGCATCAATCAACGTATGTCCGATAAATCCGATCAAAAGACCGGCAATCGGCCCAAACAAAGTAGCAAACACCGCTGCAACCGAATACTGCAGACTGATATTGGTGTTAGGTACAGGCGACGGAATCGCAATCTTACCTAATACAAAAAACAATGCAGCACCGATACCGATGGCAACGACGCTTTTTACCGATAACTTTTTCATAGAAAGACCTCCCTCATATGTAATAATATTTTTAATACCTTGTTTATTATAGTCCGTTAAATCCAGTCATGTCAACTATCATTAGAACCCATCCTAATTCTTAAAGCTATGAATCGGCGCCGGAATCCGGCCGCCCCTGTTCACGAAAGCATCGCAGGAAAATGAATTGACCGGCATGATCGGCGCATAGCCAAACAATCCGCCAAACTCCACTTTTTCTCCCACGCCTTTTCCGATAGCCGGAATGATACGCACCGCCGTTGTCTTCTGGTTCACCATGCCGATGGCCATTTCATCCGCAATGATTCCCGCGATGGTGGTGTTGGCCGTATCCCCCGGAATGGCGATCATATCAAGACCGACGGAACACACACAGGTCATAGCCTCTAATTTCTCCAGAGTAAGGGCCCCTGCCGTCACCGCATCGATCATCCCCTGATCCTCGCTGACAGGAATAAAGGCACCGCTCAATCCGCCCACATAAGAAGATGCCATGACGCCGCCCTTTTTCACCTGATCGTTTAAAAGCGCCAGCGCCGCCGTAGTACCGGGAGCACCTGCATATTCTAAGCCAATCTCACACAAGATATCCGCCACACTGTCTCCGATAGCCGGCGTGGGCGCTAAAGACAGATCCACAATGCCAAAAGGAATCCCCAGCATCCGGGAAGCCTCCTGAGCCACCAGCTGGCCCACTCTCGTCACTTTGAAAGCCGTCTTTTTGATGGTCTCGCAGAGCACCTCGAAATTCTCCCCCCGCACTCTGGTAAGCGCAGTCTTCACCACGCCGGGGCCGCTTACCCCTACATTGATCACCGCATCGGCCTCGGTCACACCGTGAAAGGCTCCCGCCATAAAAGGATTGTCATCTGGCGCATTGCAGAATACCACCAGTTTCATGCAATCAGCACTGTCTTTATCCGCACTGATCACTGCGGTCTCCTTGATGATATCTCCCATCAGCCGCACCGCATCCATATTGATTCCAGTCTTGGTAGAACCTAAATTCACAGAACTGCAGACCCGCTGTGTACTGTGCAGTGCCTCCGGAATGGAACGGATCAACAACTCGTCCGCTCCGGTCATTCCCTTGGATACCAATGCCGAATAACCGCCAATCAGATTGACGCCCACCGCCTCCGCCGCCTTATCCATGGTCTGTGCCAGTGTCACAAAGTTTTCCTTGCTCTTGCAGGCGGCACCGCCGATCAATGCCATCGGCGTAACGGAAATTCTCTTATTGACAATGGGAATCCCAAATTCCTTCTCAATGGCCTCCCCCGTCTTTACAAGGTCTTTGGCCACTGTGGTAATCTTCTGATAGACCTTCTCATTCAGTCTGGCAATATCTGCATCAATACAGTCTAAAAGGCTGATTCCTAATGTGATAGTCCGCACATCCAGATTCTCCTTGGCTATCATCTCATTCGTCTCAGCCACCTCAAATAAGTTAATCATGTTACTCTCCATTCCGGAGCGTTTACGCAATGAGGCGACGCAAATTTCAAATTTGCGTCTGCCATCAAACAAATTTGTGACGCCCCTGCACAAATTTGAGTTACTCTAAATGCGGTGCATCTGATCAAAGATTTCTTCCTTCTGGCATTTGATGACCACGCCGATTTCCTCGCCCAGCTTCTCCAGTTCATCCACAATCACACCGAAATCCTTCGTTGTCAGATTCGTATCCACGATCATCATCATATTAAAGAATCCCTGCACAATGGTCTGGGAAATATCCAGAATATTGATTTGGTTATCCGCCAGATAAGTGCATACCCTGGCAATAATGCCTACCGTGTCTTTGCCTACTACCGTGATAATTGTCTTTTTCATAGTCTCCTCTTTTCTATCTTTATCATTGATGTTGTTCATAAGATTGTTATAAAATTCAAGGTGGCATAAGTCTCATCCAATCAAAAAAATCAATCAGAAAATCTGCAATCCATATGCCCAACATATAAACCGGCGTTGCATATCGCACCTGAAAAGGTGCATCAAAAGTCACTACAATTCCTATCCCTATACCAAACAATGCACAAATACAATCCCCCAAAAATTCTTTCCCACCACTTCTCTTTTCTATGCAAAGAGCAATGCGATTCAAAAATATTATAATTATACTTACCGGAATAAAATATACCAGAGCATAAAGACCGGTTTTCCCTGCTTCAGTGCATACCATAAATTGAGGTTCCCAACTCAATCCGTTCAACCATAGCACTTCCATAAGGATACCACTTTCCAAAAAAGTCAATATAATAAACACCAGAAAGACAATGAGCAAACGTTTCTTCACTGTAGATACCTCTATCGCACCTCAATCACATCCGACACTTCGCTCCGCTTTGCCACGTACACCGGAAAATCATTGCCATTATACTTGGTATCCGACATGGTCACTTCCACCCGTACCGACTCGTAAGCAAGCTCCGGAAGATTATTCTCCTTACTCAGATGCCCCAACACAATGGCCTGCAAGTTGTCATGCAAAAGGCGGCTTAATAGTTTTCCTGCCGCCTCGTTGGACAAATGCCCTCTCTCTCCCAGTATCCTCTGCTTCAGATAATAAGGATAAGGTCCAACCTGTAACATATGCACATCGTGATTGGCTTCCAGATATAAGAGATCTAAATCCCGCAGACACTCCACCGTATAGTCATTATAACAGCCAAGGTCTGTGATGATTCCCACCTTCTGGCCGTCATAACTGATGCGATAAGCCACCGGATCGGCGGCATCATGAGAAGTCCGCATAGGATACAAGGACAGATCCTTGATGATACACCGTTCATCCGGTCTGATAATCTGAAAGAGTTCGTCATCTATCTCACCCAGAGAAGCGGTCTGTTTGATAGCCTCTACCGTGCCTTTCGTAGCATAAATCGGCACGCCGTATTTTCGGGCAAGCACACCCAGTCCGCTGATATGATCGGCATGTTCGTGCGTGATACAGATTGCATCAATATCCGTCATTTTCAGGCCCAATTCCCTAAGACCGGCCTCTGTCCGTTTACCGCTGATTCCCACATCCATCAATAAGTGCGTGGTATCACTTCCCACATACACACAGTTGCCGCTGCTGCCGCTGGCAATACTACACAATCTCATAGTTATGTAAACCTTTTCTTCCCCTTCTGTCAATCCTTCCAGTAAATTTCAATCACATCACCGCTCTTTATTTTCTCCATATATTGCGCTTCTCTGCCGTTTAAGGTAGTCACGATTCCGCTTCCTTGGGGTTTCGAGAGATCAAAATCAATATATTCAAACACATCCACAAAGATATAGCTGCGTTTCCCTGTCAGCCGAATCTGCTCATTATTGACGGTCACCTGGATGGATACGGGCGCACCCTTACTAAGCTGTGCTTCTTTACGTCTGGCCTCTTCTTCTCTGGCTCTGGCCGCCGCTTCTTCTTTTGCCTTGGCTTCTGCCTCGGCGCGTTTTATGCCGGGGCCCATCACGATCCTGGCTCCGCGGGGTTTCTCCAAAGATTCATCGGCAGAAGTATCCTTTAAATCATTGCTGTCCTGTCTGTCAATCTCCTGTCCCGACTGTGTATATGCGCTGTCCTTGTCTCCTGTCGGTACCGCTTCTTTGGCCGTTCTGGAAGCCACCGCCGTAAACGCCGCCGTTCCGGCAACGGATGTATCCGCTCTTCCTTTTTTCCCGGATACAGGTTCTTCCGGCTCATAGATCTCCACATCGGATAACTGCAATTCCTCCATGGTCCAGATTACGGAGAAGTTCTCATATACTTTGGTATCCATATCCGCAATCTTATTATTCACATAGATATTCATAGCCCAGTCTATGACCACATCCATAAACTCTGCAATCTGCCGCACCGTATAATAACCGAGAATCTCAATCTCGTCATTCTCCTGAATATTATAATAACCGGACTGTAACTCACCGTTTACACTGGCAAATTTAGGCAGGTCTATCTTCTTACCATTGACTTCCACCCACATCTTGGCGCCAAACTCCGGCAGCTGGCTGATTTCCATCTGAGCCGCTTCACCGGCCGTAGATTCTATCACCTTAATCTGATCATTGGCTCTGACCTGCGTATAGATATCCGCTTCATTGCCATTGACTGTAATGACCGCCGCCTCGCCAAAAGCTCCCCTGGCGATACGCGGTTTGCCGTTGACTGTAAAATTGAGTTCCTTTCCTCTCTTGGGGAAGAGCCCTTCACTGGCAAACTCGGCCTGCATGGCGGCATCCACCACTGCCACCTTATTATTGTCATAAATTTTGACCCTTTGTTCATTAAAATAGACAAAGATAAAGTTATTACTCTGTTCGTAAAAACTTAAGCAGATGCCAATAGGTGTTACCATGAGGGAATCTTTTCTGGCATCCTCTTCCAGAAATTCAATGTTCTGCATGACTTCCTCACCGCGGACAGCCACCCTCTCTTTCTGGATGTCAAGCTTCTGCGCCAGTGCCTGGGTATAGCCCGGAAGCTTACCGCCGCCGCCCACCACAAACACAGCACTGACAGATTTATCTCCGTTCAGTTCCTTAATCTTATCCGCCACCTGACTGGTCATCTTATCAATCACTTCCGCAGTCACCCGTTCCACTTCCTCCGTGGTGATTGTCTGCGTAAGCCCCATAATATCCTTGTATTCAATCACATCTTTGACTCCGGTATCCCGTTTGATCTGCTCTGCTGTGCCAAAATCCACCAGACAATGTTTCGCCAGTACTTCTGTCAGGCTGTCACCGGCAATGGGAATCATGCCATAGGCTATGATACTGCCATCCCTGGTCACCGAAATATCGGAAGTTCCCGCCCCCACATCCACCAGCGCAATATTTAACATACGATACATTTCCGGAATCGCCACCTGGATTGCCGCAATCGGCTCCAGAGTCAGGTTCACTACCTCCAGGCCCGCCACGCCCACTGCTTTGTAAAGCCCGTCCACTACATCTTCCGGCAAAAAGGTTGCGATAATATCCGCCCCTATGGTCTTTGCCTTGTGTCCTTCCAGATTTCCTATGGTGTAGCCATTCATATAATAACGGACAATGGAATATCCCACACAATAGAACTTCATATCCAGCTCATTGTTCTCCAGGAACTCTTCATATGCCTGCTCCACACCCATGGAATCCAGTGCATAAATATCTTCTCCCGTGACTTCTCTGTCCGCCTCAAGATCCTGATCTACTCTCAGAGTCACAGTCTGTAACACACGTCCCGCGGCCGCGATACAGACATCCTTAAGCGGCCTGCCGATCTTATCTTCCAGCTCCGCCTTCACTTCGCTGATGGTGCCGCCCACTTTATAGATATCATGAATCTGTCCATCCAGCATGGAACGGGTCCCATGTTCCCTGATGCTCTGAGCTACCACATGGAATTTATCTCCCACACGATATCCTACTGTACCTACAATACTTCTTGTCCCGATATCCAGACCAAACACAAGCTGTCCTGGAAATTTCATTGCTTCTGACACTGGTATTCCCCCAATTCTTTCTCTATTTGTTGATAAACGCTCGCAAGCGTTCCGCTGTTCTCTATCACTACCCCGCAATGTTCATAAAATGCCTCCTCCGGAAGCTGTTTATGCAGGATACTGTCTATCTTTTCATCGGAATATCCTCTAATCTGTTTCAGCCGCTTTCGCCTGACTGCCATATCTGCATGAATATACCAAAGTTCATCCACGATTTTTCCGTAACCTTCCTCTATCAAAAGCGCCGCCTCGATAAACAGGAAATCAAACTTTTTCAAAGCTCTCTCCCGGGCAATCTGTTCCAGAAGATAATCTTTCACCGCCGGATGTACAATCGCATTGACCTTTTCCAACATTGCCGTGTCGCCAAAAATCCGTGCCGCCATCTTCTGCCTGTCAATCCTGCCATCCGGAGTCAGCACCTGTGTCCCCAGAAGGGCCACCAGAGATTCATAACATCTTTCTCCCGGTTCCTCCAGTTGATGGGCCACTCTGTCCGCCATGATCACGCGGCAGTTGTAATGTTCAGCCAGGTAAGCAAGCACCTCTGATTTTCCCGCACCCACGCCACCCGTAACACCTATAACTTTCATGTCCTATTTCGCCTCGTACCAATTGTCACCCGTATGCAAATCAATCTCCAGTGTCACTGACAGATTGGCTGCCTGCTGCATCTGCTGTGTAAGGATCTGCCTCACCTGTTCTTCCTCGCCGGCATAAGTCTCAATCAATAATTCGTCATGCACCTGTAAGATCAGCCTGGACTTAAGCCCTTCTCTATGCAGATTCTCCCACACCCGGATCATGGCAATCTTCATGATATCCGCCGCTGTGCCCTGAATCGGCGAGTTCATAGCCACACGTTCTCCAAAGGAACGCTGCATGAAATTACTGGAAGACAGTTCCGGAATCGGCCGTCTGCGTCCGTACATGGTAGTCACATATCCCTGCTTCTTTGCCTTCTCCACCATGTTATCCAGAAATCTTTTCACCCCCGGATAGGTCTCGAAATATTGTTCAATATAGGCGGCCGCCTCTTTCTTCGAGATACTAAGATCCTGACTCAGGCCAAAAGAACTGATGCCATAAACAATACCAAAATTAACTGCCTTGGCATTACGTCTCTGCAAATCGGTCACTTCCTCAAAGGGGGTATGAAATACTTTAGACGCCGTAATCCGATGGATATCCTCCTCCATCTGATATGCCTCGATCAGCTGCTTATCCTCTGACATGTGGGCCAGTATTCTCAGTTCAATCTGAGAATAATCCGCATCCATGAACAGACACCCCTCCATAGGCACAAAAACCTTTCTGATTCGTCTGCCCAGTTCCATACGCATAGGAATATTCTGCAGATTAGGTTCTGTAGAACTGATGCGCCCGGTGGCAGTGATAGTCTGATTAAAAGTAGAGTGGATCCTGCCCTCTTTGTCAATATAAGCTGCAAGTCCCTCTGCATAGGTGGACTTTAACTTTGCAAGCCCTCGATACTCCAGAATATCGGAAACTATCGGGTATTCTGCCGCAAGTTTTTCTAAAACATCAGCCGCCGTAGAATATCCGGTTTTGGTCTTTTTGCCGCCTTTAATACCCATTTTCTCAAACAAAACCTCTCCCAACTGTTTGGGAGAATTGATATTAAATTCACAGCCTGCCTGCTCATAAATTGCCTGTTCCAGTTCTGCAATCCTTCCTGTCAGCGCCTCCCCATAAGCCTTCAGTTCATCCGGCTTCACCAGGACCCCGTAACATTCCATATCATGCAATACCCTGGTAAGCGGCATCTCAATCTCATACAACAGCGATCTCATACCCTGCTCTTCCAGCTTCTTTTGCAAAAGCGGCGCTGCCATCAGACATACATAAGCATGAAAGCAGGCATACTCCATAAACTCACGCGGATGGGCAGCATAAGTATCTGCATAAGACGCCTTGCCGCATACCTGCACCCTGTCTGGAATCGTAAGTCCCAGATATTCTCCAGCAATATCCTCCGGTGCATAATCACTCTTCAGAGGATTTAACAAATAAGCCGCCACCAGAAGGTCAAAATAACGCTGTTTTCTATAGGGTGCAAGCACGTCCTGCGACCCGTCTTCCGCCCGCCACATACTCTGGTAAAGCCCTTCCTCTATCACATCATAACAATTCTTACAATCAAATATGTTAAATTTACAGAATTCTCTTCTATTCAGTTCCGACAACTTTCCACACAAATACTTGGCTGTCACCAGTCCCTGACAGGGAACAAATACCACCCTTTTTTGCTCTAAAGCCAGCGCAATGCCCATAAGGCTGTCCGCCTGTTTTCCATCCTTAAAGACCGCCAGTCCAAATTCCTCTGGGCCGCCGTTTTGCCCTTCTTTCCGGCGGATTTCTTCAAACATAGACTCCACTTCATGAAGCTGTGTGATTTCCCGGAAATATTCTGTCTGGCTGTTGGCGACCGTCACATCTTTTTCAAATCTTGTGAGCAGATTCTTAAATTCCAGTTGTTTGCACAGCACATAAGCTTCCTCGGTATAAAAATTACCGATTCTGGCCTTCTCAAAATCATACGAAATCTCTGCGTCCACATTGATCGTCGCCAGCGTCTTGCTTAAATCTGCCAGATCCTTATTGGCTGATAACGACTCCCGCACCGATTTTTTGGAAACATCTTCTATGTGCTGATAAATATTTTCCAACGAGCCAAACGTCACCATCAGTTCCGTGGCTGTCTTTTCTCCCACCTTCGGTACGCCAGGAATATTGTCTGCCGTATCTCCCATCAGTGCCTTTAAATCAATAAATTGGAGCGGATTGACCTGGTACCTTTCTTCCACATCTTTGGCATAATAATCCTCTACCTCTGTCCGTCCTCCCTTGGTCTTGGGAATCCGAATCCGGATATGATCTGTAGCCACCTGCAACAGATCCCGGTCTCCCGATACCAGAGATACTTCCATCCCGGCTCTCTCTCCGCGTTTTGCGATGGTTCCCAGAATATCATCCGCTTCCAGTCCTGCCTTCTCCACCACACAGATCCCCATGGCCTGTAACATCTGCTTCATCACCGGCACCTGCTCGTGTAATTCTGCCGGCATAGGCTTTCTTGTACCCTTATATTCCTTATAAATCTCATGCCGAAACGTGGGGGCGTGTACATCAAATGCCACTGTCAGATAATCCGGCTGTTCCTCTTCCAGAATTTTGAACATAATATTCAAAAAACCATACACTGCATTGGTATGCAGTCCCTGACTATTCGTCAAATCCGGCACACCATAAAAAGCTCTGTTCAATATACTATGTCCATCTATCAATACCAGTTTTTCAGTCATTGTTTTTCCTCACTACAGACGCATCACAACACACAGCGCAATCACGATCGCCACCGCCACTGCGGCTTCCAGCCAGATCAAGATACGCCTGAGTATGCGATTCAACCTGATCTTATAATCCGCATCGGCAAGTTTATAGTGAAGCGCTTCCTGCAAATTAAAGCTATTTCCCTTTTCAAGCTGTTCCATACCTTCTGCCACCAGAAACTGGATAGAAAGTTCCTCCATACATTCCGGACATTCATCGATATGCTCTACAAACTCCGCCAGACCTCTCCCATCCAGATCGTCTTGCAGGAAGGAGTATATTTTTTTCTCTGCCTCTTTACAGTTCATACCATACCACGTCTTTCTACAGACCATACCATTATGCGCCCATACAAAGAATATTATATACCATATCAGGGGACTTTGAAAAGCCTCTGTAAGAAAAGTTAATGCTGTATATCATCAGCCATTTCGGCCATCAGGTCCGCAAGATCAATTTTGGGTGACGCATCGCGGTACATCTGCAATAATTTCTCATCAAAATTATGGCGCAAATCACATACTTCATCAAATATCATAGTGGCTTCGTCATCTGCCGTAGTTTCCGGCCATTGGGGAATTCCCGGATGGTTTGGATCCCCGGTTTTGGCAAAGGAAATTACCGCACTGAATATCTGTTCTTCCAATCGGTCGGATACATCTGGAATATTACATACCGGCACCATTTCCGCATTATGAAATACATACGGAATATCTGCACAGTGCCATGCCGTCCTTTTATGCTGATATGGGAACTCCAACGCAAATAAGTAAGAATAAACTCTGCCGCCCGCCTCTGCAAAAGACTTGATAAACTCCTTCGCCGGGCATCTAAAAATCGTATCCAGCTGAAGCAGGTCTGCCAGACTCTTTCCCGGATAGGCTATTGCAAATTCCTCCGTCAATGCGTCCGTATGTTCATGGAACCTTTCCTGTAACGCTTTCTTTAAATCCGCTTCTGAAATTTCTTCCTTGTTAAACGGCAGCGGCTTCATGGCAAATTCGCCAAAAACAGTTCCCACTATCAACGGAATCTTACAGGCATGATCCCTGAAACCATAAGCAGGACCCTCTCCCTTATAGAAAGCATTGGGTTTGGGCATACATCCCACATAAAGCCCCTGCATCGCAAGCGCCGGACTGACCGTATTGTATGCCTGCGCCAGTTCATAATAAGGTATGGTTTCTAACTTCTCCACTTCATCCTCTGTAAGACCAAGCTGTTTTAGCAACGCCTGCACAATCGGCTGGGAATCTCCGGTAGAATATGACATCAAGTCGCCTGCCACGCCGCTCATGATAATGCCCTTATGGAATAATCCATCTGCCGCCGGCATCTGCATCAGCCCGCTGACTTTCATACCGCCGCCGGATTGTCCAAAAATTGTTACGTTCTCAGGATCGCCGCCAAATGCTGCAATATTATCTTTAATCCAGCGCAGAGCCGCAATCAAATCCTCCTGCCCTGCGTTGGCGGAATCTGCATACTTTTCGCCATAAGGAGATAAATCAAAATATCCCAGAATATTCAGCCGGTGATTTACGGATACTACCACTACGTCACCATACTTACTCATATTTTCTCCATTATACGCCTTCTGTTCAATAGAGCTTCCCATTGTGAAGCCCCCGCCATGTATCCAGACCAAAACCGGTTTGTGCGCTTCTGTCTCCAAAGTCTGTGTCCAGATATTCAAATTCTGGCAATGCTCGTTCTGCGGCCAATACCGGTGCGGAACAATAATCTCTCCCTTCGGATTGTCCTGTGTGAGCATCGGCGATACAAAACCATACGAAGCGGTTTCGATAACCCCTTCCCAGGGGTCTGGATCTACGGGTTTCTGGAATCTTTCCGCCTTTGCATACTTAATGCCCTTAAAAATATAAGTTCCCTCGCTCTGGTATCCGCGAAGCTTCCCCGCCTTTGTCTGTACGATCGGCAGACTGTCATACGCAAATTGTTTTGCCATCATTTACTCCTTTCTACTGCAATAAACCGCTATCAAGATGGCATATCATCCCATAGCGGTCTAAAGATA
Organism: Lachnospiraceae bacterium UBA7086; assembly: GCA_002492525.1. GTDB lineage: Bacteria > Bacillota > Clostridia > Lachnospirales > Lachnospiraceae > UBA3282. Next base: position 69,917 of record DKZA01000003.1, on the reverse strand, counting down.
TTTTATATTCTTTCATTCCTTCCCATTCTTCTGTATCACTTATGGTATTACCGGAAGCTGCGCTGCCACCGGTGTCTGTTCAGGCGTCTGCCCTGCTGCCTGTTCTGGTGTCTGTCCTGCTGCCTGTTCCGGTGTCTGTTCCGCTGCCGGCAGAGTTTCCGCAACGACTGGCAATGCCACACCATTCTTATCCACCTGATAGTTAACGCCATCCACCGTCACGACCACATCCCTTTGCAGAGCGCCCGTCATCACATCGTAATAATATATAACACCGTCAGGCATAGTCACAAGACCTCTCTGCATCACGCCGTTCTGGTCAAAATAATAATCCGCTCCCTCAATGGTCACGCAATCACGCAATGCGTGGCCGTCCTTTGTGGCCAGAAAATATCTGCCGGTCTCATCCTCATACCAACATCCTTTCTGCACGCGCCCGAATTCATCCAGATGATATTTCTTATCTTCCCAGTTAACCCAGCATGCTCTCTGCATCCGGTAATTAGAATAGAATACAGTCGTTTCTCCCCGCTGGGCAAATCCTTCCGGAATGATAATGGAAGAATAATCCTTAAACTGATAATTCATGTCTACCCTGGTAGGAATTCCCGCCACGCTGCCATGAGATGTATTCTGCCAGAAAGCAGCGCCCTCATACTGCAGTTCATCCGCATACTGAGCTACCCACTTATCATAATTCACATTACCGATCTGTTTCTGAAACATATTCTTGTTAGAATACACTACCGGATAATATCCCTGTGATTCTATCGCTGTACAGAAAACATTAATAATCTCCTGTATCTGTGCCGTTGAAAGGTTTTTATGACAAGCATCTTCTATATCATAGACCACCGGATAATTGACCGTATAATTGCTCATCCACTGGAGCAAAAATGTGGCCTCCGTCAAAGCAAGCTCAGGCGTAGTCGCATAGGAATACAGATATACGCCGGTCTTAAGGCCAGCCGCATTGGCGCCCCGCATGTTTGCATCAAAATAAGGATCCACACCGGAATTAAGACTGCCCGCTTTCACAAACACAAAGGATACCCCTGAAGAAGGCACCTGACTCCAATCAATCGCCAGATTGTGTTTGGACACATCAATTCCCCGGGCAATGGAACTGCCGGCACCCACAGCCTGCACCTTTACCGCCGGCATCAAAAGCATTATACCCGCCATGCAAAATACAGCGGCTCTCTTTATCCTCCTGCAACTCTTCTGGTTTCTTTTCCCGAAAAATTTTATCATTTGTATTTTATATCCGCCAGCCGTACCGATTCCGGCAGATATTCCTCCCTCCGTATTTTACTCCTTCTTCTTTGGCATGGATTGTTTTATGCTTTGTAATATTCTATAAATTATTACAAATTATTACATTTTGTAACAATCCTTAACAACTATACCATATCTGCAACGGCTTGTATAGAGTATTTCCGAAAGATTTCCTGGAAATATCCGGCTATTTAATTCAAAAATCTGCCCAGCGTGGCAATGAATAAATCCACGCTGATCGGTTTTGCCAGATGAGCGTTCATACCGCTTTTGAGTGCGGTTTCTTTATCCTCATCCATGGCATTTGCAGTCATGGCAATAATCGGAAGATTCTTTACATCCTCCCTATGCAGGGAACGGATCTCGCGTGTCGCTTCATAACCGTTCATGACCGGCATCTGCACATCCATAAGGATCACATCATAATAGTTTTCTTCCGCCTTCTTCATCATATCAACTGCATCCGTTCCGTCAGGTGCCGTCTCCACTACGAATCCAGTCTCTTCCAGAATCGCCTGTGCAATCTCTCTATTGAGTTCGTTATCCTCCACAAGCAGTACGCGCTTCCCCTTAAAGTCAGCCAATGTCCATTCTGCAACTTCTTCTTCTTTTTCAATCAAATTATTGGCCGCCAGCAATGCCGACTTTAAGTCGGACATGAAAAGCGGTTTCGCACAAAATGCCGTAATACCTGCTGCTTTTGCTTCTTCTTCAATGTCTGTCCAGTCGTAAGCTGTCAGAATAATGATTGGTGCTTCGTTGCCGACCGCATGACGGATTCTTCTGGCCGTTTCGATTCCACTGGTCTCCGGCATCTGCCAGTCAACGATATAAGTATGGTAGGAATCTCCCTCATCATGGGCTTTCTTGGCACGATATACGGCTTCTCTTCCTGAAGTCGTCCATTCTGACCGCATACCAATCTGGGAAAGCATCCTGCTGACACTGTCACAGGTATCAAAATCATCGTCTACGACCAAAGCCCTCAGTCCCTCCAGCTCCTCAATCTGTTTGGTATTCTTCTCCACATCCTGAAGTTTCAGGCTCAATTCCACGATAAATTCACTGCCCTTACCCTTCTCGCTGTGCACAGTAATCGTACCGCCCATCATATCAATAATATTCTTTGTAATGGCCATGCCAAGCCCGGTACCCTGAATACCGCTCTGGGTTGCACTCAGCTCCCGCTCAAAAGGCTCAAAAATGTGCTTCACAAATTCCGGATCCATACCAATGCCGTTATCCTTCAGGGTAAATACATAATCCCCATATCCCCGGCGGAATGTTGTCTTTTGCATGATCCGGAAACTGATGATTCCGCCTGCCGGAGTATATTTCACCGCATTGCTCATCAGATTAACGAACACCTGATTCATCTTCAGAGAATCTGCAATCACATCTTCATTGGTCACATCAAAGGTATCAATAAACAACTCCAGCTGCTTTGCCTTTACCTGGGGCTGTACAATATTTACCAGATTATGCATCATCTCGGAAATATTGCACTCCTGTTCCTTAATCTGTACCTTTCCACTCTCAATCCGGCTCATATCCAGAATATCGTTTATCAGACTCAACAGATGATTGCTGGAAGCAAGCACCTTCTGCAGACAATCTTTTACATGTTCCTTATTATCAATATGACTGATCGCAAGCGTCGTAAAGCCGATGATTGCGTTCATGGGGGTACGAATGTCATGAGACATATTGGACAGGAACGTGGTCTTGGCATTGTTGGCATGCTGCGCCTGCATCAATGCTTCCTTCAAGGCAAGCGTCTGCTCTTTCTGCTGTCTTACCTGTTCCGTAATATCCTTGGTCACTACCATAACCACAATGTCGCCCGTCTCATCCTCCGGTGTCATAATAAAGGACTGTCGGACGCACATTCTTTCCCCGCTTGAATCCGTGCTCCAGTATTCCACATTTACTTCCGCATTGCCCTGCCTGAAACACTCTTGCAGATACGCCACATTTAATGTTTTCTTATAATCCTCCAGGGACTCATATGCCACATAATTCTCACACTGCTTAAACCAGTCGGATGCGCTGCAAGGTGCTTCAAGTCCCACTGCCGTCAGCATGGAAATCTTATTTCCGTCCGGCATCACCCGTATGATGTCATGCTCTATATGGTCTTGCGTCAGATTAAACTCATAAGTACAGATAGAATTGGAAATGATCGCAATCCGATACTGCCGTTCTTTTCTGTTGGCAACCGCCATCTTCGCCTGAATCTGCAGTTCTTTCTCTTTAACCTCCGTAATGTTCTGTCTGATAAACAGAAGCTTGCTTGCACGCCCTTCCTTCCTCTCCAGACAGATCACATTCATATGTTCCCATTCCCTTTTCCCGTTTCTCTCTGCCTGATATTCGTAACGCGCATCCATCTCACCCTCTTCAAACTCTGAGATGACGTTCTCTCTGGCAAGCCGCTGGGCCAGTTCTTTGCGATGTTCCTCCTCCGGCAAAAAAGAGCAAAGATAATCAACAAATGCTGCATATTCCCCGCTCCGCGCCAGTCCCTCATATTCCGGACTGGTGCCTGCCAGATACTGATAGCGATCGGCCTCCAGATCAATCATGACAAAACGTGCAAACAGCGTGCTGATTCCACTGATCACATAACTCATTTCCTGATTTTCCAGTGCCAGAATCTTTTTTTCCTTCCTGCTTCGCATCATCAACGCGATGATATAAATCACAAAAGAACTTATCAGCAGCGCTTCCAATATAATACCCGTGCGGTTTGCCCTGGCAAGCATCCTCTGTGTGACACTTCTGGGAAACGCCTGCACAAGGACAAATTCGTTCCCGGAAAGATTGATAATACAAATATTATCAACATCGTCATTTTCTTTACAGATAAAGGTACTTTCCCCCGGATTTGCAAACACATCCTGCAGCTGTTCATGCATCGTTCCATCAAAGAGACCGGACGAAAGAATCTCGTCTATTATATTTACATTGTATCCTTCTCCTCTGGAACTTGCGATTACGGTTCCGTCCTCCGTACACAAAAACACATCCGCAGATTCCCCAAAATAACTCGTCTCAAGAAGATGCTGTAAATAATCATTTGCAGAGTATACACCCAACAACACCCCGATTATCTTTCCCTGATAATAAACCGGTGTATAAAAGCTGACCATAGACTCATTGGTGACTCTGGACTCAACGGTCGCGAAGATACCACTCTCCCCTTTCATACCCTGTATGTAATACTCTCTGTCTGACACATCAATCGTACTGCCATCCACCATTACACAATAGCCGTCTGTGCCTGCAAACCGAAAAGCATCAAACAAAGCATTCTCCGCCATATCCTTAAGCATTTGCGGGCTGACCACAGGTTCCGACAAGCTTTCTCCCAGGAAATACGAATAGGTACTTATCCTGTTTAAAGCATTGCTGAATTCATCTCCGATACGATTACCTGTCTGCTTTGCAGAATCGCTTGCATAAGTTCTGTTCTGTGACTCAATCCGTTTGTCATTTTGCGCAGCATACCAATAAAACAACACGATCACAGCAGCCAGCAGGAACAAAAGATACGTGATATTCCACAATGATTTCTTACTCCGTTTCATACTAACTCCTCCACCGACAATTGTATTTCTTATTGAAAAAGGCTCTTTGCTTTCTCCATTCTTTCCGCCACCGCTACCTGGAACGGACATCTGCTCTCACACGCTTTACATCCAATACAGTCTGCTGCCGAAGCTTTAAGCTGTTCATAATGTGCCCGGATAGTTGCCGGTACTTCCTCCTGCATAACCGCCAGATCATATAGTTTATTGACCATTGCGATATCGATTCCTTTCGGACAGGGGGCACAATGACCACAATAGGTACACTGTCCGGTGGGATATGCATGATAAGGAGCCTTGGCCAATACACTGGCATAATCCTTTTCTTCCTCCGTGGCTGTCTCATAAGCTGCAGCCGCCCATACATGTTCCGGCGTATCAAATCCCACCATTACACTGGCCACTGCCGGCCTTGTGAGTGCATAGTGCAGACACTGTACGGGGGTAAGCGCCACGCCAAAAGGCGATGTCTTTGCATCAAACAGCCTGCCGCCGGCATACCCCTTCATGACAGTGATTCCCACATTCTGCTGTTCACAAATCTTATATAAAGCCTCTCTCTCCGGTGCAATGCCTGCCAGTCCATCTTCATATTCTTCCGCAAAGTACTCATCAATGTTCTCCGTGGCCGGCCGTAAGTCAAAGGCTGGATTTACGCTAAAGAGAATCATCTCAATCTCCCCTTGTTCTGCAGCCAGCCTTGCCACATCAGGATTATGCGTACTTAAACCGATGTGCCGTATCCTGCCCGTCTCTTTTAAGCTGCGCACATACGCCATAAACTCACCCTGTATCACACGATCAAATTCCGCAGTCTCATCCACGAAATGAATCATGCCAAGATCAATATAATCTGTCTGCATCCTGGTAAGCAGATCTTCAAATGCCTCCTTAACCTTGTGAAGCTGTCTGGTGCGGACATACTGTCCATCCTGCCAGGTAGAACCGATATGTCCCTGAATATACCACTTATTCCGCCTTCCTGCCAATGCTTTGCCAATATTGGAACGTACATTGGGTTCTGACATCCAACAGTCCAGAATATTAATTCCCGCCTGCTCACAGGCATCGACTACCTCTTTTACTTCCTGGGTATTATGACGCTCCAGCCACTCACCGCCCAGACCGATCTCACTTACCTCTAACCCTGTTCTTCCCAACATTCTATATTTCATAGATACCCTCCTTCTGTTTCCCAATCTATTTCAGAACCGATGTGGCCTCCCGCAGCCAATCCTGCTCTTCCTGTGTCAGCCAAGGCGCCAGCGTTTTATATACCTTCCTGTGATATGCGTTAAGCCATTCCAGTTCCTGCTCATTCAGCAGAGACACCTCTATAGCGTCCTTGTCAAAAGGTACCATAGTCAACGGTTCCAGATACATAAACTGCCCATATTCATTCTCTTCCCCTTTGCGGCACAGAACCAGATTCTCATGCCGGATTCCAAACCTGCCTGTCACATAAAGCCCCGGCTCATTAGAAATAACCATGCCTTCCTCAAGCGGTGCACAGGCAATCTCCTTATTCATACGCCACCTTATATTCTGCGGACCTTCATGAACGCTCAGAAGATAGCCCACACCATGTCCTGTACCATGATTATAATCCAAGCCGTTTTCCCACAAAGGTTCCCTTGCCAGACAATCCAGATTCTGGCCGCAGACCCCCTGCAGGAATCTGGCCGCACCCAACCGCAGATGCCCTTTCAGCACCAGCGTATAATCTCTCTTCTCTTCCTCGGTAAGTTCCCCTAAGACGATCGTTCGTGTGACATCCGTGGTTCCCTCTTTGTAATGTCCTCCCGTATCCGCAAGACACAGGCTCTTAGGCTGCATCTCTACATCCGTCTCAGGCGTGGCCGCATAGTGCACAATCGCACCGTGTGGACCATAGGCAATAATGGGGTCAAAGCTGGGCCCCAGATACCCTTCCATCTCCTTTCGGAAACCTTCCAGCACACCGGCTGCACTCATCTCCGTAATCTTCTCTTTCTCCACATGTGTCTTCAGGAAACGTATAAACCGTGTTACCGCCACACCATCCTTCACATGAGCGCTCCGGAGATGTGCCATCTCTTCCGGTGTTTTGACCGCTTTCATCCCTTCCATAGGGCTTGGCTTGTCAAGCTGCAAAACCCCTTCCGGAATCGCCTGCAACAGTCTGTAATTAACACGCCTGCCGTCTGCCCAGATTCTCTGTCCTGTCTGCAATCTGCCCACCAATTCCTCAATCTCATCATAAGGCCGGACACAAACGCCCGCACTCTTTAACTTCTCTTCTATCTCACGCGACAGTATTCTTGCCTGGACACATAACACCGCCTTATCCTCTGCCAACAGCATATATGCCAGAAAAACCGGTGTATTACACACATCATTTCCACGCAGATTGAGAAGCCAGGCAATCTCATCCAGGGCCGTCACAAGCAGTGCATCCGCCTTTTCCTCTTTCATTTTGCTTCGTACCATGCGAAGCTTCTCTTCCCTGGAAAGCCCTGCGTACTCCACGTCAAGCTCCCACACAGGCTCCGCCGACAGGGCTGGTCTGTCAGGCCAGACCAGATCCGCCAGATCCTCTTCACTATAGTAAGTAATCTGTTTATCTGCCAGCTTTTTATCCAATTCTTCCACAAATGCCCTCGTTACCGTCCGGCCGTCAAATCCGACCTTATCCCCGGACTTCAGATGTCCTTCCAGATATTCCGCCAGGGTAGGCACTCCGAGCTGTCCGCTCTTCATCAAGTCGATAGGAACATCCGAAAGCTGCTGATCTGCCTGCAGAAAATATCTGCCGTCTGTCCACAAGGCCGCGCTGTCCCTGCACACCAAAAGCGTACCAGCTGATCCGGTAAACCCGGACAGATACTCTCTTGCCTTGAAATAGTCTCCTACATATTCTGAATTATGAAAATCCTCCGTAGGAACAATGTAAGCCGCCAGGCCGCGTTTTCTCATCTGCTCCCTGAGCATCTGCAATTTATCCTCTACCTTCATATCGTTCTCCCTTCCATAGAAACCGTCCGAATTATCTGTCTGCGATTTGGTAAGCTGCACTATTTTTCGGTCTGTGCATCAAAAGCATTGCCGCAGGCCCACGGGCTTCCCACATCACATCTGCCATGATGATATACCCGCTGTATCTGACCTTCTTCCAGCTCATCGGACATGTTTATTTTTAACCGGCTGTCCCCGGAATCCGCAAAACCATCCAGCAGCTTTACCATATCTGTAATTTCCTGTTCTTCTCTCTGTTTATTATCCATGCCTTCCGTTTCTTTTTTCTCCATCTCTATATTTACCTTTCTTGTAATCTCCATTTTCCAATCCTTTCTTTCCTCGCACATCCATGCCCGGCAGACTAAAACAAACACAACTGTTCATACCCTTTGTTCTCGGGAAATTCTTGCAGATATCGAAATACCTGATCCGCATCACATACAATTCCATATTGTGCGCAGGTCTTATACAGTATAGCCATCAATTCTTTGTTATGGTCGCTGGTAATCTCATAAGCATAACCGTATTTATGATGATATTTATTTTTCATACCTGGAAAATGTTCATTCAGTTTCCGATAAAAATATTCTCTGTTGCCTTCCCGCAGCGTCATCCCCATACCAAAGGTAATGATGCCATATACCCCCGCCCGCACACAATAGTCCAAAAGTCCTTCTATATTCTCCCTCGTATCATTGAGAAACGGAAGAATCGGACTCATCCATACGACCGTCGGTATCCCATTATCCCGCATTATTTCGAGCACCTCAAACCTTCGTTTTGTGGTGCATACATTGGATTCTAAAATATGACACAACTCCTCATCATAAGTGGTCATAGTCATCTGCACCACACACTTTGCCTTCTCCTGAATCCTTTTCAAAAGATCCATATCCCGCAGGATACGGTCCGATTTCGTCTGAATCGCTAACCCATATCCATATCTTTCTATCAATTCTATACATCTTCTGGTCAGTCCCAATTCTTCCTCACAGTGCATGTAAGGATCACACATTGCCCCTGTCCCGATCATACATTTTTTACGTTTCGACCGTAAAGCCTGTTCCAATAACTGTGGCGCGTTTTGCTTCACTTCAATATCTTCAAAATCATGAGTAAATCCATAGCATTTGCTGCGGCTGTCACAGTAGATACAGCCATGGGTGCATCCCCTGTACAAATTCATCCCATTATGCGCGGATAGAATCCCCTTTGCTTCTACAAAGTGCATGTTACAATTCATGCCCCTTTCTCAATCTCTGCTCCCTTTTCTTTTGCCTTGATAAAGGGATCCGTCCAGAACGCGATCAAAAGTTCCGTCACCATAAAGCACCAGATAATCGGCTCACAGAAAATGACTGCTTTATATTGAAACCGGGGTATGAAAAATATAACAAACAAAATCTTGCCTATCAGTTCGATGACACTGGAAAGCAATGGAAGAATCTTCTTTCCCACGGCCTGCAGACCCATCCTTGTGGCATTTAAAACGCATAAAATAGCCAGACTGGGCGCTACTACCCGAAGATACATCGCCCCATTCTCGATCACCACCTGCTCGGAGGAGCCGGACAACAGCCTGACCGCTGTAGGTGCCAAAAACACCATCAATAAAGTCGCCAGGGAAGCCACTGCCAAACCGTAAAGATAGGCACAAAACATTGCCTTTCTAATCCGTCCGGCCTGCCCTGCTCCGCGGTTTTGTGAAACAAAAGTGCTGACCGTCTGATTAATCGCCATAGAGGGCATCAGCAGGAACTGAAAAAGTTTTCTGGCCGCCGTATGTCCCGCGATCACCAGATATCCCAGGCCATTGATGCCAGACTGTAAAATTGCCGTTCCCGCACTGACAATACAGTTCATAAACCCCATGGAAAGCCCCTGCGCCACCATTTCCTGATATAACTTTTGGTCCCAGACAAAATGCGATTTTTCAGGAATCAGCATCCTGGCTTTCTTTCCTATGTAAATGATACAAGCCGCCACCGATACTCCCTGGGCAATTACGGTTGCTGCCGCCGCGCCCCGCACGCCCATCCCCAACTGGGTAATAAAGAATAAATCCAACACGATATTTAACATGGTGGACAAAATCAGAAACACCAAAGGCATCACGCTGTTACCGATAGCCCGCAAAAGTCCTGCACACAAGTTATAGGCAAACATAACCACCATAAACAAGGTAATTGTAGAAACATAAGCATAAGACTGGTCTATAATCTCTGCCGGTGTATTCAACACACCCAGAAACGGATACAGAATAAACCGTACCACTATTGTCATCACCGCTGTAATACAGGCCCCGATCACCAGGGATGCCGCCACAGACTTTTTCAACAGTCCCATATCGCCGCTGCCAAAACTGCGGGCCGTTACAATCGCCAGCCCATTACCGATTCCAAAGGCAAATCCCATCAGAAGATCATACACTGCCCCCGCCGCTCCCATAGCCGCTAACGCCTCGTCTCCCAGTGTATGTCCTATGATGACTGTGTCCATGGTGTTATACAACTGTTGAAAAACACCGGAAAAAAATAAGGGAATCGCAAAGATGAGCATGGATCTTAAAATGGGGCCATGAAGCAGATCCACGGAAGAACTTTTATGAATCGAAATTCTCATTAGGATGCCGTTCCTTTCTCTTCGTATGCCTGTCATTAAATATGATTATATGTCATACCGGCATAAAATTCAATCATGAAGCTTATGGAAAACCTGAAAAAGCTTCCCGGAATTTCCGGAAAGCTTCGAGGTGAAATTTCAAAGTATAACCCCTTTTCTTGACAGCATGAAAGAACTGTGATACGTTCCTATATAATTATTAATTTATAATGAAGAAACGAGACTTTTTATCATGAATAAAACCGTGGATATGACGCAGGGCAGGCCCCTGGGTCTATTATTGCGTTTTGCCATCCCACTGATGCTTGGCAGTCTGTGTCAGATACTATACTCCGCCGCGGACGGCGCGGTAGTCGGCCGGCTGATGGGAGTAAACGCTTTCGCCTCCATTGGGGCGGCAAATTTTCTCATCCTGCTTTCTTTTGAAGCCATTCTTGGCCTGACACAGGGATTTGGGGTAATCTTTGCCCAGCTTTTTGGGAAAAAAGACTACCCCCGCCTGCGCCATGCCGTGGGGGCAGCCATTCTGCTTTCCGTTGGAATCAGTGTTCTTTTAACCGTACTGGGACTTGCCTGCGCGAAGCCGATTCTCGTGTTCATGAATACCCCTGAAGAGTTGCTGCCCTCCGCACATATTTATGTATGCTGGATGTATGGCGGCATAGCGATCACCCTTGCCAACCGACTCTTCAGTACCTTGTTGCTGTCGTTGGGAAATAGCAGGGCCCCGGTTACGGCAAATATGGCATCCTGCGTATTCAACATTTTGCTGGACCTGCTTTTTGTAGCCGTATTTCATTGGGGTGTAGCCGGCGCAGCCGCAGCCACTCTGGCTACCCAGCTTGGTTCAACTATTTACTGCATCATGAAACTTTGGAGTATTCCCCAAATGCGGCTTTCCCGGCAGGATTTTGGCAATTCTCCTTCCTTGATGAAGGAATTGCTGCGTTTGGGTATTCCTTTAGCTTTCCGTAACGGTGTAATCGCTGTAGGGGGATTGTTTGTACAAACCGCTATTAATGGATATGGTAAACTGTTCGTAGCGGGTATGGCTGCCGCCGAAAAATTTTTTGAGCTTATCACTTTCACCGGCAGCGCGTTTGAAGGCGCGTTCGCCATCTACAGCGCCCAAAACTTCGGGGCAGGCAATATGCCGCGCCTCAAGAAAGGACTGCGCTGCAGCGTATTGCTTTCTCTGGCCGGAGCTTTTGTGGTAGCGGTAATCGCATCCGTATTCGGAAAAGGAATGATCGGCCTCCTGATTACCGGTAATCCCAAGGATTTACAACAAGTCATACAAACCGGATATGAATATCTGGTAATCCTGGCTTTCACTGTGCCGCTGATGTTTTTGCTGTGCCTGTATACCGCCGGCTTACAGGGCATGGGCAGTACGCTCGTCCCTACATTGTCCGGCTTTGTTGAGCTTGGTGTCCGTATCCTGTCTGTGATGTTTCTGCCAGAAATTCTGGGAAAACGGGCCGTTTACGCTGCCATTCCGCTTGGCTGGCTGGCGGCGTCACTGCTGCTGGGCGTTTCGTATCATCGAATGTACCGCAGACATATATGAAAACAGGTAACTCATTACTTATCGTTATAATCTCACATCAAAGGGTACATATCCCTTTTGCAACACCGCAAGAGTCTCATCCTGCATTTGTGCCATCTGCTCATTCACAGTGGGATTTTCTCCGGCGGCCTCTTCCGCCAAATCCGCCAGTTCGGCAGGTATTTCTTCGGCTGCTTTCTGCGTTGTCTCTTCTGCCATTTCCTGCGTCATCTTTTCGGTGAGATTCTCCGTTACTTCTTCTGTCAGATTCCCCGTTAACTCTTCCGTCAGTTCTTCAACCTCATCCAGGATCTCTTCCAGCATGCCGTCTGACCCTTCAATGCCCAATGCCTCTTCCACCATGTCTTCCTGTCTTTCCTCCGGTGTCTTGGGCTTCGTCTTCTCTGCCGCTTCCGCAATCTTCTCGCCGCGCTCTGTGGACTCATCCAGAATATGCCACATCTGTTCGCTGTTATAGGCTGCTTTGGCTGCCGCAATCTGATCCTCATAAGAGTGCAGCATATTCAGTTTCTCTGCAATCTCCTCCACACTCTTGCATTTGATATTTTTCAGGTTATCTTTCTTTTGCTCAAAGTAATCTACCTGTCTTTGCGTCTCTTCCTGCCGCTCTAATCTGTCCCGGGTGCTTTTTAACATTCCGGCAGACCCCATACGCCGCAATAATCCGCCTGTCCTGTCCCATGAAATATTCATATATTCGACCACCCTTTCCTTTTCTTGTGTTATTCCTTATTTCGGAAAAAGCAGTCTATGCCTTAAGTCTTCTGACATAAACAGGGAAATTTCGGTCATAAAAAACAGTTGCATTTTTCACGGCCCGTACAAACAGTCAATTATTTCCTTTGCACGATATAATACTGGTAATTCTCTATTCGCAACAAGTGTTCCTAATTTTGTATTTGTTCTGGTTTCATATTCACGAACTGCCTCTTCATATGACAGCTTTAATGTTGATAAATGAAAACTTTCTATCTCATCCTGTGTTAAATTCTTCTCTCCAAATGATATAATTTTACACAAGAAATAATGATTCATATTATGTCTATGAATCAGATTATAATAATCACTGACAACTCCTATTTTACAAATAATCTCTACCTGCACGCCCAGTTCTTCTTTGAGTTCTCTCTTAATCGCAGTAAGCAAGTCCTCACCCTGCTCAACTCCGCCTCCCGCAGTTTCAATTAAAGTAGCCTGACCAAAATCATCATCCCGCCTGGCCCTTACAAAATAGAATTGACCATCTTCATCATAGACAATTGCTCTGGCAATCATTCTATCGTGGTCAACATATTCATACTGCCACTGCGTATCTTGTAAGTCCAATTTAAGTTCTGTATCCATAATAATTCACATTACTCTATGCAAGCATAAACCGGAATTTGTTTAAATAAATTCTGCACCCGTTTCCCGTAGTTTTTTTAAATATTTATCCCTGTTTTTATCAAACATTGTTCCGATAGCCTTTTCATTAATTATCACTTTATACCCTTCTTTTATAGCTCCTAATGCTGTTAATGCAACACACCCTCCACCATCTACACCCACTACTTCCACATACTCAATATTATGTTCTTTTAGCAAAACATTAAGTGCAGGGTTAGAAAACGCATTACTTTCATATTTTTTATACACATTATTGGATACAATATGAAGCTCTTTAACTAATTCAATATCTTCTGTCCCCTCATACGCATGAAATGGTGCAAATTTATTTAATAAATTTTTCTTCATCACATTTTGAATATAAACGACCAGATTATTTTCGTTGGCATCAATAGCTTTATTTACCTCATGAATCAATTCCTTGTTATCATACTTAAAGTACGATGAATGTTTTTCTCCGACACATATATTCTGCATATCAATTACCAATAATGCCTTTTTCATTTTCCTTTTCCTCCGTAAATCCCGATCTTATTATAACAGGTTCATCATTCCATAGGCTATAAATGGGCTTGCAAAGATTGTGATATAAATTAACGTAATCCAAGGTTGGTAATCAATATAAAACTCCTTAAATGTTAAAGACCAAGGATGCTTTATTAAAACCCACCCAATTAAATCAAATACGACTGTTATTGTCCCCCAAATAAGAGATGTGGCAATCACATTTGATAACATGATTGCTTCCAATCCATGAAAATACAGGTATGCAAATATAGGAAAAATAATGATATTATACAAAGGATGCCAGGGTTTTGTTTTTTCATATCCTTCTCCCATACCCGGGCCGTCTTTCATTGACTTCATATGTAATACTGTAATATTAAAAATTGTATGCAATACGCCTATACTTGTAACAACAAAATATGCTGACCAATACCATAACATTGAAAGTCCAAAATTTTCCATTTGATTCCTCTCCCATCTTGTTCCGCATAATTCCCGATTGTGATTTGATGATTTTTAAGGGAAAAAATAGGGAAACAAAATCACATAAAACATTATAATATACTATTTTTTAATTAATTTCTTTTTTAGTATATTATGTTGAATTTCTAGCCAGGCTATTTCTCCCCAAATTGCCAAACCAAATAAAATTATCTGCACTACGGTGTAATCATATTTCTCAATAAAATAAACAAAAGCAGAAAGTGTTAGAAAAAGCACACCTCCGTATATTATTAAACTTTTACCATGTTTATGATTCCACTCTAATACATCTGTCAATTCATCTTCGCATGGTGGTTTCTCACCTGTATTCAGAGATACGGGGTTTTCAGAATTATATTGACTAATACCAAGTACTACGAAAATTAGTGATACTAAAAATGAGATTACCAAATATATTATTGTTTCTGCCATAATCTTTCCCTTTCGTCGATGTAAAACTGGAAGTTATCTAACTAAATATCTTTTTCTTATCATTAACTCTCACTAAAACTAAAGAACTAATTATCAAAATTATTGTTGTAACTATATTACCTAAAATATTATCGTTAATGATATATATTCCAGATAAAGAATTTGTAATACAATGGAACAGTACACATAGCCATACGCTATCTGTATTCTTTCTTATGCTTGCTAAGGCAAATGTTAACCCTAAAACATTTATTCCAAATGCCAGATAATTTTGCCCATATTGAGATACTCCTTGAATATAAAATAAAGGCAAATGCCATAACCACCAAATAACGCTTACTATTAAAGTGGATATAACAAATTTGTATTTTTTCTCCAGTTCAGGCTGTAGGATATATCTCCATCCTGCTTCTTCTAAACCACCGCCAAATAACATCATTGGAATCATAACAATAATTGCAAATATTGGCGCTCCGTTTTCATATCCTGAAATTAAACATTGTGGAACTATAAACAGTATTCCTAATGCTATCACCATAAGATATGAAAATATATTGTGTTTGAAATCAAACACTTTTTTTATCCACTCTTTGAAGTTTACAATTTTATCATTTTTCTTTAATGCCAAAAATGATGCAATGGTCGGCGACCACCCACCTAATAGATATGGTACATATAAAAGATAATTATCATTTAACGATGTTCCATTTAGACTGCATAATAGACATATTCCCCAACAAATTAACATTATTAAAAAAGTATATAGTAAATAATCTCTGCTTAACTTATTCATTTTCAATTCCCTTTCAAATTTCGATTTATCTCCTAATCCCGTCATCTGTAAAATTTCTTTTTAACGCTCTTTCGGTTGGAACTATGGAAGCTATCAAAATGATAACCTGAATTGTTACTAAGATTCCACCTACTGCTCCAATCGTATTATCAGCTGTTTCATAAAACGGCATATGAACGATTATGGATGGTATCAAAATAATCCAACCCATTTTCCACCATAACTTCCCGCAATATTCATGTGCAAATTTCCACGTGTCCATGTTTTTTCTGGAACGAGAGGTACGATATCCTATTAAATCGTTTATATTTTTAGGACAATGTTTCCACATCATCCACCCGCATGCAATCATAATACCAGGAACTATTATATCACAACAAAACATAAACCACCAAAACCACATACTCTGCCCCCTTTGTTTTATGTATTCAAATCCCCGATTATTGCTGTTTTATTATATATCTGTTTTCCCCAAAATAAAAGCGATTTCTTATACTTCCTGTTCATTCCTTACTCGAAATTATCAAGATAATCCTGCAAAAGATTTGCCAACTTCCCGATATGCACACCGTCAACAAATGAATGATGTACTTGTACGGAAAACGGAAGTATTACCTTTTCATCTCGGATAAAATATTTTCCCCAGTCTATCATTGGAGTAGCGTTGTCCTTTTTCCCGGATTCCGTATGCGAAATATGGGTAAATGAAACCCACGGGAAAGAAGAAAACTGATAAATGTCATTCCCCATAGGCGCGGTAAAACATTCTTTTTGTCCCCTTACGGTATTGGCTGCAAGGGAAACATATTCCTCTATGGTGTCCTGCATTTCCACATTGACTACTTTGAAAAGCTCACTGCCGTTATCAAGGTAAGTAAATGATGTATTGATCTTGTCATAGATAACCGGTTTTCCCTCCCAAAAACGGCAACGAAATTCCTCAATCTCATTAGCGCACTTTGTCACGGCAAATACAAAAGAAAATGTAAAGGAATAGCCCCGTTCTCTGATTTTCCTCAAAAAATTCGTAATATCCAGCTCAAAGGTTACACAATACTGTGGCTGTACACTGTTTCTGAAAATCTGACAGTGCATAGCCCGATTCCATGTTGTTAAGTCAATTTCTCTCATAGAATATTCCTCCTGTCGTAATATGAGTAAATGTGTGTTCTTTATCTTCATCCATTTTTCCTATATTTATTATATTCCTCTTTGTTGTATGATGTCAACGTATTGTATGATGTCTATGGGTCAAAAAAAGAGCTTACGCATTTGTAAGCCCTGATAAGCAGGAACTATTCTATTCCCAATTCCCGTATAGCGTGCATGATATGAATTTTCATGGCATTTTTTGCTCCCTCCGCATTTCTCTGCTCCAAAAAATCCATAATCATGCGGTGGTCTCCCACTGTATCTGTAACGGCTTTTTGGCTCATGGCAGATAGGGTAACGCCCTTTGCAATCGCCTGATAAAGAATGGGCATAAGCTGATTCATAAATTCATTATGGGTTGCCTGTGCAATCGCCTTGTGAAATGAATGTTCATTGTCTGTGCGGTCTTGCCCGGATCTGATTTCCTGTTCAATCTTCTCACCAAAATCCAAAATCCTTTTTATTTCTGCGTCTGTCCCCCGGATAGCTGCTAAGTAAGCGGCTTCCGGCTCGAAAATCAAACGCATTTCGTAAAGGTCTTTTGCATTTACTTTTATATCCGATAACTGCCCTAGATTAGATTGCTGCTCAAATGCAGCCTGGGTAACAAAAGTTCCTTTTCCCCTCTGGACTTCAAGCACATTATAAGCTACTAAAATCCGTATGGCTTCTCTTAAGGTTGTCCGGCTGATATTCAATTCTTCTGATAATTCATTCTCGTTGGGTAATTTATCCCCGGCCAAAAATCGTTTTTCTATTGTTATCATGGATAATAATGTATCTGCGATACTCTGTGAAAGCATTTTATTTTTCATGGGCTGCATCACCTCGGCTTTTTGATATTATACTATGAGGGGCTATCAACTTCAAACAAAATTGAAAATACAGATTTCCCCCTTTTCGGAAAAGTATTCCCAATGTATAAATTTTGAAATATAAGTATATTTCTGCACAGATTACATAATCTTTAACAACTTAACAATTCTATAAACCGAAATTGGCTTAGTTATAAAAATGTTTCAGAACCATTGCCGAGTAATTATCATATTGCTGAAAGCCATATCGCTCATAAAAAGTAATCGTCTTAGGGTCAGAGGGCATAATTTTTACATAAAGAAGAGGTTCAAAGTATTTCAAGATTCTTTTCATCAATTCATCGCCAATATGTTGTCCTTGATATGCTGGATCTACCAAAAAATAATGTAAAAATGCAACTGTTTCCCCATCGCTAAGTGCCCGTATAAGTCCAATCAGTTTATTGCCATCCCATGCAGAAATTACATAAGTGGAGTTTTGCATTGCCCGAACAAGTCTATCTGGATAATTTCCTGATTCCCAGTTTACAGACAGAAACAATCTTTGCAGTTCTTTTTCTGTAAATATTTTAGTATTTTTATATTCAATCTCCATAATGAACCTCCGTAAATCCCGGTTTGCATATCTTGCCATCGTTTTTCAAATGCAATTCTTGTATCTGCACAAGAACAATTATTGTTACTATTCCATCGAGCATAAACTGGAAATTATCATTCTCAGCTTATGGTACACAGTTTACCTTTCAGAACATATCCGATCTTCTCGTAACAGGCGTTCGACGCGATATAATCCGCATCAGTGTAAAGCATAGGCATATATCCGGCGTTGCTTGTGTAATTTATCCCTGGCCCAAAAGCGTTTTTCTATTGTTATGGCTTTTTGATATTATACTATGAGGGGCTATCAACTTCAAACAAAATTGAAAATACTGTTTATCAATCATAGAGTATATCTGTAATTTTCCCTTTTCCTGTTATTTTCTTAATCCTCAAATCAAAAGCTGCCTGCACCCCATAATAGATTAAGTTTATCAATCCAAAAGCTATTATGATAACAAGAGGATTGATGCCAAACGGCATATAATCGTTCGTGGAAATTGAAAGCGAATTTTGTATCGCTCTTGCTAATATCATACTCGGCGCAAGAGTTATCACAAATACAACCCATAAAACAGGTAAATAAACATCTATCAATAATTTTCGTATATATCCGGCATGATGACCTAACATACTCAATATCAAAATATCATGGGTATTATCCTGAAAGCTGATATGAAGAGCGAGAAAAATCAGAATAATTCCCACTAAGACACCCGTTACTTGATTGATTACAGCACTTGTTTGATTAGAAACCAAATTACGGTTTAATTCTTCCATGCGCTGTTCTTTGCTTATTACGGTGCCGCCTCCTAGTTGATCTGCACTGAATACCCCATTATAAGAACCGGTTGTTATGTCAAGAATTTCTGTTAATTGTTCTCCGTTCATATAAATATGATTCGTTTGTGCATTGGCAGCCATTTCTTCAACCATAAACTGATACTGTTCATCGGCAATCGTAACGGCTAAAATATCTCCTATTTTAACACCATAAATTTCTGAAAGTTCGGGATGGATGTAAACATATCCTGCTCTTGGTGTTGTTAATAATTCGTTGTTTTCGTTTTTCAATTCATACAGCGCATTTATCTCATAAAGCCCCGATACAGTACGTTCTATTTCATGATTATTTATCGTGATAGTTGATGTACTGTCAATGTACATCATTACCTCACTGAAACTGTCGGCAGTTTTATATTCTTGATATTGTATTTGATACTCGTAATTATGTCCCGCGGTTTGTGTAGTAAATACCTTAGCACTACTGATATTCAGCGATTGCCCTAAAATCATGCACACACTAAATGACATGACAGATACAAGCAAAAGCAATACCGACAACGGCTTGCGCAGAGCAATTCTCAAAGAAAGTCTTTTATTTACGGGTACCATTCGGCTTATTTTATCCGCGATTTTCAAGGTAACCGGAAAGCGGTTTTGCACACTGTTTCCTGCTAACAATAACCCGGCTTCTTTGTTTCTTACAAAGCCATAACACAATATTGCTACCATGCAAAAAATGATTGTAGATACCGCAAGACCTATTACTAAACTAAACCCACTTATACTTTTTGTTAAACCTGTCACTTCATAGGTCCTTGCATTAGCCCGAATTAAAATATCAGATAAGACATATCCCCCAAATAATCCTAATGCTGCGCCCAAAACAGACAATACTGCTGTAAAGGCCATAAAGAACCATTGCAAGCTGCTGTTTCTGAAACCAAGAGATTTTATGCACCCTATTTGTTTTTTATTCGCTCTGAAAAATCTGTAAAAAAACATAACGAACACGACGCTGGAAAGACTTACAAGGGATAACCAAAATGTAAAGCCAAGTATCCTGTTGGAATGGAGTGCGCTTTGATATCGTTGTTGATTGGCTGTAAGATTTTGCAGTCTGCTCAGTATCTTTAAGTTTCCGTCGATAGAACCCATTACAAAGAAAAAGGAAAGTGAGGTCATCATTGTAAGAAGTAATAACAATGACAGAAAGATTTTATCTTTTATAACTTGTTTGAAAAGCTGTTTGTATACAAGTCTCATATTCCTCATCCCCAAATCATGTCGCCTGCAGATACTGGATTTTTATTTTCCCTATCACTAATAATCATTCCGTCTTTCATTGTTATAATGCGATTTGCTGTATGTGCGATCTGTTCATTATGTGTTGTAAAAAGTATGGTAACACCGAAGGTGTTTTTCAAATGATACAATAGCTCAACTACCTTTTTGCTGTTTTCTTCGTCCAATGCCCCGGTAGCTTCATCACAAAATAGGAAGTGTGCTCCTTTGATAACTGCTCTCGCAATGGCAACCCGTTGCTGTTGCCCGCCGGATAGCTGTGCAGGAAATTTATCTAACAGACTATCTATTTCGAGAATACGGGTCAACCTGTCAAAGGCAAGTGGTGTCATTTTGGAAGAAATACCGACTTTAATATTTTCTTCTACTGTAAGGTTATTTAAAAGCATATAATTTTGAAAAACATAGCCTATATTATTTCGCTTCCAATCGGCAAGCTCTGTCTGTGATAAAATAGTAATTATTTTATCCTCATATGTAACGGTCCCCGTGGTAGGCTTTATCATGCCTGAAAGAATATTCAAAAGCGTGGATTTCCCTGAGCCGCTCGGTCCAAGGATCACAGTAAATGTTTCTGGATAAAGAGCAAGCGTAATGCCTTTGATCACTTTTTCTTTTCCGTAGTCTTTTGTTATGTTTTCCGCGCTGAGAATAGGGAGCATCTTTCATTCTCCTTTGACATAATATTATTTGTGTTTTTGCAGCAGTTCATTTATTTCTTCAACTTCCTGCCGCATTTGAACCATGTTTAGAAAAACTCCCACAATATAAATCATTGCCGTCATGATAACAAGTACCCCTATCGGGGTGCTGCCATACCAGTTAAAAATCGCTCCAAAGATAATCACCACGGCTTCCATATAACCAATGTCTAACATAAATTCCAATATGGCATAACTGCTTTCAAATCTGTGTGTAAAAAGTAATCCTATATGAATGACAATATTAACAACGAAAGATTGAAAAACGCTGTTGATCAGAAGAAACTGCGCACCAGAAACCAGGCCCAAAATGGCTAATAGCAGTAAAGTAACTGCTGTGCTACACAAAATATTGACAGATATTTTTTTCAAATCCCTGTTCCTCCTTGTAAAGCCTGTTTGATATTCCCTAAATATTTGCGGGTAATATAAAGCCTCTCCCCATTTTGCAAGGTTGCTTCCATACGGCTGTTGATAAGCGGTTTTATGCTCTCTAAAGTGTTAATGTTCAAAATACATGATTTACTGATTTGAACGAATCCCAGATCCGCTAAATTTTCAGCTAATTGATATAACCTGTAATCTGTACGGAGAACTTCTTTTTCAAGATAAATAAATGTCCGCTTATCAACACTTTCTATATAAAAAATATCCGATACATTTACATAGCGTTCCATATTTTCTTCATTACATTTAATTCGTGTGTCAAATGACCGTATTAAAGCAAGCAGTCGTTTCACCCGCTTATTTATTTTGGCATAGCGGATTAAAACTTCCATATCGGTGCAGCTTAAATCTTGTTCCGTTTTGATTACCATTTCGTCACCTGCTTTTTATTCAGTATATCCTGTAATTTCTACATTGCAATGAGTTCCATACTAAGATACAACTATCGGCTACCAACATGCAAAAGAAGACAAAAACAACGGCCTCCCCTGCGGGAAGCCGTCTGATGAAAGTTTCTGTTCGCAAATCCTTTTATCCTTATATTTTCACCAATTCATACTGGTCGGTTCCCAAGCCGATCTTTACCGCATGGGCAATACAGGATTGCCACTCCGTATCCGGATGGGTCATGTGGAAATGATCGTGTTCTTCTTCCCCGCCGTGCTTCCTGATATTCTCACCCAGAATACTGTCCGCCACAGGAGCTGCCTGGTTACACAGATCCGCACAGGCCTGATCTAGCGCCACCGGATCAAAGGACGCCAGCATACCGATATTGGGAAGGATCGGAATATCATTCTCCGCATGACAGTCACAGTTGGGAGATACATCACAAATCAAGGACACATGGAAACATGGCCTGTCCTTGCACACTGCCAGAGAATACTCTGCCATCTTATAATTCAGAACCGCTATGGAATCTGCAAAATCTGCCGCGATTGCATCTTTCGGGCACACCGCCATACATCTTCCGCAGCCCACGCATTTATCATGATCGATCTTTGCTTTCCCACCGCTAATCTGAGGTGCCCCGTGGGCGCATATCCTGTCACAGGCACCGCATCCTATACAAAGGTTCTGATCCACGCTGGGCTTTCCTTCACAATGCTGCTCCATCTTACCGGCCCTGGAACCACAGCCCATACCGATATTCTTGAGCGTTCCGCCAAAGCCTGCCATCTCATGCCCTTTAAAATGGGTCAGGGAAATAAACACATCCGCATCCATAATGGCATGCCCAATCTTTGCTTCCTTCACATACTCTCCGTCAATCGGCACGATGGTCTCATCTGTTCCTTTCAGTCCATCGGCGATAATCACATGACATCCCGTCTGATAAGGTGAAAATCCATTCACATAGGCAGTCTCCAGATGATCCAATGCGTTCTTACGGCTTCCCACATAAAGCGTATTGCAATCCGTCAGATAAGGTTTGCCGCCTAACTCTTTCACATAATCTGCCACCACCCTCGCATAATTCGGCCGCAAAAAAGCCAGATTGCCATACTCCCCGAAATGAATCTTGATCGCCGCATATTTATCTGTAAAATCAATGGTCTCAAACCCCGCCGTTTTCATCAGCCTGTGCAGTTTCTGTAATAAATTCTCATGTTCTGTCGCTTTAAATGATGTAAAATATACTTTTGCCTGTTCCATGTGTGCCTCCTTTTTAGTCGAACTGCTTAAACCGCTCAATCATAATTGCATACTGTTCCTTAATCTTTAAATACAGACCAATCGTGTTCTCTTTTTCCTTCTCAAACTCTTTGATAATATTATCATAATTACGCTCCAGACTGGTAACCACATTCCGGTTGATCTTGCCCCGGTCTGCATCGGAATTCATGATATCCAGTATCTTTTCTTTACTAAAAGCTTCCTTGTAGCTTCGCTTACCATACAAAGCACTTAAGATATCCGCCACCGCAATGATCTGCTGCGGCAGTGTCAAATCTTCTGCTTTCAATCCCTTATGATACCCTGTGCCGTCCAGTTTTTCGTGATGCCTGACCGCAATCTGCAAGACCGCATCATCCACGACCCCTTCCAGAATCATCTCCGTGATACGCACATGGGCTTTCATAATCTTCATCTCATCGTCACTCAGCCGCCCTGTGGACTCCAGAATATTCAAAGGAATCGCAATCTTGCCCAAATCATGAAGCAGGGCGCCGTAGTGCAGATCCCGCAGATCTTTCCCGGAAACCCTGGAAAGTCTGCCCAGCTGTTCTGCAAAGTTCACTGTTGCCAGCGTATGTATCACCGTATGCTCACTTCTAAAATCAATGGTATAAACTAACATCTCCAGAAAGCCCTTCTTATACTGCTCTGAGAAAGCCCTCTTGGCCAACAGAATATCCAGTTCCTCCCTGTACTTGCCGTTCACCAGACTACCCGTAATTCCATATCTCTTCTCTGCCTTCTGGAAAAGATCCATAGCCGCGCCGGAAAATTTAATATCCCGATATTTTGCGAAATAATCCTGCCCCAGTTTCTCATCTTTCAGATGCAGGAAGGTATCCATCTTATCCGCCAGACTGAGCATATCTATGATATGCATATAACGGCTCTGTATCATACTGTGCCTGTTGTAATCCAGATGATGATATAGCACAATCTCCGCCTTATCTCCCATAGGAGACAGGTATTTTAAGAAAAGGAATCCATAAATCGAATGGGGCCAGAGATTCTTGGTCTCAAAATCCGACACATTCTTGACATTGTCCTCCTTGTAAAGGCCAATGTCATGCAGGATACCCAGCATCGTGTAGTCCACCATCTCCTGTTCGGTATAATGCTGGTCTGTGTACTCATTTTCATACTCCATCATCTTGTATAAGAGGTATCCCGTAATCTCGCCATGCTGTATAATTTTGTTATTGATAATACCCAGCGTCTTACGAATAATCTCATTGACATCCTTACTGCTGATAACACTCATTTGTATTTATCCCCTTTATTACTATCGCTATATAGTTATAGTATCATCTTTGGAAAGATTTGTCCTCTATTTCTTTACAGAAAGCAAAAATTACTCCAAATTGTCATTATCTATCTTCCATAAAATACATTTGCCAAACATATGTTTGCTGTTGTATACTATAGACAAGAAAGGAAGCCCTGTTATGAAACAACGCACTTATCTATGCATTGATCTGAAATCTTTCTATGCCTCCGTAGAGTGTGTGGAAAGAGGGTTAGATCCCATGACTACCAATCTGGTGGTGGCCGATCCCTCACGGACAGACAAAACCATCTGTCTGGCCATCACGCCTGCCATGAAAGCACTGGGCATCAAGAACCGCTGCCGTATCTTCGAGATACCAAAGCATGTGGAATACATTGTGGCACCGCCCCGGATGCAGAAATATGTGGATACTTCCGCCGATATCTATGCCATTTATTTAAAATATATTTCCAAGGAGGACATTCACGTTTACTCCATCGACGAAGCTTTTATGGACGTGACCGATTACCTGGCGCTCTACCAGCTTTCCGCCAGAGACCTTGGATTTCGGATCATGCAGGACATTTATGAACAGATTGGCGTCCGCGCTTCCTGCGGCGTGGGTTCCAACCTGTACCTGGCTAAGATCGCCCTGGATATCACGGCCAAACATGCCTCAGACTTTATCGGAGAACTCACGGAAGAAAGCTACCGTCAGACCTTGTGGAATCATAAACCCCTCACCGATTTCTGGCGGATAGGCGCCGGCACCGCCCGAAGGCTTGACACCTTCGGCATCCGCACCATGGGTGACATCGCCGAAGCGGATGAATCGTTATTATACCAGCTTTTTGGCGTGGACGCAGAACTGCTGATCGACCATGCCTGGGGCAGGGAACCCGTGACCATTGCAGATATCAAAACCTATAAACCCCACAGCAGCTGTCTGACCAGCGGCCAGGTATTAGGCTGTGACTATCCCTTTGACAAAGGGCTCCTCATCGTCAAGGAAATGACAGACCTGCTGTGCCTGGATCTGGTGGAGAAGAATCTGGTCACCCGCTCCATTACCCTCCACATAGGCTATTCCAACCGTTTAAATGTCCCTTCCGCTCATGGCACTACTGCCCTTACCATGGACACCAACTCCGACCTGCTCATCATACCGGCAGTCACAAAGCTCTATGAACAGATTGTGGATCCCAGTTATCAAGTCCACC
The DNA here is from genome assembly GCA_002492525.1 of Lachnospiraceae bacterium UBA7086. GTDB lineage: Bacteria > Bacillota > Clostridia > Lachnospirales > Lachnospiraceae > UBA3282. Next base: position 44,292 of record DKZA01000003.1, on the reverse strand, counting down.
GTATCAACATCACCTGCAATCATGTGATGCCGGAAGAATATCGGCAATACAACTTCTTCGTGGACGCAGAAGAATTAGAACGGAACCGGAAAATGCAAGAGGCCGTCATCAACATCAAGAATAAATTCGGCAAGGACGCCATCCTCAAAGGTATGAATCTGGAGGAAGGCGCCACTACCATAGAACGCAATCACCAGATAGGGGGACATAGAAGTGGCAGCTAAACCGCAAAATAAAATGCCCATAGAGGAAAGAGCCAAACAGTTCATGCCCTTCGCGGCCTTAAGGGGGCTGCCGGAAGCACTGGCCCAGAAGGAAAAGATTCTGGTACCCAAAATAGAACTTTCTCCGGAAATGGAAGAAGAACTGGATCGCCAGATGCATTTGCTCGCCAAAGGCAAAATGGCCACCGTGGTTTATTTTCATAAAGGAGAATACATTAAGATAACGGGGCTGGTAGCCCGTATAGACGAGACCAGCCGCCTGTTACAGATTGTGAATACCAAGATTCGGTTTGAGGATATTTTGCAGGTGATGGTAACGTAACATAGTAACTGTTACACCATGATTGACTCTGTTACTATTATTTTTTGAATTTATCTTTTCTTCTGTATATTTCAGAAAATGAATTGACAAACTAATACCACAGTATTACAATGAAATCATACTAATACCACAGTATTACACCGGAGGTATCCTATGAAACCGGATTTCATTATCTATCATGGTTCTCAACAAATCGTTGAGGTACCGAAGTTTGGTATCGGCAAGAAATACAATGATTACGGACAGGGCTTTTACTGCACCGAGAACATTGAGCTTGCAAAAGAATGGGCTTGTCCCGTAAAAAACGACGGTTACGCCAACAAGTATCGTCTGTCCCTTGACGGAATGAATGTCATGCACTTAACCAAAGGACAATTTAACATCCTCAACTGGCTTGCTATTCTTCTTACGCATAGAAAATTTGACATCAATTCTCCCGTTGGTAACAACGCAAGAGAATTCATCCTTTCTCACTTTATGCCAAACATAACAGATGTTGATGTCATGATAGGATATCGTGCTGACGATTCTTATTTCTCTTTTGCTGAAGATTTTGTGAATAACACCATTTCGTTGCGAGACTTAAACCTTGCCATGCAACTCGGCACTCTCGGCGAACAAGTTGTATTGCTCTCCGAACGTTCTTTCCAACAAATTGCATTTATCGAGTACGAGGCTGTCGATTACCGTGAATACTACTACAAACGGGCAGAAAGAGATCAAAACGCAAGAGCTGCTTACACGAATAGGAAAAAGAATTTACAGCAGCTTATGGATGATATCTTTATTCTCGATATTATGAGGGAGGATATGAAATATGACGACCCGCGCTTACAGTCAACTATATCTGAATAAATCGTCCCGTGCCGTTGGTAATATGCTCCATGATGCGGTATCGGAATTTGGCATGAAGGGTACGGACTTCTTGGAACGCTTTATTCAATCCAATGTTGCCAAACAGATTGAAAACGGGAATCCTAAATATATTGCAGGAAAAAGCGGCCTGGAATTGTTTCTGGAGGTCATGGAAAAGACTACCGGTGAAACCTACAATACCGAACTCATTGAGAGCTACGACCGCAGCGATGTGTATTGGGTGGGTTGGATGCTGACGCATTATCAATGGTACTCCAATTGTACTTTTAAGAGCATACTTGATACCATTCCTTACGATGAGCTTATCGTACTTTATAAAACGCTTCACGAAGCAGACATTCAAAAAAGTTATGAGGTTCTTGACACTCATTTTTCCAAAAGCGAAAGCAAACTGAAAACAGCCAGGAAACATTGTGGATTAACACAAGAAGCACTTGCCAATAAATCCGGCGTCTCACTTAACACCATCCGGGCATACGAACGGAAAAGCAAAGACTTGAACAAAGCTCAGTTTGATATTGTAATGCGGCTTGCTAAAGCCTTAAAGTGCGATGTATCCGAATTGTTTGAGCAAGAAACAGAAAGTTGATAGCTTTTGAAGTAATCGAGAAACTGTAATAGTATATATTTTCCCATAAGACAATTATATAAACTCTTTCCCTTTATGAATAAATAAGTGCATCTTTGCTATAAAAACAAATATTTGCTTTCATAAATTACTTTACAGGTCTTGTATCGTTCAAACCAATTTGCATTTTCCGTATGAACAGGTAAGATATATCGTGGTTTTGTCTGTTCTATCACTCTGTCAATTGTTTCCATATCAGCATGACCACTGGTGTGCAATTGCTCAATTGAAACGCCCTTTTCTTTCATATATTGAAGAAAACCCGAAACATCTTCATTTGCCATATATCCATCCCACATAGAATAGAATAAACAGCCCCCTTGAAAAGAGATATAATTGTTCAGTTTTTCCAAGTATGCTTTCATTGATGGCCGGACACACATAATAAATCGTTTCTTTGATATTTCTGCACGCCCTATTTTAGCACGGTCATATCTTTGTAAAATAGCATACTGTTTCTCTGTCGGAGCCGTTAAAAAAGTCTTTACATCACAAAAAGACTGTGGATTTGGTATATTATCGCCGGCAGCAGAAGCAATAGTTGCTGTATATACATCCTCTAAAAAAATCCGTTGCGTGCGTTTTGCAATCCGATACATAGTAACAAGTCTATCAATATTAGTAGCCGCCATAAAAATAAACACAGGTTCGTCCGATAATTTGGAAATACAACGGATGGCATTTTCTTCTAAATCCTGTTCTGTCAGCGTGTCCAAATGAGGTCTGGAAAGGGTTGTTCCCTCAGTAATGAGAATATCTATCTTGGGCAGTCGTTTCAAAAGAGATGGAAAATGCTTTCTCCCATTTGCTCGAAAATCCCCTGTGTAAAGCATAGTTTTTCCTTCACTGCTCAATAACAGCATATAGGAGTCAAAGGCTGAATGGTCACACAATAGAGGTACAACTTTTATATCGCCAATATCAATTTCTTCTCCTGCATGAAAAAAACAAACAGGGGATATTACCGGCTTATTAAGATACCCGTTTGCCGCTTGATAAATATGAAATGCCTTCTCTCCCATATACACAGGAATCTCTGACAAAACGCTTTCAAGCAAACCAATATGATCTCCATGATAATGGGTAATCAGTACAGCATCATATAGCGGTTTTCCTTGAAATAAGCCATCTACTTTTGGAATTATTGGTGTTTTTTCGCCCAACTCACTCCCCGTCTCTAAAATAATTTTTGTTGTAGAAGAACAGACTTCAATGATAGAGCCTCCGATTTGATTTTGTCCTCGTATGATATGTACTTCCATTTATGATACCTTAACATTTGCAGAAGCTAAATAAGCCTGAAGCATACTATTCAATACTTCAATCAATTTTTGTATATCGTCATCATTTTCTATAGGTTGTGACATCTTTATAATAATAAGATCGTTTTGACCACTGGCTACTAAAAAATCATGATATTTTGCATTTATAAAATCACAAAACAGTTTATTTAACTGGTCAAAACGGTGCTTTAATTCATCCGGAGAAAGTGCTATATCCGCAAAAAAAGTCCCTTTATTCAGATGAAATTCTATCCGAATATTATCGTTTGCATAATTGCCCACTTGTGGCAGAGGGAGTCGGACAAACCAACCCGAATTTTTTGTCAATGGTACAGCACGATAAAAATCCCGAATATCGGTACGCATATGAAAACCATATTTACCGGTCTTTTCATCGTCTGAGCTTTTGATAATCATTGTTGAATTGGCTTGCTGCCATTCTTCAAGAGCCAAAATGATTCTTTCTTCTATGCTCAACTTTTCTTTACGTGGCAACAGATTTTTAATTGCAAAGAACAGAACCATAACTGTTACCAATGTCCCGGAAACATCTTTAACTGCTCCTGCTATTGCCAATGCCTCAAATCCGTTTAATGCCATCTCTATAATGGCAGCAACAATCGCAACAATACCAAATATTCCGCCCCATAGAGTTTCTATACCAATCTTTCTCATTATTCATCCTCCGTCACATCGTAATATCCATTTTCCTTCCTCACAATATAAAATGGTTTGGTGCGGAACAACTCTTTTAATCGCCTTAACTGCGGCCTTTTCTCCCGCATTTCATTATGTTGCTGTCCATTCACAAAAACAAAAGGATTGGCTACAACAGGTGTATATGCAGGTAAAGAAAAATCCTGCAATAATTTTTCTTTATCCACAATCTGCAAATATGTATACCCTTCTAAAATACAGCGAAGCATACTTTCTGTGCTTTTCGGTTCTTTCAATTCTAAGATACGCAATACTTTTCCATCATACGCTAACAAATCTATTTTACCTGCCTGATCTGACCGTTTGTTTTTTAATGGGGTCTGATAATCAAGAATCTTTCCAATAACAGGTAACTCACCTTGGCGAAACATTGACATGGCAATTAATTCTTCCGTACGATTGGAACGAGTATTACCCGGATTACCGTCATGTGTCAGCGTTCTATATGAAGACCTGCGTGTAATTTTGGGTATTTGTTCAAATAAGGAACAGTTTTCAATACACCACCCGGCAATAATTTCAGTATAATATTCCTTTGTGTCCTTGGTCTTCCCACGATAATTTATAAAATCCTGCTTATAAAAAGATTCTATCTTCTGGCTTGACTGCCGAATCTTCAATAAAATTTCTTCCGCGGTATAGTCCTGTGCCATTAAAATCACCTTCAAACTTTCTTCATTATTCTACCATATTCCTCTAAACATAAAAATAGCAAAACCCGGATATTCAACATTCCCAAACCAATTACTTTTATTCTATAACTAAACGCTTCCATTCTAATCCAGCTTCCGCAAATCCTTCTGGGCAAAGAAAAGCAGTGCCAAAATGATTGCTGTCATTCCGGCCAGCACATACACCAGTCTATAATTAAGGTTCCCTTCCTTTAAGACTATTTGAATCCCTTTACAGGCGTTTGGGTATTTCTCCAAAAACATGGGAATCCAACGATCTGCCATGGGCCCCACCAATAAATAAGAAAGCGGAATGATAGATTTGACTACCATGCCTCTGGCTGCGTATACTCTGCCCTGCAATTCCTTCGGTGTCTTTAAAATCCATAAGGTTCCCGCCAATGTATTGACAATCGGAATTATGAATAGGAATACAAACTCCCCTAACATAATGGAATATATATTATTTCTGATTCCTATAACACATATTGATACCCCTGTTACAACCGCTGAAATAAAGATACTCTTACTATAAGAATATTTCATGCCTTTTCCGGTAATAAATAAGCTTCCGAGGAAAAGACCTATCCCACCGACCATCTTTACCAATCCCATATCAAAGCTGTTACCCAGAGATAAAACCAGGGGCTCCGTCAGAGAATCTGAAATATTAAGGGGAAAATTGAACATCGCATAAAATATCATCAATAAAGTCAATCCTCTTTGGGAAAATATAAATTGAAACCCTGCCAAAATGTTTTCAAAAAACTTTTCATGCTCTTTTTTCTCTTTTTCGGAATCCGAAAAAACACATGCCGGTACTCTGATAAAAATCAACATTGCCACAACATATGTACACAGATCAATCACCAATAATCCTTTTAACCCAACAGGATAATATAATATGCCGGCACAAACAGGCGCGATGATACTGCTGATGGAATCAATGATCTGATTCATACCTCCTGCTTTTTTAATATCATTTTCTTTCACCAAGGTAGATAAAGAAGCCTGATAGGCATTGTTATCCAACATATTTGCCGTTGCATTAATAAAATTAAAGGCACAGATAATTCCAAAATCGAATCTTTCCATCATAAGATACATCAATAATGATAAACTCGTTATGGCTGCTATCGAATCTGCTATAAAAATTACTTTTTTACGATTAACATAATCACAGACGATGCCGCTTAGCGGTGCAAAAATAATAGACGGCAATATCGAACAAAGCATGGTGACAGCCATAGGCGTCGCTTTTCCCGTTTCTCCATAAACCCAGACGCTGACACCAAATGTTGTTAAGCTGCTTCCTAAAATAGAAATTAATCTTGAAAACCACACGGAATAAAAATTCTTATTCATAACTTCTGAAACCTCAAAAATCTCACACAATCTATGATTATTTACAACACCGAACTCATTAAAAGCTACAACCGCTGCGTGCCGCCTTCACAATAAACCTCTAATGCTGCTTTCTTATCATATTTTGCCATACATATTCCTCTGTTCACAAAAAGGTTGCCCTTTCGGACAACCTTTTCTACTTCTTTTGATACTGATATTACTATTACACAACACCCTGAGCCTTCATCGCCTCAGCCACTTTCAAAAAGCCTGCGATATTCGCACCGGCCACATAGTCGCCCTCTTTGCCATACTTCTTGGAAGCCTCGTCCAGGCTGTGGAAGATATTGACCATAATACCCTGCAGTTTTGCATCCACTTCCTCAAAAGTCCAGGAAAGTCTCTCGGAGTTCTGGCTCATCTCCAGTGCGGAAGTAGCAACGCCGCCTGCATTGGAAGCTTTACCCGGGCAGAACAGCACACCGTTCTTCTGGAAGTACTCTGTGGCTTCCATGGTCGTAGGCATGTTAGCACCCTCTGCCACTGCGAAGCATCCGTTTACCACCAGAGCCTTGGCATCCTCGATGTCCAGTTCGTTCTGGGTTGCACAAGGAAGCGCAATATCACACTTCACAGTCCACACACCATGCTCACCGTTCTTCTTCTCATGATACTCAGCGTTCGGTCTCTTAGCCGCATACTCTGTCAGACGGGCACGTTTTACTTCTTTAACTTCTTTTAAGGTTGCCACATCGATACCGTCGGGATCGTAAATCCATCCGGTAGAATCGGAACAGGTCACCGGCTTCGCACCCAGCTGCTGTGCTTTCTGGATTGCGTAGATTGCCACATTACCTGCGCCGGATACAGCGATGGTCTTACCCGCGATATCTTTTCCGTTGCACTTTAACATTTCTTCTGTCAGATATAACAGGCCATAGCCTGTTGCCTCTGTTCTTGCCAGGGATCCGCCGTAGGTAAGGCCCTTACCTGTCAGCACACCCTCATACAGATTACGGATTCTCTTATACTGTCCGAACATGAAGCCGATTTCACGGCCGCCTACGCCAATATCGCCGGCAGGCACATCTGTATCAGCCCCGATATGTTTGCAGAGTTCTGTCATAAAACTCTGGCAAAAGGCCATGACTTCTCTGTCTGATTTTCCTTTGGGATCAAAGTCAGAACCACCCTTGCCGCCGCCGATAGGCAGTCCTGTCAGGGAATTCTTAAAAATCTGCTCAAATCCTAAGAACTTAATGATGCCCAGGTTTACGGACGGATGGAATCTGAGTCCACCTTTGTAAGGACCGATTGCACTGTTAAACTGTACACGGAATCCATTGTTGACCTGTACCTGTCCCTTATCATCCACCCAGGGAACACGGAACTGTACAATTCTTTCCGGAACGGTCAGTCTCTCTAACAGAGCATCTTTTCTGTACGCTTCCTCATCTGCTTCGATCACAACACGAAGGGATTCCAAAACTTCTTTGACTGCCTGATGGAATTCCGGCTGTGCAGGGTTTTTCGCTACTACTAACTCGTAAACCTCATCAACATATGACATTTTTCATGTCCTCCTTTAATTTGTATATAAGTTGACATGTCTTCTCGTATAAAAAGGCACGTTTTCCTTGTCCATGTATCATTATAGTATGACATGATAAAATCCACAAGACCGATTTAGCAGATTAAAGCGTAAAAATTTTACGAAATTTTTTTACATATATTGTACAATTATACTAAAATACTTGTATACAATGCTATAGATACTCTTTTAATCTGTCTATATTTTTCTCCTCAAAGTCTACCAGTTCCTGTGCCAGTTCTACGGCATCGTCCGTAGCCAGCGTATTATGCTTCAGGGCTTTCCACATACTGGTTATTCCTCTATTGCTCCCCTGGATCATCATTTCCGCCAGATGACCGGTGCTGATGTTCAGTGCCGTATTTGCGTGTATGTTACCCTTTAAGAACAGTTCCCCAATCTGGCTGCCCCGATACACTTCCCCGTCATTCTCCAGAATCTTATCCAGTGCCTTATTATGAATCTCTGAATAACGCAGAGACTGTCTGGACAACTGCAAGGAAAACTCATCATTTTCTATCTTATCTAAAATCGTATCAATGGCCGTCATGCCCATCTGTGTATTTTTCTGAATCTCCCTTAGAATCATGGCATCATCATGTTTCATGTTGTATCACTCCCTTCTTTCCCTTCCTATAACATAAAAAGAGTATAGGAAATCCCTATACTCTTTAGCTTTACCCAATTATTGATATTTAATCGTTCCCCCTGTCCGACCCGTTCTATTCCACGTAATCGGATTTGACATAAGCAGTTTTGCCATTGTAATCAATCTTTGTCCAGCCATCTGCCTGTTTCATGATCACATTCAGCTTCTCTCCTGCATAGGCAGTGCCCAGTTTCTCGGAAGTTTCACTGGCCCCGCTGCGGATTCTGACATTCTCTTTTACAGTCACCGTACCGGTAGAGGCCGCCGGCGTACTGTTACTGTCATCATCTTCTTCCGGTTCTGCCTCATTTTCCTCATCGTCTGCCACCGCAACTTCTGTCTCGGAAGGCTCCAGATAATCACTCTTGATAAATGCTTCTTTGCCGTCGTACTCTACTTTACTCCAGCCATTTCCCCGCTCTTCCAAAAGAGTGAACTCATCTCCTACGGCCGCCTTACCGATTTTATCTGCGGTCTCACTGTCAGAGGTTCTGATATTGACCACATCCGTTGCTTTTACTTTTGTCACCACCATGGAAGGTGTCTCTGTGCTTTCCTCGGTCCCTTCGGTTTCTCCGGGAGTCTCCTCCGCCCCTTCCGCTGTCTGTTCACTGCTTTCTACACGTGCAAGGGCTTCTCCCACATTCTTCGCAATCTCTTCTTTCAATTCCAAAAGAAACGCCGCCAGTTCCCCGTCTTCGGCAACCATATCATTATATGCCACGGAAGCTCTGTTATGAAGGTCTACCACATCATCCTGTAAATTAACTTCCCGGATGTAACGCAGTTCATTATCGTCCTCCTCGCCGTCTTCATTAATGTAAAAGTCACCATTCTCATCCGTGCAGATATAAAACACGCGCAGCCCGGGTACTGTCCTGTCATAATCATAGAACTTCGTTTCCTCATACACATAGGCAAGATAGGTACCTTCTCTCGGCCCCTTCTTTGTATAGACTTCCACCACCGGATATGACTCAATGTATTTACTCATTTCCGATACCCTGATAAGTTCTGTGGCATCCATATACTCCACGATCTTAGACAAGGTATCTGTGTCTCCTTCTACCATGGCTGTATAATAACTCTGCATAAACTCGTTGAGTCCCGGCACAACATCCTGTTCAAGCGGCACCTGCGGTACTGCAACTAATTCGCCCAGCACTTCTGTTTCCTCGGTCGTTACCGCCATTTCTTCCTGCACAACCTTTTTCTTATTGGCACTAACTGCCGTCACTATAGTGATCAATACACAAACTGCCAATATCACAGGCAACACAATCTTAGAATACCGCACCAGAAAATCCTTCAGGATCTCAAACTTCGCCTTCAGAAAATCCTGTATTGTATTATTTGATGTATTCATCTACAACAACCTTTCTAACCTTCGGATATCTGAGACGCACAAACGACGCCTCAGATATCCAAATTCTTTTCATGCACCCGACAGGACTCGAACCTGCATCAAAGGCGTCGGAGGCCTACGTTTTATCCATTAGACTACGGGTGCTCACAATGATAACACAAATGTTACAAATTTGTTACATCTTTAGTATCATACCACAAGTAAGCACCGTTGTCCAGTCATCAAATACTCAAGAAAAAATTTCCTCTATTTCTGCCTTTTTCCGATTGTATCGATAAAGTGTGTAAGAGAGCACTTCCTCCAAAGCCACCTGTGTCCTGTTCACTTCATCCACCATCTTTATATAGAAATCATAACCGTTCCTATGATCGTCCGGAACCAGCAGGACCTCATGAACAGAACTTGGCAGGATCAACAAATCACATTCCAGTTTATCCGCCAATTCCTTCAAACGGTCCGAATACAATAAAGCGGCGGCGCCGTATAACTTCTCCTGGTTTGTCAGCACATACATCGGAATCTCATCCTCCTTCGGTATGGCAATTCCCGTCATCTGGCTAAAAAGCTCCGACATGGACAACAAAAGTTCCGGCATCCCTTCTTTCATATTTTTCTGTGCTGTCCGGTAAAGACTGTCCACGCTCTGTCCCCACATGGTCATATGATGACAATGTATCGTAATAGATGCCTTGCCCACCAGTTCTTCCTCCATGGCATAATAAAAAACGATAGCCAGGTCATGCCAGCGAAAATACGGCACATCTTCCAAAAGCCTTCTGTTCTTATCAAAACTGATCAGTTTATAAAAAATCCTATCCCTGACCTTCTCAAAATCCCGGAAAAACTCCATATCCAGATTGATATCCCGCATCTGATCTTCATAGATACTGATAATCTTATCCACCAGAACCTCCATAGATGTCCCCTCCTGGTACTCCTCATAGAATCCTTCCAGATATATGGTGGGAGAAATCGTATCTCCTCTGGCCATCATAACAACTCCCGTTATCCGGACATCATTATTCTTGGTCACCGTTGTGACTCTGATTTCATAAGTTTTTCCCATCTTTTTTTGCAGCAGATCCACAATATTCTCTATAAACACATTAAAATCCATTTTCCCTCTTTCCCATTCTCTCCGGGCGAAGTAATTGACAGTTGCTTGATTCTTCCTGTAAAATCTGCTCTTTCCACACTGTTTGGGCATAGAAAAAGACAATGTAAACATCCGCTTACATTGTCTTATAGGCTTGTACTATGACATAAAATATTCTTATACTCTGGATAAGTACTCTCCTGTTCTGGTGTCAATCTTGATCACCTCACCATTCTCCACAAACAAAGGCACCATCACCTTAGCACCAGTCTCCACAATGGCAGGCTTGGTTGCACCGGTGGCCGTATCACCCTTGAACCCGGGTTCCGTATCCGTAATCTGGAGTTCCACAAACAGCGGCGGTTCAATGGCAAATACACTGCCGTTATAAGAACAGATCTTAACCATCTCATTCTCTTTCACAAACTTGAGCGCATCGCCCACTGTATCCCCATTGAGCGCAATCTGATCATATGTCTCTGTGTCCATAAAGTTAAACAAGTCACCATCCGAGTATAAATACTGCATATCTTTTCTGTCAATTCGTGCCTGGGGGCATTTCTCGGTGGGTCTGAACGTCTTCTCCACCACGCCGCCATTGATGATATTCTTTAATTTGGTTCTGACAAATGCTGCCCCTTTACCAGGTTTCACATGCTGGAACTCCACTATCTGATAAACATTGCCCTCGAACTCGATGGTAATGCCGTTTCTGAAATCACCCGCTGAAATCATAAAGTAAGTCCTCCTCAAATTTTCACAAATATAATTCTTTTCTAGTTTATACTATAAGATTTCTTTTTTCAACCTCTTTCCTAAAAATCTTTCCTAAAAAAAGTAAAAAATCAAAACAGAAATCATGAAAATCCTAAAAAAATACACCATTTTATAAAATTAGCACCTTCTTCCCCTATATCACGCAATGATAAAATGATGTCATCATCAGATTGTATTTGTCGTGATTCATAACAAGGAGGATGATTGCGCTGTGAAAAAGGGAAATAATAAAGGTTTTTCATTGATTGAGCTTATTATTGTGATTGCTATTATGGCGGTTTTGCTTGTAATTCTGCTGCCTTCGTATCTGAGATATGTGGAGAGATCGAGAGTTGCCACTGATATGACAAATGCCCGGAAAATTGTGTCGGCGCTGCAGATATACGCCATTGACCCGAATGTAGAAGAGATGCCTCCAACAGCGCATCAACGTGTTACCGTATTTGCTTCGGACAGTCCGACCCTTAATCCCGGTACTGAATGGTATGGCTCCAGGGTCGATACCTATGCAGTACACGCCCTGAAAGCAGCGGGGCTCATACCGCAGGACATGGAAGATCATGGACGTTTTTATCCGGTCTTTTTCTGCCAGAGCAGGAGCACCTGGGACTCTTATACAATTGAATATTGGTCCGACGGACAGGGAGGCATTGCCTTTGAATTCGATCAGGAACCGGCCGGAGACACTTTTAAGAATATGATGCTCGGAAATAAAGAATGATTTGCGGGGTTTTTAACACTTTGATTTAACGGTGCAGTTTCCGATACTCCGAAGGAGACTGCCCCGTAATCTTCTTAAATACCTTGGAAAAATATTTTTCATCCTTAAATCCCACTTTATAAGCAATCTCGTATGTTTTCAGAGAGTTTTGCCGCAAGTAAGTACAGGCATGCTCTATGCGGATTTCATTGAGATAATCCACAAATCCTTTTGACAACTGCTTCTGAAACAGTGTGGAGAGATACCCTGGCGATATCCCTACTTTCTGTGCCACATCCGCCAGCATGATATTTTCATAATAATGTTCTTCCACATATTCTTTTGCCAGTTCCACAATCGAATTTTTCTCTTCTGTCGCCCCGGTACTGCCATTCTCCGCGGTGCCAAACAATTCATCTGCCGCATGGTTCACCATCTGCAATATATCGGAAGATCTCACCGGCTTGAGCAGGTATTCTCTGGCCCCCAGACGCAGTGCCTGTTGACAGTATCTGAACTCGTCATAGGCACTTAAAATCACCGTATAGGGTAAGATACCCGCACGTTTTGCCTCCTGCATTACCTCTATACCATCTTTTAAAGGCATCTGCACATCTAACAACATGATATCCGGTTTCATTCTGAAAATAATTTCCAAAGCCTCCTGTCCGTTAGCAGCCAGATATATCTTGTCAAAACGATCTGTGTGCAGCTGTATATATTTGGCAATGCCATTGCGGATCGTATCCTCATCATCCGCAATCAATAATTTGATACTCATGCTACTTACTCTCCTTTAGCCCGCAGGGCACAGCAATCGTTACTGTAGTTCCCTGGCCCACTGTGCTTTCAATTCCCAACTCATAGTTTTCATGGTAAATAAGTTCCAAACGCTCCTTTACATTCTTGATTGCATATCTTCCGATCCGCTGACTCGCATATTTGCGGTTATCCGCTGTATCCCAGATGGCTTCCATCTGCTCTTTGCTCATACCGACTCCAGTATCTTTGATCTGGAAAATCATCCGTTTTTCCTCTTTGGATCCCACAACGGACAAAACATATTCTCCGCCGGCTTTTTCAAACCCATGTACAATTGCATTTTCCACAAAAGGCTGCAAAATCAATTTCGGTATTTCTTCCTCCAGAATCGTCTCATCCATGGAAATTTCATATTGCAGGCGTTTTCCAAAGCGCATTTTCTGAATATGCAGATAATGTTCCAGTAATTCCACTTCCGTCTTTACCAGCACAATGCTTTCTCCCCTGTTCAGGACAAGACGGAACAATTGTGAAAGCGACAGGATATCTTCCGCAATTTCATCGTTTCCCGATTCCGTTGCTTTCCAATATAAGGAATCCAGCGTATTATAAAGAAAATGCGGATTGATCTGCGCCTGTAAAACATCCAGCTCGCTTTCTCTTTCTTTCAACGCCAAAATATAGTTTTTGTCGATCAATTCTCTGATATCATCCACCATTGTGTTAAAACATGCCGAAGCTTCACCCACTTCATCCTGCGTCATGACTTCCACTTTCTGGCTGAAATCCCCCTGTTTAAAATTTTCCATCGCTACCCGCAGCGCATGCAGAGGTTTGGAGACAATATTAGAAACCAACAGCAACACCGGATACAGGCCGATTAAAAACCCAAGCAATAAAGCCAAGGGTGCATAAACGATCGTGCTGATCAAATCTTTCCCTCTCACTCCGCGCACAATCTTATAGACCACTGTTCCTGTCCCTTCATTCCGGCATTGATAGATATTATAATTTCCCCAGGTATCCCTCTGCATCCCCTCTCCGGCCGCAGGCTGCAAAAATTTCTCTGTGATCATCTTCGATATCACCGCATTGTCTATCTCTCCGCATCGTACCAGTTCCGCACCATATTCGCTCATCACCACCACTGCTTCTTCCCTGCCGTGCAGAGAATTCTGGCATATTTCATCAAATATTTCCGCTGACGAACCAATCACAAGATATCCCAGTCTGTTCTTTCGTGCCAGATCATAAATCTCCCGATACATCACGATTTTGTCACTTTGATTATATTGATAGGTATCGGACTGATATCTTCCTACTCTCTGCCACAAAAATCTCCCTTTTGTCTGCGTAGAAAGCGCATAGATATCCTGCTTTCTTATCTGCTCCATATCACTGAGGTAAGAAGACCTGTCCACGCATCTGAGATAAGGATTCACTCCGTTTTCCGGATAGATGGCCACTGTTTTAATCTGCCCGTCAATTGCCACCATATCCTGTATAATCTGCATAGGGGCACGATTCAGCCACAGTCTGGCATCACGATTTAATTCCATAGGCTCATCCGAAGTCAGGATCTTTTGAATTTCATTATTGATGCTGATATAGGTTCCCATTTCCATGATATTGTTCTGTACGACGCTGATACTTTCCGATAGGCTGTTTACATTCTGGATACATCTGTTTTCTTCACTTTGAACTGCCAGTTGATAATTGTGAATCAGAAGAAGAATACTAATCAACAATAAAATAGGCGTGATGATCAGATAGCTGTAAAAAACCAGTTTCTGCCGAATACTCAGCTTCCTGATCCAGTTTTTGATTTGTCTCATAGCATCCTCCACACATAAAAAGATAAAATTTTACTTATTTTATCCTTTTACAGCCCCCATTGCAACACCCTTCGTAATATGCTTATTCAAGATTATATATACAATAACCGCCGGTGCTGCAGTCAATGCCATGACCGCAAATTGAACCGCATAATTGGAAGAATATTCTCCTGTAAATTCCAGTACCGAAAAAGGCAGTGTTTTCCATTTCGGTGAACTCAGATAAGTACTGGCCATCATGAACTCATTCCAGTTATTTAAAAAGGTCATGATTGCCACCGTAGCAATGGAAGGCCGCAAAAGCGGTGTAATAATCTGAAACACGATTCTGTAGATTCCGCATCCGTCCACCACCGCAGCCTCTTCCAGTTCCATCGGAATCGATTGTATAAAGCCCGTCATCAGAAACATGCCCTGGGGCAGAGAAAACGCTGCATAAGGAATCAACAATGCCCAAATGGTGTCCGTCAGATGCAGCATATGATAAATCTTATAATTCGGAAGCAGTGTTGCGTGAATCGGAATCATCATTCCCATCACAAGCACGGTGCTTACCAGCCCGCTCATTTTCCATTTCATACGCTGACAGGCAAAGGCCGCCATAATCGATATGATAACCACCAGAACCACCGCAAGCGTATTGATCAGCACACTGTTTCTAAAATAATGCAGAAAATTACCGTCCACAAATGCTTTCCCGTAATTATCCCATCGTATTTTCTCTGGAATAATCAGCAAACCGTTTGTAAACATCTCATTGCTGCTGCCAAGTGAAAAGTCAACAAGCCAGATTAACGGAAACAGCTGGATGACCGCTACAATAAGCAGCACAATCCACATAAAAACCTTTGCAATATTTCTATTGTTCTTTTTCATATGGCCGCCTCCTACACATCCTGTTGTTCCCTGAATATCCTGTTGAGTCCAACCGTAGCCAGTACGCATATGATAACAAATACCACACCGATGGCATTGCCATATCCGTACTTAAACGCTTTGAAGGCCTGCTGATATAGGTAATTGGCAGCAAACTGCGTGCTGTTACTGGGCCCGCCGTTTGTCAGAAGATAGACTGTCTCCATCTGCTTTAAAGCAGAGATAACCGCCATTGTCACATTAATCTGTATCACCGGCTTCATGAGAGGCACCGTTACCCTTAAAAATGTGGTCCACCAACTGGCCCCGTCAATGGAAGCCGCTTCATAAAATATAGGATCTATATTTTTAATACCAGTATAATATATCAGCATCCCCCAGCCAAACCCATGCCAGATCAACACGATCAGCACGGACCAGATTGCATTTTCCTGCGACAGCCAGTTGATCTGTCCCTGATAGCCAAATGCCTGTAACACATGATTCAAAAGACCGAAATCCGGATTATATATAAATTTCCAAAGATATGCGATAACCGCCACAGAAATAACATTCGGTATAAAGTAAATACACCTGAAAAAGCCCTCCGCCTTTCCCTGTAACTTATCCAACACTGCCGCAACCAGGATAGCAAGCGGATGCTGTATGCAGATAAATCCAATGGCCAGAAACAAGGAATTCTTCAGGGATCGTCCAAATACCCTGTCATGAAACAGATCCATATAATTACGAAGCCCGATCAAATGGGCTTCCCCCATACCTGTAGAATCTGTAAATCCGTAATAAACACTCAGACAGATCGGCGAAAGTACCCCAAACACGAAAACCAATACCCCTGGCAGAACAAGACTGAAAATAACCAGCTTATTGCTGTACAGCTTTTTCATAGGAATCTCCTTTCCCGCATCCAACCTCACCATACACGGTTTTACAAGAACTAAAAAGTCTGCCTTTAGTTACATGCTGCACCGATTGCCGCAAGGAAGTCCTCCACACTTGTGGATCCATTGGACACGCCCTGAATTTCACTCTCGATGGATGTTTTGAAAGCAGAGGGCCCGCAGTCATTGATAGGAGTTCCCGATATGCTGGTCGCATCTTTCAGGATATCCATAACCTGCTTCTGCAATTCTGTCTCATTACCGGTCAGATATGCTGTCTGATCCTGCGCGGACAGACCTACGCCGTTTTCCCAGCCATATTTAGAAAGTTTATCCGGCTGATACATAAAGTTTAAGAACTTAATCGCTTCCTCTTTGACAGGAGAATTGGCAGATACCGCATAGCCGCCGCCATTCCATGCCGCAATATCATTTGCGCCGGCTTTACCGCCTTCCACAACAGGCATGGTAAAAGCCCTGATATTATCTCTGATTTCCGGTGCGATATCCTGATTTAATGCCATGGAGCAGTCCCAGCTTCCCATACAGTACATGGCCGCCTGGCCGTTGGTAAACAAATTCATGGTCGTTCCATAATCCTGAGAATCATACCCCATCTGGAACATGCCTACCGACGCAGAATTCACCAGAATCTGCGTAGCCTCCTGAATCTCCGGCGCCGTAAAATCACCTGTAGCAACCGCACGGCTGACAATATCTGCATACTCAGTGCCCGCAACCTTCACCAGAATATCCGTAAGGAAACATGCCATCGGCCACCCGTCTCCGCCATCCATGGCAACCGGGATAATACCCGCGTCTTTAATCTTTCCGCATAAATCCAGCAACTCATTGTATGTAGCCGGCACCGTCCACCCGTTGTCCTCAAACATCTTCTGATTATAGTAAATCAACATAATATCCGTGTTCCTCGGCAATCCATAAAGTTTACCGTCTTTTTTGAAGCCGTCCAAAGAGCCGGCGATAAACCCATAGTCTGTATAATCTTCTTCCTGCAGCTCTGCAAGCACACCTGCATCCAGAACCTCGTCCAGGAAGGACGGCTGACCCCAGATACTGACCACATCCGGCATGCCATCCATTGCGTATGCCTTAAATTTTGTCTTGTATGCCTCCTCGTCAAGCGCTTCTACTTCAATGGTTACATTCTGGTTTGCCGCCATATATTCATCTATGATCATCTGTTCTACCAGACCCTGTCCGTTCTTACGGTCCGGCAGATTGGAAAATATTTTAATCGTAACTGCATCTTCCGAAGATGCACTTGTCTGACCGCTTCCTGCTGCGTCTTTGCGTGTGCTGCCTGCTTCCCCGCACCCTATCAGAATCGCCGCTGTCATTACCGCCGACAGTATGACTGCCATTCGTTTTTTCTTCATCTTCTTTTCTCCCGTTTATGGATAGATTCCTTTATTATTTTTCATCTTATCATTTGCAAAAAAACATTGACAGAGACTAAATTTTTAAAATGGTGTAAAATTTTTGATAACATAAAAAGCATCATGCACTCAATACAATCCCCCGCCGCATGATGCTTTCCCATACTATTTTTGCTCTGCTTTACAACATTATTCCGTCTCCTGCGAAAGAATAAAGTCAATCGCCGTCAGATATCCGTCCAATCCTTCCCCATAAATCTGTTTGTCACAGGCCGGTGCCGTCACCGACACTTTGCGAAAGTCCTCCCGCTCCATAATGTTGGAAATATGAACTTCCACCTTGGGAACCGTAATACTGGCAAGCGCATCCCGGATTGCATAACTGTAATGCGTGTAAGCACCCGGATTGATCACAATACCCTCCGTGCCGTCAAAATAGGAATCCTGAATCCGGTCGATAATCGCCCCCTCATGGTTGCTCTGAAACACTTCGATGGTACATCCTTCCTTCTTTCCCTTTTCGGCTATCAGGCCTAACAGATAATCATAATCCTGTGTACCATAAACACTCTTTTCCCGAATCCCCAGAAAATTTATATTAGGTCCGTTAATCACCAGCAATTTCATACCCGCATACCTCCATCCTGTCAACCAGGCTGTCTTCAAACGACAGCCCTTTCTATTTCACAAAGAATCTGTTCAAACCCCTTGCCATTTACATCTATGACTACATCGGCCGCTTCTCTGTAACAGCTGTCCCGCTCTGCAAGCAGCGTCCGAATCCTGCCCATCGGATCATCCCCCTGTAAAAGAGGTCTGGTGGTATCATATTTCACCCTCTCATAAATAGTTTCCGCACTGGCACTCAGATAAAAAACTTGTCCTAATTCATGCAGTAACTCTCTGTTCTCCTGGCGGAGCGGCAGTCCGCCGCCCACCGATATAATCTGACTGCCGGTGCTGCCCAGCAGCTTTTGCAGACACAGAGTCTCCCTGTCACGAAAATACGCCTCGCCGTCTGTGGCAAAAATATCTGATATGGACCGCTGTTCTTCCCGCTCGATCTCCTTATCCGTATCTATGACAGTTCTGCGCAGACGATAGGACAGCCTGAAACCTACCGTCGTTTTTCCCGATCCCATAAATCCGATCAATATTACATTTCTCATGTATCCTTACCACTTCCTTATCTGGTGTTATTTCCGCCGGCTGCCAGTCAGACTTTCCCCGTCAGATGGGCCTTTAGTTTCTCATAAACTACCTGCGCATCCTCCTTGGATACAGACACCCGATTCCACAGTTCATACGCAATAATCCCTTGATACAAGAGCATCTTAAGCCCATTATAAGCTCTGCCGCCATGGGCCTTCGTCATCTTCATAAACCGGGTCTCCCAGGGACTGTAAATCAGATCAAATCCCGTATGGATTTTCTCATAAAATACCTCATCGGCAATGACCACGTCATCCACATGGGGCGCCAGCCCCACAGAGGTTCCCTGAACCGCCAGAAATTTCCCTTCCGGAAGTTTGTTGTATTCTTCCATGGCCATGGGCACGATCACATCTCTTCCCATGGTACGGTTGACTTCTCCGGCCACCGTCTGTGCCTTACCAAGTGTACGGTTCAGCATATATACTCTGTCCGCGCCTTTTACCGCACACAGATAGGCTACTGCCCTGGCCGCGCCGCCGGCACCCAGCACAATAATCTGTTCTCCTTCCATGCTGATACCCTCATCCGTCATGGCACGGTACAAGCCTTCCATATCAGTATTATACCCTTTATATCCGCCCTCCGTCCGCACCAGGGTATTAACCGCCCCGATATTTCCGGCCAGATCATCCATCTCCTGCAGGCTTGCGATCACTTCGCTCTTATAGGGTACCGTCACATTTAAACCTAACAGATTGAGTGCCAGGGACCCTGTAACCGCCTCCGCCACTCTGCCGGGCTCCACCAGAAAAGGCACATACACCATATCATGTCCCAGAATCTTTGCCAGCGTATTATGTATCATCGGTGACAAGGTATGTTCCACCGGATTGCCGAGCAGGCCGCAGACCCTCGTTTTGCCGTTTATTTCCATCCACACTTCTCCTTCCACAAAAGCTTCCCGCTTCCTCACAATTTAAACCGCGCCACAATTTCCTGCTAGCGCAGGCTGGAGTACCGCCCCTTCGAGCGCTTATAAAAGAACAGCACGATCCACTCCAGACGCCGTTTTAATACAATCTGTATTTCTTCCCGGGGATGAATGGGCTTCACCAGGAACGTTTTGATTCCCGCCTTCTTCGCGCCCCACACGTCTGTAAAAAGCTGATCTCCCACAAAGAAGGTAGAAGCCGCATCAGTTTCCATCATTTCCATGGCTTTATGATAACTTTTCACAGCAGGCTTGCCCGCTTTATAAATATAGCGGGAATGTACTTTATCATTAAACATTTTAACCCGCGGTTCTTTGTTGTTTGACAATAATACACTTTTAAGACCGATCCGCTGCAATCGTGCAAACAGGGCAATACTTCTTGCATCCGCCGGCGCCCCATGGGGCACCAGTGTATTGTCTATATCAAAAATCACACCACGGTACCCCTGTTCGTACAGTTCTTCATAATTTATTTCATATGCCGAATCCAAATATACATCCGGATAAAACCGTTCTATCCACGCCATTGTATCTGCTCCGTTCTATGACTCAACAAAACACCTTGCTTTTTTGCAAGGTGTTCTTATGATTTATCGATACTTCTCACAAAATACTGATCTGCCTGCTGCACTTAATTCCCGCGTATGATTATTTATCCAACACGCTCTTCAACTCATCCATAAAAGTATTGATATCCTTAAACTCTCTATAGACGGATGCAAATCTCACATAAGCTACCGCTTCCAGATCTTTGAGTTTATTCATTACCAGCTCCCCGATTACCTGGCTGGGAATCTCCTTCTCTTCCCGGTTAAAAATCTCTGTCTCCACCTCATCCACCAGTTGATTGATCTGATTGGCACTGATGGGCCTCTTGTGGCATGCGCGCAGGACACCGGCCTCTATCTTGGACCTGTCATAAGTCTCCCTGTTATTATCTTTCTTAATAATGATGAGCGGTATTGTCTCCACCTTTTCATAAGTAGTGAAACGCTTATCACATTCATCACAAACGCGCCGCCTGCGTATAGAACTGTTATCCTCAGCAGGTCTGCTGTCAATTACTCTGGTATTTTCATGACCACAAAAAGGGCATTTCATCAGGATATCCTCCTTCATATCAACCTGTACTATTATATGACTCAATGTATTTATTATAGACGATATAATAATTTATGTCAACTATTTTATGGAAACTACATTAAGTGCCTAAAAAGGAAACCGATGAACTGTATCATACGAAAAGTTCCATTTTACAGGCAAATATCTACAATAATAATATCCGGTCCTATCTGCTTGATATCCTTATAGCAGATAACATAATCTGGGTCATTTCCAAAAAGGCCGCACCACTTATTCTCTCCCGGAATAATCAGCTTAAAGATCTGTCCGGTACATTCGTCAAACTCAAAGTCATTCACCCTGCCAAGTTTTTCGCAATTCCTCAGGTTGATAACTTCCTTTTTCTTTAATTCCGAAAATAACATAGGAACCTCTCCGGGCTTTTATCTTATCATATGCCTTAGCCCTAAAAAAGTTCCTATCGCAGTTCTTGTCTGTTTCTAATCCACCGTCACATATTCCGCATAAACATAACCTTCCGTGTATCCGTCCTCCGACAGAGCTATTTTGTACCATTCGCCGTCATCTATCACTTCCAGATACTCGTAACTTTCTCCTGCCTGCGCAACTTTTATGACATTGCTTCCGGAAGTGGAGGGATTGTCTCTGACATTCACGTTTTTGCTGATTGTAAGAGTTCCCAGGATAGCACCCTCCGGTTCTTCATCTTCAGACTGTTCCGCATCCTGTTCCGGCTGTCCTTCTTCCTGATCCCCTTTAGAATCTTCCTCAGCTTCCTCCTGCTCCTTGGCTTGTTCTTTGGCCACCTTATCGTAATTCTTAGGTACATACTGCTGATACAGCCGAAAGGCTACAAAGGCCACGATGATCAAAACGACACAGCCCATAACCGCAGTCATAATGGTGAGTATATCCGTACCTTCCTCGTCGTCATCATCCTCATCCCAATCCTCATCTTCCCAGTCATCATCCTCCACGATTTCTTCCCGGTAGACGGGTCTTCTCTTCTTAGGCGGCGGAGCGGGCTGGGATTTTTTCTTTTGTACCGGCGGTTCAGCCTTTTTCCTCCTGACCGGTTCCTCATGCTCGGACCGGCTCTTTGCAGAACCGCTCCGCTCTGTCCGGCCTTCCGAAGAAGATTTCCTGGATGAAGTGCCCTGCGAAGAGGACGGCTTCTTAGGAGTGCTCTTATGCGGGACTCTTTCCTCTCTGCGATCCGTCCTGATCTCCGCCGCCGTTTCCGAAAGAATATTGCGCTCTATGGATTCCATGGGAATGTCCATAGTATCCTGGGAAACTGCCTTCGCCGTTTTCTTTTCTCCCACCAGTCTTCCGCACTTTGGGCAGAATTTATTATCTTGTCGAAGCAAGGCGCCGCAATCCGGACACCGCCTCTTCTTTATCACTTTGGCGCCGCACTTTGGGCAAAACTGATCCTCTTCCGATATACGGGCACCACATTCTGTACATACCATATTTTTCTCCATTTCCGCGCCGCTTTTTGCGCATAAACGCTAGTTTTATCCTTATAACTTTACCAAAAAAAAAGCTTTTTGTAAAACCATATCCTAAAATTTTTCCTTAAGATTTCATGAATAATTCCCGTGCAATCGCACATGCTTGATAGAAAGGCAAATTCACACTCAAAATCTTAAAATATACGAAAGGCTGGGTAAGACTATGATACAAGGGAAAGTAGAAATCTGCGGCGTTAATACTTCCAAACTGCCGCTTTTAAAAAATACTGAGAAAGAAGAACTTTTTAAACGTATTGAGGAAGGCGATTTATCCGCCCGCCGCGAATATATCAACGGTAATCTGAGGCTCGTCTTAAGTGTCATCAAAAGATTCCATTCCAGTAACGAAAACGTAGACGATCTCTTTCAGATTGGCTGTATCGGCCTGATTAAAGCAATCGACAATTTTGACAGTTCCCTAAAGGTAAAATTCTCCACCTATGCCGTTCCTATGATCGTAGGAGAAATCAGACGATATCTCCGGGATGCCAACAGCATCCGTGTCTCCCGTTCCCTCAAGGATACCGCTTACAAGGCAATCTACGCCAGAGAACACCTGACAAGAGCGAACTCGAAAGAGCCTACCGTCACCGAAATCGCCGCAGAAATCGGTGTCCCCAAAGAAGATATCGTCTATGCGTTGGATGCCATCCAAAGTCCCATGAGTCTTTACGAACCAGTATACACAGACGGAGGCGACACACTTTATGTCATGGACCAGATCAGCGACAAAAAAAACCGTGAGGAAGTCTGGGTAGAACATATCTCCTTAAGCGAAGCCATGAAAAAACTTTCTAAGCGGGAATATGAAATCATATCCCTGCGCTTCTTTGAGGGAAAAACCCAGATGGAAGTAGCTGAAAAGATTGGTATTTCCCAAGCGCAGGTATCCAGACTGGAAAAAAACGCCTTAAAGACCATGCGCCTGTATCTGACCGCCTAATCGTACAAATAAAGAGGGTGTCCCGACAGTCATACAGCCATGACTGAGGGCACCCTCTTTCCAGTCGTTATTTAAAATTGGCAACTTCATAGGTCAGTGTAATATCCTTACCGCCATAAAGTTTAAAATAATTTTGCACAATCCTGTCTGTCACCACACGTATATTTTCTTTCTCGGTTCCCATCAGTACTACCAGGAACTGAGAACTGCTGAATCTGGTACCGACGTCAACTCCCCGCAGAGATTTACAGATTGCCTGTTCCATACACTGCATGGCGATCTCCATACGCTCTAATTTGATCTTGCTTCCTTCCTGGAAAAACAGTGTAAATAACAAAAGCTGGGTCTTTTGTTTGCTCCGGTTGGACATATGCTGTACAAAATCATAAATATGAGCAAACTCGTCGTATTCCACCTGGAACAGTCCCTGATATTCATCCCGATTCTGAATAATATCAATAACCCTCTGAAGATCGCTCTTGGATTGTTCCGGACTGCGCACCATACTGGTCCCTTCATAAAACCCATAGCGAAGATTCTCATTTTGCTTCACGTGATAGAGAGCCTTGTCAGCTCTTTGAAAGAGCTCACTAAACTCCCTCCCATCCGCATCGGATATACTGATACCGACAGAAAGCTGGGTCTCTTTGAGCAGTTCCACCTCTTCCTGTTTCCTGGCAAAAGCTTCCAGGATCTCTTCTACCTTATCGACGGCGTCTTCTCTTCTCTTAACTCCCTCGATAAAATAAAGAAATACATCGCCGCCCGTCCTGCAGACAGTATCCCGTCCACACACTTCCCGCAAGACATCAGAAGTAACTCTGAGCGCGTAATCACCTATTAAATGACCATGCTTTTCATTTATCCTCTTAAAATGATCCAAATCCAGAATCATCAGGCATCCGCCCACCGTACGCAGAGCCGCTGTAATCTCCTCTTCTCCTTTACGTTTACTCAAAAGCCCTGTGAGATAATCGGTCGGCGACTCCAGAACGCTCTCCTCACCCATGGACAGGCCCACGATCTTCTCACTGTCAAAGATTGGCGATGCCATATCTTCTTCCGGCATCAAGACTCTCTCCAACGCTCCCTCTTTGACCAGACTGACAAAGATATCCACCAACTCCGGATCCCACTGACTTCCTTTGCCGTTTTCCAATTCCTCCATCACGATATTATCATTCAATCGCCGCCTGTAAACACGATTGCTGGTCATGGCATCATAAGAATCCACCAGACCGATGACACGGGCCACCAACGGGATAGATTCTCCTTTTAAACCTTCCGGATACCCTTTGCCGTCATAACGCTCATGATGATATTTAGCGCCAATACTGACATTAGGAAACATCTTAAAGTCTTTTAAAATCTCGGCTCCCATAATCGTGTGTCCCTTAATCAGCCGAAATTCCAGATCCGTCAGTTTAAAAGGCTTATTCAAAACAGCATCCGGTACGCCAATCTTACCCACATCATGCAGCATCGCCACATAGTAAATATTCTGAATATCCTCCTCAGACCATCCCAGACGCTGGGCTAAAATCTCCGAATATGCCGCCACCCGCATGGAATGTCCCTTGGTATAATCATCCTTCGCATCCACAGTATTGGCTACCGTCATAATCGCCTGAATCGTGATGCGCTCCATTTCCTTGGTCTTCTCATCCAGTCTGCGCTGCAAGTCCTTGCGGTAACCGTCCAGTTCGATGGTACTCTTGATACGACTCATCATAATCTGGGGCTCAAAGGGTTTGGAAATAAAATCAAAGGCTCCCACCCGGAAACACTCAATTTCCGTCTCTACACTGCGATCAGCCGTCAAAAAGATTACCGGAATCTTCCGCCAGCGTTCATCCGTCTGCAATGCTTTCATCACTTCAAAACCGCTGATTTCCGGCATATTAATATCCAGAAGAATTAAATCCGGCACATGTCTTTCCAGATACTTATATGCCTGCCGTCCGGAATTCACGGCAACCACCTTATATTCATTCCCCAAAAGAGTCTGCGCCGTTGACAATGTCAACCTGTCGTCATCAACAATCAAGATTATCTTCTTCATTTGTCTCCCCGTCTACTTCAATCCCCATAAATACAATTCAAACAATACCTTACGCTTATTATACTGTTAATTATGGTAAAAAGCAATTTAATTATCCTTGCTCATCTCCTTTTTTAAACGTCTCATAATCTTTTTTTCGAGTCTGGATATATAGGATTGAGAAATGCCGAGCAGTTCCGCCACCTCTTTTTGTGTCAGTTCTTTTCCATCCGCACTGCCCAACCCGAACCTCAGGCGAATAATAGTCTGTTCCCGTTCCGATAGTTTCGCAATCGCCTTAATCAAAAGCTTTCTTTCCACCTCATTTTCCAAATCTTTATAGATCACATCTTCATCCGTTCCCAGGATATCGGAAAGAAGCAATTCATTCCCGTCCCAGTCCACATTTAACGGCTCATCTATGGAAACCTCCATCTTATGTTTGCTGTTTCTTCTAAGATACATCAAAATTTCATTCTCAATGCAGCGGGAAGCATAAGTGGCCAGTTTAATATTCTTCTCCGGATTAAAGGTGTTGATAGACTTGATCAATCCTATGGTGCCAATAGATATCAGATCCTCCACTCCGACACCGGTATTATCAAACTTCTTCGCAATGTACACTACCAATCTTAAATTATGCTCTATCAGAATAGACTTCGCCTCATCCTCATACTCTGTCCCAAGATCGCTTATGATCTCATTTTCCCTCTCACTCTCGAGAGGCGGCGGCAATACCTCTGTTCCGCCTATGTAATGAATATCTCCCTGCTTTGTCATAAGAAATTTAGTATCCCTATGCACCATCTTGAATTGAACCTTCCCAGGGATTGCCACTTTTAAAACCATCTTTTTTCCTCCTAGTTTTCTAATAACCGGGGGTGTAATATCATCTGATATACACTTTCTTTTGATATTCCCGCATCACAAATTGCAACAATGACGTGTTCTTTCCTAATCTCCTGTTCTTCTGACTCTATAATGATTTCAGGAACCTCATAAGCGTTTAGAAAACCCTTATCTTTTCCCACACTCTGATATGGAACCGCATGGTATTTCTCCGGCCTGAAACAAGAGGCCATACACTGTGCGATCCTGCGGCTGACCACGCTGACGGGTTTTCCGCTCATAGGATCCACCAGATGATTCCCCGTATCCACAAACGCGCTCACTCTAATTTCCTGTCCCAATGCCGGCACATAAAAGCGTACGGTCCGCAGACTGTTACGGTTCCTTGCCATCACCATGCCAAGCAGGGCAGCTAAAATCCGATAGGCCAGATAGCCGATGAAAAGCGTTAAGAAAAGACTTTCCCTGCCTCTTAGAACCACTCTCAGCCGCTTCAGAATCCATATCATGACACTGCCTAAAAAAAATCCACAGCCAGCCATCACCAGACTACTATGAATCAGCTTTTTCATGTTATGTATCCGATAGGTAATACACATCATACACATACTGACAGGCAGTGCACTTATGAATATCCTTGCCCCCATACTTCCAACAGGCAACACCATCGCCAGACAGCTTAACAAGGCACCTGACACTGCCCCGAGATATTTTCTTCCATGCGTGGCAGTACATCGAAGAAATTTACCGGCTAAAGACAGCAGATACAGATTCGTTGTCAGCTGCATAATAAAAACACTGTCAATATATAATTTGTAATACACCTCTCACCTCCGTGCCTTAAACACATTATAGAAAAAAGCAGGCGCATATTCTGTCATAATCAGGGAGCATTTCCACTATTTTTGCAGACAGATACCAACAAAAAACCACAGGATATTCTCCTGTGGTTTCATAAACAATTATTAATCCTCCTGCTTATTCGAGTTTGCGAAGCAAATCTCGCAAAGTTAATTCCGAAGGAATTTACTTTTATCCGAGGCCGCGAAGCGGA
>DKZA01000003.1:0-16370 GCA_002492525.1 Lachnospiraceae bacterium UBA7086 | reverse complement strand
CGAAGCAAATTTACTTTTTTTATTTGCTCTTCAGAAAATCCGGAATCTTCAAGGATTTCTCCTCCACCGAACTTCTGATATCGCTGGTCCTGTTAATGCCGCCTATCTGCTTTAACGTCGGCTGCGGCTTTGCTTGTCCGCCGACGGAAGATGCCGTGACAGGCTGTTTCAATCCCATACTCTGCGTTGCAAATGCACTAAGCCCCGCGCCCGCAGAAGTTCCTGCAACACCCTTGCTCTGTAAGGAAGTGGGGGTTATGTATCCGCTCTTAAAACCGAGGCCGCTGTTTTGTCTTGCCTTCTCCTCGATTCCGGTAGCGATAATCGTCACATTACAGGTATCTGACATACTGGAGTCATACATCGCACCGAAGATGATATTTACTTCGTCACCGGTAAGCGCTCTCACATAATCGGATGCATCGGACGCATCTGCCAGGGAAATATCACCGGAAACATTGATGATGACATGCGTTGCGCCAGTGATCGTGGTCTCCAGGAGCGGACTCTCCACCGCCATCTTAGCAGCCTCGCTGGCCTTATCATCTCCTTTACCCGTACCGATACCAATATGTGCGATACCCTTGTCCTTCATGACAGTCTGCACATCCGCAAAGTCCAGGTTGATGATGGCCGGCATATTAATCAAATCCGTAATACCCTGCACAGCCTGCTGCAAGACTTCATCTGCTTTCTTCAAAGCATCCGGCATGGTAGTACGCCTGTCCACAATCTCCAGTAATTTATCATTAGGAATCACAATCAGAGTATCTACGTTATCTTTAATCTTATCTATACCTGCCAGTGCATTGGTCATCCGGGCTTTCGCCTCAAACCGGAATGGCTTGGTCACAACACCGACCGTCAAAATTCCCATATCCTTCGCAAGCTTGGCCACCACAGGTGCAGCTCCAGTACCGGTGCCGCCGCCCATACCACAGGTAACAAACACCATATCCGCACCCTTTAATGCCTGGGCCACTTCCTCAGAACTTTCCTCCGCTGCCTTTTCACCAATCTCCGGCTTGGCACCTGCACCCAGTCCCTTCGTCAGTTTCTCCCCAATCTGTAGAAGTGTGGGCGCCTTGCACAGCTGCAATGCCTGTTTATCGGTATTAATACCAATAAATTCCACCCCGTCTATCTCTTCATCTATCATTCTATTCACAGCATTGTTGCCCGCACCGCCGACACCGACTACGATGATCTTCGCTGCTGACTCAGCATCATTCGACTTAATCTCAAGCAAGGTGATTCCTCCTCCTAAAATCTATCTCCACATAAACTCATATAGATTATCATATAATTATTTTTCCAAATTCGCAACCTTTTTTTTGTTTTTATGTGTTTTTGTCATCATTTTCCTAAATTTAGTCCTTCTCGAAGCTGTAAGAGGTCGTATCTTCACTGTATTCCCGCATATCCAAAGTACCACTTTGTCCCGCAAGACTGGGAAGCAGATATTGTAATGTCATAATTTTTTCATCAATATCCTGGCTGTCACCTATAGCTACTTTAGCATCCCCAAATATCAGTGTCACCTGGTAATCGCTGTCAAAGTATATCTTGTCCGCCGAAAGTGAATACTTGGATAACTGCTGAGAAATATTCAGAATTTCATCAAAAATCTCCGGTTTTTCTACCGGAAGCGGTTCATGTAATATCACATGGTCAAATGACAGCCCCGTCACCTGCGGGATACCGGCTGTTTTCTGCTGTGAAGTTTCCACCACGATTCCGTCCTTGTCAAAGTACACATAACGCCCCAAATAGGACACATAACCGGCAAGTGCCTTTTCGTACACCGTGATCCGGACAGTATCCTTAGCCTCGATAGACACGTCCATGGTCTGAATGAAAGGCACATTATCAATTCCCTTGTCCCGGTATTTCAGGGATAAAAACAGAGAATTATTTCCGTACCTGCCGCCCATGACCATCTCCATGATCTCCTCATTGGTATAGTGGATGTTTCCTTCCACATAAACAGTGGTGATCGTATAATTTTTTACAATATAATAGTATCCGCCCAAAAACAGGGACAGAAGAAGAATGAAAGAGCCTGCCGCTATCCCGATCCTTTTGGATTTGTCAAAACGGATCTTCTCCTGTTTATCCCTGCGCTTTCTGTTTTTCTTCGGCTGAATGTCTCCGTTCTTCACAAGCCGAAGATTCGGGTTCTTTTTCTTCACTTTTCTGACTGTTTTCTTATTACTCATTCCCCAACCTCATGGCATGACACTACTGTCATGCCAGTTCAATATCTGCTCCCAGTTCCCGGAAGCTTAAGGAAATATCTTCATATCCCCGGTCTATATAATGTCGATTGGTCACAATACTTGTGCCTTCGGCCGCAAGGGCTGCCGCCACCAATGCCGCGCCTCCCCGCAGTTCCTTGGCCTCCACAATCGCACCGTGAAGACACTCCACAGGGTGGATATAGGCTCTTGCTCCCTGTACCGTAATATCGGCCCCCATTCTGCATAATTCTGGAACAATCCGAAACCGGTTCTCAAACACTGTCTCCTCGATCCAGCCGGAATGTCCGGAAAGTGCCATCACTACCATAAAAAGAGATTGCAGATCTGTAGGAAATCCCGGATAACATGCTGTCACCAGCCCCTCCGGAAACGGTTCACAAGCTCTTCCGGACACAAGAACGCCGTCTCTTTCACAGGAAATCTCCGTTCCCAGTTTCCTCGCACACGCGAACACACTCTGCATATGCTCACAGGGCGCGTCCTGCAAAAACACCCGGCCGCCGGTAACCATACAAGCTGCCAGATAAGTGCCCGCTACGATTCTGTCCGCCGGCACGCGAAACCGTACCGGATGAAGACTTTGTACGCCTTCAATCACCAGCCGGTCCGTACCAACCCCTGTGATCTTCGCTCCGGCACTTTGCAGGAAATCACATAGGATCTGAATCTCCGGCTCTCTTGCCGCAGGATGGATAATTGTACATCCCTGTGCCAGCACCGCCGCGAGAATCAGATTTTCCGTTACACCGACACTGACAAAAGGAAGTTCCTGTACCGTGCCTTGCAGCCCTGACGTCCGGGCGCAAAATCCCTCTTCCTCCTCCGTAATTTCTACCCCCATACGGCGCAGAGCACGCAGATGAAGATCTATCGGTCTTTTACCGATCACACATCCTCCCGGATATTCCATACTGACACTGCCCGCTCTGGCTAAAAGGGCTCCCAAAAGCATAATGGACGAACGCATGACTCCCACGGAGTCCGCCGGCATGTCACACTCCGACAACTGCCCTGTATCTACCCGCACAAGTCCTTCTTCTCTCGTTATTTTACAGCCCAGGCTCTCCAGGAGCCGTAACATATGAAACACATCCGAAATGTTAGGG
This sequence comes from Lachnospiraceae bacterium UBA7086, assembly GCA_002492525.1. GTDB lineage: Bacteria > Bacillota > Clostridia > Lachnospirales > Lachnospiraceae > UBA3282. The sequence continues at coordinate 13,003 of DKZA01000003.1, read as the reverse complement.
CAGTTCTCAATCTCGCAGGTACCGTTTATCAAAAGTGTCGCCGCAAGAACCGGCAGCGACGCATTTTTTGACCCCTGTATCTTAGTCTGTCCTGTCAGACAGTTACCACCATAGATACGAATAGCGTCCATAAGATTACCTCAAATCTAAAATATGACCTATTCTATCTATATGGATTTACGACTAAAAATTATCTTGTCCTTATAAATCTTTCAGGCGTATCCCCTTGGCCACGCTTAGGACCAGCCCAATCTCTATTAACAGAAACATGATAGAGGACCCTCCGTAACTGATAAAGGGCAGGGAAATTCCCGTATTGGGAATGGTGTTTGTAACCACCGCAATATTTAAAATCACCTGAATGGCAATATGCCCCATCACACCCACTACAAGCAATGCCCCAAACAGATCCGGCGCATTATTGGCAATAATCATCAGACGCCAGATCAAGAGCAGGAACATAACGATAACAGCGATTCCGCCAAACAGTCCCAACTCCTCACAGATAATGGAGAAAATCATATCATTCTGCGCTTCCGGCAAAAAGCCCCGCTTCTGCATACTCTGCCCCAGCCCTTTGCCCAACACGCCGCCGGAACCGATGGCATAGAGTGCCTGCAAAGTCTGAAATCCCTTGCCGCTGGCATAGGCCTCCGGATCCAGCCAGGCCAAAATACGGGCCCCACGGAAATTCACGCTGTCCGCCTGAGACTGTGCCATCTGCACCACCGCAAAAACCACGGCCGCCGCTCCTGCCAGGGTTGCAAGCCCCAGAAGAATAAACCGTTTGTAATCCGGACAGGAAACAAAAAGCATCAGGACCGCTATACCCATGATGATAATCGCCGAACTTAAATTGTTAGTAATCTGCCAGATCATCACCGCAATCGGTGCCGGCACAAGCAGCACCGTCCAGAACCCTTTTTTCGTCCGTATCCGTTTACCCATGGTACAGATCAGACTGGCCAGAAACAATATCATACCCACTTTGGCCACCTCTGCCACCTGCAAGGAGATGGGCCCTATGTACAACCATCTGGTGGCACCGCCAGCCTCATGTCCAAATGGAATAATCAACAGAATTAACACCGCAGAGACTATATAGGCAAGCGCTGCAAACCGTTCCCAAAAATGATAAGGAATATTGGATACCACGATCATCACCACAAGACCCAGAATGGTCGCAAAAAGCTGCTGTTTCAGATAATGGGTGGAATCTCCATAATCCAGATTGGCCTCATAGGAACTGGTGGAAAATACCATGACCATACCAAATCCTAATAGAAACAGCACAATAAACAGCAGGCTGTAATCCATAAAGCTTTCACTCTTCTGTTGTCTCCTGCGAGAAGAATTTCTCTGTGCCACTTACTTTTGCTCCTCCAATTGTTCCACAAACTCTTTAAACATTTTTCCTCTGACTTCATAGTTGGGGAACATCCCCCAGCTTGCACATGCCGGCGATAACAATACCGCATCTCCCGGCTGTGCCTTTTCCACACAGACTTTAAAGGCTTCCTCAAAAGAATCCGCCAGCACAATGTTTTCCATGCCATGCCGTCTCGCACATTCGGCAATCTTTTCTCTAGTCTGTCCTATCAGTACCAGACACTTCACCTTGCCGTCAAAAGCTTCTATCCACTCGTCGTACTCGCTCTGCTTATCGTAACCGCCGCCAATGAGTACCGTAGGTTTACACATAGCCCGGATTCCCTGGATCGCCGCATCCGGATTGGTTCCCTTGGAATCATTGTAATAATCTACGCCTCTTTTGGTGTCCACAAACTCTATCCTGTGCTCCACCGCCCTGAATTCTCTGACCACCGAAAGAATCGTCTCCATAGGCACTCCGAAAGCCTGGGCTATCGCCATCGCCGCCATCACGTTTTCCACATTGCAGGTACCTACCAGCTTCATTTCATGAATATTCATCAGCCTGGTGGGCACGCCGTCTTTCGCCTGCCAGATATCCTCTCCTTCCTGATAAAATCCTTCCGCCAGCTTCCTCTGTGAAGAAAACCACACCACCCGGGCCGGGCATACTTCACCAAATTCCCTGGTATAACTGTTCTCATAATTTAACACACAGACCTGATCCTTCGTCTGATTTCTGGTGACAGCCATCTTTGCCGCCGCATAGTTTTCCATGGTGTGATGACGATTCAGATGATCCGGGGTGATATTTAGGATTGCCGACACATCCGGCCGAAACTTCTCCACCGTTTCCAGCTGAAAACTGCTGATCTCCGCTACCGTAACCGTCTCGTCTGTGGAATCCAAAGCTGTCAAAGTATAAGGATTCCCAATATTGCCCACCACATCCACATCCGGAAAGCAGGCCCTCATAATCTCACCCACCAGTGTGGTTGTGGTAGTCTTGCCATTGGTACCTGTAATACCGATCACACGCCCTTTGCCAAGTTCATAAGCAAGTTCTATTTCTCCCCAGATCTTAACGCCCTTTCTACGAAATGTCTCCACAAATTCCGTATCCGTAGGCACCCCAGGACTCAATACCACCAACTCTACAGCGGCTTGCGTCTCTTCAGGCAGAGTCCCTATCACAACCTCAGCTTCCACGCCATCTTTCAGCTTATTCCTGACATCTTCCAAAGACAGCTTATCATTTTCATCAAATAAAACCGGCAAAGCACCCGCATGATGCAGTGCTTCCACAGCTCCGATCCCACTGATACCAGAACCTACTACTAATACTTTTCTTCCCTGTAACTCCATTACTCTGACCTTTCTGACGCCTAAGGAACGTCATCTATATTTATCAAATTTTTAATCTTATACCTTCCGGAAAGCATAGCCATCCTCGCGGAGAGTGCCCTGTACACCGGATATTGCTATACTCCCATCAAAGCCACCAGGCAAAGAAGCGCCGTCACAATAGAAAACACCGCCACCACCCGCGTCTCTGACCAGCCGCACAATTCAAAATGATGATGGATTGGTGCCATCTTAAAGATCCTCTTGCCCCCGGTCATCTTAAAATATGACACCTGCAAGATCACAGACACCACTTCCAACAGATAGATAAATCCCACAATTGCTATATAAATCGGCATCTGCATCATATAAGCCGTGGCCGCCACAAAACCGCCCAGCGCCAAAGACCCTGTATCTCCCATAAACACACTGGCCGGGTGCACATTAAACAGCAGAAATCCCAAAAGCGCTCCCACCACCGCACAGGTAATCGGCTCTATCCCGCTGTTTGTTCCAATCGCTACCACGGTAAAGAACGTGGCTACCAACACCGTCACCGAACTCGCCAGGCCGTCCAGGCCGTCCGTAAAGTTCGTACCATTTACCACACCGATCACAATAAAGAAAAAAATCGGAATATTGGCCCATCCAAAATCCAGATACACACCGTCCATAAAGGGTACTTTCATGGCCAGGGAAACATCTGTGTAGTGTTGTAGATAAAACAAAAAAACTCCTGTCACCACAATCTGTAAAGCAAATTTCTGCCATGCACGAAGACCCATGGAACGTTTTAAGACTACTTTGATATAGTCATCCAGAAAACCGATCAGCCCAAACCCCAGCGTCAGAAACAAAATCGGAACAATTTTCGGATATTCTTTCACAAACAACAGCGAGGTGACTACTACGCTGACCAGAAATAGGATTCCTCCCATTGTCGGTGTGCCATTTTTCTTTAAATGACTCTCCGGCCCTTCCGTTCGCTCCGTCTGTCCCACCTTAAGGCGTCTGAGAAACGGAATTACCAAAGGACCCAACATCACACTGATTGCAAAAGACAACATCACCGATAATAACACTGTACCATTCATATCTATTTATTAATCCTTTCTCATACGACCGTCTGTACTTCATGTCTCATTATAATCTATCTTTTCCAAATATGGAAGAATATTCTCAAAGAGCTGCCTGACCACCGGTGCCGCAATCTGTCCGCCATAATAAGTGCCCTTTGGATTATTGATGATTGCCACTGCCAGCACCTGCGGATCATTGGCCGGTGCAAATCCCAGGAAAGACGCGATGTACTTACCGCTCCCGCGGGGCAGGGTCTGGCTGGTGGCCGTTTTCCCGCCGATCCGGTAGCCTTCCACCGCACCGTTTCTCCCGCTTCCATCCGCCACCACCTGCTCCAGAATATACCGCATTGTTTCAGATGTTTCGGCGGAAACCACATTCTCCCGTACCGGATAAGTAAAATGTTCTACATTGCTGCCATCGGCATCAGCTGTCTTAACTGCAAAGTGAGGCGTAATACGTCTGCCGCCGTTAATGATGGAAGAGGCTGTAGTCGCTAACTGGATGGGCGTAATCTGAAAAGACTGTCCGAAAGAAATGGTCGCCAGCTCTACCGGCCCGATATTCTCCATCTTATGCATGATAGTACCTGCTTCTCCCGGCAGATCGATTCCCGTCTTATCCAAAAGGCCGAATTGTCTGAAATAGGAATAGTAACGCTCCACCCCGATACGCAGTCCAACTGTGATGAATACGGGGTTGCAGGAATTCATCGTCCCCTGCACAAAATCTTCCGTCCCATGACCGCCCACCTTATGGCATCGTATCCTGCGGTCTTCCACCATAATAAATCCTGGACAATTAAAGGTATCCGTTGTCTTTACCGCTCCAGACTCCAGACCGGCTGCCGCCGTCACAATCTTGAACGTAGATCCAGGCTCATAGGTATCATTGATACAGCCGTTTCTCCACATGGCATTTAAAAGTTCCTGCTTCTTTTCTTCGGAAAAAGCCGCAGAATCCATGCCGTTTGGCAGTGTATAGGGGGCATTTAAATTAAATTCCGGCACATTTACCATGGCCAGGATTTCTCCGTTCTGGGGGTTCATCACCAGAATGGAGACGCTGTCTGCCTCCTTAGTCTCCATAGTCTGTACAGCAAGCTGGGTAGCATAACTTTGAATATTCATATCCAGGCTGATATATAGATCCTGCCCGCTGACCGGTTCCACCCGCTCCTCACCTGCTTCTGCCAGTTCCACTCCTTTGGCATCTGTCACCGTTAAGATAGTTCCCGCTTCCCCCTGCAAATATTCCTCATAAACCACCTCAAGTCCTATAATGCCCTGGTTATCACCGCCGGTAAACCCCAGCACTTTAGAAGCCAGCGCATCATAAGGATAATATCTCTTATAATCCTCATCCACCTTCACACCGTCCAGCTCATAGGATCTGATGATGTCACCGATACTCTTATCCACATTGCTGCGGATTCTTTCTATGGAGGAGTATTTTTCCACTCGCTTTCTGACATACTCTTCGCTCAATTCCAGTTCTCTGCAAAGAACTTCTATCACTTTCTCTTTGTCCGTAATCTGGCTGTGAATCACAGAAATCGTACAGACTGTTTTATTATCCGCCAGGATTTTACCATTGGCATCTATAATGCGTCCTCTGGCCGCTTTGATACTCCGCTCTCTTTCATGCAGTTCCTTGGCTTTCTGGGTATAATACTCAGACTGGAAAATCATCAGATAGGAAAGTCTCCCCACAAGTCCGGCAAAGGCGATAAAACACAGAAAGAAGACTGCCACTGTCTTACTCCGATGGTATGTTTTATGTAAATAAGGTGTCTCTTGCGCCATGCAGAAAACCTCACAAAAAGGTATTAATATAATTTATTACCATTTTAATGAGGTTATTCTTATTCCTTCTATTCTGTTGGTTCTGGTACATTCCCTTCCGGCGTATTCCCGCCGCCTTCCTCCGTACCATCTCCTGCCCCGGTATCCTCTGTGGTCTCCCCCAGAAGACTGCCGCCGCCAATTACAGTGCCGATATCCGGATCCAGGAAATAACCGGTATTGGGGTCTACCAGATAACCGGTGGCCGGATCTCTCGGGAAGTCTCTCCACACTTCACGATCCACTGTATCTTCCGGTTCTTCTTCCGGCTCCTGGGTCTCTTCTCCCTCCTGGGTCCCTTCTTCTGTCTCCTCCGGATTGATGGGATTGCCTTCTTCGTCCAGTTCTCCCTCCTGGGCCCCTTCCGGTGTCCGGATCTGGATCTGCAGTTCTTCCAGCTCTTCCCGCTCTTTATCCGTCAATTCCTCCGTCATAAAGATATTCAGATAAGGAAGTACCTCTGTCAGAATACTACGCACGATCCTGGTGGCATACTTGGCATCATCCTGGGAAGGTACATTGGGTCTGTCCACCACCACATAAATTAAGATCTGAGGATCATCCGCCGGCGCGTATCCCATAAAAGATACCACATACTCATGATTGCCGCGGGGAAGCGTCTCCGCCGTACCCGTTTTGCCGCCGATCATATATCCGGCCGGTCTTGCCGTATGTCCGGTTCCGTGTTCTCCCGTCACCACAGTATTACAAAATTCCCTTATGGTATCGCTGGTGGTATTGGAAATTGTCTGCTTTAACACCCTGGGTTCGATGTTCTCTATGGTGGCGCCGTCCGCCGTGGTTATCTTACTCACCACATGAGGCTCATAATAATAACCGCCGTTCACAAGAGAACAGAATCCTGCCGCCATCTGAATCATGGTCGAGTTAAATCCTTGTCCAAAAGAATTCGTTGCCAGCTCCGTAAGACCAATGGTATCTTTGTTATAAACTACCGTATCTGTGCGGGGCTCACCCGCCAGGTCAATATTCGTTTTCAGACCGAAACCAAACAAATGCTGATAATCCACAAATCGTTCTTTACCCAGGGCAAAAGCCACATTCATCAACACCACATTACAGGAGCGCTCAACCCCTTCCTGCACACTGATCCGGCCGTCTCCATAGGTCTGATGACATTTAATCTCATGGTCGGCCACTTGCAGTTTTCCCTCACACAGATAAGTCTCGTTACCAGTGATTGCTCCGCTTTCGAGGGCGGCTGCCACCGTAAAAGGTTTGGACACAGACCCCGGTTCATAAGAATCCACGATACAGTGATTTTTCCAGAGCGCATTGAGATGTTGGTACATCAGCTCATCATTCATGGCATTTAAAGATTCCTGTGTCACATACTCCGTCGGCTTTACTTTATTTCCCTTCTCATCCAAAAGCGGCATCCCGATCAGATTCTGCGTATTTCTGGTATCGTTCAGATCATAGTTGGGATAATCCGCCATCGCCAGAACATTGCCAGTATTTACTTCCATGATAATACAGCCAAGCCCTTCCGCCCCATTTCCTGTTCTGACATTATCTTTATATTCATCATTGAACTTTTTGAGATATTTCTCTACAATGGCCTGAATATTGGCGTCAATCGTGGTCTGAATATTGTAGCCGTCTCTGGCCGGTATAGTGGTACGCTCCAAAGTGGAATCATCATTCAGATAGCCATATTCCCTTCCATTGGTTCCGCATAAAATATCATTATAATATTCCTCAAGGCCATAGGTTCCCACATTATCGCTGGTGGTAAACCCAATCACATCACAGGCCAGGGAACCGTTTGGATATTCCCTCCTATACTCATCTTCAAACCAGACACCCTTGATATTTTTACCCTGTTCAGGGTCTTTTTGCAGTTCCTCAAAAGCGGCCTTTTTCTCGTATTCCACTCGTTTCGCCATCACATAATAAGCCGAATTGGGATGCTCTGCAATATAGCTTCTGACAGTGCTTGTATCAATGTTAAAAATCTTCTTTAAGGCACTTAAGGTAGGCTCCAGATTCTTCTCATCCTGCATCAGCAGATTTGTATCGAGAATCACATTATATACTTTATTACTGACGGCAAGAACCGTACCATTGGAATCCACAATGGAACCACGTTTAAAAGGTATTGTCGTAGAGTCATATTCCTGCTGCGACAATACCTGTTTTTTGTAATCTTCACCATTATCCCTGTTAATCAAAAACAGCTGTACACTGAGTCCGGCGAAGGCTGCCAAGATACACATAAACATGATCAGCAGCTTCTTTTGCATTTTAATGGTAAATCTGTTGATGGTGTTTCTTTTGTCCTGATTACTCAATCAATCACCTGCTTCATTTTCTTACACAATCTCAATGGGGAATCTCCGCCATCTGCTTGACATAATCATTGTTTTCACTGGCAAAAGATATAATCTGCCCCTGTGTTGCATACTGCATCCCCAGTTCCTGAATCGCAACACGCCTGATTTCTTCCAGATCTATACTGCTTGTTATTCTACTGTACTCCTCATCATTTGCAACCTTTAAATCATTCAATTCTCTCTCCAGTTTGGAAATATTCTTCACACTGTTCGTAATATCAGACTGCAGCCCTACATAGTAAATGAGGATCATGCCTGTTGCCACCAGCGCCACACACAAAAACATCACATAACCGATGCTCATGTGCTTTGCCCGTTCTCTGTTTTTTCGGATGGTATTATTGTTGACCTTACGCTGCGGACGCTTTCTGATTTCTTCCGTCACATCCGGTCTTCTGACCGTATTGCCCTGTACATAATACTGACCGTATCTGCCTACTGTACGATTTCTTTCTCCTCTTACGTTCGCGTTTCTTTGTGTCGCTGCCATTCTTTTTTATTTCCCCTCTGTTTTACTAAATACACGCAGTTTAGCGCTCTTGGCTCTCTGATTCGTCTTCACTTCTTCCTCTGAGGGAAGAATCGGTTTTCTGGTTATCACTTTACCCTTTGAAACTTGTCCGCACACACATACCGGAAAATCCGGCGGACAAGTACATGGATTCTCATTTTTACGGAAAGCAGATTTTACAATCCTGTCTTCCAAAGAATGAAACGTAATGATGCAAATCCGCCCTCCCGGATTCAGTAAGTCAATCAACTGATCCAGGGAATCCTTCAACACTTCCAGTTCTCTGTTACATGCAATCCTCACTGCCTGAAATGTCCGTTTCGCAGGATGTCCGCCTGCGGCTCTCATTTTGGCCGGTATCGCCGCCTTAATGATCTCACATAACTGCCCTGTGGTCTCCACCGGCTTTTCTTTTCTGGCCATCACAATGTGCTTTGCTATATTCTTGGCGAACTGCTCCTCGCCGTAATCTTTGATCATGTGGTAAAGATCTGTCTCCGAGTAATCATTGATGATCTCTCTGGCACTCAGGCTCTGCCTGGTGTCCATCCGCATATCAAGCTTTGTATCATATTTGTAAGAAAAGCCTCTCTCTGCATTATCCAGTTGGAAAGACGACACCCCCAGATCCAGTACGATACCATCCACTTTCTCAATCCCAATCTGCTGCAAGGCTTCTTTCATATGGCAGTAATTATCCCGAATCAAGGTAATGCGCTCCCTGTATGGTTCCAGTCGCTTTCCTGCCGCCTCGATGGCATCCCCGTCCTGGTCTATCCCGATCAGTCTGCCCGTTCCTTTTAGCCTCTCCGCTATCCGGAGAGCATGTCCACCGCCGCCCAAGGTGCCATCCACATATATACCTTCTGGCTTAATCCGAAGGTTCTCTATCGTTTCCTGCAGGAGCACCGAGGTGTGTTTAAATTCCATCTGTCGTTCTCTCCTAGATTCCGAGACCAAGTTCTGCCATGTGTTCTGCGATCTCGTCCATATCCTCGCAGGCCGTCACGCCGTCAAAGCGTTCTCTGCTCCAGATTTCGATTCTGCTTCCCACGCCAATGAGAACTACATCTTTACTCAATCCTGCAAACTCACGCAGAACGTTTGGTATTAAGATACGTCCCTGCTTATCCACTTCTGCTTCTGTTGCTCCTGCCAGAAAAAATCTTACAAACTGCCTGGCTTCTTTATTGGTTATGGGCAGAGATCTTAGTTTCTCTTCAAAAATACTCCATTCTACATTATCATACACAAACAGGCATCCGTCCAGTCCTTTGGTCACCACGAAAGCCTCTCCCAGAGTCTCCCTGAATTTGGAAGGAACAATCAGCCTGCCTTTTGTATCAATTGTGTGATTGTATTCTCCCATAAACATGTGTAATCACCCTACCCCGGTACATCGACCGTTCGCAACAGCCTACGTACGTTTCCCCTGTCTGAAAAAAGTGGTCTGCCACGGAAAGATGGGAGTATATTTAGAAGAATATGAGCCACTTTGCTCCACTTCATCCCACTTTCCACCACTTTTACTATAATTCTATACTATTCCTGCATATAATGCAAGGAAAAAATGGAAAGACACTAAAAAAAATACCCTCTGTACACTGCGAAAATGTACAGAGGGCATATTCCCGTCTTTATCGTATTTACTTTGTATCTGTGCTGCCTTCCGCGGCCTCGGCAGGCGCTATCTTTCTCCTGATACGGCGGCGGATCAGGATATCCGCTGTAAGCGATCCCGCCAGGAGTACAATAGCCAGCACCTGTGACACCGCTATGGTTGTATGGGGGATAAAGAGCGTATCGGTACGGATGCCTTCAATCCAGGCACGACCCAGACCGTAACCGCCAAAATATAAAAGGGACAGCTCCCCCTCAAATTTCTTATACTGCCGGTAATAAAGCATAAGAAACAAAAGAATCAGATTCCAGAGGCTCTCATATAAAAAGGTCGGATGCACCTGAATATAATTGGTTCCCTCTACCATATGGGCCGATATCTTTTCGGAAATATCACTGGCCCGCACCGCTTCCGTTGGCAGACGCATAGCCAGAAGCGAATCTGTATATTCCCCAAACACTTCCCGGTTCATAAAATTGCCCCACCTGCCAATCACCTGTCCCAACACCAACCCAGGTACACAGATGTCCGCAATCTGCAAATAGTTTTGCTTCTTTATCTTACAGTATACCCCTAAGGTAACAAACGCCGCAATCACCGCACCATAAATCGCCAGACCGCCGTTTCGCAATTGAAAAATCCCCAGCAGATCATTCTTATATTTGTCCCATGCAAAGACCACGTAATATATCCGCGCACCTATGATAGAAAAAATGATGGCATAAATGGCAAAATCCCATATCACATCCGCATCAAAATTTTCCTTTTTGGCCACATGGGCCGCCATCAATACACCGCAGAGCACCCCGATTCCTATGATCACACCATAAAAGGCAATCTCGAATCCAAAAATACTAAAACTCTTCGGCACATTTTCAAGATAAATCCCCAGATGGGGGAAGGCTATATCCATCTTGTCCATGATATCCTGCATATTAAATCTCCCTCTGAATAACTCGCAGCTGCCATTCATAGAATACTGCGTATTCTATTCATGTCGGGCGTTCGCCCTATGCCTGCATGAATAACCAATGCTTTGCCCGCTAGCGGTCACGCCTTGGTTCCTCATGCAGGCGCAGCTGCTCATTGCTGTCACACATTAAACCTGAACAGGATTACGTCTCCGTCCTGCACCACATACTCTTTTCCTTCCATACCTACCAGGCCCTTCTCTCTGGCCGCTGCAAGAGAACCCTGCTCCAGCAGATCCTTATAATTTACGACCTCCGCCTTGATAAATCCTCTCTCGAAGTCCGTATGTATCTTCCCTGCCGCCTGGGGCGCTTTGGTGCCAATCTTGATGGTCCACGCCCTGGTCTCATCCTCTCCTGCCGTGAGGAAACTCATCAGCCCAAGGAGCTTATAACTTGCCCGGATCAGCTTCTGCAAACCGGATTCCGACAACCCAAGATCCTCCAGAAACATGGCCGTCTCTTCTTCATCCAATTCCGCAATCTCCTGCTCAATCTGGGCACAGATCACGAACACTTCGCTGCCGTTCTCGGCCGCAAAGGCTTTCACCTTCTGCACACCATCATTGCCCGCACCGTCGTCCGCAAGATCTCCTTCCGCCACGTTAGCCGCAAAGATCACCGGTTTATAAGTGAGCAGATTATAAGAGGTGAGAAGGGCAAGCTCATCCTCATCCTCCGTCTCGAATACCTTCGCCAGTTTCCCTTCTTCCAGATGGGCCTTAAGCCTCTCTAAAAGAGCATACTCTTTTGCCGCGTTTTTATCCATTTTGGCAACCTTTGCCGTCTTGGCAATCCTGCGTTCCAGAATCTCGATATCGGAGAAAATCAGCTCCAGATTGATGGTCTCGATATCCCGCAGAGGATTAATAGAACCATCCACATGGACAATATTGGAATCCTCAAAGCAGCGCACCACGTGAACGATGGCATCCACCTCCCGGATGTTGCTTAAAAACTGGTTGCCAAGCCCTTCTCCCTTGGAAGCGCCCTTCACAAGTCCGGCAATATCCACGAACTCAATGGTGGCCGGCGTCACCTTTTTAGAATGATACATATCCCCTAAAAGTTTCAATCTCTCATCCGGCACCGCAACAATACCGATATTGGGATCAATGGTGCAGAACGGATAGTTTGCGGATTCCGCTCCTGCCTTTGTCAGGGAATTAAAAAGGGTGCTTTTCCCGACGTTGGGAAGACCCACGATGCCTAGTTTCATGATATCATAATCTCCTTTGGTTTTTCTTATTAAATTGCATTTTTACTCTAACATTTCATTCGGTAATTTTATTTCATGTACCATTCTTAAATTCAAAGAAAAAACACTCTACACGATTTATTATGCTATCATAATTAGTGCTATTTTTCAACTTTAAGATTTTTCTTACTCTATAAAATCTTTTATAATGTAATTCTTATCTTCACTTTATACTCAGCAACATACGCATTAAGCCTCCTATTCCGTTACTTTATTTCTCTAAAGAATCATCTTACTCATTTGCAGATGCTGCATAATTATCCTGCACGGCAGCCGGAAGCTCATCGTATTGTACCTCTTCCCATTCAACAACACCCCGGATGGGCGTTACCGTTAAACGGATAAATGCTCCCTCTCTCAATTCCCTTGATGTCCCGAATGTAATGTCTTTTCCCTTTCCGTTTTCGTCATAAGAAAATAAAGTATATGAATAATCCATGCTGCCGTTTAAGTTAATTACGCCGCCTTTGGATTCGACCTGTTCTATTTTGCTGTTATCAATTTGTGTATAATAGTATGTGCTGCCGGCTCCCGACAGGAACCATATGCAAACACAGATAAAGCCTGTTATCACTACTGCGGCCACGAAAGACCCTGCAATCATTTTCTTTTTCATCTCTATATCCTCCCTATATTGTCAAGTGAT
>DKZA01000053.1 GCA_002492525.1 Lachnospiraceae bacterium UBA7086 | reverse complement strand
CGATTCCGGTTCTGGGCATTTTGTCTACCCTAAAATAATTTGAATTTTGGAGCACTAGCTCAGTCGGTAGAGCACCTGACTTTTAATCAGGTTGTCGGGGGTTCGAATCCCCCGTGCTTCATTAATTATCACTTTCTATTATCATTTTATTCTTCTGGCAACAATTTTATTTGATGCGTGTAAATGTTTAGGGACATTCGGATGTTCATCTTCAAACACATAAGACTTAAACTGTAAAATATCCCAATTGGTATACAATTCTTTGATTTCTTCATCTTTTGCCAGACCGATTGCAAAGGGTGCAATGTCTTCTGATGCCGGTACGGCATCCGTAAATATTTGCATTATATGAATACCGCCTATATTGGTATATTCTTTTGCACTGCTAATAAATTTTTTCCAGTCATTTTTATGTACAAAATGAAGTGTTCCGAAACAAAGGATCATATCATAAGATTGTTTAAAATGGTAGGCAGTCAAATCTGCTACAAATGCGTTTACGTGCACATTAGAGAGTTCACATCTATGTTTTAACTTTGCAATCCCATATTCAGATAAATCAAAAGCATCAACATGATATCCTTTTTGGGCCAAATATATAGCATTTTGACCTTCTCCGCATCCTGCTTCCAATATATTAGACTGCGTATTGAGGAAATGTTCAAATTCCTTAATGGTTACATTGGGCTCACTGGAAAAGGCAATCGTATCATCTTTCTGATATGTTTCTTCCCAAAATGGAACTAGGTTTTTATTCATATAGTACCTCTTCATTTTTATGTTATAGGAAACTTCTCGTTTGTCAGCTTCTTTGATGTAGATATTATAACATTCGTCTATGAATTTTTATAGCGAAATGGTAGCAAAGATTGCATTTAGGGATGCGTTGTCATATAATTTTTGTAGCAAAAATGAAAATTTAGCCGATATAAAGAGTAGCAGAGAAATGAGAATTAAAGGAAGCATAGGGTAGAATTGTGATTAAGATAAGAAAATCTCTTTCAGCAGTATTTGATCATATCAGTGAATGTATGGCGCCGGTTATTCCGATTCTTCTTGCAGGTGGTATTTTGAAAATGCTGGTATTGCTTTTTGGTACGCTGCATATTTTGACAGGAACAACGGAAACTATATTGTCGGCTATTGCAACGGCGCCCTTTTATTTTCTGCCGGTGATGGTGGCCTATTCGGCGGCCAGACATTTCGACACGGATCCGCTTGTAGCTATCATCAGTGTATGTATGATGCTTTTACCGGATTTTACTGCACTTATGGAGAGCGGGGAGAGGGTTACTTTTATAGGAATTCCTGTGGTGCCTGCCACATATGCTTACAGTGTGATTCCGATTATTCTGTTGATCTATTGTATGTCTCATGTGATACGTTTTTTACGAAAAATAATCAAGGAGAGTTTACAGCCGTATTTTCTGGCTGTGTGTGCCATTTTAGTAACTTCTCTGTTGGGAATTCTGGTGATTGAGCCGGCCGTAAGCCTTTTGAGCAATGGACTTGCCCAGGGGCTTGATGTGATGCAGGAACGTGTACCTGTGATAGCCTGGGGGTTACTTGCCGCACTCATATTATTTTTGGTTTCTACAGGGATGCATTGGATATTCATATCACTGGCGATTACACAGATTGGGCTGACCGGGGTAGATTATGGTATCATGGTGGCATTTCTCATCTCTAATATGTCTTTGGCCGGTTGTGATTTGGGCGTATTTGTAAAGTCAAGGAATAAGGAGCGGAAGTCCTTGGCCATGAGTGCTATGCTTACGGTGCTGATTCCGGGTATTTCGGAGCCGTCTGTTTTTGGAATTTGTTTTAAGGAGAAGACGCCGGTGGCGGCCAATGTATTGGGCTGTATGATTGCGGGCATGGTGCAGGGTATGATTACGGTACATTGTTATATTTATACGTTCCCAAGTATACCTTCTATATTGATGTTTTATAGCGACAAAGAGCCGGGGAATCTGTTAAAGGCGGTCATGGTGGGTATTGTGGCTTTTGCAGCGAGTTTTATCCTGGCGTTGCTTTTCTTCAAAGAGCAGGAAGGCGCAGAGAGGGTCGGTGTATGAAAAGGATATTATTTTTTGTAGGGGATATAGAAACACAGGGTTATTTCTCGTTACAGATTGCAGAGGCTATGAAAACAATGGGTCATGATGTCTTTATCTATGACCTGAGTAAGCCCTGGAGCAGTACGGAGAATTTTTTCCGTTTTTTTGAAAAAGGAAATACGGTACTGATTAATTTTAATTTTCATGGTATGAGCGGAGAGGAATATTTTCTGGATGAAAACGGAACCATGATGTGGGATGCACTTTCCATTCCCAGTTATAATATTGTAGTGGATCATCCTATGTATTATCATCATTTTTTGGAAAAGGTGCCGCACAATTATCATCATATCAGCATCGACAGGAATCATGAAGCTTATATGAGACGTTTTTTTCCGGAAATTATGAATGGACCGTTTTTGCCTTTGGCGGGTACGAAGCTGTATCCGGACAGATCGAATGTGCCTGTGGAATTTCGTAAATATGACGTGACAATGGTGGGTAATTATTGTGTGCCGGCTACTTTTGAAAAATATATTACAAGAATTGATGATGAATATACGGCATTTTACTATGGCATGATTGATGACTTGCTGGCAAATCCCTGGAAGACTGTAGAAGAGGTGGCACAGGTGCATCTGGAAGAAGAACTGGGAGAGGTGCCGGAAGAAGAATTTAAGAAAGTCATGGCAGCGCTCACTTTTATCGACCTGTATGTGCGTTATACTTTCCGGGGACGGGCAGTGCAGGAGCTGGTGGATGCAGGAATCAAAGTACATGTGTTTGGCGATGGCTGGGATCTTTTGGAGTGTAAGCAGACAGAGAATCTGATGATTATGAATAGTCTGGATTCCGTGGGTTGTCTTAAGAAGCTGTGTCAGACAAAGCTTTCTCTCAATGTAATGCCCTGGTTTAAGGATGGCGCACACGACAGGATTTTTAACAGTATGTTAAACGGGGCGGTCTGCCTGACGGACAGTAGCATATATCTGGATACTGTTTTGCAGGATGATATAAATTGCAGCATATATACATTACAGCATATGGATCGCCTGCCGGAAATTGCGGCCGGGTTGTTGGCGGATCCCGGACGTATGCAAAAAATTGCGGACCGGGGTTATGAGACGGCCCAGGCGGGCCATACCTGGGCTCACCGGGCTGGAGTGTTACATGAATTGATAGAAAATGACGGTCAGTGATCATACAAAAGACAGAATAAATCTATTTTGTGGGAAGAGGGAATACCGGATGGATTTTATGAGAAATTATAAGCAAAGACGAAGAGAGCGTCTGCGAAAGCTGTATGAGCGGCATAAACAGCTTCGCAGGCTCATAAAGGAACATGGAGGGGATATTCTTGACTCCGTGAACTTTCAGAGTACTAGAAAACATATACAGCATGGGACGATGACGGTGCATAACCATTGTATGGATGTGGCTTGTTATAGTCTGCTCCTGAATAAAAAACTAGGGCTTAATTGTAACAAGCATGATTTGATCCGGGGTGCGCTTCTACATGATTATTTTCTCTATGACTGGCATGATAAGGAGTATTTGTCCCAGAGAAAGAGACTACATGGATTTCATCATCCGATGACGGCGCTTCATAATGCTGAAAAAGAGTATCAGCTTAATGATATCCAGCGGGAGATTATTAAGAAGCATATGTGGCCGCTTTCTGTAGTACCTCCGGCCTGCCGGGAAGCATGGGTGGTGACGGCTGCGGATAAATACTGCTCTTTCATGGAAACGGTTGGGCTGCATCGGGGGCATGGTGCATGCGCTTCATAAAAAGCAAGGAACGTAAATAGATATAAGAATGAATATAGATATGAATAGGGATCAAAAACAAACCTCGAAGGGGTTATATCAGGCATTATCAACATACTGCGCCGGTCGGGATTATCCTTGCCATATGCCGGGTCATAAGCGCAATCCCGATAGCGGGGAGATGGCGGCGTATTATGACATAGATATCACGGAAATAGATGGTTTTGATAATCTGCATCAGGCTAAGGGATTATTACAGGAAGCACAGGAGCGGGCTAACAGGCTCTACGGGGCGCAGGAGACCTATTATCTGGTTAACGGCAGTACCTGCGGGGTGTTGGCGGCAGTTATGTCGGTGACACAGCCGGGGGATGAAATCCTGATAGCACGCAATTGTCATAAAGCGGTGTACCATGCGGTCATCATGCAGGGGCTAAGGCCCCGGTATTATTATCCGGGAAGAATTCGGGAATATGATATCTATGACGGGGTGAGTGCGGAGAGGATAGGAGATTTGCTGGATGCCTATCCGGCCTGCAAGGCGGTGGTGGTTACGTCTCCCACGTATGAGGGAATCATTTCGGATATCGAGGCAGCGGCCCGTATTGTTCATGCACATGGGAAGGTGCTTATTGTGGATGAAGCGCATGGAGCGCATCTTGGCCTTTTTGACAGGAAGCCAGAAGGTGTTTTGCAGAGAGCGGATTCCGGCTTTGTCGATAAGAAACCGCAGGGCGCTGTGGCTGCGGGAGCGGATCTGGTCATACACAGCCTGCATAAGACGTTGCCGGCGATGACGCAGACGGCTCTTTTGCATGTGAACGGCAGTCTGGTGGACCGGGACAGACTGCGCAGATATCTGGCCATGCTGCAAAGCAGCAGCCCGTCTTATGTGTTGATGGCCAGTATGGATTCCTGTGTGCGTTTCCTGGAAGAGCATGGTGCGCAGAGATTTGCGTTTTATCAGCAGCAATATAAGAGATTTTGCGATAAAACGGCATACTGCCGGCATATACATATTGGAAAAATGACAAAATTGTCAGAAAATGCATATGATCTGCTGGCATGGGATACAGGAAAAATAGTAATTTCTGTTAAAAATACCTCCATGAATGGTTCCCGATTGCATGAAATTTTGCGGGAGGAATATCATTTGCAGATGGAGATGGCGGCAGATACTTTTGTACTGGCGATGATGACTTTGATGGATACCGAACAAGGCTGGCAGAGATTGGCTGATGCAATTTGTGAGATAGATGATAGGATAGAGAAGGAAGCCTGCACAAAGACAGAGCCTTTGCAGGAAAAACAGACGGTGGACAGACAGGAACTGTATCCTGACAGCAGGATGATACCGGCCCAGGCATTTCATGGGGAACAGGAAGAAATTCCGTTGCAGAACGCAGCTGGCAGGACTGCGGCTGATTTTATCAATCTGTATCCGCCGGGGATTCCGCTGATTGTGCCGGGAGAAATTATGGATGAGATAGTTGTGGGGCAGATAGCGGAAAGCCGCAGGATGGGGCTTAACGTGCAGGGGGTTTCAGATGCCGGTATGGTCTGTGTCGTCAGGGAGTAAGCGGCTGTCGGAAGCGGTTGAAATTCCCATAAAAGTGTGGCATTATTAATATGAGGCTTTAGACAAAAGGTAATGGCGTTTATGGGAAAAATAATATGTCTGATGGGCAAGAGCTCATCGGGTAAAGATACTATATATAAAAGATTGCTGATGCAGGAGAGCGTGCATTTAAAGACAATCGTGCCCTATACGACCCGACCAATCCGGGCCGGGGAAACAGATGGTGTGGAGTATCACTTTACTGATGAGGAAGGATATCAGGAACTTCTGGGGCATGGCTGTGTCATAGAATCCAGAGCCTATAATACCTGTTATGGTGTCTGGCGGTATTTTACGGTGGCGGATGGGACTATTGATTTGGAGGTTTTTTCCTATGTGCTGATCGGTACGCTGGAGGCTTACGATCAGCTGTGCAGGTTCTATGGCACAGACAAGGTAGTGCCGGTTATGATTGAACTGGACGACGGAGTGCGGCTTCAAAGAGCGTTGGATCGGGAAAAGGCGCAGGATCATCCTAAATACGAGGAGATGTGCAGACGTTTTCTTGCGGATGCAGAAGATTTTTCCATGGAAAAGATGGCACAGGCGGGGATTGAAAAGACATTTTATAACGACCAGTTAGATAGATGTTTGAATGAGATTGTGACTTATCTGCAGAAGCATCTGAATTCATGACAGAAAAGGGGTGACAGGGAGTGGATATCAAAGTAAATCAGATACAGCAGACGCCGCAGATAGACCAGACACAGCAGGCGCAGGAGACGGACGGTACTTTTAAGTTCACTCTTGTCAGCAGGATTGAGGAACAGGATTTGCAGCAGGCACTGATTGGTATGATGGAGGAGATTACCAGACAAGGTGATAAACTCGCCAAGCACCGGGATATCAAGGATATGAAACGATATCGTGCGCTGATCAAAGATTTTCTAAATGAGGTGGTGAATCGTTCCCATGCCTTTTCCAGAGAGAACTTTCTGGATAGGAGAGGACGGCACAGAGTATATGGGATCATTCGATTGATTGATCAGAATCTGGATGAACTGGCACAGGAGCTTGTAAAGGATGAGCAGGATCATCTGGCGATTCTTGACAAGATTGGAGAAATACGGGGACTGTTGTTAGATATTTTTACGTAAAGGGGAAACGGTGAGGTTATAGATGGCTAAATTTGCAGATATTATCGGACAAGATCAGTTAAAGGAACATATACAAAACGCGATCACATCAAACAAGGTATCACATGCTTATATCATTAACGGAGAGCGAAATGCCGGTAAGGAATTTATTGCCCGTATTTTTGCCATGACATTACAGTGCGAAAAGGGCGGTACAGATCCATGTAATGAGTGTCATTCCTGTAAGCAGGCGCTTAGTCATAATCATCCGGATATTGTGTATATCAGTCATGAGAAACCCAATACCATTGGCGTGGAGGATATCCGTGGCCAGATTAACAATGATATCGGGATCAAGCCTTATAGCAGTCCGCGTAAGATTTATATTATGAATGAGGGTGAGAAGATGACACCGCAGGCTCAGAACGCGCTCTTAAAGACACTGGAAGAGCCGCCGGAATATGCGGTCATTTTAATCCTTACGGATAATGTGGAGGCACTTCTTCCCACGGTCATAAGCCGGTGTGTGGTGCTTAATATGAAACCGGTGCCGGACAACCTTGTGAAAAAATATCTGATGGAAGAGCTGGGCGTACCGGATTATAAGGCAAATATCTGTGTATCCTTTGCCAGAGGCAATATTGGCAAAGCGAAACTTCTGGCCAGCAGTGAAGAGTTTGAGAAGGTTAAGGATGAAGCCATTACGTTGGTGAAGTATATCAACGATATGGAGATTAATGAAATTGTCAAGGCAATTAAGAAGATTATGGAATATAAGCTGGATGTCAACGATTATCTTGATATTTTAACAGTGTGGTATCGGGACGTATTGCTGTTTAAGGCTACCAAGGATATGAATAGTCTGGTGTTCAAACAGGAGATTCAGCAGATTAGAAGAGTAGCGGACAGAAGTACTTACGAAGGGATTGAGACCATTGTGAGCGCGCTCCAGCAGGCGAAGAGAAGACTGGAGGCCAATGTGAATTTTGATCTGACCATGGAACTTATGCTCCTGACGATCAAGGAGAATTAGGCGGACGGTTTGTGATATGGGCAGAGTCTGCCAGAATAATGTGGAGGTTGATAGATTATGGTTAAAGTGATAGGCGTTCGGTTTCGGACTGCCGGTAAGATATATTATTTTGATCCGGGTAAACTGGAAGTAAAGAGAAATGATCATGTGATTGTAGAGACGGCCCGGGGTATTGAGTACGGCACCGTGGTAGGTGATCCCAGGGAGGTGGAAGATGATAAAGTTGTCCAGCCTCTTAAGGCAGTCTTACGTGTGGCGACACAGAAGGATGATGAACAGGAGGCGGCAAACAAGAAAAAAGAGAAAGAAGCTTATCATATTTGTCTGGAAAAGATTAGAAAACACGATTTGCAGATGAAATTGATTGATGCGGAATATACCTTTGATAATAACAAAGTATTGTTTTATTTTACGGCAGACGGCCGGATTGATTTCAGGGAACTGGTTAAGGATCTTGCGTCTGTTTTTAAGACACGAATAGAACTCAGACAGATTGGCGTGCGGGATGAGACAAAGATTCTAGGCGGTATCGGTATCTGCGGCAGACCGCTTTGCTGCCATACACATTTATCGGAGTTTGCTCCGGTGTCTATCAAGATGGCCAAGGAGCAGAACCTGTCTTTAAATCCCACCAAAATATCAGGGGTTTGCGGCAGACTGATGTGTTGTCTGAAGAACGAAGAGGAGATTTACGAGGATCTTAATAGAAAACTGCCTAATGTAGGAGACTTTGTGACCACAGAGGATGGACTCAAAGGCGAAGTGCACAGCGTTAATGTGCTGCGTCAGCTGGTGAAGGTTATTGTAGATGTGGGAGACGAGAAGGAGATTCAGGAGTACAAGGTAGAACAGATCCGTTTTAAGAGAAGACATAACAAGAATCGCAAGGCGGATCCGAATGAAGCAGAACTCAAGGAATTGGAGAAACTTGAGAAGCAGGACGGGAATAAATCCGGAATAGATGATAACTAACCGGTCTTGCTCTTGTCATCTGGGGGTTGAAAGTGTCAAAAGACGGGGTTATGTTAAAAGAAAATGAGCGGATCGATGACCTGGAGAGAAACGGATATCATATCATACAGGATCCGGGTCGTTTCTGCTTTGGGATGGATGCGGTACTTCTGTCCGGATTTGCCAGAGTAAAAGACGGTGCCAGGGTGCTGGATCTGGGAACCGGAACGGGGATTATACCTATTCTGTTGGAGGCCAAGACGGGTGCGGCACATCTGACGGGTCTGGAAATTCAGCCGGACAGCGCCGATATGGCAAGGCGCAGTGTGCGGCTGAATGGACTGGAAGAGAAAATAGATATTGTTACGGGGGATATCAAAGAGGCAGGAGAGCGGTTTGAGGCTGCTTCTTTTGACGTTATAACCTGTAATCCGCCCTATATGATAGGACGGCATGGCCTTAAGAATCCGGAGGATGCCAAAGCGGTAGCAAGGCATGAGATACTTTGTACACTGGAAGATGTAATCATGCAGACAGCGAAACTTCTTAAGCCTGGCGGAAGCTTTTTTATGGTACACAGACCCTTTCGGCTGGCAGAGATTATGGTGGTGCTGCGGGAGAATAAACTGGAGCCCAAGCGGATGCAGCTGGTATATCCCTTTGTGGATAAAGAGCCAAATATGGTGCTGATTGAGGCCAGACGAGGCGGCAGACCGCGGCTGACAGTGGAAAAGCCTTTGATCGTGTATCAGGAGTCGGGTGAATATATGCCGGAGATTTATGATATTTACGGATATTGACGGTACAAACTATGAGAGGAGACCTTATGCCGGGAATGTTATATTTATGCGCGACTCCTATAGGAAATCTGGGAGACATGACACCCCGTGTGGTGGAGACACTGCGCAGTGTGGATATGATCGCTGCGGAAGATACGCGCAACAGTATAAAGCTCTTAAATCATTTCGAGATAAAAACTTCTATGACAAGTTATCATGAATATAATAAAGTAGAAAAAGCGGACTTCCTTATCGGACAGATGCAGCAGGGCAGGAATGTGGCATTGATTACGGATGCAGGCACACCTGCGGTGTCAGATCCGGGGGAGGTGCTTGTGAGAAAATGCCAGGAGGCGGGAATCCCGGTGACATCTCTGCCGGGACCGGCGGCCTGTATCACAGCGCTTACGCTTTCAGGGCTGCCTACCAGACGCTTTTGCTTCGAGGGCTTTCTGCCTTCGGACAAAAAAGAAAAGGCACAGATTCTAGGAGAATTACAGGAGGAGTCCCGGACAATTATTTTATATGAGGCGCCTCATCATCTGGTGAGGACTCTCGGAGAATTGTATGGAGCATTGGGGAATCGCCGGATTACTCTGTGCAGGGAACTGACCAAGAAATTTGAGACAATTCTTCCCACTACCATAATGGAAGCACTTGTGCTTTATGAAAAGGAAGAACCCCGCGGAGAGTATGTGCTGGTGGTGGAAGGAAAGAGTCTGCTTCAAAAAAAAGAGGAAGAACAGGCAGCCTGGCAGACTATGACAGTGGAGGAGCATATGGCATATTATGAGGAGGGGGGAATGGACGAAAAAAGTGCCATGAAACAGGTTGCGAAAGACCGTGGCGTGCCAAAAAGAGAAATTTATCAATATTTATTGTCAAAATGATTGACAAAACGCCTGGAATCCGTAAAATTATGATTGACAAATGTTAGACCAGATAATATACTTTGAATGTCAAACTATTTTAATGACGAAAAGGAGATAAGGAAAATGTTAGAGAGAGTTATCGAGATTATTCAGGAACAGTTAAACTTGGACGGTGTTGAGATTACCGAGGAATCCTCTTTTAAGGACGACCTTGGAGCAGACTCCCTGGATTTATTTGAGCTTGTTATGGCTTTCGAGGAAGAGTACGGTGTAGAAATTCCTTCTGAAGATTTAGAGCAGATTACGACAGTGGGTGCTGTTGTTGAATATATGAAGAACAAGGGTGTGGAGGCGTAAGAAGCGTCCTTTGATTGAGGTTTATAGAATGAAGACTAAGATTACAGAACTTCTGGGGATCACGTATCCAATCTTTCAGGGCGGTATGGCCTGGGTGGCGGAGTATCATCTGGCAGCGGCTGTATCGGAAGCGGGTGCTTTGGGTATTATTGGCGCAGGCGGTGCACCGGCGGCTTTTGTGAGAGAACAGATACAAAAGACCAAAGAGTTAACAGATAAACCCTTTGGTGTTAACGTGATGCTGATGAATCCGGAAGCGGACGAGATTGCTAAAGTGATCGTGGAGGAAGGCGTTAAGGTAGTGACTACCGGCGCAGGGAATCCGGGTAAGTATATGGCAATGTGGAAGGAAGCAGGTATTAAAGTGATTCCTGTAGTTGCCAGTGTAGGGCTTGCCAGAATGATGGAACGTGCGGGTGCGGATGCTGTGATAGCAGAGGGTACGGAATCCGGCGGACATATCGGGGAGGCAACTACCATGACGCTTGTGCCGCAGGTGGTAGATGCGGTCAACATTCCCGTGGTTGCAGCAGGTGGCATAGCAGATGGCAGAGGATTTGCGGCAGCGATGATGCTGGGTGCGGAGGCGGTTCAGATGGGGACGCGGTTCCTGGTGGCAGCTGAGTGTACCGTACATGATAATTATAAGAAAAAAGTAATTGCGGCCAAGGATATTGATTCCGAAGTCACCGGAAGAGGCAATGGTCATCCGGTCAGACAGATCCGCAACAAGCTGACCAGAGAATATTTGCAGATGGAGAAAGAGGGCGCCTCTTTAGAGGAGATGGAAAAACTCACACTTGGTTCTCTGCGCAAGGCAGTGGTAGAGGGAGATGTGGTATCCGGAACTCTCATGGCCGGGCAGATTGCAGGTATGGTCAGTAAAGAACAGACCTGTGCGGAAATGATAGCGGAAATTATGGAACAGGCGGAAGTTCTCTTAAAGTTGAAATAATCGGGCTCGCTCGATTTATCATAGGATAAGGATGCAGAAAGATGCTGAAAAAAGCAAGCTGCGCGGCTTGCTTTTTTAAAACACAAATACTTTGAATTTCAAAATATTTGAAATAAGAGAAAGGTGGAATGATTAATGGGTAAAACAGCATTTATGTTCCCGGGCCAGGGAGCACAGTATGTGGGGATGGGGAAAGATTTCTATGAACAGATTCCGGTCAGCAGGGAAATGTATGCGTTGGCAAGTAAAGCAAGCGGCTTAGATGTGGAGGCGCTCTGCTTCGAGGAAAACGAACAGATTAACATTACAGAATATACACAGATTGCCATGCTGGCGACCGAAGTGGCATTATTAAAGGCGGTTGAAGAGAAAGGATATAAGCCGGATGTGACGGGCGGATTAAGTCTCGGGGAGTATGGGGCATTGGTTGCAAGCAGCGTTATGAGTCCTGAGGATGTATTTAAGATCGTGCGTAAGCGTGGTATTTATATGCAGGAAGCAGTACCGCAAGGCGGTGCGATGGTAGCGGTGCTTGGTCTGGATACGGCAGTGATTGAGGAAATTTGCGAGAAGACACCCGGCATGGTGACTATTGCTAATTATAATTGTCCGGGACAGATTGTGATTACCGGTGAAGAAGGCGCAGCCCAGGCGGCCGTAGAGAAATTGACAGCGGCAGGTGCTAAAAGATGCGTGCCGTTAAAGGTCAGCGGTCCCTTCCACTCTCCTTTGTTAGTGGGGGCAGGTGAGAAACTGGCCAGGGAACTGGAAAACGTGGAAATCCATGATATTGTGATTCCTTATATTGCCAACGTGACAGCGGACTATGTGAGAGACAAAGCGGATGTAAAGCCTTTGTTGGAAAAGCAGGTATCTTCTTCCGTGAAATGGCAGCAGACGATAGAGCGCATGATTGCAGACGGTGTAGATACTTTTATTGAGATTGGGCCTGGAAAGACTTTGTCAGGATTTATGAGAAAGATTAATCGGGATATGAAAGTGATCAATATAGAAAAAATAGAAGACCTGGAGAAACTGGGATAGAAATAGGGAGAGGTAAAATATGTTGACAGGTAAAGTAGCGTTAGTGACAGGTGCAGGACGCGGCATCGGAAGAGAGATTGCTCTTACGCTTGCCGGGTACGGTGCAGATGTGATTGTAAATTATAATGGCTCTAAGGAGAAAGCGGAGGAAGTGGCGGCGCAGATTGAAGCCATGGGGAGAAAAGCTGCAGCAGTGCAGTGCAGTGTGGCAGATTACGAAGCATGCGGGCAGATGATCACGGACATGCTGGCGGCTTTCGGGCATATTGATATTCTGGTGAACAATGCAGGCATTACACGGGATAATCTGGTGATTAAGATGACGGAGGAAGATTTTGATGCCGTTATCGACACGAATCTGAAAGGCACATTTAACACAATGAAACATATGTATCGTCCTTTCCTGAAACAGAAAGCGGGAAGGATCATTAATCTGTCTTCTGTCAGCGGTGTTCTTGGCAATGCAGGGCAGGCAAATTACGCAGCTTCCAAGGCCGGTGTGATCGGGCTGACCAAGTCTATGGCGAGGGAATTGGCAAGCAGGAATATTACGGTAAATGCGGTAGCACCGGGCTTTATTGATACGGATATGACACAGGCGATGACAGAGGCGGCCAAAGAGGCAACACTTTCCCAGATTCCCTTGAAGCGTGTGGGTACACCCAGGGATATTGCGGAGACAGTGGCGTTTCTGGCAAGTGATAAAGCAGCATATATTACCGGTCAGGTCATCTCCGTAGACGGCGGTATGGCGATGTAAGGCTGCAAGAGAAAAACAAGCGGCTGCGGAGCAGACAGGATAATAGGTAATTGCGAAACTCTTTTTGGTTGTTAAAATTGTACAAATAGCATAATCAACGCAGACGCGCTTGCGCTCCGCTCCAAACGTAGCGGTACTAGGCTCGTGGAGTTGCTTTGCAACTCCGGACCTACGCCAAGTGCCGGCAGTTTTAATCCGAAGGATTTAAACATTTTCAAGGGTCTGCTTATGGTTATACTATTTGCGCAATAATTACAGCTATGAAATGAGTTTCGCAAGCACCTAGGATGATAGTACGATAGTACAGAAAGGGAGTAGGACAGTAAATGAGTAGACGAGTAGTGGTGACGGGGATGGGTGCAATTACGCCTATCGGATTGAGTGTGGATGAGTTTTGGACAGGTATTAAAGAAGGTAAGATCGGTTTTGCGCCTATTACGAAATTTGATGCAACTGATTTTAAGTGTAAGCTGGCTGCGGAAGTAAAAGGCTTTGACGGTAAGAACTATATGGATTTTAAGGCGGCTAAGAGAATGGAGCCATTTTCCCAATATGCGGTGGCGGCGGCTAAAGAGGCGTTAGAGGATTCCGGAATCGATATGGAGAAAGAGGATCCATATCGTGTGGGTGTGGCGGTAGGTTCCGGCACAGGTTCTTTGCAGGCTATGGAGCGCTCTCACAGCAGGCTTGTAGAGAAAGGCCCCGGCAGGATTGAGCCTCTCTTTGTACCGCTGACAATCTCTAATATGGCAGCCGGTAATGTATCTATACAGTTTGGCTTAAAAGGAAAAAGTATTAATGTGGTGACGGCCTGTGCCACAGGGACCAATTCTATCGGAGAAGCTTTCCGTACCATTCAGTACGGGGATGCCGAGGTGATGGTGGCCGGCGGTACGGAGGGCAGTGTCTGTCCTATCGGCATCGGAGGATTTTCTGCGCTGACGGCGTTGACATCCTCGGAGAATCCGGAGAGATGTTCCATTCCTTTTGACAAGGAAAGAAGCGGCTTTGTTATGGGAGAGGGCGCCGGTATTGTGGTGTTGGAAGAGCTGGAACATGCCAGGAAAAGAGGAGCAAAGATTTATGCTGAGGTAGCAGGATATGGCTGTTCTTCCGATGCGTATCATATTACATCCCCGGCGGAGGACGGGGCAGGCGCTGCCAAGGCCATGGAGTATGCGGTGAAGGATGCCGGACTTGCATTGGAAGATATCACTTATATCAACGCACATGGAACCAGTACGCATCATAATGATCTTTTTGAGACCAGAGCAATCAAGCTGCTCTTTGGAGATCATGCGAAAGATATTAAGATCAATTCCACGAAGTCCATGGTAGGACACCTTCTGGGGGCAGCGGGTGCCATTGAGTTTGTCACCTGTGTCAAAGAGTTGCAGGAGGGCTATATTCACAGGACTGTGGGTTATCAGATACCGGATGAGGAGTGTGATCTGAATTACTGCAAAGAGCCTTACACAGAGGAATTTGAGTATGCATTGTCAAATTCCCTTGGATTTGGCGGACATAATGCAAGTCTTTTAGTGAAAAAGTATCATGAAGAATAAATTCAGGAGAGTATGAGAGGCAGGAGGATTTGGATATGTCACTTATGACAGCTAAAGAAATCATGGAAATTATACCCCATAGACAGCCCTTTATGTTGATTGATACCATTGAGGAACTGGAAGAGGGCAAACGTGTGGTAGCAAAGAAATGTGTGTCCTACAATGAACCGTTTTTTGCAGGGCATTTTCCGCAGGAGCCGGTGATGCCGGGTGTGCTGATTGTGGAGGCACTGGCCCAGACGGGAGCGGTGGCAATCTTAAGCCAGCCTGAATTTAAAGGGAAGACCGCTTACTTTGCGGCCATTAACAATGCGAAATTTAAGGGGAAAGTAGTCCCCGGCGATGTGCTTACGCTGGAGACAGAGATTATTAAGATGAAGGGCCCCATCGGCGTGGGAGTGGCAAAGGCTTATGTGGATGGCAGGCTGGTCACACAGGCAGAGCTGACCTTTGCCATTGGAGAAGCATAAGGCAAAGAGACAGCAGGTCGATGGTGTATCAAAAGTGAGGATCAAAGAATATGGTAAATATTAAGCCATTAAAAATAAGTGATTTGACAGCACGTATACCGGTGATTCAGGGCGGTATGGGGGTCGGCGTAAGTCTTTCTTCTTTGGCCGGCACAGTAGCTGCCGAAGGCGGAATCGGAGTTATCTCTACAGCACAGATAGGCTATCGTGAGCCGGACTTTGATACGGATCCTATCGGGGCAAATCTGCGGGCTATCGGTATAGAGATTGAGAAGGCCAGAAAGATTGCCAAAGGCGGTATTCTGGGGGTCAATATTATGGTGGCTACCAGAAAATATGAGGAGTATGTGAAAGCGGCAGTGGCTGCGGGCATTGACCTGATTATATCCGGGGCAGGACTTCCCATGGATCTTCCGAAGATCGTGGGAGCAGCGAAAACCAAACTGGCTCCGATCGTATCCAGCGTCAAGTCTGCACAGGTGATCATGAGATATTGGTGGAAAAAGTACAGCAGACTGCCGGATGCAGTGGTGATCGAGGGACCGTTGGCAGGCGGGCATCTGGGATTTCATAAAGAACAGCTGGATGATATAGAGGGTCTGCATTACGATGAGGAAGTAAAGGCAATCATCGCGCAGGTCAATGAGACGGCGGCGGAGCATGATACAAAGATTCCGGTTATTATGGCGGGCGGCGTCTATACCCGTGAGGATATGGAGCATTATGTGGAAATGGGCGCGAACGGCGTACAGATGGCAACCAGGTTTGTAACTACCTATGAGTGTGATGCAGACGAAGCCTATAAGCAGAGCTATATTGATGCCAGGAAAGAGGATATTGTGATTGTACAAAGTCCCGTGGGTATGCCGGGACGCGCTATCTTAAATCCTTTTATGAAAAAGGCGAAGGAAGGACAGATTCCCCATGGGAAGTGCCATCTGTGTATCAGCACCTGTAAGCCGGATCAGACGCCTTATTGCATTACCGACGCACTTATAAATGCTGTGAAGGGTAAAGTGGATGAAGCGTTATTGTTCTGCGGAGCGAACGCCTACCGGGCCACAAAGCTGGAACATGTGAAGGATATCATGGACGAATTTCGGCCGGCGCAGGCCGGAGTCTGCTGAGTAGATATAAATTAGATGAAACAGTGTCAGAATATGCCTGAAAATCGGAAATGAACGGCAAAGAGTATATGCGGCACAAGAAGGGAAATGGACAGAGGTAAATTTATGAAAACAAGAATCATAGGAACGGGAAGCTGTCTTCCGGAACATGTGGTAACAAACGATGATTTGGCCAGGATCATGGATACTTCTGATGAGTGGATTAACAGTAGGACAGGAATCCGGGAAAGACATCTGGCCAAAGAGGAGACTACAGCCAGTATGTCAACAGAGGCGGCCAGACGTGCCCTGGAGAACGCCGGTGTGACAGCGGAAGAGATTGACCTGATCATTCTGGGTACGGTGACGGCAGATCATGTGACACCTTCCTGCGCCTGCGAAATACAGGCGGCCCTGGGAGCGGATCGGGCAGTGGCATTTGATATCAATGCGGCTTGCTCCGGGTTTATGTTTGCGTTAAATATTGCCAATGCTTATATACAGTCAGGTCTTTATCGCACGGCACTTGTGCTAGGGGCAGAGACGCTTTCCAAGATTATGGATTGGAATGACCGCAGCACCTGCGTGCTCTTTGGGGACGGTGCGGGGGCTGTAGTCGTCCGTGCGGATGAGAATACCGGATTGCTCGCCTTAGATCAGGGCTCGGATGGTGTCAGAGGATCGGTTCTTGCGTGTGAGAACCGTACGAACAATAATCCCCTGGTAAAGACATCGAAAGAACTTGCTTATGTGCATATGGATGGACAGGAAGTCTATAAGTTTGCAGTGACGGCGGTGCCCTCGTCTTTGCAGAGGACCATTGCGGCAGCAGGTCTTACAGTGGAGGATATTGACTATTTTGCACTGCATCAGGCCAACATCAGAATCTTGCAGTCGGTGGCCAAGAGACTGCATGTATCGGAAGATAAATTCCCTATCAGTCTGGATCACTGCGGTAATATTTCTGCGGCCAGTGTGCCTATTTTGTTAGATGAGATGAACCGTAAAGGGATGCTAAAGCCTGGCATGAAGATTGCCATGAGCGGTTTTGGCGGCGGACTGACCTGGGCTTCGGCGGTGGTCGAGTGGTAGGATTTCATCTGCTCCATTCTATAATGAGGATATCAATACATGCATTTAATGAATGATTATGCATTTATTATAGGTATTAGACATTATGAAAAGCCTGATATACAATAAAGATAATTCAAAAAGAAAACAGCAATACAGTTTTATTATTTATTGTTTGGTAGGAGGAGAAAAAATGAGGAAGAATAATAGCATCGCAACGGGAAGAAAAGCGGAAACAATTTATACAGCTATGAAGAAAAAATGTGCAGATAAGGCAAAGCAGAGAAAGGCCTGTGCAGTTTGTCACAGAGTCAGATCTTTCGAGGAATACATGGAAAAAAATACGACGTCTAAGGCATGTTATGTGAGCGTCAACGGTATTACCATGCCGATACTCAGCGCATAAAGCTGTTTGATTAAAATTCATTCATGTAATGGATTATTGGTGAAGATATCAGTTCATGCTTT
The DNA here is from genome assembly GCA_002492525.1 of Lachnospiraceae bacterium UBA7086. Lineage (GTDB taxonomy): Bacteria > Bacillota > Clostridia > Lachnospirales > Lachnospiraceae > UBA3282. Next base: position 5,076 of record DKZA01000053.1, on the reverse strand, counting down.
TAAGACATAGATATCTATTTAATATAGGTATTAGACATTACAAAAAACCTGATATACAATAAAGATGATCCATAAAGGGAACAGCAACACAGTTTCATTGTTTTTAGTTTGATAGGAGGAGAAAAAATGAGAAAGAATAATAACATTGTAATGGGAACAAAAGCAGAAACAATCTATACAGCTATGAAAAAGAAATGTGCAGATAAGACAAAGCAGAGAAAAGCTTGTGCAGTTTGTCACAGAGTCAGATCTTTCCAGGAATACATGGAAAGAAATACAGCTTCTACGGCATGCTATGTGAGCATCAATGGCATTTCGATGCCGGTACTCAGCGCGTAAGATGTCGGCAGATAATCCTATGGGGACCGCAAAAATATCGGGTTTAGTATTGAGGACCGGATTACCGCTGATTGTTTCTTTGTTGATTAATTCTCTTTATAATTTTGTAGACAGTGTGTTTGTTGCCAGAATATCGGAAGAGGCATTAACAGCCTTATCGTTGGCAGCACCGGTTCAGATTATCATGTCTGCCATGGGCCTTGGTATTGCCGTGGGATTAAACGCGGTAATTTCCAAGGCATTGGGTGAGAAGAACAGCCAGAGAGTACAGGAAACGGCATCCGCCGCACTGGTGCTTGCGTTTCTGGCGTGGGTACTGATTGTCATACTGGAAGTATTGCTGATGAAACCCTATTTCAGATGGCAGTCCGGCGGAGCCGAAATACTTATGGATTACGGGATTCCATATCTGCAAATTTGTATGCTGGGCTCTTTGGGTATGATGGGACAGTGGGTATTTGACCGTTTTGTCATGGCAAGCGGCAAATCATCATTATTTCTGTTTACGCTTTCAGCTGCTTCTATCACCAATTTGATATTAGATCCGATTTTTATTTTCGGATATTTTGGACTTCCGGCTATGGGGACTGCCGGTGCGGCTCTGGCTACGATAATTGGTCAGTGGACAGGGTGCTTTGCCGGGTATTTTATTAACCGCAGATGGAATCAGGAAATTCCGATTCATTTTACGGTCAGGGCAAATACGGAGTGCATGGCGGCAATCTTAAAAGTGGGAATACCAAGTACACTCGTACAGGTCATTACCTCTGTGCTGGCAGTTTATGTAAATTCAGCTCTCATGCTGATTACCCCTACGGCAGTTGCAGTCTATGGTGCCTGCGTAAAAATACAGGGGCTTGTGACAGTTGGGGTGCATGGCATGGGAAACGGCCTGATCCCCATTGTCGCGTACAATTATGGAGCAAAGAAACCGGAGAGGATTTATCAGAGCTGTCGGTGGGCGATACTGTATTCCTTTTTGTTCTACGGCGTATTTTTTCTGATTATGGAAATGGTACCGGAACAGGTATTGCGGTTATTTGATGCTTCAGAAGAAATGCTTGCGATTGGCGTCCTGGCGCTGCGGATTATGGCAGTAAGCTATCTGCTTTCCACATTCTGTCTGATTTTTTCAGCGGCTTTTCAGGGATTAGGGCTGGGAATCCAAAGTATGCTGCTTACATTAAGCAGGCAGGTCATTTTGCCGATGCTTTTGATTGCGATTGTCTCACATTTCGGGGAATTAACTTATATCTGGTGGACATTCGTACTGGCAGAAGCATGCGTGATTCCTGTGGGGCTTATTCTTTGGAAAAAAGAATCAAAGAAGACTTTATGTAATATGGAAAATTGATATACTATTAACTATACAAAACAAATAAACATAAAAAAGGACTGTTGCTTTAACGAATGAAAATTCGTGAAACGGCAGCCCTTTTTTTGTCAGCTTATACAATTATGCGATGAGTACCGGCATAGGAATACCGTTGATATTTGCATAACCTGCCTTACAAGCTGCATATCTTTCCATTTGTTCCTCAAAGGATTGGATTCTCTGACGAGCTTCACAAGCCTTTTTCTGCTTTTCCTGATTCAGCCAGTTCTTTTTTACTGCGGTATAAATGGATTCTGCTTTTCTTCCCATTACAATATTTTTGTGTGCTGTCATTTTTATCTCCTCCTGTTATTATTTTTTATTGGTTTTGATGTTGATATAGTATCATGGTTTTGCCTGCAAATATTGCACTTTTGTTGGAAAAATAATATAATTGTTATGAAAAAGGGAGGCGCCAGGAAATGGAGAAAAATATGAGTGGAACTGTGAATGAAAGAAAGCTCAGATGCATGGAATACCTTCATCGGGAAGTAGCATACAGACATCATACCAATGCAGAGGACTTATACCAGTACGACCTTCTCAGAATGGGAGATCCGAAAGCCGTTGAGGAAGGTATCAGGATGTTTGGTTCTAATCTTACGGGACATATATCAGATGATCCGCTGCGAAATTACAAATATCTCTTTGTCTCTAGCGTTACATTGGCCAGCCGCAGCGCCATTTTCGGGGGCATGGACGCGGAGCGGGCTTATAACATCAGCGACCTGTACATTCTGAAAATGGATACTTTGCAGAGTGTGGAGGAGGTGAAAGCGCTCCATGCGGATATGATGGCCTTTTATACGAAGGAAATGGCGGCGATTGATAAAGCAAATATCTATTCAAAGCCGGTGGTTTTATGTATTGATTATATCTATAATCATCTGCACGAGACGATCCGTACGGAAGATCTGGCAGAGCAGGTAGGATTGAACAGAAGTTACCTGTCAACCCTGTTCAAAAAGGAAACGGGACAGTCAATTTCCGGCTATATTCTTTCAAAACGGATAGAGACAGCGCAGAATATGTTAAAGTTTTCGGATTACTCTTACAGCGAAATTGCTGCAACTCTCGCGTTCAGTTCCCAAAGCCATTTTATCCGGGTGTTCCAATCCCAGACAGGATATACGCCCAAAGAGTTCCGAAATAAGTATTTCCGTGCCGATGAAGAGGACGGATAATAAAAATGGTGGGAAGGCAGAAAGGCCTTCCCACATCTTTCTTTAACTAATCTCCCAAAAGTCTGTCCAATAGGGCGTTCCTATTATTAATAAACATTTCTGTAACTTGATAACTTTCCGTTTCTTCATAAGAACACGAATGAATACTGCCATTATCGAAACAATAAATTTTTGCATTGGGAACGCCTAATAATATGGGAGAATGTGTAACAATAAAAAACTGTGCTCCTTTTTTTGCGCATCTATAGATCTCCGTTAACAGGGTAAGCTGTCTCTGAGGAGATAATGCTGCTTCCGGTTCGTCAAAAAGATACAACCCATTTGCCTGAAGATTATTCTGCGCTAACGCCAAAAAACTTTCTCCATGCGATTTTTCATGATATCTGACCGAGGGATGTATAAGATCTGCATATTCCTCTTCTTGCGTTGCGACATTATAAAAACTTTCAGCTCGAAGAAAATAGCCCCATTTTTCCTTTCTATATCCTTTTACGATTCTGATAGCCTTATATAATTCAGAGTGTGTATCATGTGTAGAAAAAGCATAATTCTTCGTACCGCCTTCGGGATTAAAACCATGAGCAATTGCAATTGCTTCAAGGAGTGTTGACTTTCCGCTTCCATTTTCTCCGACAAAAAAGGTTATTGGATTTGTAAACTCAAGTTTTTCAATACCCTGAAATGCTTCAATTCTCTTTAGGTAACTATCATTATCTATCTTATCCCAATCAAACAATACTCCTCGTATAAATTGGTCGTTCATGAATATCTCCTGCCATAATTTGTTATTAAATTCTCGTCAAACACCAAACGATTTATAGCTTTATTTGGTGTTTGTTTTATAGATTTCGTCCTTGATACTGTATTGTTACCACATAAACTGTTTTGCATGGTTCATCAATGCGGAAAATGGCGATATAATTATCAATCAGTAACTGACGGTAGCCTTTTCCGGCATATCTGCCCTCATTACGTTCTTGATGGGACTGTGGAAATGTGTCTAGGCTTAAAATAGCCTTCTTAATTCTATCAACCTGTCCTTTAGCATTTTCAAGAGCTAATTTCTCATTTGCGATGTATTCGCAAATGTCGTTTAATTCACGGATTGCTCTGGGATTGACTTTTACCTTGTATTTATCCAAAATGTTTTTTCTCCAATTCTGCAAAAACTATTTCTGCGTCAACCGCTTCTGCTCCGTTAGCAATTTCTTGTTCGGATTCAAAGATTGCTTGATCGATGCGATACATTCTTGCAAATTTATCGTATAACTCACTACTCATCACAACCAAATCGCTATATCCGTTTTTTGTAATAAAAATAGGTTCCTGTTCCTTATGTGCGATATTAGAAATCTCGGTGGTATTGCGTAAATCCTTAATTGGCATAATAAGTGGCATAATGCTTCACTCCTTTCTTTGACACAATTATAGCATAATTGTGCCCAAATGAGAATAAAAGATGTAACATGATGAAAATTTTAATATATGTCATGGAGTGAAAAATTCGATAAGTTTTAGAATGAAATTCGACAAGAGGTATTAAAGCCTCTGCCGAATTTCTTTTTTTATTGAAATAGCAGAGAAAAGGGAAAGCGTGCAGAGTGTAGAAACTCTAGCACGCTTATTTTTTTACGACGAAAGAGAGGTAAGTAACCATGATGTATGAAGAATTTGAAAAAATCAGCGGGTGCGAAATCAGCTACAAGCAGTACGACGAAATAATAGAGCCTATGTATATGGCGCTGAATATGGATAAATACACATTCTGCGAAATGATAAAACCGACAGCAAAGAAAATGGAGCGTGAGGCGAGGATTGAAAAGGAAGAGGCAGCCGCAAAGAAGTTAGACAAAATTAGAGTTGTGACGGCTGAAAACGCATACGGATACACTTATTTTGAGGCAGAGGCAATAAGGTACAACAAAGAAAAGCAAACCGTAATAGCAAAGCCTATTGAGTGGACGTATGGAACGTATGAAAGAGGAAACTCACCGCAGGGCTGCTGGTGGACGAGCTGGGGCTATAAAAGCAAGGCAAAAGATAATAAGGACGGGACATTTACACTAAAACTTGAAAGAGTGGCAATGTAATAAGGCAAAGGGCGGCGAGAGCCGCCCACATAGAAAGGAGTAGGGACAATGGCAAGGAGATACAAGAGATTGCGCTATGAGGACAGAC
>DKZA01000020.1:5448-46600 GCA_002492525.1 Lachnospiraceae bacterium UBA7086 | reverse complement strand
GGGAGAAGATATTGACGTATCGTTTTATGCAGTAGAAGGAAATAAGATTTTATTTTTGCCGGAAGAAAAGGCAAATACCGAAGCCGTGGTAAATGGTGAAATGTGTAACCTGTATTATTGCAAAGAGGCATGCGGTTATGTATTTTATGTTCTTGTAGACTGGCAGTTATCGGAGCAGGGTGTTCCTGTCAACTCGTTGGAGGGGGATTATTACCATAGAATCAGGGAATGTATTGTGCGGGATAAGGATGCTGTGTATGAAGAGATTGACCTGCATGATTCCCCAATATATTTTAGTTATGAATTTGTATCAGATAATCTGGTCAAATTGGGAGAGGCGAAAGTGACTTTTGATCCGGAAGAGAGGATTGAATTACAGAAAATACCGGCATATGGGAATGAATATATAGATGCTGTACTGGAGTATGCGGCGGATGTCCTTAGGGAGAAACAAAAGTATGGCAATTATCGAATCTATCTGGAAACCTGTGGGCGTGTGCCGGCTAAATATGGAGAGTATACCGAGGGAAAAATAAGTGCAGTGGTTATCGGAAAGGAATTGGAAGAGTATCTTTTTTGTTCGGTAAATGATACTTCAGGGAGTATTACGAAAGATTCTGTATGGAATCCATACTATCCGGCCGCGGATTCCTCTACTTACTTTACGGCCCAATGGTATTTGGATGCAGAAACAAATGATTTTGTGCGGGATATTGTAGGATTACAGCGGAAAGAGATTCTGATGAAGGTCAAGGAAGAAAAAGATCCGGAGGAAGAGACAGGCAGTCATCTTGTCACGGTACCGGAATATAATCAGGAAATAGATTTTCTTACCATGAGTCTGGAGGAGACAGTTAAACTGCTCAGATACGTGTACAGCTATGAGGAATGGTTCGGCATGAATGAGCTGGGGTGCCAGACAGGGGAATTACGCGGATTACAGGGTGAAACAATTAATATGTATGCATGGAATAATAATGGGGAAACTCTCTTCTTTGTTCCTGAATCTAAAGTCAATGCCTATGTAAGATTTCAAAACAGAGTAAAATGTCCGGTGTATGTAAATAAGGATGGGGAGATGGAATTTTACTTTTTGAAGCGCAATGGTTATGCCGAGGGAAAGGGACAGATTAAGACAACCTTTTTTATGAAAGACAGTTTTTCTACGGAGTATGCAGAGGATATGGTATGGCTGGGAGAAGCAGACTTCACCCTACAGAAACTGTCATCGTTAGATGTTGCAGAAATAGAAGAGGATGAATATATCCGCGCATTGAAAGAACACATAGAGGATATATTGCAAAAAAACGGGCGGGATGGAGAATATGAGTTGAACATAGGAGAGTATGAGGCTCTTCATAGCAATAAAGTATGTCTGTCTGCGGCTGTTTGTGGAGAGAAAGAAAGCTATTATTTCAGATATATGATTGTCAAATCTAAGAATGGTAATTTTTATTTCTGGCCAGCAGGATTTGGATTAGATAGTAGTCTGTCGGAATGTGAGGCAGGGAAACATTACATGAACGCCCTGTGTATTGAAAGGACCAGACAGCTTTCAAGAATGAATATGATGATTAACGAAAATAGGGTAAAAGTCGGTAATTATTATTCAGATTATGAGGATTTGGATAATAACCATGAAATTTTGTCCTATGATATCTGCTCATCGCCCAGATGCGATTATGAAAATACACCTTTAGCAGAATATATAGAAGAAGATATATCATGGAATGAAGAGTTGTCAAGAAAGGGGGGAAAGGAAATATCTTTGGAAATAGATTATCATGTGTTTGATTTTAATAATGACGGTGTTGAAGATTATTTGTTATGTGAGAGTGGAAGTTTGTTTGAAGGCAATGGTGGAAACGGGGTGGACATTTTCATACAGGAAGAGGAAGGAGTGAGGAATGTTTTATCTACTAATATGATACTTCATCATGGGCCTCACAATCATGAAAAGGTTATCGTATTAGATGAAAAAACAGGCGGATATTATGCAATTGTAAACCCATCCCAAAATTTTGTATTTAGATATAATGAGGAAGAAGGGAGGTATGACTGGCCAGAAAGTGAAGAGAGTATCCTGGATATGGAAGACAGTCAAAATGAGCCTACAACAGGAATAGTAAATGAAGAAACAAACTCACAAGAAGAGCAGTCGGAATTACAAAGTTATGATGGAAATGGAAATACAATAAGAAATAATAATTATTTTATAGATTTAGAAAATTTGGAAGAGTATCATAAAATCCTTTCTTATGATATCTGTTCATCTCCCAGATATGACTACGAAAATACGCCCTTAGTGGAATACGTAGAGAAGATTATAAAAGGCATAGAGGAGGAATCAAGAGAGGTGGGGAAATCACTGTCCGTAGAGATAGAATATCATCTGTTTGATTTTAATGATGACGGTAAAGAAGATTATCTGCTGTGTGTATATGGGACATCCCTTGGGTTGGAAGATGAAGCGGCAATCTTTATACAGGAGGAAGGGATAAGAAGGGTTTTATATATTGATATGCCTCTTTGTACTCGTTTAGGTGAGTCATTGCATCATTCCAAACTTATAGTAGTGGATGAAAAAACTAATGGATACTATGGAATTGCACCTGAATATGGCAATTATATATTAAGGTATGATGCAGAACAAGGGCGATATGATTTTGGGGTAAGGGAGTGAGTATAAAATAAATTTTGAATATAGGATACCATGAAGCAGGAGTTAATAGATACCTTTATTGAAAAGGAAAAGTCTTACTTATTTAGGTATAGCGGGAATAGATACTACCGGAGAGGAAAAACAGAAATGAGAGATGGCTTCACAAAACAGAAAATTATTTGTGTACTTCTAGTCGTCTTATTATGTTCCGGATGCGGGAATGGAAATCAACAGGCACAAGAAGCGGCAAAGGCAGTGGCCAAACTGCAAGAGGAGAACAGAAAACTGTCCGAAGAGACAGCTCATATGGAAGAGGATATGCAAAGTTTCATACAGGCGTATGAAAAAAACAGGCAGGAGATAGAAAAAGTCGAGGCTGAATATACGCAACAACAGAAAGCATATGATACCAAAATATATCTGGATGAGATTGCGGCACAACTGGACAGAGAAAACGGAACCAAAATCGGTATAGAGAGATATTTCAAGATAGAAAAAAGTGAATTGGAAGAAATCCTGGAACAGACAGATTGTTCTGAAAGCTTAATGGCCGGGTTTCCCGATGCATCTTACTGGGGAGATTTACTGCCGGTGGGAGATAAGATATGGGTGCAATATGACACGAATTATTCGCAGAATATGCGGCCCGTAGGTCTGGTGGTAGAGAATCCATTGGTGAATCTTGGGTACAAAGATGCCCGTGCCGGCATGTATCTGTTTGATATTCAGAAAATGTATCCGGACGCACAAGTAGAAGAAGCCAGATTAGAGTGGAGAGATATCCGGTATCTGCGGTATAAAGATGATGCGTTTGTATATTATTATGTGGCCATCAGTGAATATGGCGATGCGGCTATATTATATATCACACCAGCAATGGTTTCGGATACTGTGCAGGAAAAAGAGACTCAGGAAGAGCAGCTTAAGGAGCAGGAGAAACAACTGCGCGACAGGAAAGAGGAGCTACAGTTATTACAGTTAAAAAACAATCTTCTGGATCTGGTGGAGAAGAAGGGAAATGAAGATGAGGATTCTTACATAATCTATGAGAAATATTTCAGGATGAAACAGGGAGAAATGCTGCGGATTGAGAATAGCGATGATTTATCGGTATGTGGCATGTGGGGGCATTTAAATTCCCATTTTGGCGGCGTGACGTTTGGCACGGTTGAAGATATATTAATTCAGTATGGAAATGACAGTATGAGCGAACCGAGGGAGTATGAACTGCCAAGGGCACTTATTATTTTTAATAAAAATGAAAACAGAGGTCCCATGGAAGCACTGGCAGGACTGAATTTTGCGCAGATACAGGAGGCTCTTCATGAGACGGAAATTCAGGAAGGTTTTATGTATTTCGAGGATGGAACGGTATATTACATACAGTATGAGGATGCACATTATGCATATACATTTGTTTCAGATTATGAGGACGGCAGGGAATCCTGGTTGGTGATTGACAAGAAGATGTAAACATTAAATATTCAGTGTAGCAGGGAGGATTTATATATGCACAGAGCATTGTTTGAAGTAAGTTACATAGGAAGCTTACAAGGATTTCTTAATATTATTATAGTTTTTATTATATTATTTTTATTATATTTTCGTGCCAGAAAAGAAAATATGATAGCAGCTATGAGGATTATGATTGTTTTCATGGTAGTATATACAGTTTTTTTAGTTAAGAGCTATACAGATACTGTAATAGCATATAAAAGTGGTGATTATATCGAGATAGAGGGGATCGTGAGAAACTATTCCAGTGCGAGGGGAACAGAGGTTTTTACTGTAGATGGCGTGAAGTTTAAATGTTCAGCGAAAACGGCACCATGGGGGTATTATAAACACGGAAATGCCAGTCTGGTAAAGGGAGTTGGACGGCGATTAAGAATACGGTATATTCCAGATAAACAAAAAGGGTTGGTCATGTATGTCGGAAAAGCGAATGATAAAACGGGAAATGGGGAATATGCGTGGATAAGCTACATTCTGAATAAACATAAAAATACGATAGTTTACATTGAACAACTAAAGTCAGAGTAGACAAGGAGCAGTATTGCAGATAGAAAGATAAAGGAAACAATGGAGGATTTGAGATTTGAAAAGGATAAAGACTGTATCTGTTATCTTGATTTTTACGTTATCAATGTATGTATCTGCGCAGGCTTTGGCAAAAGACCAGGCAGAGGGTATTCATATTAAAGATAAAAATGGTTATTCTGATCAGTGGGCAGACGAATATGTATCAGGGATAGAATTTAATAAATGTGTTACACAGGAAGATATTGATAGAATAGCAACTATGGAGAATTTACGTTCACTCTCGATTGAAGTTTCAGGAAGTGATATTGATTTATCTCCACTTGTAAATCTGACACAATTGCAAGAACTAAGTATTATTTTTGTAACCGGTGTAGATGATGTTGACATGACGTTCCTAAAGGACATGCGTTATCTCACAAAAATTTATTTTAACAAATGTACCGCGTTAAAGGATCTTTCTCTGTTTGAAAATAAGATTTTTTTGGAAGATTTATCCGTTGGATATGTAGAGGATGTTGATTTGAATTATCTTGCAGGCTGTAAATCCTTGGAATCTGTCAGTATTAAAGGTGAGAATATCAGAAATGCAGAGGGACTTTCAGAATTAACCCACTTACATTATCTTGGATTGCATGAGACGCAACCAGAGAGGGACCCCCAAGAGGGACCGGCTATGCAGGATTTATACCAGCTTTCTAAGCTGATTGGACTGGAAAGTGTGGAATTGCGATCTGTTCATGTAGAAGATATCAGCCCGCTGGCACAATTACCGAATTTGCAATGGATCAGGTTAGTGGGTACGGGAGTCGATGATATAGAACCCTTGAATAAATTGGAAAGACTGGAGACGCTGGAGATTTATGGAAATGGGAGCAAACGGGTAAAAGAACAGGAAGAAAAGTATTTCAGTGATATAGAGCAGGTATACATTACAGAAGAAGTGCCCAATGTATTGTTAAATTATTAATGGCATATAAAGCGGAAATGTGACGGTAGTAGATGAAAAAGAAAGTGGGAGAGATTTCTCTATAACAATAAACAAGCAGAAGAAAACTGAGGATTAAAGCTATGAAGAAAATCGGTCAGATCGTGCTGGTCTTATCTCTATTGATGTATACTTATCATTCTGCCAAAGTGGAAGAATCATACCCCGTATTGCAAGAAGCAGTTAAAGTAGATCATACAGGCAAGACGAACGGAAAGCAAAAGGATGAAACAGCAGGTCAGACAAAGTCTACTTTGATTGGTGATGTGATAATCTTAGAAAAAACTTATATGCAACCATAGAGGTTGAAGGCTGGGAGCGGATTAAGACATGGAATCTGAGTTATCCATTTTTTGATGGGGATGACACATGGATTCTCAATCAGATAAATGACCGGATTTTTGAACTGGTTCGGGGCGAATGGATGACGGATTCAGTATGGGTTTTTAGTACAGAGATGACATATGAAATTACATACATGAATAGCTGCCTGGTATGTGTTCTTTTTGAAGGGAGTGCAAGTGGCAGCGGATATCATGGACTCAGCCGGGGGATGATTTTTGATCTAAAGACAGGGCAGCTTCTTTCCCTGGACGATTTATATGATTGGGTGGAATTAAAAAAGATTATGAGAAGCGCGATGGAGCAGGATCAATTAAGTGTCCAGATTGCAGGAAGTGACATATGGATTGAGGGCGATGAAAAGAGAGAGTATTTGGAGAAATATTTTGTAGACCCGATGCAGAAAGAGGAGGATGGCAGGCAGTATGATACTTGGTTTTTTATCAAAAATGGATATTTATGGTTTATAACAGAACCCTATCCTTCTGTTAAGGAGTATACCTATGTAAGGTGGGAAGTGCCGTTGGATATTGAACTGTGGAGTTTATAATATGAGCAAGAGATGCGCTACGGATATTGGAAAAGTATTTCATAAGCTGGAGGAAATTCTGGAAGGTATCAGGCGGGGAAAAGATATTTATGGGGAGGGAAAGGAAAGAAGCGGCAGGCGGATGGTTGTTTTAGATTGATGGGGCGAGGGGGAAGGAAGAATGTAAGGATCCTGGCCAGAAAGGGGGATTTTGTGCGGAAGTTTGTATTAAAGGTAGTCATTTGTGTGTTGGGTATCTATTTTGTGATATCAATTATAAAGCCAAATGTTATGGACGAGATTGGGGAACGGAAAATATATGGTTTGATTCGAGTACCGGGGATCGAGAAGGTTCATGATTCATGGGAGTGGATGTTATGGTTAGAGACAATGGGAGCTTTTGATGTGAACTACCAGACAGAATATCTGCGGGAAGGGGTATCGGAAATATCGTTATGGTTTTATGACGATGAAAATGATATTCATATATATGTGGAGATTGTTCTGTCTGAATCAGATAAAGTGGTAATGAGGATGGGAGCGTACTATGATTGTGAAAAAAAGGAACTGATATATGAGCCGGTATATATCCTACAGGGAGACTCGAACAATCCGGAGGAAATTATAGAAGAATATATAGATGAAGCAAATATTAACGAATATTTGAACCGATATGGTCTTACAAGAAAAGATGTGCAGAAGTATCAGGATTATGCGATCTATGGTGTGGTAGTCAAGACATGGACGAAAGCACACCGGGAATCTTACTGGATAGAGCGGTGGAAACTGAAAAGCAGAGTGATTGATAATACTTTTCGGTTTGAGGAAGAGTCCTATACGGTCAGCAGATCTCTTCATGATACGCAGCCCATGCATTTATGGGTCTAGTTGTTTACTCTTACTATCTAGTCATATAGAGGTGTACTTGAAAATCAGTAGTTGAAAAGTGATATTGATAACAAAGACACGGTTAATTATTTCCGTGTTTTTGTTGTTATAAGGGGAAATGATGCAGAAATGATGCATTGTTTTTTTATAATGTAATTGGAAAGTACGGGCAGGCCATGAGGGAAATAAAGTCAAGGAGGAAAGGTAATGATCGGGCAAAGCATTTCAAAAACACTGCTTATAGTTTATATTGCATGTGTACATGAATATAAGCTTAGGAAAAAAGAAGGGTTACAGACACTTATCATAGAACATCAGGGGATAGCAGGTTGTTCCTTTGAAGCACAGGTTACCGGCGTACAGAAAGATACCGTGCAGATCGACATTACCGGCGATGAGTGGCAGGCGTTAGACGGAAAGAAGTGGTTTGCTTATGCAACAGTGTATTCTTCTCCGGATGGCACGGGCTGGTACAGTATGCCGGAAGTGGGTGATACAGTACGGCTGTATGTGCCCGATCATGAGGACAGATGCCTGGTGGTCAGCTCCGTACATAAAGAGACCGACAGTGCCAGACAGAATCCGGATCATAAATCTTTTAAGACAAAGTATGGGAAGGAAATCCTGTTTACCCCGGATTCTATCCTGATCACCAATAACCAGGGCATGATGGTGGAAATGAATGACCAGGAAGGCATCACCATGACCAGCGATAAGGATATCCTAATCCAGGCGCAGAGTTTAGGATACAGTGAGGCTTTGGCAAAAGCTTGTTCAAACTATTTTGATGTAACTGCGGGATTTATTTCTTGACATTTTAGACAGAAATATTATACTTAAATTAAAAGAGCAACCGCCCACAAGGTGGGTTGACCAAGTGTTGAGATAGAGATTCCACCCCGCTACCGGCCAAAGTTTAGGGGTGGTTTTTCTATGTAGCTTTACTTACAAAACGTAAAAACGAATGTAAGCAATGCCAAAAGGAATATGCCAAAAGTAAGCATATCTTTAAAATCGAAAAGATTTTTCATAGGCATCACCTCCATTCCATGGGAATATCGGGTCAGCCCACCCTGCAACACGGTGCTCGTGTAAGTATAATAGCATAAATGAGAAGCTTTAGTAAAGAAAATAACAATATTTTAGAAATAAGTATGCGGAAAAAGATGCTTAACGTATTTATACTCCCTGTCAATTATTCTGAGTGTTCCTATTATTATTTGTAACGAATTTCCGTCTAAAATGGCATTTTCCTGAATTATCTATATTTAAATAATGACCAACTCCGTTATTTACTTGATTTTAATTATTTTTTTATGGTTTTCTATCAATTATAATATTACAAATTTAATATATTTAATCATAGCATATTACCTTTTTATATTTATACGGTTTTGCGGAAAATGATGCAGAAATGATGCATTGTTTTTCTATAATGTAATTTAGAAAGTGTTGGCGGATGTTCTTGGCAGGGAGGAAGTGCAGGCGATGATTGTAACAATCTCAGATGCAATGAGACATAGCAAGAGTAAATTTAAAAGAATAATAATGGTTTTGATGTTGGTTATCCTTTGTACTGCCTGTGGAACGGAGCGTCCTGAACATCAGCCTTTCGATACCGGAGATGAGCCTAAAGAGCAGTCGGAGAATTTGACAGAGGATGATGCGAAAATAGCAAAGGCAGCCGAGAAGAGCATAGAGGCTGATTTTGAGGAAAACTATCGAATCCTGAACAGGAGTATTTTCGATAACAGCATGATTCCCTGGTATAATGAAGAGACCAAACAGGAAATTGAGAACTATGCCGAATCGGTCAAGGGCGATCTGGTACCGGTCTGGGAAGAAGACAGTATATTTCCGCAGGGGCTGGTCATGGAGATGGAAGAAGTTATCTACCGTTCTCTTAACAATGATATGAATAAGATTCAATGGGAAGAAATAGAGCAAAGTGTCTACTATGAGACCATGCGGGAACTTGGCATGGAGAAGTGGAATCCGGACTTGGAAGAGATGAAGATATTATTCCCGGAACTCAACTATGCCGGTTTGGAGAGAGATTCTGTCTATAAAGCCTACCGGGAAGCCTGTGGGAATGAGTATTGTTATGACCTGTTCCATATTCCCACGCCAGAAAGGGATCAATATGTCCTGGCGATAGACTCAGGAGGTACGGCAGGAATCTGTTATATCTATCTGATGGAGCTGATAGACGGAGAGTTTGTGCCGATCAGTGAATTTGAGACACAAAATGCCGGATATGGTGTGGTGATTCAATATGAGGGTGAATTTTATTATATTTATCTGCCGAATAATTACCAATTGAAGATTTATGATGGCATCCGGATCTATAAGATAGGAGAAGATATGGAATATGAGAATCTTCTCATCAAGTATCTTCCGTATGAGTATGTCTGGAAGAATCTGTATAATACTTCCGAGGGCGCGAAATGGGAGGAATATCTTGAGAGCATACGGGAAGAGATAACATCGGATAAATATCTGGAAAATGGGACGGATGAAAGTGGATGCTCTGTGTATTTTGGGGATGAAGAGAAAGTAGAGAATTTTATAGTACCTGAGAATGAGAGAAGATATTACAGTAACGAGTATCATAAAATAGACTTTGCAAACATCGGAATCCCAGTATATGTGAGAAAGTCTAATTTTTATTCTTCAAATACTTATACCACATGGTTTTTAAAATGCCTTTTTTATCTGCGTGATGAGGATTCCATTGTGGAATTGGAGAATATGGAAATATATCCATCCGCACCACCCTGTGATAAGGTGAAATTGGTACAAATGTGGTTTAAAGAAATGGAAGGGAAAGTCTATACATTTTGCCTGTACCATGTGTCGGATTATAATTACATGCTGAATGTAGTCCGGCTGGAAGGAAATGAGGTAAACCGGATACGGACAGATATTTTATCACCGAGAAGACATTTTGTACTGACGGAGGGAGAAAAGTCTATTTATTCTTAACATTAGATTAACAGGACAGTTAAGCTTCTGAGGCGGATGGGTTTTATGCAAAATTTTGTGTTCAAAGTTTAAGAAACACCTTCCTTTGGAAGAAGAAAAATAACGGGGAAATGGGGGAGGCGATGAGGAGATGAGAGAGTAGAAAGTAGATGAAACAAATTTTAATAAGAAGAATAAGCGGTGTTATGTTGATTGGTATATTGTTAGTCGGTATATTCCGGACAGCATATGGCGGTAATGAAGTAAAAATAAGGGAAATTCCGGAATTGGGGTATGATGTGAATGGAAATAGCAGATATGTCTGTTATAAGAATCTGCTTATTTCAGATTTGGATTATGGTAAGAATGTTGTGTACCAAAAACAGGATGGGTTTTATCAGGTAACTGACCTGACATTGCATGATATATTACAAACAGAAGAAGACCCGGAAGAGTATATGCAGCATGGGAATCTGATCGTTGCGCTGTCAGAAGAGAAAACCTCATTTCTGATATATGATATGGATAGCGGTGAAACATATAGTTATCCGTGTGAAAAAGGAAAACAGATTGATTGTTGGTATATTTATCAAGATGAAATCTATTATATGGAACGGACGATGAATGATGATGGAACTTATGTCACTGATAAAACGATCAAGGGAATTAATTTGGATAAAGGGGATAAACGGATAATTTATCAGAGTGAGAAACCAAAGATGGATTATTTTTGGTTTTTTATAAGAGAGGATGGAATGATTTTTTGCGAATGGGGAGAGAAAGGGAACAGCAGGCGGGAATATTGGAAAATACAATGCGATAAAGACGGGAAATGGACAGAAACAAAGCTATGGGAAACGGATCAATGGGAATATCGGGAATGGTTGGCATTTAACAAATTGGGGTTAATTATAGTCGGAGAGCTTTATGAGCCAAAGCAGTTGTCTTTTTGTGAAGCGATTGTGATCAAGGACAATGGGAAGATAGAAGAGCTGGTAATAGGGACAGGAAAAGGGATAAAGTTATTGTTAGAGAATGGATATTTTGTCAATGATTTACCGGACAGAGCGGAAAGCGTGACATTTTATGATTATCATGGGAACGAAATAGAAACCTATCAGTTAATAGATGAGGAGTACATTGAGAAGGGGTATCATCTGGCAAGATTATTTTATTATGATGATAGAATAACCGGTTTATATGTACAAAAGGATACCAATGAGTTGTATATTGCTCAGGTAAGAGCGGACAGAATAATTATTTCGTCCGAAGAGAAAAAGATATGTTCTGGTTAAAAAGTATTATTATCACGATTCAGGCGGCCAGGTTGGTGGGACTTTTGGGAATCAGCGATGATGTGGAAGACATCATAGAGAACTTTAATCTTGGGGAGTTATGTGATTACGATACGGTATCGGATTTCCTGTCCATGGATACAGAGGAATTTGAGGAAAGATACGATAAAAATGAACTATATGAGAGTGGCTGTCGGGGAAGAATGTATAGTGTGTGGTGGCAGAAGTGGGAAAACGATTATGAAAACGAGGACGAACGACAACAAAATAAGGCTTTTGATTTATACTATGGCATCTGCCTTGCTTTTGTCCGGTTGTAGTCAAGACCGGAAAATATATGAACAGACAAGCGGAGCAATCAATGAAGAGACAGAGGAAGAGATAAACAGAGAGATCAGCGAAGCAGCAGATGAAGAAATAAATGTTGACAAAGTTACAGTCCAGGAAGAACCTGACACGGCAAATCATTCGGAAATATCGCAGGAACAAAGTGATTCCATGGATATGTATGCTGCACTGCCTGATGATGATTTCCGGGAAATCGTCATACAGGAGGGAATCGTATATACAGATGATGTCGTCTATGAGCGGGAAGGCAGAGGGCTTCTGTCAACAGGTGACGCCGCACTGGATGCAGAAGCCCTGGGAGAGATTGTGTTGCCTGTTTTGGAATCCGGAGATGTACAGGCATATGCATACTTATTCAGCAGTGATACATCTTTCCGGGAATTTCAGGGACAGGACTGGGATGGCCTGGACACCGGGTGGACGGCAGACCGTTATTATGACTGCTATTATACCTATATCACAGAAGCAGAAGAGTACATTGGCTATACCTATTATATCTATCCGGATTACGAAACGATGAAAGTGCAGGATGCCAAAGCAATTAAGTTAGAGTTCCATATTACTGTTGGGGATGGGAAAATATGTGACACCAAACTGCAACTATATGACATGACCAGAGAAGAATACCAGGCTTTCAGGGAATGGCAGGGAGGCAGGATAGCTGTTATGGAAGACGGGGAGATCGTGGGAGGCGGGAATATCCCGATACCCGGGCAGGACAGGCTGTATTTATATACCGGCGACATCGTGCATGGCGGGAAAATCCAGATCGATGAAGATGATGAGAGGTATTTCTATTCCCCTGAGGATGGGACAGAGCGGTTGGCAGATGTGCTGATGGAGGATTTCAGAGAAGGTACGATTGAGAACGGAGAGACAAGCAGCTATATATTGGAGAAAGGTGATACAGGATTGGCAGAGATGGCCGGCGGGATTCATGAGAATACTGGGGATGGATGGCAGTTGCGGGACGGTTATGATCTTTACTATCTGATACAGGATGAAAGACCGGGAGCGATTCATTACAGGTATTATTTCTACTGGAACAAGCCGGGGCAGGCGTATGAAAAAGTGTTGGTGACCGATGCCTGGGTATCTGAGAGGGGAATAGAGGAATTGCAGTCGCACTGGTTTTGTACCTGCAGGCACAGGGAGGATGCCAGGTCTGTGACAGAGTATGAAGCGTCTGATGTACAGGCATATCTGTCAGTTGACTGGTCGGATGAAGAGGTATTGATGATGGGGCATACCATCTTGCCTCATGATAGTGCACAGGGGTGGGAGTTTACGATTGCAGATGTGGATTTTGACGGGAAGCAGGAGTTCTTCGTCAACTTTATCGCCAACCACGGTGGCTCCAATGCGCTCTATATTTATAAGCAGAAGGAGGGAAAAGTCTTTTCCTATGCAGATATGATAGCGGTACCGCAGCGGCATATATTAGGATCCCGAAATTATATAAAAATACTGCCCTATATGGACATAGACTTCATGGATGCCTATGTGAACAACTTACAGGAGTACAGGTATCTTACCATGGACTGGACTAGCTTTGGCGGGGATATCCATGGAGGAATCAATACCTATATCTTGTATGAGACGTTGCTGCCGGAGGGAGAACCCAGAGAAATCGCTCGGATCGAGTACAGCGGCCCGGAGGAAAGCAGGAAACTGTATTTTTCAGGGGAAAAGGTATATGAAGCCGGCAGGTTAAGGGACATGATTGATTCCTATATGGCAGGATATACGAAGGTGGAGATTCCCTATAGGACGGTAGAAAAGACTTTTGAGAGGGATATCGTAGGATACAGTGAAGGGGAGCGGGAGCAGGAAAACCGCGAACTGTGGGAAGCTATTTTGCAATCGGCTTATTAGGGCGGATAGCGAGATACTATATTCTTAGATGTACTATTTGAATAAAGAGGTCTTATATGAAAAGATGGTATATAATTTTGTTATTAATATACACTTTATAAAGGGTAGTCTGGTGGGATTTATTGCTTGACATTTTAGACAGAAACACTATACTTAAATTAAAAGAGCAACCGCCCACAAGGTGGGTTGACCATTGACGAAATAGAAAATCCACCCCGCTACTGGCCAAAGTTTAGGGGTGGTTTTTCTATGTATGGTTACTTACAAAACGTAAAAACAAATGTAAGCAATGCCAAAAGGAAAAGACCAAAGGTCATTAAATCCTTAAAATCAAAACGATTTTTCATAGGCATCACCCCCATTCTGTAAAAATGAGAGGTCAGCCCACCCTGCAACACGGTGCTCATGTAAGTATAATAGCATGAATGAGAAGTTTTGGCAAAGAAAATAACAATATTTTAGAAATAAATATGCGGAAAAAGATGTTCAAGAAACTTTCTTCCATAGCCTGACACATAATTTTAAGGCCTTTCTTACTCTCTTTGAAAGATATCCACCTGTTTGCTAATTATTTTTGTTGTTTTACGGAGAAAATGATGCAGAAATGATGCATTGTTTTATTATAATAAAATCAGAAAAACGTTAGAGGGTATCTGCCATCAGGGGAGAAAATAGAGATCACGAAGATGACGTGGAATATCAAATCAATGAGGCAAAAAGATATTATATGCTTTCCCAGGACTATTGCACAATAGATGAACTTGGAGAAATGGACTATTATCTGTTCTGTGATACACAAATACATAAAAGCGGAACTGGATCAGGATATAAAGGAAAACCTTCCATTATCTATAATGATACAAAGACGATTGAAGAAGCAAAGGAATTATACCAGAGATTCAGAGAAAAACTCCCTATAGATGATGAGCAGGCAGGAATCGTGGAGCCGGGCAGTGAGGATGAAAGAACCGAAGTCCTGTATGTATCCCCGGATTGTAAGTGGATCATAACTACCAGGTGGAGTAATTATCAAAATGTAATCACAACGAAATTGTATGCGGAAAATATTTTGCAATCGGCTTATTAGGGCGGATAGCGAGATGCTATATTCTTAGATGTACTATTTGAATAAAGAGGACTCATATGAAAAGACGGTATATAATTTTATGGTTAATATACACTTTCTAAAGGGTAATGTGGTTTATAAAAGAATGTTGAGAAGCAAAGTTTTTTGGGATATACTTATAAAAAGAGATGGATATTGGAATTTAAGAAGTATATGAGGTATTAGGACATGGAAGAAAAAATAAAGAATATTACAAAGGAAGTATATGAAGAACTGATAAAACTATTTGAGGGGAAGATTGAACGTATTATTTTGTATGGCTCGTATGCGCGTGGTGATTTTAATCTGGAATCAGATGTCGATATTATGATTTTATTGAGTTGCGATCAAAAAGAAATAACGCAAAGACGAAAAGAAATCAGTAGAATTGCAAGTCGAATCGGTTTGGAAAATGATATTATGGTGTCACTTCTTACGCGTAATTATGATGATTATGAAAATAACATGAAGTATCAGCCGTTTTACCAAAACATTGAAAGGGAAGGCATGAAAATTTATGGATAAAGAAAGGAAAGATTTAGCCATATATCGGTTAGAGATGGCGAGGCAATGTATTATATCAGCAAAAACATTGATGGAAATATCGGATTACAAAGGTGCGGCAAATCGTTCTTACTATGCTGTTTTTCATTGTATGCGAAGTGTATTAGCGTTATGTTCTATAGACTTTTCAAAACATTCTGCGGTGGGGGCTTATTTTCGTAAAGAATATATAAAAACAGGAATATTTGATATATCAATGTCAGATATTATATCAGAAGCCTTTGATATTCGCAGCGACAGTGATTACAATGACTATTTTGTAATATCGAAAAAAGAGGTTGAAGAACAGATATTAAATGCGCAATATTTTTGTGATAAGGTAGAGGAATATGTAGTGGCGCAAATTAAAGATGACGGAAATATATGTTAAGAGTGTAGAGGGATTGTCGTGGCTGATGCAAGAGAAGAAGGAGCTGTAAATACATATGCAAAATTAAAAGATGAATATCATACAATTCAAGGTGTAAAGTCTATTGAATTAATAAGGCTTTACACCTTTTTAATAATAAGGTAATAGACCACATTTTGATTATTTAAGGAAAATGATGCAGAAATGATGCATTGTTTTATTATAATGGAACCAGAAAAATGTCAGGAGAGTAGAGGATGGGACAGAGAGATGGAGTTATGACCTGGAGGGGATACAGGAAGAAGTATGGAAGAGGCGGGATGATATGCAGAAGGGATACTGGTTTTTCAGCGATATCTGGCATATTCCAGTGTTGATTTTGATAACAGAACTGGTATGAAGCAAATAGAATATGAACAGACGCCGCCTCCGGGAATATATATCAGGGAAATAGAGACAGGAAAAACAGCTTATATTTACTGGGATCCTTCTCAGAATCCGGAAGAGGATTATTTTGAATACCGAGATTTCTTGTGGATTGAAAAAGAAAGCTTTGAGGAATATATGGGAGTGAAAGACCATGAAATGTGAGTTCCAGGAAATAGTAACCGTTATCCTGCTGACTATTCTCTGTACTGCCTGTGGGACGGCAAGGGCAGATGAGAAAAGCACAGCGTTAAATGAAGCAGCATTACAGGATATTCTGGAAGTAAATGCAGGGCATGAAATGGAAGAAACTCTCTATATTGACATGGATTACAATGGAAAGCAGGAGCTGATAGGGACTTACTTTGACGATGAGGATTTGTGCCACGCCTGGTACTGTAGCAGTGATGGTCAAACTTGTATACAGATTTATCAGGGCAGTAATCCAATGGATACATGTACTATAGAAATATTGGACCTGGGAGAGGAAGCGCATATTGCATTAAATACCTGTCGTTTACTAGGAACATGGAAAACCTGCTCCATTCTGGCATTGCGGGATGAGCAGATTTGTTGTCTGCTTTCCGATGCGTATGGTTATGTGAAGATGACGGAGGAAGGGGATATTGTGCTTAATGTGGAAGCATATGATGGCATGTATGATCCGGATTTTGGAATGAATACCCATACATGGAAAGACACGTATCTTTTCTTTGATGGAAGTGACTATAAAGAATATGGGGCGACTGAGATACCAGAGGAAGAGTATCTGACCTATCAAAATGCAAAGACTGTAAAGGATAAAATTGACAGGGAATTGAGAAAGAATGATACGGTATTTTTGAAATATTCATATTATATAAGGAAGAATGGTATTATGCATATTCAGTGTGATGTGTATGATGGCGATGAGATACAATATGGATACTATACGGTCAGATATGAAGGGGACGTATTAGACGAAAATTTAGGAGAATATAACCCGGGACAGATGGGGACAAGTTTTTCGGATTTAGAGGTGGTATATGCAAAATCAACGGGAGCCAAGTTCTCTCTCTATAAAAATTAAGGTATGTATTTTGCTGTTAGCGGAGAGTATTTTATTGTCAGCCTGCGGTCAAAGAAAAGAAGAACAGCGCAATGTGTATTTTTATAAGGCAGAAGAAACAATACATACATATGAAGGATACTTTTACCTGCATAGCTATACGGATTTATGGCAGGATATTGACTTGTATATTACAAGATTGGAGAACTTTCCAAATGGAACGTTATACACCTTAGAATTAGAACAGCCGGTATCTTCAGATCCGTATGACGAACTACTGGATCGTAAATATATAGGATATTTTTACGTTATGGATGAGATGATTTATTACTTATCTGCCGAGAAGGATGGTTATACGGATGCAAATAACAACAGAATCATTGAGCAGATAAAGAGCAGTGAGGCCAACTTTTTGGAGCAATGTATGATAGTCTGTTGTGAAAACGCAACGGAAGACATTACCGATGATAACGGTTATCATGCGTATGTGGAAGTGGATGGAGATAAAAGGATATTCCGTTATTATAATGATTATTTTTATGGCTCTAAGGAGTATATGCTGATTGTATGGGAGAAAGAACAAGGCATTACCTATTATATGCATGGCAATGGTGCTAAAAATATGCATGTGGAGTTTGGCAGTCATATCAAAGAAGAACAGGAAGCGGATTACGGGAATCCCTATAATATGTTTCACGAAATAGAAAATCCACCCCGCTACTGGCCAAAGTTTAGGGATGGTTTTTCTATGTATGGTTACTTACAAAACGTAAAAACAAATGTAGGCAATGCCAAAAGGAAAATGCTGAAGGACTTTGACAAAGGAATCAGCAATATTTTAGAAAAAAATATGTGAAAAATAAAATCGCAAAAATGTAGAGGATAAGGATATGCCAGAAAAGAAGAGGTGAAAACTGAAGCGTAGAATAATTGATAATACGTTCCGGTTTGATGAAGAGTAGTGATATAGACTGATATTCTTATGATATATGAAGTTAATGACAAAACACGGGTAATGCTTTCCGTGTTTTTGTCGTTTTAAAGAAAAATGATGCAGAAATGATGCATTGTTTTTTTATAATGAAATCAGAAAGTATCGGTGGTCATTTTTTATCAAGGAGGAAAAGCAATCCATGATTTTAATTGTTATGATGCTGGTTATCCTTTGTACAGCCTGTGGAACAGAGGATTCTGATTTCCGATTTTCCCATGCCGTGGATGTTCCAAAAGAGCGATTGGAAGAGCTGATGGAGGATGATGCGGAAGCAATACGAGCGGACGAGAAAAGTGCGGAGGATGATGCGGAAGCAGTACAAGCAGAGGAGAAAAGTATAGTGGATGATGTGCAGGAGGAACAGGAAATTCAGAAAACGGAGCCCGATATGACAGAAGAAGAATTTGCTCAAATAACAAGATGTCTTAATGAGCAGGTGCCGGAGATATTTGATGAATGGAATGATTATGTAGTAGAGGTGTCAGAGGGGAAAGCACATATGATGGAGAGGATGGGAGGTGATTATGTTCCGGAGGATATATATAGGGATTATGCGAAGACAGAATATCTGGGGAAATATTATTGTGTTTATGTAGGGGAAAGTTGGGACGACCATTGTGTGAACTGGGCATATTTTTATGTCCGTGAAGATTTTGATGAGGTTCTATGGTATGATTTCATACCCTTGATGGACAGCGATTATTGCGTATTTTATCTGGATGAATGGAGAAATTCAGAGTGGTATCCTAAATTGGAGAAGTGATAAAAGTTTCATTGGTATTTGATGTTTTTACAAAGGGTATAGAAGTTATGAAGAGAAAAAGGAATTTTATTTTGGCAGCCTGCTTTTTGTGTCTGTTGCTTAGTGGAGGAAGGATGATTGGTTTTGCTGAAGAGATACATCCGGACAAGGAGCAACATCTTACTTATGAAATCAATGATAATGGGGAGACAGTGATTACTGGCGGAGAAACTGGTAGCAGTTATTTTAATGGTAATAATGGCTATCTTGAGATTCCCAACGTCATTGATGGCTATCGCGTCGTCGGCATTGCTAATCGGGCTTTTGCATACCGGCAGGATATTCATTGCCTGCGGATAGAAGAGGGCGTGCGGTATATCGGCGCCTATGCTTTTGCAGGATGTAGGCATATGGATACACCAAGTCTTGGGGAGGGGCTTCAGGCGATTGGAGAAGGTGCTTTTAGGGATAATCTGTTTACAGGTAGAATAGTAAGCCGAGGGGATGTGTTTTTGCCAGGCAGCATAATGTCTATTGGCAAAGAGGCATTTGATTGTTGCAGCCATTTGCAATATATGCGCCTGCCGAAGTATGCGAATATTGATTCCAGCGTTTTTGAAGGGACGCCATGGCAGGAAGAAAGGGATGAATTGTGCCAAATCAGAGGGGATTGTCTGGTGGCAATCAATGAAAATATAAATCAAGTACTCAATATTCCTTACGGTGTGACAAGGTTGGCTAATGAAGAAGGGCCGAGACTTCTGATAGATGATGTTTCCAGACAGACGGTGTATGAAGAGATTATTTTACCGGATACATTGACGGAAATCAGGGGGCAAAGTCTGGAAGGTATCAGGGTAAAGCGAATAGAGATTCCCGGAGGTGTAAAATATATCCCGATTGGATTTCTCGGGTATGGAGAAGTGTCTGAACTTGTATTGTCAGAGGGGATAGAGGTTATCGGTCCCGGAGCGCTTTCTAATATTGATGGAATGGAAACAATCTGTGTTCCGGGTTCTGTGCGGAGGATATATGATAACGCTTTTGCCGGGTGTGGGGATTTACGTCGGATTATCATACCGGGAACGGTGGAGAAAGTAGGAGAGAATGTATTTGATTGGTGTGAAAACCTGACGGAAGTTGTCTATAAAGAAGGGATTCAGGAGATTGGATGCGGTTATGCGGATACACGGATAAAGCGTATACAGTTTCCGGAAAGCGCAGTCAGGATTCGTGGAAGTCTGGCATATGCCGGGAAGCTGGAGAGGGTCTATATTCCGGCAGGGGCAGTAGAGATAGATAACGGGATTTTTTCTCTCAGGGAGAAATATGGGGATGGATCCATCACGGTATACGGACAGAAAGGCAGCAGGGCGGAAGAACTGGCAGTCCAGAGCGGGTATGAATTTATCGAAGTAGAAAGTGGGGACGAAATGCCATGAGGAAGAAACAGGTATGAAAGAGCGTAGGAAATGGTTAAGAGATACAGGTATTCTTGTTATAGCGCTTATTGCCATCATAGGAATTGCAGTCGCAGAGCAGGGCAGGGATGATATCACAACAGAGATTGAGACGGTGACCGGTGCGGAGGACGGAGCATCGGAGACAGCGTCTCCTTCCGAGGACAGACAGTGCGGCGAATACCGCTATAAGATATTGACAGATGACACTGCGGAAGTTACTGCTTATGAGGGCAGTGAAACCACTCTTTTTATACCAGCTTATATGGAAGATAAAGCGGTGACAGTCATTGGAACGGCGGCATTTAAGGAAAATGAAACAGTACAGCGGATCTATCTCCCGCCGGGAACCCTGGAAATCGGAGAGGAAGCATTTGCGGGATGTAAGGAACTACAGGATATCTATATCACAGAGACAGTAGAGCGGATCGGGGAACGTGCCATGGCAGAATGTCCGTTGTTGGAAGAGATTGTATTTCCGGAAGCGGTAAGCAGGATAGAATCCATGACATGCCAGGGAGATACGGGGTTGAGACAGATTACAATACAGCCTGCGGTGACGCAGATTGCGGAGGATACGTTTGCAGGATGTGACGCGCTGAGCCTGGTGTATGGAGAGAGCGGATTTGCGCAGGGTTACGCACAGGAAAATGATTTTGTATATGTGGATATGGAGCGGATCAGGGAAGAAGGGAATCTGGTATGGTAGGACAAGATGATGCATTGTTTTTTATAATATAATTTGGAAAGTACGGGTGGTCATGAGGAAAATAAAGTCACGGAGGAAAGATAATGATCAGGCAAAGCATTTCCAAAACACTGCTTATAGTGTACATTGCATGTGTGGTTATTTCCGGAAAGGATAATGCGGAAGAAAGAATAGAAGAGGCAAAGATGGATTATGTGCTTTCCCAAAACTATTGTACTATGGATGAGCTTATAGATATGGATTACTATTTGTTCTGTTATACAGAGATAAGTTCAGATGTCGGGCCCACTGAATATGCGTCGGTTGTTTTGAACAGTAATACAAAAACGTTTGAAGAGGCCAGGGAGTTATACCGGAAGTTTATAGTGAAACTTCCCTTTGAGAAGGAAGAGACAGGGAAAGGAGATGACGGGGAACCTTTTATTTTCTATATATCGCCTGACTGTAAGTGGAGCATAGCACTAGAATGGAATGAACATCAAACGCAGAGCACACAAACTTTATTTTATGAAAAAGAAGAGATAAAAAAGGTGGTTGAGGAGGGAGGCGTAGTTGACCCGATTGTAATCGTGAAAGATAAAGATGCCTATAAGGAGATGGAAGAGCAGTGTTATGAGAGATTATCAGAAATAAAAAGGAATGAAAGTGATGATTATTTTCCCCTCATGATGATGAATGTCACAGGAGATCTGATTGTAGGAGCAGACGATTATTTTCAGTATTTAGCCATAAGAAAAATAGAGGACGGCACAGAACAGTGGCGGTTCTCTTTGCAGGGGATACAGGAGGAAATCAGGAAGATACGGGACGACTTAGAAGAGGATGACTCCTATGAGGGTGTCTATATCCGTCAGTTTGAGGGCGATGTGCAAGAGGGATATATTCTTGTCCAGGCAGGGCTTTCTTCCTTTTTTAAAATCACTTATCCGTCGGGCAAAGTGACATATCTGGGGGAATATCTGTATTCACCGAGTTTTAGTCCGGATGGGAAGTATCTGGCATATTCAGGGGTTGATTATGACAATGTGGTCTGCATGGAACTGGAAGAAGAATATCAGCTGCCGCCGCCGGGCATTTATGTCATGGAGATAGAGACAGGAAAAACGGCTTATATCTATTGGGACAGACTTCCGGAAGAACGTTCATTCATATGGCTTGAAAAGGAAAGCTTTGAGAAATATATCCCACTTTTGACCGTGGAAGAACCATGAAAAAAGAATTCCTGTGGGTATTGCAGGACAGACAGAATGATTATTATGGATTAGTTGTTAGTTAAATGTTTTTGGGGCCGGAGGGAAATGTAGAATCGGAATCAGTTTCTAAACTTCATTGGATGACTTTTTGTGAGTTTGAAGAAACAGAGAAGAAGCACGAGATATTGGAATATGATATCAGTACTTCGCCTCAATATGATTATGAGAATACATTGTTGCTAATAAGCCAATTGGCTTGGCAGAGAAGTGTATGGTATAATAGTGTCTAAAAGCAATCCAAATTGTAATTGAGTATATGATGATATATGAAATCTCAGTCTGATGGTTTCAATCAGGAAAGGTACGCAGCGATTGATATGGATAAAGAAAAAGAATTTTTAGATTTCCTTCTGGAAAGATTTAAAATAGAAAGAGAGAAGTTTGATAGGTCTGGTGTGTATGCTTATACGCAGCGTTTACTTGCCTATAACTCAAACAAGATTGAAGGGAGTACACTTACTGAGGAGCAAACGGCTTCCCTGTTTGATAATGGGACATTGCCCAAATCAGATGATTATTATAGAGCAAAGGATGTTGAGGAAATGAACGGACATTTTCTCATGTTCAATAAGATGTTGGATACATTGGATGAGTTGTTATCGCAGGAGGTTATAAAGCAATTACATTATGAGTTGAAGTCCGGGGTGTTTGAAGATCGTGCGAATGGATATGCCATTGGTGATTATAAGCAACGTCCTAATATGATTGGCATGTATCAGACTGTAAGACCAGAAAATGTAGCCCAGGAAATGTACTTGCTTTTGGATTGGTATAATAAACAGGATAAAAATATTTTTGTACTGGCTGAGTTTCATGCCAGATACGAGAGTATACATCCTTTTCAAGATGGAAACGGTAGAACAGGCAGACTAATTCTTTTTCGGGAATGTTTGAAGAATGGAATTGTACCGGTTGTGATTGAAGATGTGAATAGAAATGAGTATCTGGAGGCTTTAAAAGAGTATAGGGAAGAAAAATCTCTGAAAAAGTTGATTGGTCTGTTTGAAAAAGAGCAGCAGTTCTATATGAAAAAGTGCAAGTATTTTATGTAAGCTTTAAATGAACGTTCAATTTTAAGATACACATTATAAAATAATTTTGAAAGGATATGATGCGAATACCAAAAGCACGGATAATAATTTCCGTGTTTTTGTCGTTTCTAAGGAAAATGATGCAGAAATGATGCATTGTTTCTTTATAATGTAATGCAAAAGCATTGGCGGTCATTTTCGGCGGGGAGGAGGTGCAGGTGATGATTGTAACTTTTTTAGAAACAATGGGGTATATTAAGCGTGAGTTCAAAGAAATAGTAACAGTTATGATAGTGGTTATCTTTTGTACTGCCTGTGGAACGGAGTGCCTTGAGCATCAGCCTTCCGTTACTGGAGACGAGTCCAAAGAGCAGTCAGTAAATTTGACGGAGGAGGATGTCCTGCTGACGGAACTTCAGGCACAGCAGGTTATAAGAGATGCGGATAATGCCATACAGACGGTCATGCAAAAGGCGGATGTCTATAATGAGAATCTGCCGGACGAAGAGGAAGTAAGGGCGTATCTGTCAGATTATTTTGATCCGGATATTCTGGACTATGTATTTTATGTATATCAGATCCAAGTAGAAGATGGAAAGTGTTCCTACGAGTACTATAGTCATTATTCCAATTTTTATCTGGATCCGCAGGCGGACATACAGATGGCAGAACAGGGTGAAGGATATTGTGAGATTCTCGTTTCCTTTGCGCATAGATGGAACAGAGTATGGGATGAAGATAAAGTGACGGTAAGAGTAGAGCAGAAGACGGGAGGAAGTTGGGTCATAACGCGGATGAATCATTGGTATAATGATTTCAGGTATTATTATATGCCGGAGATAGATTATATGCCGGAATATATGACTGAGGACATGGCGGCATGGATGATTCGGGAATTTGGAACAGGTGAGAACGGTGAAAAAATACAGCTTTGTGTCAGCACCGGTGAAGAAGGATTTATTTTACCGGACAGCAGTGAACGTAAAATTGACGAACAGGAGATAACTTCTCTTTCCAGATATGAAAAGTTTCTGGCAGTACAGGAAATTTATGCCAGAAGGGGAAAGAAATTTGATGATGTAATGCTGTATGGGTATTTTCATATGAAACCATGGTATGAGCCCTATCAGCAGGTTTTTGATGAAGATAACCTGACGGAGATGGAAAGGTATAATATCGAACAGCTTACGGCATCCGGCAGTTTGGGAGAATTAGCGCAGCCGGACTATGGAAACAGATACAGGGAAGAAACGAGAGTGGAAGGACAGCCGTTAAATGGGGAGGAGGCAGTCTGTATCATCGGGGAGGCCTTTGCAGAACTGGACAGGACATTTACGGCCAAAGCCGAAAATCTGATAGCAGAGATGTCGGATGATGTGGAGACATATTATTCCCTAGGGGAATATTCAGCGGAGCCGCAGTTGAGGGCATATGTGTCTACATGGTTTTCGGATGAGATGTTTGACTATCTTATGGCCATGTGTATCGTTATGCATGGACTTACGAAGGATGAGAACGACCAATATGTTTTAGAGCGTGGGTTGACATCCCCGATAGATGTATATGTGTTGGATGATTTTTCCAGTGTTCAGATTAAAGATTTTAATGAGACAGCGTGTACTGTGACAGTTGGGTTTTGGAATCTGTATGGATTCCCTGGAGATTCGGAAATGACCAGTGAAGGAGAAATCCTGTTGAGAAAGGAAGGCGGCAGGTGGATTATTGCGGACATTTCGGAACCCCACTACGATGAGTATTATGCTTTTTTGCAGGGGGAATACAGTGAGGATAATGAAGCGGTCATGGGGAGCAATCTGTGCTATGGCAGCAGTATGGCAGAAGGGGACGGAGCTGTTTATACACTGGATATAGGAATGTATGGCGGGAAACCTATGGGTGAGGATGAATGTTATAACATATATCGACAGAGGGAAGGAGAATGGGAAGTATATATTTCCCATCCTTCGTATACAGCTGACGTGAATTCAATATCTAATGTAGTATATCTGGATGGATATATTTATTATGTCCTGAAAGAAGTTGAGGTGGGAGGAGAGACTACAAAGGAAGATGCTCATATATTCAGGTTTGCAAAAGAGGATGGATATGAATTTCCAGACCTCTTGTTATCATGTGATAAGGATTACTATATCTATGAAGATGAGATTTATTTTCAATACCATGAAAAAGGGATTCGCTATTTTTATAAAGCCAATCTGGATGGAGAAGATGTTAAAGAGCTGTACTCTGACAAGCAGGAGAGTCAAACAGACGCTGATTATACAGTCGGCGGCGGGTGCCTTTATCTGAAAGAAGGGGAACAGATATTAGAAATCAATCTGGAGAGCGGAGAGAGAAGGAGATTTACAACAGATGCACAGCACATAGGCGGTATGTTTTATGAAAAGGGCAGGCTGTATCTTTATGATTCCAAAAAGAAAGAAGTTTACCAGATGGATGTGAGGATAGGAGATGAGTTAAAGCTCATTGGAGGGAAGATACTGGAGGATTGTGTATGGATTCATGACGGATACCTGTATTACGTGGAAGGGGAAAAAACGGCACAGGGGTACAATTGTGACCTGAAAGCAATGAACTTGAATACAAGGGAAGTGTTAGTATGGCAGACGGTTACATTTGATGCAAAGCCTTGTGACGCTGGATTGGAAGTAGTGGAAGGGCGTGCGATTGCTGACTTTTATTTAAAAAGGGAAGATGGGACAGAGGAATACAGATATATTGAGAAAGAGATTAGAGAGATTATGTACAAAGGGAATAAGAAGGGCACGGGAAAACCAGATGAAGGAAAAGAGGAGGATGGAGAAAGGCGCATAGTAATCCAGAAAGGGATGCAGGAAGCTATATGGCAGGTACAAGAGGAGGATGAGACGGCAATAGGATATAATGTCAGAAGTTATGCATTGAGCGCAGAAGGAGATGGATGTATTTATAGTACAGACATGGGCATGTATGGAGGAAAATCGCCGGAAGAAGAGGGCGGTGCTGATATATACCGGCTCAAAGAGGGAAGATGGGAATTATTTGTGTCACATCCTGCGGCAGAAGAAGACCCATGGTGGGTTGAAACCTCAGTATATAATCTGACATATTACAATGGCTGTCTGTACTATATCCTGTTAAGGGATTATGATCCGGGATCAGGTGCAGGAAACGATTATTCCATATGCAGGATTGCGGAACAGAATGGCGTGATAGAGGAATTGGCGAAATGCAATGGGAACTTTTTTATATATCAGGATGAGATTTACTACGACGATATTGGGAAAAAGGGTAGAAGATATTTTAAGATGAAGTCGGATGGAAAGGATAAGGAACTGCTGTATTTTGATGATGGGACAGAGTATCGCCAGTTTACTTATGCGGTTGGGGGAGACTGCCTTTATTTATGGAGTGATGGGAAGATAGCAGCAGTGCATATTGTCAATGATAAGCAAAAGATTTTAACGTATTTTGATGTGCCTGTTGAATCAGAATGTAGCATATTCTATGAAGATGGGAAGTTGTATCTTTTCGACATACAATATCCTATAGTATATCAGATGGATGTCAGGACGGGTGAAGTGAACAAGGTTCTGGAAATCCTTCCGGATTACCAATGTAAGAATCCTTTAGACTATCAATACATGAGACTGTCTGACTATCAACGAAGGCAGTATTTTGCAGTCTTTTTCAATTGTCATGTCTGGGTAGATAAGGGATATCTTTATTATATAAACTGGGAGAGGATGGAAGAAGGAGATGCTTATGAGTTCAAGGTTATGAATTTATCAACAGGAGAAATCACCACATGGGATTCGGTTTATGTGAAAAATGAATCAGTATTATCAACACCGATACATTTGGAAGTAACAGGAGATTGCGTGATGGTCAGGCTTGGTGTAGAAGGTAAAAACGAAGCGTATGAATACAGATGCTTACACCTGTAGTTAAACGGGGTGCTGCTCCAATGCAAATCCAGTTATTTATTAAAATTAATTCAAGAAAAATGATGCAGAAATGATGCATTGTTTTTTTATAATGTAATTAAAAAGTATCGGTGGTTATTTTTTATCAAGGAGGAAAAGCAGTCAATGATTTTAACTGTTTTGGACGCAATGGGATTTAGTAAGCAAAAGTTCAAAGAAATAGTAACAGTTATGATAGTGGTTATCCTTTGCACTGCCTGTGGAACAGGGGATGCGGAAACAGTAAAAGCAGATGAGAAAAGTATAGCGGATGATGTGCAGGAAGAACAGGAGACTCAGGAAACGGAGTCCGATATAACAGGAGAAAAATTTACGCAAATAACGCAATGTCTTGATGAGCAGGTGCCGGAGATATTTGATGAATGGAATGATTATGTAGTAGAGAAGTCAGAGGGGAGAGCACATATGATGGAGAGAATGGGAGGTGAGTATGTTCCGGAGGATGTGTATAGAGATTATGGCAAAACAGAATATCTGGGGAAATATTATTGTGTTTATGTAGGGGAAAGTTTGGATGACCATTGTGTGAACTGGGCATATTTTTATGTCCGTGAAGATTTTGATGAAGTTCTATGGTATGATCATGTATCAATGATGGACAGTGATTATTGTGTATTTTATCTGGATGAATGGAGAAATTCGGAGTGGTATCCTAAATTGGACAAATGATAAAAGTTTCATTGGTATTTGATGTTTTTTACAAAGGGTATAGAAATCATGAAGAAAAATAGGATTTTTACTTTGGTGGCCTGTTCTTTGTGTCTGTTACTTGGCTGGGGCAGGATGATATGCCTTGCTGAAGAGATACAGCCGGACAAGGAGCAGAATCTTACTTATGAAATCAATGATAATGGAGAGGCGGTAATTACCGGCGGAACGTGCGGTGCTCTTAATAATATTGTGATTCCAAACACTATCGATGGCTATCGTGTCGTTGGCGTTGCTGATCGGGCTTTTGCGTACCGGCAGGATATTCATTGTTTGCGGATAGAGGAGGGTGTGCGGTATATCGGCGACTATGCTTTTGCAGGGTGCAGACATATGGATACTCCGAGTCTGGGGGAGGGCCTTCAGGCGATTGGGGAAGGTGCTTTTAGGGATAACCTGTTTACAGGTAGAGTAGTAAGCCGATGGGATGTGTTTTTGCCGGACAGCATCATGTCTATTGATAAAGAGGCATTTGATTGTTGCAGCCACTTGCAATATATCCGCCTGCCACAGTATGCAGATATTGATTCGAGCGCTTTTGAAGGAACGCTATGGCAGGAGGAGAGGGACGAACTGTTCCAAATCAGGGGGGATTGTCTGATGGCAATCAATGGAAATACGGATCCGGTGCTCAATATTCCCTATGGTGTGACAAGATTGGCCGATGAAGAAGGGCCGAGGTTTCTGATAGATGATGTTTCCAGACAAATAGAGTATAAAGAGATTGTTCTTCCTGATACATTGATGGAGATTAGAGGGGAAAGTCTGGAAGGTATCAGGGTAGAGCAGATAGAGATTCCCGGAGGAGTAAAGTATATCCCGATTGGATTTCTCAGATATGGGAAAGTGCTGGAACTTGTGTTGTCAGAGGGGGCAGAGATTATTGGTCCCGGAGCGCTTTCTAATATTGAAGGATTGGAAACAATCCGTATTCCATATTCTGTACGACGGATATATGATAATGCCTTTGCCGGGTGTGGGGATTTACGTCGGATTATCATACCGGGAACAGTGGAGAAAGTAGGAGAGAATGTATTTGATTGGTGCGAAAACCTGACGGAGGTTGTTTATGAGGAAGGGATTCGGGAGATTGGATGCGGTTATGCTGATACACAGATAAAACGCATACAGTTTCCGGAAAGCACAGTCAGGATTCATGGGAGTCTGGCGTATGCCGGGAATCTGGAGCGGATTTATATACCGGCAGGGGCAGCGGAGGTGGATGACGAGATTTTTTCTCTTAGGGAGAAATATCGGGATGTCCCCATCACAGTATACGGACAGAAAGGCAGTAGGGCGGAAGAACTGGCAATCCAGAGCGGATATGAATTTATTGAAGTCGAAAGTGGAGACGAGATGCCATGAGGAAGGAATAGGTATGAAAGAGCGTAAGAAATGGATAAGAGATGCAGGTATTCTTACTATAGTGCTTATGCCATCATAGGAATTGCAGCCGCAGAGCAGGGATAATATCACAACAGAGAGTGAGACGATAGAGCGGATCAGGGAAGAAGGGAATCTGGTCTGGTAGGGTTTCCCTTTCCAAAAAGAATTGAAAAAGATGTGTTGTATGTTACAATAAAAAATAGAGACAGCCTATATATAGGATGGAATCATAAACTGGTCAAAAGTTAATGGAGGATGTCAGATGCAGTACCTTTTAGATGTTTTACGGGATGAAAAGGCAAACAAATACGCTGGCGGTATCTATCATAAAACGCAGATAGATCTGACATATAACTCTAATCATATGGAAGGCAGCCGCCTGTCCTTTGATCAGACAAGATATATTTTTGAAACGAATACGATTGGTTTGGGAAATGAAGCCTTGAACGTGGACGATGTGATTGAGACAGCTAACCATTTTCGCTGTATTGATATGATTATTGATGATGCGAAGGAAACATTATCCGAAGAATTTATTAAAAAACTGCATTTGACTTTAAAAACAGGAACCAGTGATGCGCGAAAAGACTGGTTTGCGGTGGGGGATTATAAGACAGTGCCGAATGAAGTGGGCGGTATGAATACCACACTTCCGGAAGATGTTGCGGGTGAAATGAAAATTTTATTATCCGAATATAATGCCAAAGAGGAAAAGACTCTGGAAGATATTCTGGGATTTCATGTTAAGTTTGAAAAAATCCATCCTTTTCAAGACGGAAACGGCCGTGTGGGAAGATTGATTATGTTTAAGGAATGTTTGAAACATAAGATTGTCCCATTTATTATCCAGGATGACTTGAAAATGTTTTATTATCGTGGCATTAAGGAATGGAACGATGAAAAAGGATATCTGAGGGATACCTGTCTGGCGGCGCAGGATAAATATAAAACATTTCTTGATTATTTCAGAATTCCATATGAAACATAATGATAAAACATGGGTGGCAGATTCCCGTGTTTTATAGTTTCATGAGATATTTATAAGCAAACCAGAATGTATTATAGATAAAAAGGATAAAGAGGAAAATGACCAGAACAACCACACATAAGACATTTGACCGCGGGATGTTATTTACGATTCTCGCCCTGGCGTGGCCTACGATGTTAGAACAGCTGATGCAGACGGCCGTTCAGTATATTGATACGGCAATGGTCGGATCATTGGGGACGCAGGCCACAGCGGCGGTGGGCTCCACGGGAACCGTCAACTGGCTCATTGGCAGTACAATCTCTGCGGTGGGCGTAGGATTTCTTTCTTACATAGCAAAAGCATATGGAGCTGACGATCAGAGTGCCGCAAAACGCGCAGCAGGGCAGGCGGTTCTGCTTACGTGTGTGCTGGGAATTTTCTTTACAGTCCTGACAGTATCCTTAAGCGGTATGGTGCCGGTCTGGATGCAGGTGGAGCCGGGCATCCGCAGAATGGCTTCCCAGTATTTCCTGATTCTCTATCTGCCGATGCTGCCCAGGACTGCCAGTATTATTTTTGGTACGGTGCTGCGGGCGGCGGGGGATACCAAGTCGCCTATGAAGATTGGTGTGCTGGTGAATCTGATCAATGTGACGCTCAATTTCCTGATGATCTATCCTGTACGTACCATGGAGCTGTTTTCCCTGCGGTTTACTATGTGGGGAGCGGGGCTTGGGGTGATTGGCGCCGCCATTGCCAGTGCGATTGCTTTTACGATAGGCGGAATCTGTATTACCTGTGTGCTCTGGCGGCATCCGGCCATTTCTCCCAAGGGGCAGAATTTTGCGCCTGATATGCAGATTTTAAGACCTTGCCTACGGGTGGCGCGGCCTAATATGTTACAGCGCTTTGGCACCTGCCTGGGGTATGTGGCATTTGCGGCCATGATCAATTCGCTTGGAGAAGTATCCACAGCCGCCCACATCATTGCCAATACGGTGGAATCGGCTTTTTATATTCCAGGATACGGGATGCAGACGGCGGCGGCCACGCTGGCCGGCAATGCCTATGGCGCTAAGGATGAAAAGCGTATGAAGAGCCTGGCATCCATGTTTGTACCCCTGGAAATTGTTTTGATGATAGGGTCGGGCACCTGTCTGTTTTTGGCGGCGCCCTGGCTGATGCATCTTTTTTCGGGGCAGGACGCGGTGATCGCGCTAGGTGCTACAGTGCTTCGGATGGTGGCGGTCTCTGAGCCTTTCTACGGATTTTCTATTATCATTGAGGGACTCATGTTGGGAGTGGGTAAGACCAAAGCGCCGTTTGTGTACAATATTATCGGTATGTGGCTGGTGCGTATTACGGGAACTTTTTTCTGCACCCAGGTGCTTGGACTTGGTCTGGTATCGGCATGGGCCTGTATGATCGCGCATAATCTGTTTCTGTTTGTGCTGTTTTTGATCTGTTATCTGCGGGGAGTGTGGAATCCCCTTGCTCATATCAAGACGGAAAATGAAAGGCAATGAGGGCGCGGGATTTTGGTAAATGGCATAATTTTTTTTGAAAGTCATATAATAAATTTTGAAGAGGGATAATATAATTTGAAAGAAAATGAATGAAAATAAAAGAAAATAAATGATATTTATTGCATTTTGTTGCTTTTTGAGCTATGATAAGAAAAAGGAGGAGGGATTGATATGACTACTGTAAGCCTTCGATTTGATGATGAAATGAAAAGACAATTAGACGAGATGTGTAGTGAAATGGGGATGAACCTTACCACTTTTTTCATGATTTATGCAAAGAAAGCTCTTAGGGATCGCCGGATTCCTTTTGAAATAGCAGCACCATTGGATCCTTTTTATTCAGATTTTAATATGGAACAGTTAAAGAAAGCAAATCAACAGGTTAAAAATGGACAGGTGGTTATAAAAACGCTAGAGGAACTGGAGGCTATGGAGCTTGAGTAAAATCACATTTGCGGAAGATGCGTGGGAGGAATACTTATACTGGCAAGCGCAGGATAAAAAAACTTTGAAGAAAATAAACAGTCTGCTAAAAGCAATACAGCGCAATCCTTTTGTCGGTGAAGGCAAACCAGAACCCTTAAAAGACAGCAATGTAGGAGAATGGAGCCGAAGGATAAATGAAAAGGATAGGCTTGTTTATATGGTTAAGAATGAGAGCATCATTATTATCCAGTGTAAAGGACATTATAATGATAAATGAAGTTGGAAGGATTTAATAAATATATGTTGAAGAACCGTAGTCCCATCACATGATGGGACTTATTTTTTTGAAAAGCCTTATAAATGATGCAGAAATGATGCATTGTTCTTTTATAATTAAAGAATAGATTTTACGGGAGGCGCATGATGAAAGAAAATACTGTTAAGATGGGGATTATGGTTTTGGATATTTGTTGTCTGACGTTGTGTACGGTATTGAATATACAGATCGCAATACAGAAAGAGCAGTTACAGATCGGAGGTTATGTGGAGGAGCAGATGCAACTGCTGGAAAAGGAAAAGAGGGCCAATCTTGTAAAGTTGGAGGACAAAAACAGCCAATTAACAGAAAATGCGCGCAAAATGATAAAGAGTGAGGGAGATTTCCTGGATAAATATGATGATGTCAGATGTCAGACGGAGGAGGGAGAGCGGCAGTATGAAGTGTTAAAATCCGAGTACGATAAGCGGCTTTATCTGGATACTGTTATTCTGGATATGGATGAAGAGAAGGGAAGTCATGAATATGTGGAGAGATATTTTAAGATAGATAAAAAGAGTCTGCAGGAAGTGCTGGAGCAAACACAGTGGGAGGAAGAACTTGGTGCACAATTTTCGGAAATGGAAAAATGGGGCGAACTGTTGCCTGTGGGAGAGCAAATATGGAACCTGTATGAGAAGGACAGTTCTCCGGACAGTTATCCCCAGGGTGTTCTGATTGAGAATCCTCTGATAGATTTTGGGTATAAAGATGCCAGGGCGGGCATGAATCTGTTGACTATCAAGGACAGGTATCCGGCATTTTATAAGGAAAATAAGAGTTTGTCTGATGGAAATTTCCGTTATCTGCAATATGAAGATGAAAGATATAAGTATTATTATGTGACAGTGGATCATTGTGTGGATTGTACGGTTTTGTATGTGACACACAGATAACCATTGGAATACAATCCGATAATGATCAGGAAACAGTGAGGATTTGGGATGAAAAGCGTAAAAGAAATCTTATTGCTTCTGCTCACGGCAGGTTGTGTGGCAGGATGCGTTATGAGTTATGGTATCTGGCAGGAACAGAAGGCTGCTCTGGCAGACATGGATAATGAACTGGACAGGAAACAGGGGTCGATCAAGGAGATAGATACAGAGGATGGTATAGAATGGTACAGGTGGGGCATTGATCCTGATGCGGGTAACCGGATTGTAAAGGAAAGCACGAAACTGGACAGTCTGGAAGAGGAGACGGGTTCCCTTCAGATGAAATATGATCTGCAAAGATTTATAGAAAAGCAGGGCAATAGGAAGGAATCCTCCGAAAAGGTCTGGCAGAAATATTTTCATATCAGACAGGGGGAACTGGCGCGGATAGAAGGGATAGAGGATCTTGCAGACTGTGAGACCTTCGGCTTTTTAAATAATCCTTTCAGCGGTGTGATATTTGATCTTTACGATGGGATTACCCTTCAATATACCAATGGTACGACCAGCCGGATTGAGGAGTATAGTCTGCCGATAGCGGTCATTATCACGGGAGCCGAGTCAGACCTGGGATTTATGGATGCCAGAGCCGGTATGAATTTCAGGCAGATTATGCAAAATGCCTATGAAGAGGAAATCAAGCAGGGCTTTATGACTTTTAACGGGGATTGGGTATATTACATACAGTATAGGGACGATCTTTTTCAATATTCCTTTATTTCT
Organism: Lachnospiraceae bacterium UBA7086; assembly: GCA_002492525.1. Classification (GTDB taxonomy): domain Bacteria; phylum Bacillota; class Clostridia; order Lachnospirales; family Lachnospiraceae; genus UBA3282. The sequence goes on along the minus strand of DKZA01000020.1, from coordinate 12,012 downwards.
GAGGATAAAGATGGAAGGGAGTCAAAGTTAATTGTCATACAGCTTAGTCAGGAGATTCCGCAGATGGGATGGATAAGTGAAGAAAGTGTGCCGAAGAGCACATCCTATGCGTATTGGATGGCGGCTGCCGAATTTGAGGATATAGAGAAGGAGCATGAGATTTTAGCATATGATATCAGCACCTCACCCCGGTATGATTATGAGAACACGCCGTTTCGGGATGAGATAGATGAGTTGAAGTGGGAGAATGATCAGATTGTAAAAGAACGTGGTTCCGAGTATGAGATGAAGGTAGATTATCATGTGTTTGATTTTAATGATGATGGCATAGAGGATTATGTGTTGTGCATTGACGGAATTTTATATAGCGGAAGCGCAGGGCACAGTGTGGAAATATACGTAGGGATGGAGGATGGAGGAGTAAGGAAGGTTTTAGGTCAGACGCTTCGCTATCATAATTCCAATATGCCTTCTGGACATGAAAGATTTACGGTGCTGAATGAGAAGACCGATGGGTTTTATGCGATTGTCATACCTGGGGGAACGAATCGTATCTTAAGATATGATCCGGAAACGGATTGCTATGAATTTCAGGAAACGGAGTGATTTTTTGTAACCTTTTTACGGTCTCAATTGTACTATTGGTGAAAGGCTTTCAAATAACTGAAAAGAGGAGTACTCATGAGACAATCAGTGCAGGAACTGTTTGAAAAATACCGGGACAACCTCTACATCATTGCGTTTAATGTGTGTAAGAACGCAGAAGATGCCAAGGATGTCGTGCAGGATACTTTCATTCAGTACTATTCGGTAAAAAAGGAATTTGATAACGAGCAGCATATTCGCGCATGGCTGATCCGTGTGGCAATCAATAAGGCCAAAAATATGAATACTGCTTTCTGGAGGAAGAACAAGATTTCTCTGGAAGACTATATGGAGACTCTGGAATTTGAGACGGAGGAATCGGAAGAACTGTTTGAAACGGTAATGCACCTTCCGGAGAAATATCGTATTGTCATTCATCTGTTTTATTATGAAGAATATAATATTCATGAAATTGCGGATATTCTTAAACTTTCAGAAAGTAATGTGAAGGTAAGGCTGTCGCGCGGGCGGTTGCTGCTCAAAGAAAAATTGCAGGAGGAATGGGGAAATGACTAACAAACAAAAATATAAACAGGCGTTTTCAGTGCTGCGCTCCTCCTGCAAAATCACTCTGGAGGTGGAAAAGATGGCTATGATCAGCAGAAAAGCAAAATTCAGGGCAACAGCGGCAGCAGTTATTACGATCTGTCTTCTGATAACGGGTGGAAGCGGTGTTGCATATGCGGCGGATATAGGAGGGATTCAGAGGACGATCCAGCTTTGGGTTAAGGGAGATCAGACAGATGTGACCTTTGTGTATGACGAGAGCGGTACCTACGATATGTCCTATGAGTCCAAAGACGGCGTCATGGAAGAACAGCATGGAGGCGGCGTTGCAATCGAGGAGGATGGTACAGAACGTCCATTGACGGAAGAAGAGTTATTGGAACAGTTGAATAGTCCTGTCGTGGAATATGAGGAGGATGGTACAGTCTGGGTATATTATTATGATCAGAAGATTGAGATTACAGATCAGTTCAAAGATGATGTGTGCTATGTGAAGCTTTCCAATGGAGAGGAAACACTGTATATGACAATTCTGTATCAGGATGGATGGTGCACGAGTCCTCATAAATATGAGCCGGCGGATTCTTTGCGGTAGGAGAAAGGATTGCCGGCCCGGAACGCATGTGTTATACTCGGAATAGTCGAAAACAACATGCAAAAGACAACTGCATGAGCAGATACCGGAAGGATATTACCGATATGAAAAGGAGTATCACATGCCAAATGAAGCGGAGAGCAGACAACTAATCTGCGAAATCGGAAGAAGAATGTATGAGCGCCGTATGGTGGCAGCCAATGATGGCAATATATCAGTACGCCTGGGGGATAATGAGATTCTGTGTACCCCCACAGGCGTATCCAAAGGATTTATGAAACCGGAACAGATGTGTAAAGTAGACCTTAGTGGTAAGGTGATTGGAGATAATCCGGGAACCGTGCCTTCTTCCGAGGTAAAGATGCACCTGCGTGTGTATCAGAACCGTCCAGATGTGGGTGCCGTGGTTCATGCCCATCCCATTTTTGCCACCAGTTTTGCCGTTATGGGCAGGGGGTTGGAAGAACCTATTATGCCGGAGGTGATTGTGAATTTCGGCAGGGTGCCGCTTGCCCCTTATGGGACGCCCTCGACGGTGGAAATCCCAGACTCCATTGAACCATATCTGGCAGAATATGAGGCGGTCCTTCTGGAGAGTCATGGGGCTCTCACCTGGTCGAAAGACCTGCTTTCGGCATACATGAAAATGGAGTCTGTGGAGTTCTATGCAGAACTTCTTTACCGGACGACACAGTTGGGCGGCCCCAGGTTACTGAGTCCGGAACGTCTTGAAAAGCTGTATGAACTGACAGGAAGAAGACCGGATTCACACAGTTTCTAACACAATGAAATCCCAGCATGATAATAGGAATCTGTCCCCGTCGTGTATCATTTCTGAGGAAGTGTCGGCAGGGACAGTACTATGATCTGCGCCGGAGTGTCCCTGCAATAAGATTCTGGCGTCAGCGCCGTGATAGATGATTGTCTGTTCCTCTTCCCCATAATTGAAATAGTAGATAATCTCTCTGCCCAGGTCATTGATGCCCCGTTTGAGGATAACAGGGTATTGTTCCCTGGACAGTATCATCCCTGCTTTGGTACAGACAAACCGCAGGAGGTCTTTGAGAAGGCCGGAGTCGATATGACAGCCAAGGTACACGGCGTATCCGCGTCCATAACGGTTGCCGGTGATGGCTGCATAGGCGTTCCAGTGAGGATGATCGTATCTGGCAAGTGTCTGTGCAGTGTGGGGAACGAGCAGTTCCATCCAGTGATGGACGGCGGGTTTGCTATTAGTACCCGTCAGCGGGAAATTCAAATCTTTTAGGTCAACATTGACTGCATCAGTAAACTGATCATATGTCATTCCAAACACTTCTGTCAGCCCATGGGGTTGGTCATCGTGGTAAATTTTCAACATCCTGTCGGAAACTGCCGTCTTATAGGTAGACAACAGGATGCCGCCATCCGCCACATAGCGCTTTAAATGCTCGACAAGGCTGTCAGAAACACTGTAGAGCACAGGAGTCACCAATATCTTATATTGACTAAATAAGTTGACATCATCCACCGAGAGAATATCACACTCGATGTTCATTTCGTAGAAGGTGTCATAGAATAAACGGAAGACATCATTGTAAGTCACTTTATTAGAAATCACAAACCACTGAAGGGCCGTCAGGGACTCATTATCCAGGAGAATCGCAACGCTGCATTGTTTCTTCAGATTGACAAGGCGATTTCCATATTTACAAAAATCTTCTCCGATGCTGCAGGCTTCCCGGTAGGTGGCGTTTTCCCGCAGATTGTGGCTTAAAACGCCTTTCCAGTAGGATTCGATGGCATTATGGATGGAGTGCCAGTGCCAGTACATGACGGCATTGGCACCGCAGGCGAGGTGGCTGAAAGCCTGCAGACGGAGCTGTCCCGGATAGGGGAGCCAGCCGTGGTTTCCCTGGGCTTCTGTTTCCAGAACCAGATAGTTGTCTTTTTTTAAAGAGCGGGCGATAGCGCCGCCGAAGGCGATTTCTTTACCGGTCAGATCCTGGGCGGAAGGATGATAGATGTCACATCCGGCAATTGTGAGAGACCTCGCGGCTTCCCACTGATCCACTTCCGGCTGTACCCCGAAGGAATAGCCGCGCCAGTCATAGTCAAAGTTGTGAGTGATGAACTGGCCGGGCTTTAGGTATTCTGCTACGATGGCACTCTGCCAGGCCAGAAAATCTGTTACCAGTTTTCTCTGGAATTTCTGGTATTCCGCCCCCAGACTGCCGTTGATGGTGCCACGCACATCCGGGAAATCCTCCCAGGTATTGATGCGGTTGCTCCAGTAGTCCAGGCCCCAGGCACGGTTGAGGGCATCCAGATTGTCCTGAAAGAGATGCCGCACATAGGCAATAAATTTTTCCTGGGCGTAGGAGGAGCAGGTATCGTAGGATTTGGTTTCATTATCCAACTGAAAACCGATCACATGGTCGTAAGAGGATACTTCTTCCATCAGCTTTCGGATGATGATCTCGGCATGCTTTAAGTAGACGGGATGGGCAATATCCATGTTCTGCCTGTGACCGTAGCGCCCGGGCCCGGCATGGGTTTCCGTAATGATATCCGGACATTTGCGGGCAAGCCATGTGGGGATGGCATAGGTTGGTGTCCCTACGATGACCTGGATACCGTGTTCCCGAGAGCATGTCAACATTCTGTGCAGGTGTGTAAAATCGAATATTCCTTCCTGGGGTTCCCAGGTACTCCAGGTGGATTCCGCAATGCGGATCACATTCATGCCTGCTTTTTTCATCATTTCCATGTCTTTTTTTATTCTGTCATAAGGCAGATATTCATCATAGTAGGCGGCGCCGAATAAAAGCTGATTTCGTTTCATAAGGGTGTATCCTTTCTTGGATTTGCGGCTTGCGCAACTGTGCAATATCTGGTAATCTATTGATGTGCAACCGATTGCGCAATCTTTGCGGTCATTGTATCATATTTGCAGGATGCCGTAAAGACATAGGCGGATATAAAGTATGAAATAATATAGAGGATGAAACAGATATAACATAGGAAACGGGCGGAGAAATCATGGAAGAAAGAAATCTGACAATAGGCGATATCGCACAGGAATTGGGAGTGTCCAAGACTACCGTATCAAGAGCCATTTCCGGCAAGGGAAGGATTGGGGAGCAGACGCGCAAAAGAGTACTGGATTATATAGAAGAGCGCCATTACAGCCCCAACGTCGTGGCCAAAGGGCTGGCACAGAATAAGACTTTTAATCTGGGCATGGTGCTGCCGGGAGATTATCATATTGTGGAACTGCCTTTTTTCCAGAAATGTATGATGGGAATCAGCAGAGTGGCTTCTTCCAGGGGATATGATGTGCTGATCTCCATGGTGACAGCCGGACAGATTACCCAGCTGGAACGGGCGGTGACCAACCGCAAGATTGACGGCGCAATTCTGACAAGAACGCTGGCGGAAGATGCGCCCATGCAGTATTTGAAAGCAAACGCAGTACCTTTCGTAGCGATTGGCAGTACCGATGATACACAGGTAATACAGATTGATAATGACCACCGCAGTGCCTGCAGGGAATTGACGGACAGTTTACTGGACAGGGGCATCAGGAAGCTGGCATTGATTGGCGGCAGTGAGGATTATATTGTCACAAAGAACCGGCTGCGTGGATTCGAGGATGCTTTTGCCGGCAGGATAGCATGGGATGGGACGAGACAGGTGTTTTTAAATGTTGACGACAGCCGGGAAGTGGATAGGATTGTGGAGAAACTTCTGACGGAGAAAGTGGAATGTATTGTAAGCATGGATGATTATCTGTGTGGCTGTGTGCTGAACAGTTTACAGCAGAGGCAGATTACTGTGCCCAAGCAGGTGCAGGTGGTGTCTTTCTATGACAGTTCCATGCTGGCGAACAGGCTTCCGGCTGTCACATCGATACGATTTGATGTGGAGGAACTGGGTACAAAGGCCTGTGAACTGCTTTTGCGCATGTTGGATGAAGAGGAAGTGCAGAAACGGACATTATTAGGATATGAAGTGTGTATGCGTGGGTCAACAAAATGAACTTGACACAAATTCTTACGTTCTTTATAATAAATCTCAAAGCATAACAATTTCTAGATTAAAACAGTATGTCAAATCAAACATTCTAACCTTCAGAAAATCTATGCTTTTAAATCAAACCAATTACATTTAAAAGCAGGAGATTCTGAGAAAAATGGTTTCAGGCTGACGGGAACCTGACCAGGACATTTTCTCCTGCACAACAGGAGGAAACATGGAAAAGATTTCATTAAAGGCGGACTATGCCTTCAAAGAACTGTTCGCCCATGAAAAGGTCAGGAAACAGTTTTTGAGCGATGTGCTGGACATCCCTCTGGAGCAGATTAAGTCGGTGCGGATGGCAAATCCTTTTTTAAGAAGGACATTCCGGAGGCAGAAACAGGGGATTATGGATGTTGCGATGGTGCTTAACGACAACACCCGAATCGATATTGAGATGCAGGTGTACAGGCAGAAACATTACACACAGAGGAAGCTGTATTATCTGGCGAGGATGTATACAGATGAGCTGATGGTCGGAGAAAAATACAGAAAACTCTGTCGGTGTATCAGTATCAGCCTTGTGGATTTTGAATTGTTTCCGGATACAGCAGAATATCACAAGATCTACCGCCTGCGGGACGAAGCGGGCAAGGACCTGACAGATTTGTGGGAAATACATATCATTGAGTTGGGGAAGAAACTGACCGGGAGCAGTGTGGATGACTGGATCCAGTTATTTAACGCGACCAGTCAGGAGGAAATCGACCAGATAGCAGAGCGAAATGGGAGGATGAGAGACGTGGCAGAGGTGGTAA
>DKZA01000020.1:0-5160 GCA_002492525.1 Lachnospiraceae bacterium UBA7086 | reverse complement strand
GGCAGAGGTGGTAAGACATATGGGGCTGATAAGGACATTGCGGTGGATATATGATGATTATTGGAGAGCGAAGAGAGACCGCTGGGATGAAGATGAGTATGTAAGGGATGAAGGGATCGCCATCGGAAAAGCTGAGGGAAAAGCTGAGGGAAAAGCGGAAGATATTCTTCATTTACTGGAAAATACAGAAGGAGGAGAAAGATTGCCAGAGAGCCTTGTACAGAGGATTAAGACGGAAAAAGAGGAAGAAACGCTGAAAAGATGGCTTTTGTCGGCAGCTAAGGCGAAATCCATAGAGCAGTTTATGATACAGGAAAATCTTATGGGAAATGGCAGAAAATAATTGTCGGGAATCCAATAGAATCAGAGCCCACGCCTTACAGCATGGACTCTATTTTTTCTATGGCAATACGAATATAGTCTCCCATGGGAGCTTCTTTGCAGCCTGCTACAAAGTGATTGCAGCGGTTTACGGGGATTAAGATTTTGAAGGCCCTGCTTGCGCCGATGGCGGCAGCAATTGCCGGTGTGATTTCACCGAGAAGAGCATTAGCAAATACAATACCGATAGGCCCTACAATCAGATCGGAGTCTGACGCATTAACAATTACTGCGTTATCTCCGGTGGCACCATAATCTGCACCCGCTTTGAGCATGGCGGAGGTGGCGATGCTGTTAGTGCCAATGGCATATAATTCCAGCTCCGGATGTTTCTTTTTGATTTGTTCAATGATCGACTTTCCAATCCGGCCGCCCTGGCCGTCTATTATCGTAATTTTCATATGTCCTCCTGTCCTCCATTTTGCAATCTGTAATGGGATTGCGATGCAAAATCATTGCGCTACAGCTGCTGCTTTTTCCTAAACTTTATAATATTACTATACGCTGTTTTTGCTCATTCTACAATCATTAGATGTACGGAAGTTTCAGGGGGTATAAGAGTCTTTATGAAGTTAAAAGTTGTACTTGACACAAATTCTTAGGCTCTTTATAATAAATCTCAAAGCATAACAATTTACAGATAAAAACAGTACGTTAAATAGAATGTTTTCAATCTTCAGAATATCTATGCGTTCAAAGAGCTGTTTGACTATGAAAAAGTCAGGAAACAGTTTTTGAGAGACGTGGCAGAGGTGGTAAGACATATGGGGCTGATAAGGACATTGCGGTGGATATATGATGATTATTGGAGGGCGAAGAGAGACCGCTGGGATGAAGATGAGTATGTAAGGGATGAAGGGATTGCCATCGGTGAAGCGCGGGGGCGAGAAGCAGGAAAAGCGGAGGGAAAAGCTGAGGGTAAAGCTGAGGGAAAAGCGGAAGATATTCTTCAGTTACTGGAAAATACAGAAGGAGGAGAAAGATTGCCAGAGAGCCTTGTACAGAGGATTAAGACAGAAAAAGAGGAAGAAACGATGAAAAGATGGCTTTTGTCGGCAGCTAAGGCAAAATCCATAGAGCAGTTTATGATACAGGAAAATCTTATGGATAATTAAATAGTAACAGGAATAAGTAACAGAAAGAAGGGTCCATGCTTTACAACATGGACTCTTTTTTCTTAAAAATACATTGACATCATCTGTGCATTTTGTTATCATTTGAGAATGAACAACCGATTGCGCAAAGTAAAATTCACCAAACAAACCGCATCGATTATATGATTTATAATGTTAAGAAAACAAAGGGAAACAAATCAGGAATTTAAGAAGAAATCGGAGGACAGGGCAGTATGGATAAGTTTATTGTCAACATCATTCATCGGCCGGAGATGGTACCTGAGTATGCTGAGAAGGTGACCGGACACGGCAAAGAGGAGGATATCGGAAGAAAGGAGCTTTTGACAGAATCTTTGGATATCTTTAAGACACAGCAGGCGATTGCGCATAAGAACGGCCTAAAAACTACCATTCAGATGACATACGCTTCATTATTTAATGATGAGGCGGTTTTGCTTGCCAAAGAAGATCATGAGAAATATGGAGACGAGATTGCATTATCTTTATTGGGACTTCCCTGCGAGGAATTCCGAGAGAAATATAAAACGAAGGATTTCTGTATCTGGATGTTTTCTATGGAGGATAAGAAGTCGATTGTGGATGATGTGTTTGGTAAGTTCTATGACAGGTTCGGATTTTACCCGGAATCCACAGGATCTTATTATTTGGATGCCGATCTGGTGAATTATATCAAAGAGAAGTATCCGATGGTGAAATGCGCGGTGGCAACTTGTTGGGAAGAAGGTCCGAAGGCTTATCATACTTGCAATAACTCCTGGTATACGTTTATGGATGGCGGTCCCTGGGCGCCCTGGATTCCCAGTAAGCAGAATGTACATGCGCCGGCGGCTAATGAGACGGAGGACAGTGGTATTGTGGCCATTCCTCATCTGTCGAGAGATTTGATTGCCTGTTATGACGGCAATGGGTCAAACTTTGGGACTCATCCCCAGAATGTATTACGTAGCATGTGTTATGATTCTAAGACCTGGGAATATCCATATCTGTATAATTTGATAGATCAGTTCCGGTCGCTGGCAAAATATAACAATGGTTATGCTTACAACATGGTGTTTGTAGGGCCCGGCTGGATGAATAAGATGGGACGCTGGGAGGCACCTTATGAGCTTCTTTTGAAGTCTTATGAGGATGGTATGGCATACTATGGACAGTTAAAAAAAGAAGGTAAGCTGGATGATATGACCATGGCGGAATTTGCAGATTATTTTCGCTCCCACAGGAGGCTTACAGAACCGGAGTGTGCCCTTTGGAGGGACATTCTCTATGGATCAGAGAAACAGTTATTCTGGTATTGCGATCCTTATATGAGAGTCTGTGCAAATATGGATCAGGGCGGCGCCATCGTGGATCTTCGTCCTTACGCGGCGAAACTGGAATGGCCGGTGGGAATTGGCACCAAACATGTGACAGACGCTTCTTATCCTTTCCTGATTCAGGAAAAGTATCGGGCGGGATACTTTACGCATTATGCAGGGGAAGGTACGGTTAGAAGTGCGAAACTTACCTACAAAGGAGAAGAAGTGGATTTATGTCTTTGCAGGACAAAAGCGCATTTTTCTCAGGAGGGTAATACCAGGATTCTGACACTGGATCCTGTGGACATTGAGTTTAATAATCTGACAGTGAAGTTGCAGACCAAGATGTACTTTGAGGAGGGAAGTTCCAATATCAAGATAGAACGGATAATCCTTGAGATGAGCGACCCGGCTGCAGAAGTGGGGATTAATGAATATATGGTGGCCTGCTATGGGACTACGGAGTATTCGGAAGATATGACGAACGTGAAGTTGTCGATTACTGATGGCAGTGAGATGAAGAAGATAGATTATGCCTATAAGTGCCGTGAGGAGCAGATCATGGGTGCCACAGAGGCTGTGGCTGTGATTCCGGAGATTGAAACGAGAGTATCTATCAGTTGTGAGAAAAAAGAGGCCGTGGGGTATATCAGAGAAGGATATGCGTTCTCACCCATGTTTACATTAGGTTACACCACCAGTTTAAAGGATAAGGAGGTATTTGCGACATGGCTCAATCTGGCAAAGGCAAATTAAATTACAGGTGTCCTTCCTGTTTTATGAGGGATTTGGATATTGATATGTTTTATGACAAAGATAAGAAGGAATTTTATTGTATCCGCTGTCAGTATGTGGGAACGGAAGAGGATGTGCTTGAGAAAAATGAACTGGTGCGGTTCCGATATAAGGATGCCATGAAGAGATTTACCAAGTTTGATTTTGACTGAACAAAGAGGAGGAAAGAAAAAGGCATTTAAGCACTGTTCTTACCCTCAAAGCCCTGAAAGGAAACGTGTGTTATGCAATATATAAAGGGAGCAGATATTTCCACGATCAAAGAAGTGGAGAGCCTTGGCGGCAGGTTTTATGATCATGGTGTCGAGAAAGATATCTTTGTTATTTTAAAAGACTATGGATTCAATGCCATAAGACTCAGACTGTGGAATGATCCTTATTCAGAAGAAGGAATACCCTATGGGGCGGGCACGAATGATTTGTCTACGACGATCGAATTATCACGCAGGGGGCTTTCTCATGGTATGGGAGTGCTTTTGGATATTCAGTACAGTGATTTCTGGGCGGATCCCGGCAAACAGCGTGTGCCTAAGGCCTGGAGAGGAATGGAAGCTGGACGGCTGGAAGAAGCTGTGTTTACTTATACGAGGGATACTTTGCTTGCAATGCGGGAGGCAGGGGCATTTCCTACCTTGATTCAGGTGGGAAACGAACTGACTAACGGCATGTTATGGCCATGGGGGAAACTGCCGGCATATGATAATCTGACCCGTTTTATCAAGGCGGGAATCCGCGGTGTACGAGAGGTAAATAGAGAAATCCCGATCATACTGCATCTGGATAATGGGGGAAACAATGCCATGTACAGGGATTGGTTTGATCATTATCTTGAGCAGGGAGGAGATTTTCAGATCATTGGTCTGTCTTATTATCCTTTTTGGCACGGATCTCTGGAAGATCTGCAGAGTAACATGAACGATCTGGCAGTCCGATATGGTAAGGAACTTATGGTGGTCGAGGTGTCCATGGGTTTTACGATGGAAGATTATGCGGCGTATGAGAAACTGGGGCCGCAGGAGCGAAAGGGTTATGCCACCAAACCGGCGCTTGTAGAGAAGGCGGCTTTTCCCATGAGCAGAGAAGGACAGCGGGATTTCATGAAAGCTTTATTCCGGGTGATAGAGCAGGTGCCGGACCACAAAGGCAGAGGATTTTTCTACTGGGAGCCGGCCTGGATTCCAGTGGCAGGTTCAGGATGGGCATCGAAAGAAGCATTGCAGTATATTGAGGAAGAAGGCCCCGGCGGCAATGAGTGGGCAAATCAGGCATTATTTGACTACGAGGGCAATGCATTACCCTCGTTGGAAGTCATTCGGGACTATCAACCGGATGTTTGAAGGGATTGAAAATAACGATTAAAAGAATGGTTGCTGTATGTAATAGGAATGTATCTTGAAATTCCTTTGGTTTTGTAATAAAATGATTAAAGTTACATGCGATTTTACACTTTATTATTACGAAAGGATAGTAGTTATCATGAAAAACTGTCAAAACAAATGGGTGCGTGCCGCAATCCCGGCATTGCTCCTGCATTTCAGTATCGGTACGGTGTA
>DKZA01000026.1 GCA_002492525.1 Lachnospiraceae bacterium UBA7086 | reverse complement strand
GACCGTTTTGGTTCGCTATTTGCACCGCCACGACCAATTTGTTTTTGCAAAATATATGTTTCGTTGTTTTTGCCTATTTTGACATCGCCTTTTTTCATAACTATAATCTCCTAAAATAACTCAACTGTATATATTGCAAATCCATCCATTGTTTCCGCACCAGCAGCAAAAGCTGATTCGGTATTTTTGATTGCAAAACTTTGATTTTTTCTTAATCTTAAAACGCCTTGTGGGGCAATTGGTTTTCCCTTCCCATCATCGACATTCCAAACTTTTCCTGACAAATTAAAGAGACCGTACACGTCCTTTTCTTTATTATAGATAACCCTGCATAAAGATGAATTGGCGTCAATAGTATGTAACGCTTTAATGTTTTGGCCTTGTACTGGACACCGAAATAATGGAATCGATATTTTACCGCAACTTAACTTTCCCATAATACTAAAGTGATCATAAAAACTTTTAAATGCTAATGATAATTTTTCTTTGCTGAATTCCTGCCGTATTAGTGTATCGGGAAAGAGAAATATTTTTCTATCGACAGTAATATATGCTGTATCAAACATAGCCGGGAGTGGATAAATTTTTATTATCTCAAACTCCTTTTCTATGAGCATTATTTTCTCATATATATCCATCCAAAACTCATTTGAGTACAAATTATTTTCATCATAAGTATTCTCCTCCTGTACATATTCCATATCATTAAACCAGTATCGCTTTTCCAGATGTTCACCGTATTCTATTAATTTTTGTAATCTTATGATGCCTTTTGGGAGTGCAAATGAATACATTCTTTTATTTGAGGGCATGCTTCTACTTCCCTTAGGAACCGGTATCAGACAGTTTTTTAAATCCAAAGCTCTTAATATGTTTTCTCCGTCAACTACATGAACTTCCAGAATATCTTCCTCATCGTATGTCCGATATATCTCAAGGCCATTGTAAACTCGAACAAATTCTATATTTCTACATTCACACCAGGGCGGCATTTTTAATTCATATTTCGGTGTAGGTATATCTGATATCATTAACGCAATTGTACAGTCATCTTTTGAAATTTCTGATATATCTATCCCGTCAATCTCAAATGGGTTATTTATTGGTTGATTTTTTTGAACCTTATTTAAAAGTGAGGTTGCATATGTTAAAAATGAATTTTCCATATCTAGTTTGTCGTAAATACCGTCGGTTGAAAGCAAAAGATTACCGAACAATTCCCTGCGGAAAAAATCAACCATAAAGGCATATTCGGCCCTGCCGGAGGCCAAAGAACTTGTTTGGGAACTTGTTTTTGGGGGGTGGCGCTTAAATAATTGACATTGTCCGTCATTATTAAACATTAGAATAGCACCATCTCCTAATTGTCCCAATACATAATAGCTATTTGTTACAATTGCAAATAGTATTGTCGTACCATATTTTTTAATAATATTTGATTCGGAGGGTTCAGGTTCGTTTTCGCTACTAGAGTTATAGTCTTTTATCACAGCACTTTTCCATAAATTTATATATTTTGACTTAAAATCACTATTTTTAAATATTTGAACCCATGTATCACTCGTTATATGGGAAGAAATTCCATTGAAGATGTTTTTAACACATTGAATTATTGTTTCACATGCAATCCTCGCACCAATATCACTTTTAACGTATGCGTCCCCGCCATGTCCATCTGCCACTGCAATGACCAAAACATTATCATTTATGGTTTCGACCAGACAATAATCCTGACATATTGTTCCGCTTTCTATGTGCCCTTTTCCTCGTTTTCTTGCAAAATATGCCTGGCATCCTATTTTAGTGGTAACAGAGTTGAAATCTTCATAATTCGAACGATTAAAGGACATAATATTTCCTTTCTTTTTTTACTAAATAGGGGACATCGAAAATGATGCCCCCATAATATTAATTTGTGACAATTATTATACGATATTATAAAATATCGTCATCATCATCTCCCCAATCTGGATCTCCCAAATCAATAATATCGTCATCATCATCCATAATACTGGAAACCATCGAGGTTACGGTAACCCAATTAATTACTCTACCTAAATCGGTAGCTTTATCCACTTCAAAAATCAGTGGCTGTTGCTGGTCAGAAATGATACCGACTGAAGCAAATTCCTCGAGTTCGTTTCGATTATATCCTTCAACCCCGATAGCAATTCTCGTTACTTTTTCTTTACCGGTATTTCCGGCAAGACTTTTCTTCATTTCCTCTATAGCTTCCAGATAGTCGTCATGTTCATTCAAGTTGCAATTGCCATCAGTAACTAAAATCACGACCGGCCTAAGCGCATGTGCGCCCAAATATCTTTTATGCAGTGCTTTATTAGCCTCTCTGATGGCTTTAGGGGTACTCGTCCCTCCGACAACATCTAGATCCCGCCAGACAACCGAGGTAATATCTTCACCTTGCTCAATTGTACCAATTTTCCATACAGCTTCATCGCTAAAGGCAATAATTCTGACCTTTAAATCAACGCATTCATCGTTGGCAACCTTCATCAGGCTATTTTTTAAAGTTGGAATTGCGCTGTTAAGTTGGGCAATTCTTCCATTTACCATAGAATAGGAATTATCCAATAACAGAATCAGGTTTAATTCTTCTTTTGTAATAATACCGTCTCTGTTTGCCATGACCGAATCCTCCATCATTTGTTACATGAAATTAGCATTATTTAGTGTCATAATTTTAAAATAATTAAGGTATTTTGTCTACTTTTATAATTCGACTAATTTTATCATGTGATTATATATTTTGTCAATCGTTCCATTATTTGATTTTCTATACGGTACACGGCGGTTCAATTAACTTAACAAGTAACACACCTTTTGGTGTAGTAATCTATCATTGAGACTAATCCAAATGAGGCTAGTCTTCTATTGCTTATTGCCTAGCTTACATCTGATGCTCGACATACCCTCGCATAAGCTATACGCCATGCTACCCATTTAGGTACCCAAGCTTTATAAGCTTCTTTGCCCTGCTTTGTGGAGTTTTCCAGTGTTTCTAAATGCACATGTGTAATCTGTATCTGATGTTTCCGTCAAGTTCTCTACAGAGAGTTTTCATACTTCCTATCTTGAAGTAGTTAATCCATCCTCTAATAGGTTGAATAAGTTTCTCATTCTTTTCGCTGTTGCTCCCCCCAACTACGGCGAATGAGTTCTCTCATTCTTTTCTTAAACTTCGCAACTGATTTTGCATGTGGTTTAGCCTTGTATTGGTGCGCCCTTGAATCAAAATAGAATCCGAATCCAAGGTATTTAAGCCCATTTGGTCTATCTACTTTGCTTTTGGTTATATTGACCTTAATTTCTAGTTTTTCTTCAATGAAACGAGATATATTTCTCATTACCCGTTTTGCAGACATTTCGCTTTCGACCATGATAATACAGTCTACCTCATACCCCATTTGATAGACACATAAAACGAATGGTATAATCTATCCAACAGAATCAAGAGGAAAGATTATGGCACAGACCTACAGTATCGAATTCAGGGAAGAGGCATGTAAACGTGTTCAGTCAGAAATACCAGCAACACAGGTTGCAAGAAAACTCCGCATTAATGTAAATACCCTCTACATACGGCTGTCACGTTTTAAGGAGCATCCCGCAGAGCCTTTTGTTGGCAGCGGCAACCTTCATCAGGAAGATGCTTAGCTGAGGGCTTTGAAAAAGCGCATCCGTGACCTGGAAAACGAATCTCTTTTGGAACAGATACTCCAGCTTTATGAATCATCCCGTGGCACCTATGGCAACAAAAAAATCACTCATGAGATAAACCAAAAATCGGCTAAACCATTCAAACATAAAAGGATAGAATGGATCATGCAAAAGAATAGTATCCAGCCTAAAAGCTGCAGAAAATACAGAGCAACAACAAACTCAAAACATTCCCTGCTGGTAGCAGAAAATATCCTGAACAGGGATTTTAAAGCTAGCAGACCGATACAGAAAATATTCGGTGACATCACCTATATCCCGACAGATGAAGGCTGGCTTTATCTTGCAGGAGTACTGAACCTATGCGGAGATAAAATCGTTGATGTATCCATGGGTGGACGTATGACAAAAGAACTTGTAATAGCAGCGCTCCAAGATGCCATCCAGCACACAAAGACCACGCAGGGATACATACTCCATTCGGACAAAGGATGTCAGTACTGTTCACTGGATTATCAGGCATTAGCCAGGGAACAGATGACGTATAATAAATTTCGCAAATTAATTTCATAAAAATAGACATGGTCTATAGCCGTTTGGTAGAATTAAGTCACCACAACAAAACCTACTAAAGGAGGTATAAACCATGTCTGATAACATTATACAGCTAAACGAAGACTTAATAAAGCACGATCTCAAAGACCTTGTCCGCTCCAGCGTGGAAGAAACCCTCAACGCCCTTCTTGATAAAGAAGCTGATGAACCGGTAAACGCCCAGAAATACGAACAATCCACTGACCGTCAGGGTTACCGTTCCGGCCATTATAAGAGGAATTTCCAGACCACTGCCGGAGAGGTGGAACTGAAAGTGCCCAAACCCAAAGGCGTTCCTTTTGAAACTGCTATCATTGAGCGTTACCGCCGCCGGGAATCTTCCGTGGAAGAAGCCCTGATCGAGATGTATCTGGCCGGGGTATCCGTGCGCCGTGTAGAGGATATCACACAGGCCCTGTGGGGTACAAAAGTGTCTCCGGGCACCATCAGTAACCTTAACAAAAAGGCCTATGAACATATCGAGCAGTGGCGTACCCGCCCGCTGTCCGGCGACTATCCATACGTCTATGTAGACGGCGTTTATCTGAAACGCAGCTGGGGAGGTGAGATCAGAAATGTATCCATTCTTGTTGCCATCGGTGTCAGCAGTGACGGATACCGGGAGATCATCGGTGCAGCGGAAGGCATGAAAGAAGATAAAGAAAGCTGGCGGTCTTTCTTTGTATGGCTTAAGGAGCGGGGACTTTCGGGGATCCAGCTGATCATCGGAGACAAGAACCTTGGTATGCTTGAAACAATACCTGAGGTGTTCCCGGATGCCCGGTATCAGCGCTGTACGGTCCATTTTTACCGGAATATCTTCTCAGTTACACCACGCAACAAAATGAAAACAGTTGCCATGATGTTAAAAGCGATCCATGCCCAGGAGAATAAAGAGGCTGCCCATGAGAAAGCCGGACAGGTCATAGAAAAACTGAAAGAAATGAAACTCGCATCCGCGGCCAAAAAACTGCAGGACGGCATAGAGGAGACCCTTACCTACATGGACTTTCCCACCCAGCACTGGAGCCGGATACGGACAAACAACACCATTGAACGGCTTAACCGTGAGATCAAACGGCGGACAAAGGCGATCGGTGCCTTTCCAGACGGGCAGAGTGCCCTGATGCTGGTATGCGCAAGATTACGTCATGTAGTGGCTAGTCAATGGGGCACCCGCCGGTACATGAACATGGATCATCTCACCAAACCGGAGGATGAGCCATTATCAGATATCATAGCCGGCTGATTACCGGATACCAAACGGCTGGAATTATATTTGCGAAAAAATCTTGACACTATCAGGGAAATGGTCTTATCAGCAACATAAGTCGGAAAAGCAACTGCTGGGATAATGCACCGATGGAAAGTTCCCGGGGCAAACTCAAGCAGGAATGGTTAAACGAACAACATTTTCATATCCGTGAAGGAGCCATATCTGCAGTATTTGAGTACATCTGGGTATTTTATAACCGAAAGCGGTTCCATAAAGCAAACGGCTATCTTACGCCGGAAGAATACTATGACAAGCCCCAAAAAGATTTGAAAGCAGCGTAGCGGCTTTTTAATAAATTTTAATACAGGTATGTCAGGAGGGAGCAAGAATCCTCCAGCCTGCCAGAGAGTACGGAAAACCGAGAAAAATCTAGAAAAACTAAAGATTGGATAGAATTCTTTCGTTTTAAAATCTACACTGTCGGGGATGATTCATATTGCTATCCATTTACTTTCCAAATGCCCTTCCAGCGCAAATAAAAATCACACATAAAAACCCTTAATAAGAAAAATCAAAGTTCACCCCTTATCTTTACCATCATTCAAAACTTCCCTTATAATAAACTGTGGTGATTTATTTAAGGATATATATATCCGTCCAATATATTCACCTATCAATCCTAACATAATAAGATTCAGTCCTCCCAAAAAGAGCAATACAGACATTAGACCACTGAATCCCAGAATATAATTTAACCCCATAATCTTCCGTATTATCGTCACAATTCCATATACGAACCCCGCAACAGCTACAACAAAACCTGTCGCTGTTGCAATACGTAATGGTTTTACACTAAAAGCAGTAAATCCATTCAGCCAAAGCATTATAAGTTTACCAAATGTATATCCGGATTCCCCGACCTCACGTTCCCTATGGCATACATCTACATTTACAATATCCTTAGTACTCCTAAGAAGCAGTCCGATTACATATGGATACGGATTATCATATTTGATCATCTCATCTACAATAAATCTCTTCGCCGCGAAATAACTGGATAAATATAAATCCTTGGGTTTTTCCAGTAAAACCCGGGCCATCAGCTCATTTATATAGCTTCCAAAATTACGGAATTTGGAGTGTTTCTTTTTTTCATACCTGGCATACACCGCATCATGCCCTTGATTAATTGCCGCTATCAACTTACCTGCTTCATTAGCCGGTGTCTGTCCATCATCATCTAAACAGACAATAATATCGCCATTCACATGATGAAACCCAGCCATAAGTGCAGCATGCTGTCCAAAATTTTCATTCAGGTTTATACCGATAATATTATCATTGGTAACACATAATTCCCGAATAACGTCAAAAGTGTTATCCGGTGATGCATCATTTACCAAAATAATTTCAAACTCTTCCATTCCCATAGTTTCTTTAATTTCAGCCACTACCTGTCTTATCGTTAAAGCAGATTTATAACAAGGTATCACAAAACTAATCAACTTTTAGCCTCCCATCCAATCAAAACTAGAATTATATAAAATGCATTTGATTAAAAATACAATACTATTATTTAAAGCTTCTAAATATCAATTACCAACGCTATCCTCAAAAAAAGTAAACATCCCGTAATTTGAATTATCTGGATTATCATGTGCTCCTATCATAAACTGAGCATATGTTATAATCACCGTATCATAATCACCGGATTCTATGATTGCCTGTATATCTGTACTGTTCATATATCTCGGCTCTATTTTATAGATGTTCCGAATACCAAGCGACATAAACGGTATTAACGTTCTCTCATAAGAATCACCAAAAATAAGCACATTACCAAAATCAGCATTATTATTCTGAATATATCCATCTCCATTGTAACTATAATGCCATCCCTTTAATTTAGCCGGCTGAAATTCCCAATCCATATCATAAGAATCTGAATACACAGAATAATCTATGAAAATATTAAAATCACCTTCTGTATACTCTCCATTTATATTGCGGGAAAAACTGGTGTCATACGTTGGAACTATAAGTGTGAAATTTTCCATTCCTATATAACTTTCTGCAAGCTTTCTCCCCTGTTCTCCAAGCCAACAGTTTTCATATTCCACATAATTAAAGTTTTCGTCTGCATATAAATTTAAATCAATATCATAGCCATAATCATCATTAAGCTTCTCGGCAATAATCTCAGCCGCCCACTTGGAGGTAGGTACTGTCCAATGATGATCTGCTCTATAGAAAAGATCATGACAATCCAGTCCCTCTTCCCTGATATTTTCACGTAAATCAATATATTCTATCTGTGCCTCACTCAGCCTTTTCAAAAACAAATCCGCATTTCTATTTAAATAAGACTCTGCGCTAAATTCATTTCTGAATATATCATCATCAATATACTTAGCAGGTTCGTTTACATAGAGAAGTCTGATGCCATGCTCATCCAAATAATTCGTTAATTGTATCATCTGAGATACTTCATAATCTGTAGATGTCTGCTCCACCTGACTAATAACATAATTACTCGTAGTAACGTTAATTCCATATTCTGGATTATAATAATCTTTAACACCATTAACCCGCATCAAGGCCCCGCTCAGATTGACAAGCTTCTCCTGGTATGGCAATAAATCATTGATATTTTCGGAAACATCATTCAAACAGTCCGCTAATATTTTTCCCTTATTTTTCTGCGTTTTAGTTACATCGGCATAATTTTCCTCTGCTTCTACGCTTTTTTTCGTGGGAAAAACCACATCAACGATGTCTGCAAGATTATGCAGGGCTTCTGTATTATGTGCATTATAGCCTAAAAAAACAGCAAATGCCACCGTCAAGATCATATTACGGATAAATACAATATCTTTCTCCATCCTATTCGCCTCTCTCTAAAATCCGATGTACAGGAAGGGATTAGACTCTCCGCTCACTATCATAGACAAAGAAAGAATAAATAATCCCGCCACCACAACTCCATAAATAATATTAGAGCAAATCTCTGTTTCTTTATATTTCTGACACAGCTTCATAACAGACGGAACTATAGGTGTTGCAAACACCACCGCTGCTAATATGAATACTCTATATTCGTTAAACAAAAAACTCGCCCTGCCTATACTGATATTATACTTAGACGGTATCAGCATCCCTTTGATAAAATTAAGCGATGACGTTATGTGCCCAAAGTAAAATACCACCCAAAGGAAATTTATCATTATCAATGAAAAAATTCTGTATATGATTTTGCTGGCTTTTAATCTGAAATTTTGGGGATAACCGGTCACTTTTTCCAATGCAATCAATATAAAATACACCAAGCCCCACAAAAGGAATCCGCCTGTATTTCCATGCCATATACCAGTAAGCAACCATACAATTCCCAGATTCAAAATTGTTCGCCAAAGTTTTCCTCTTGACCCGCCAAGAGGTATATACACATAATCTCTAAACCATTCGCCTAAAGAAATATGCCATCTTCTCCAAAATTCACCAATCGAAGCTGTCGCATAGGGGTAATGAAAATTTTCTTTACATGATATTCCAAACATATTACTGACTCCTATCGCCATATCGGAATACCCTGAAAAATCATAATATAACTGTAAACTAAAACATATGGCACCTAACCATGTATAAGGTATGGATAAATTTTGACTGGCAAAGACTTCATCTGTAACTTTCACAAGCACATCTGCAATCAATATCTTCTTGGAAAAACCCACCAAAAAATATTGCACACCTTGAGACATGCGCTTTAAATTTAACCCCTCCCTCTTCACATTCCAGGATTCTTCAACTCCAAATCTTGAAATTGGCCCTGACTGAATCTGTCCAAAAAATATCAGATAATTCATAATATCAAGAGGAGTCTTCGCCGTCACCTTACCTTTATAACTATCTACAATCACACTCACCGCTTTAAAAGCATAAAAAGACAATCCCAAAGGTAATAACCGATTATCACTAAATTTATAATACCCCAAAAGGGAAATATTACCTACAACTCCCATAGCCAGCAACAGACATCTGACCATTTTAGAATCGTTACGCCCTAAATACCATACTATATATGTATTAACGACTGTCAGCAAGCATAAAATCATCATAAAATTCATTTGCCCTAATGCATAAAAGAATAAATTGGCACACAAAAGAACCCATGGCTTAATTTTAGCCCCTGCAATATAATACATCAGCAATGTAATCGGCAAAAATACCAGTATAAACGTCAAACCCGTAAACGACATCGCTCAGCCACCTTCTTCAATATTTTGAATTGCTTGTCGACTCTATCAATCTGTCAAAGTCTCCATCGAACGTTCCATTATTACGATAAATCAGAACCCGAAATGTATTGTTCTTAAAATCATTTTTATCTAAATAATAGAATTTATTTACAAAATCGTTGTATTGAAATACATCGGATGAATTCTCAATACTCATCGAATCATCCCGTCCAAAATCTATATATGCAATAACATCTGGTATCTGCTCTTTATTCTTATAATACCTGTACATAACAATCGGATCATCACATCCATAAGACCACTGCATTGCATCCCATGTCCGTACATCACAGATATTTGTATTCCTCATCAAGTATGCTACCGGGGCATTATCCCGAAATGAAACAGATTCATCTTCCCGAATATTTTCGTCCAAATAATGTTCCAACTCTACTAAATTCTTTGCTCTGTCGGGAGTTGTGTATATTCCTCTATATACCCCTGACTCCACTTTTGCCGTAAGCTGAGTAATTGCATTATCTCTGTATACATCTTTGTAATCATTATATCCTTGAAAGATTATAGCTATAATCGCTATCGCAGCCGCAACATACTTAAATAGTTCTGATTCTTCCTTAAATAAAAGAATAAGAATTGGAATCAATATCGGAATACAATAATAAAATCTATCTCCAGTTAAGGTACTGATCGTCATCACTATGATAAAAATGACATTATAAATACCCAAATACCATGCCAAAGATGACCATTTATTATATATCGGAAGTAACAAAAGAAATGCGCACATACATATACTTCCCATAAAAGTAAAAAAGTCACGATCTACCATTGGGGCAAGTATTATGCTTATTATAATGCCGCAGCCGACTGCAAGTAACCAATATTCCCTGCTTGAAAGTTTTTTTTCACCCGCACGAATAAATATTTTGCCTACACAATATATAAATATAGTACTGCATACTAACAGAATCCAACCTGGTTTTATACACCATATCACATCTTCTACACGATCATATACTGTACTCTGAATATACCCTTCAGGGCTTCCGGACAGCATTGTCTCTACACCATAAATAAATTTATTTAATCCTGATTGTATTATAATAGGAATTAACACGGCAAATATTTCTAAGATCCCACCTATACAATAAAATGAAACGGATTTAATCTTCTCCCCTTTTCGCGCATTTGAATATATTAAAAATATAAAAACAAAAACAGCAATAGCATAACCTGAATGTGCAAAAACCGCCACTGCAGTCAAGAAACCGCCTATCATCAATTTAAAATAATGTTTCCTCTCACTCGTATGTTCCTGTAAAGTGGTATATAGCAAAAATACCACCAAAAGTGTTACATATACAGAAGTTGCGTTATAGCCCCAGTTGGGAATAACTGCCCCTGAAAACGCACCCACAAACGGAATTAATATACCCGCTACAAGCAATCGCCATTTTCTGACCAATTCTTTCTTAAGTAAATGATATATACCAATAATTATGCAGAATCTGAATAGTATGAATGTAAGCCTTGAATACAGAAAGATTCCTTCTAAATCAGGAATAAAAAACTCATATATTTTATAAAAAATAATAGGAACAAAGGACATTCCCACCGCAATTATACTATTATAGGTATATGGGATATTGCCATGCATAACTGCCAACGCATCTGACACAGTATAGGCCTCATCAGTAAACTCTGTACCAAAAAAAGCCCTTATTACCATCATAATTGCAGAGAAAAAGCACCCCAATAAAAAGATAACCTCTGTAAGTTCCCAACCAATCTTATCTTTTACCTTGCAATTTATTTTTTCATACATTCCTATAATCTTCAAACCACTCATTTCAAAATTTCTCATTATATCTATCCCAACGCATAAATCACAATACCTGCTAATATTATAACCAATGCTATTATCCTCTTCTTCGTTATCGTCTCCTTGAAAATTGTCGCCCCAAAAACTGTCACATAAATATAACTCGTTGCTTCCAAAATCGCCCCCATCGATAATGGTACCACTTTATAAGCAAGTACACCCAAAAAAGAGGCTCCAAAAAAAATAATATATGCTATAATAACTGTTGGATTAAAATATTCCCGAACATGAGAAGAATACTCTTTCATTGCCGCTTTTTTCAGCATCACTTGCGCAACTGAACTTATAAATGTCCCGAATATCATAAGAGAAGCATATACTAAGAATCTCTTTGTCACTGTGCCGTGCCTCCTTTATTTTCCTTTAAATCATCACCAGTCGCTGCATATATCACAATCCCTGTCATTACCATAACTGCACCAATAAGTTTTTGCAATGTAATCGCTTCATCAAAAAATAAATATCCCCAAATAATTCCCCAGACCACCGTAATAGCCTTATTTGCAAAAGCAACTGTGAGAGAAAGTCTCTTGATTATCTGCTGCCAGCATAACGCATATATTCCATAAATAAAAAGCAATCCAGCATAGCATAAAATAAATCCAAAACTCATTACTTCAAATGTTGCAGCTAATTTTCCGCATATTCCACTTAATGAATATACCGCTAATAATACATGTAAAAAAAAGAGAACACAAATTTTATTATTCTTCATTATACCCACCATTAATTATCACAAAAGCGAAATCCATATACCGCAAATTGATCTGTTTCATAATATATTTCTGCTTCAACATTATCATATCTTTTATTATAATATGATAGCAAATAATCCACATATACTGCATCCCCAATAAAAAACTTATTATCATCAAGCATATCTTCTAATGTCAAATCCTGTAATTCGTTTGTCTCCAGAAAATTTGCAGCCATTGGTGAATCTGCTAACCATCCACCCCAAAAAGAATAATTAGTTGGTTGTTCCTCAGCCGTAAACGTTTTAAACAAATCAGCGGGCAAAATCATCGATCCATCTCCAATATAAATACAATCTTTATGCTTTAATACATAATCATAAACGCTATCCCACGTATCATATGTGTATATAGTCCTCCACTTCTGCTTACATAATCCACCCGCCACTAATATAATCAATCCAAAAGACAGCATAATACTAAGCATTTTTTGCTTTTTATAAATATTTTTCAGGTTTATAGAAGATAATATGAAACCAGGAATCATGCAACTTGATAAAATCATAATTACCGTTCTGCTATTATACCTTCCAAAAAATATAAGATACATAATTAGTGCCGCTGCAATCCCATAAAATCCTATTGAATAGATCAATCTCCTTATATTTTCCGGCTCCTTACTATGAATCGAATATAATAAGTCTGCTAAAATCCATAACAGCCACCCTACTAATATTGCTATTTGCCACTTCAATGTTCGTGTAAACTCTACTATGTCAGATAAAAACTTCCATATCCTCTGCCCTACAGATTCCACATTATCTGCCATCCTCTTTTTATTTTCCAAGTTCAAAATCGCAAAATTTTCACGACTTGCACTATCGTCCATAAAACACCAATGGGTTGTCAAATAAAAAATATCTTCATCCCAACCGATTGAATTATAAAGCTCTTCATCTTCATCATATTTAATTACCGCTAAATCCATATAAAGGGATCGTTCAGAATTTAAATCAACATACTCTTTCCAATCTGTATTATTGACATATATCTCATTAGAAAGTGCAGATATGACCATTATTCCAATACAGGAAAGCAGACAAATAATTTGCTTTTTGTTCCATTTCTTTAGTAAAATACCATTTCCCAATACACAATAAATCATTACTCCTAAAGCAACTAATCCACACTGATATCTGATATTATATGAAAGGAACGAAAATATAACCGCCAGCACTATATCGGAGATCCTGATTTTCTTTTCTTCGTCTATATCATAAACAATCACTACGGCTGCAGTACCTGCAAGGCCAGCAACCATTGTAAACTGTACATTCGTAAGTTGATAAACAAAAAAAGAAATGTAAATGCACAAAAAGCAAAAATAATTTTCCTTCGTACAGTTTTTTCTAATAAACCTATGACATATAACCAATACTGCACCTGTATTAATTAGAACATACGCTAATCCATACCAGGGGATTTCCGTACTTAATAAATATAATCTGGAAATGAGATATGTATATGGCATACCCATTATATAAGGCAATATATCTGGCTTTCCCGTCAGAAAGCCAGATATATATTGCATCATTCCCGGATCATCATTCTTTTCTGCCTGAACTTTAAAAACGATATAGGTCAATATGATAAAAATACTCGTCAATACTAAATAATGACTTGCCGTCCACTTTTTTGTAATTGCATCAAACTTATTCCAACCCTTTTTTATAATCTCTAAGATATGCATCCACTCTTCCTACACCATATTATTATTTGTACCTTAAATCTTACCGCTACATTCTCATATCTGTTTCTGTACATCTTTAAAAGTCTTCTCTATTAGCTTTGTTTTACCATTTTCATCTGCCGGAATAAAATCTAACCATTGATACTCAATCGTTAATCTTTCTAAGAATTCTGTATTCAATTTTGGGGTTAACTCTGCCTCAATCTGCTCTTTACTCTTAGATGAACCATCCTTCTTTACCAGCTGAATAACAATTGAAGTATACGATTGCTGTATCATGTGTATCTGAAGTAAATCCTGCTGTTCACAAGCTATATGCCATAACCGGATCCAACCTGTAGAAGTTCCATCACTGTAAACTACATCATCATCTGTACGCCCCAATATTTCTTTGATAATTAATCCCCTATCTGTCTCCTCTACCTCTGCCATATCATTTAAGTCATAATTAATCAAAGGAAATTTATTTTTGTAAAGTGTTGAAATAATAACCCGGCCCCGGTTAGTCAGCTTATTATTTTCATCATATATATTTAACGCGACTGCATCCTCAAACACCTCATAGTCTCTATCTCCTGGCAATCTTACAGCTATACCGCCAGCCTCAACACAGCCATATAAATTTATCAGCCCTTCCCCATACATTTCTCTTAAAACACGTTCAGATATCTCATCAACGTTTTCGCCCAAGACAACATAATAATCCGGCTGGTGCATCTTTATATGTTTTTTCTTCGCATAAATACCAACTCTGACTAATTCTGACTTATACATTCTGAGAATGTTTGGCTTATATTCATTAATAAAACCTATAATTTTCTCTTCTTCATCATCCTCATTGACAATCTCTCTGCGAAGAATTCCTAATTTCTGAATAAAAGTTTCATATCCGACTGTTTCAGAACTGTTATCTGCCTCCGTAACTGTTTTAAGCCAAAACGGATTCGCTCCGCAAACCAGCCATGATCTTAATATGTTGGCCACATCCTTTGCATATTCAAAAGGGGTATTTAATACCTCTAACGGCTTTCCTGACGATCCACTGGTCTGCATTATCATACACGCTTTGTTTTCTTCTTTATTTTTCTCCTCCAAAATCCATTCTCTATATTCTTCCTTTGTCAGCAACGGAAGTTTTGTTAAGTCTTCTTTCATCTTAATATCTTCAGGAGTAACCCCAGCCTCATCAAATCTTCTGCGATAAAAAGGTATCTTATATGCTTCTTCTATCATCCTACGCAAATTCTTATTTCTAATCTGCTCTCTCTTCCTATTTGCGGCCTTGTCATACACCCTAAATTTCAAAAGTGATATAAACGTTTCCAGATTAAACAGTTTTCTTTGGATTTTGTAATTCATTCTCTCATATCCTCCTCATTATATATCATCATAATCAGCATATTGCCAATTAAAACACACATTAAATATTTTTACGGATAATGAGACTTTTACAAATTACCAGGCCACCAAATACAACACTAAACATGGCTCAACAAACCCCTCACTATCAAAATCTTTTCTCTATCAGCTTTGTTTTACCATTTTCATCAGTTGGAATACTGTCCAGCCACTGATACTCAATCTCTAATCTGCCTAAAAACTGCGTATTTAATTCCTTTGTCAGCTCTTCTTCAATCTGCTTTTCACTCTTAGATGAGGCATCATCCTTTACCAACTGAATAACAATTGAAGAATATGATTTCTGTATCATGTGTATCTGCAGCAAATCCTGTTGTTCACAGGCTATATGCCATAATCGAATCCAGCCCGTAGTCGTTCCATCACTGTAAACCACATTATCATCGGTACGCCCCAGTATTTCTTTGATAACTAATCCCCTATCCGTTTTTTTTACCTCTGCCATGTCTTTTAAATCGTAATTAATCAACGGAAATACGTTTTTATAAAGTGTAGACATAATAACGCGCCCTTTGTTAGACAGCTTATTATTTTCATCATATATATTCAACGCAACAACATCCTCAAACACTTCATAGACATTGCTGCCCGGCTTTTTTACTGCTATGGCGCCATTTTCTACACAACCATATAAATTAATTACCCCCCCCCCATACACTTCATGAAGGAGACGCTCAGATACAGAATCAACGTTTTCTCCAATAACAACCGAAAAATCCGGCTGATGTATTTTGACATGATTCTTCTTTACATAGACACCCAGATTAACATATTCAGATTTGTACATTCTGAGTATATTAGGCTTATATTCATTAATGAAATTTATTATCTTCTCTTCTTTATCATTTGTAT
Organism: Lachnospiraceae bacterium UBA7086; assembly: GCA_002492525.1. Lineage (GTDB taxonomy): Bacteria > Bacillota > Clostridia > Lachnospirales > Lachnospiraceae > UBA3282. The sequence goes on along the minus strand of DKZA01000026.1, from coordinate 82,230 downwards.
TTACAATTTCTCTACGTAAAATTCCTAATTTCTGAATAAAAGTCTTGTATCCAACAGTTTCAGAACTATCATCTGCTTCAGTAATTGTTTTAAGCCAAAACGGATTCGCTCCACAAAACAACCATGATCTAAGTACATTAGCCACATCCTTTGCATATTCAAAAGGTGTGTTCAATACTTCCAATGGCCTTCCTGAAGATCCACTGGTCTGCATAATCATACAATCCCTATTCTCTTGTCTCTCCTTTTCTTCCTTCATCCACTCCCTATATTCTTCTTTTGTCAAGATTGGAAGTTTCGTCAGATCTTCTCTTGTCCTGATATCTACAGGGGTAATTCCTGCATCATCAAATCTCTTACGATAAAATGGTATCTTATATGCCTCTTCAATCATCCTATGGAAATTCTTATTTCTAATCTGCTCTCTTTTGGAGTTTGAAGCCTTATCATACGCCCTAAATTTTAAAAGCGCCAAAAAAGCTGCCTCGTTATATAATTTTCTCTGCATTTTATAATTCATTTACTTCACTCCCACCTTTAACATAATTTTTAATAACATACTGTGGCTGACTATTGATACACATATACATCCGACCAATATATTCGCCCACAATTCCCACAACCGCTAAATTCATTCCTCCAAGAATACACATTATTGCAATAATCGACGTATAACCAACTAACACTGTTGACGAATATACTATCTTCCTAACAATAGTAACGATACCAATTGCAAGTCCTAAAAAAGCTATACAAAACCCCAATTTAACAAATGCTCTCAATGGTTTCACAGAAAAACTCGTGAACCCATTAATCCACAGCCTTAATAGTTTCTTCAGATTATATCCGCTGGAGCCACTCTCTCTACTCTCCTGTACCAACTCTATGTTTCCTATGTTTCTTGTAGTTCTCAATAATAATCCGGCCATGTATGGAAATGCCTGCTCATATCTGCATATTTCATTTATCACAAATCGTTTAGCCATAAAAAATGATGCAAGTGCAACGTCTTCTGGTTTCTCAAGTATATGACATAACATATATTCATTCAGATAACTGCCTAACTTTCTTCCCAATCCTTTTCTCTTTCGCTCAATATATTTTGCACAGACAACGTCACATCCTTCTTCAATCTTTTTTTCAAAATCCCATACCCGATCCACTGGAGTCTGTCCATCGTCATCTGATGTCATAATCAGATTTCCTTGTGAAACTTTAAAGCCAGCCATGAGGGCATTATGCTGCCCAAAATTCTTAGATAAATTGACCCCTATTACTTCTTCATGTTTTCCGGAAATCTCCTTTATCTTCTCCCATGTATTATCTCTGGAATGATCATTTACCAGAATTATTTCAAAAGAAACTTCCGGTTTTATCATCATTGCCTTATAGATTTTATTAATAACATTATCTATATTTTTCTCTGCACAATAACACGGTATCACAAAAGATATGTCCATTATTTCAACATCTCCACGCTTCTCTTGTTCTGTAGTTCTCCTCTTACTCCCGGTACATATACATCGTATTCTTTTGAATTACGATCCAAATACGCTGAAGCACCAATTAATGTATAGTTATCAACGTTAATTCCGCCTTTGATTGTCGAATTAAGTCCGCAAAAACAATTATCACCCATATGCACCCTTCCTCCAATGACACAGGATGGTGCAAGGAAATTATAATTATTAATAATTGTGTGATGCGAAATATTCACGCCATTCCATATAATATTTCCATCCCCAATGCACACATGCTTTCCAATAATAACATTTTCTAATATAATATTTCCCTGTCCGATTCTATCCCCATAAAGATTGGCCGAGGGATGGATAAATGACTGCAAACTATATCCCATCTTTAGAACCTCAAGGCTTATTCTCTTCCGCAGTTCGCTCATTCCTCTGTATCCAGACGTCACCAAAATAGATGCCTCCTTAGGACTAAAACATTCCTTAAGGTTCTCATATGGTACGACTTCTATACCCATTATTTTTTTACAATTAATATAAGAACTATTCACTGTAAAGGCTTGTACCTTAATATCCGTATAGTTCTCTATATATTCGCACATTAACTCTGAGAACGAATGATTCCCAAAAATTATACATTTTTTCATTATTTACTCTGCAATGTAAAACTACCTTTCCTAAATTATTCCTTATATTTTTTCAGACACACTGTATCAAACGTATCCCACTTCCTTCTATCAATACAATCAAACCAAATATCCTCTTGTTCTTCTATCGCCTCAAGTTTTTTATAAAATGTTTCATTTAACTCTGTTTTTGGAATTAACACGACACCAGTATCATCACACACAATAACTGAACCTTCAATATTTTCTTTTCTATTTTTTATTATATTTTCATCAAATGGAATCTCATTTTGGGTATTAAAACATCCTACCGGATTAAAACCTGCACACCATACAGGATATCTTTCTTTAATCAATTTATGCGCATCTCTCATTTTTGCGTTCGTCACAATAGCTGATGCGCGTCTATACAAAATAATAAATTTCGTAACTAACTCGCCAATAATTGCTCTATCTTTACAATCAAATGCCTCAATATAGACTATATCATCTTTCTGCACATCCCTAACCTGTTCGTGGACATCCCAGTTACTTTCATTATATGCATAGACCCATTTCACACGCCCTGCCTGAAACTGCCCCCTATTAACCGGATATATATTCGGAAGTACTCCTGTTTTCCCTAAACAATCAGCCACTTCGGTGGTTGAAACCTTATTGGTTCTAATATACTCAATAATTTTATCCGTTATATCCATCATTCTGTCCATACCTCCACCGTTTCTCTTAAGAGTCTTTCCCTTTGATTAAGTTCTTCCAACGAATCCCCCCAAAGAATATAGTAACCGCAACGAGATCTATCATCCTGGGCTTGTCCCAACATATCTCCAACTTTTATCTCCAACCCAATATCATGCACTCCCGGCTGAATCTTTGCCTCATCGACTCCTTTTATAGATACAACTTTCCCCGGTTTAAAATCAAAAAATCCCAGTACTGCACATTCATGATATGGTTCTCTTACAATCTCACCTTTTCCTTCTGTCAGAATATTCAAATACACTTCGTTACTATTGATTCCAGAAACAAGCGGTACAATATCCGAAGAAATCTTTGTTCCACCGCCCCTTGCTGCTATCTCTATCAGATAAAATTCACCATCTTTATATTTATATTCTGCATGAGTCAATCCAAAAGGCAACTGCATTGCTTTTACCATTTCCTCATTAAGTTTTTTTAATTTTTCATAATCAAATCTGTCATTCTTCTGGGTAAATAAGAGTCTATTTGCTATATTAGGATTATGTGCATAATGCTCCTTTTCAGAAATAGCTGTCACAATATACTCATTTGATGTTTTTAAACCATCGACAGTGAACTCTGTTCCCTCAATATATTCCTCAATGACAATCGCTTTCTCCTCATTTGAATATTGAACACAATCCTCAAAATTCTCTTCTATATCGTTATCAGACTCTACAACATGAATTCCCCTGCTTGATTGACTATCAAGCGGCTTTATTATACTTACAGGTACCTCAGCCAAAAATCTTTTTGCCTCATCGACATTTCTGCATAATGCAAATTTAGGCGATACAAACCCAGCATCATGAATAAATTTACGTGTTTCATATTTGTTTGTAAATCTTCTGGCAATCTCAAATCCTATTCCTTTTAATCCCAGTTGTTCCGCAATATATGCTACTGTAGGGACAGCAATATCCGTCTGCTCTGTTAAAACGGCATCCGGCATATAATCCCTTGCAATCTGAAGATTTTTTTCTTTATCTAATACGTCTGCCACAATACCAACATCTGCATATTGAAACGCTGGTGAATTTTCATACAAATTAGTACAAATAACAAAATGTCCTTTCTCTTTAGCCATCTGCACTATAGGACATTGCCACATACCACCAGCGATAATCATAATCCTTGCCATGAAAAATACCTCTCTAACAATAAATTCATCTATAAAAGCATTCTATAATTCTCAACAATATACTTTATTTTTCTTGCTATAATCCATAATACAAAGACTGTCTACGAAGTCTTTCTCTTTATTTTATCGTATATTTATCCGCTCCTACAAAACTGCTATACTCTTTACCCTTCAAATCTATATAACAAAATATGCATTATTCTTTTTCATTTACATCCCATAATATATCAATACAGACATAATTATGCTATTTACAATATCATATCTTAATTCAAGGAAAATGTAATTAACTCAAAATAATTTCTCGTATTTTTCTCTTTTCTGCCTTGCAATATAGAGTCAATTCAATTTTTACGGATTATAGTATTTCCCATGAGCAAATAAAAACAAAGCATTTAGAATTGCTATAAAAAGTATCATTTTGTCAAATATATAATCAAGCTTCTGTTTTTTAAATAAACAAATGATTATACCTTCTTATTTTGTATGTAAAAAAAGAACCAACTTCTCACCATTTTCTTCTATACATATGCTGTCATTGCTTTGACAACAGCTTCTTTTTACCCCCCCCCTCCACATTCACTGACCTTATTCCATGTCCACTTCAATATTCTATACTCTTCATTCAGCATCTTCACAACTGCTCCAAAATAATCCGCCTGTGACCTTAAAATAGCATCAATCTTCCTTAATGGCATGGTATCAATGTCGATAGTATAATCTTCCTTTGACACCTTGGGGCGATAAACTCCATTTTCTATTAATATTGCTTTTCTTTGTCCCGATAAATATTCATTCAAATGCAGCAACAGTTCTGGAATTCCTTCTTGTAATTTTGAGTTTAGTGCGCTTACTGTTTCTTTAAAATCTACTTCAACACAATATTCCGCAATTAACCAGCCTGCATCAATTGCCCCTGTTAATTCATAGAGACTTAGCACTGCGGTTTTCTCCATATTAAGTATGGACCACACCACTGCATGAGCACCGCGATTAGTCCTTAAACTCCCTCCATGGAAATTAAATATCCTTTTTTTATCAACTAATTTCTGTGGTAGAATAAAATCAAATTTATACATCAACACATATTCAACATCGTCAAGAAATTGGTCCAATAACCCAATATCCTTTTTTTCATTAACCGCTATATATTCTATATTGTGTTCTATAAGAATATTTTTAAAAACCTCGTCTATTCTCTTTTCGATATAAACCACTTTCGTTAAACAAAATTTATTATTTATAATCAGATTTTCCAACATTCTCTGCGAACAGCCAATATATGCTATTTTATCCATGCCGTATTACTCCTTAATCATTCTTATCATCTTCATTTTTTCTACACTTACTGTCTATATAATCTGCCGTGTCTGAAAAAACGATTCCGGTAACTTCAAAACCATTTTCTTCTTGTATCTGCCTCACTGCATTTTCTGTTGCTGTATCAAACACCCCTGTTATTTCAACAGGAAAACCTAAAGATACCAATTGACTTTGTAAATCAGATACCTGATCTCCTTCAAAATTTATCTTTAAAAAAGGCCACTCGAAATCACGTGCCAAGTGAACATATCTCTCCCGCATCTCTTCCATATTATCCAGCGTCACTTCATATGTTCCGCTGGCTATACAATCCATCATCATTATAGCACCAGAAGGCTCATAGTGTCCATCATCTAAATAATGATCGCAATTGGTATTGTAATCGAAATCTAAGTTACTGAGTATTATCCTGACATTTGGATATGATAATAAACGGCGATAAATAGTTTCTGAAATATCAAGCCATTCTTCGAGATACCCCGATTGATATATTGTCGCCGGCAGCATCGCACCTGTCGGTGGTGCAACAAATATAAACTCTGTATCAGGATATTCTACTATAAGGGGCGCAACATACTTATCTATATTATCCATTCCCGCCTTCAAATACTCATCCATAATTATTTCATGTGAAATAGGTCCATAATAGTAAACATTTGAGTATATCCTCGGTGCCATTATTTCTGTGGAATAATAAGAATCCACCGGCATAATACTATCAGCATCACCGATATAAGATCCTGGTTTAATCAATTTATCCCATAATGCCCCAACAATAGTATACGCTGACTGCTCAGTCACGGTTCGATTCAATAAGTATTCACCATCATCCAGCATTGTTTTTGTCTGTATATATTTAGGCAGCCAGGTATCCAGATCACATTCCGTGCCAATGGATGTAAATGTCCAATGCGGAACATTAAATTCATAAAAAATATAATCTAATTTGTTATTCGCTGTCACATTTCTGATATATTTCTCATATAAATTGGGCCTTCCCCCTGCCAATCTTCCTGTACAGCAATTAATATCCATAATATCATTTAAATATTCTGTGTCAACATATGATGAAACAGACGAACCAACCCAAAGGGCATTGTACCCTTTGTATTGTTTGGTTATACCATATCTCCAGACCGGCGAATACCTCTGATCCCATGAGAAATATTGTGCCATATCAGATTCTCGATAGCAAAAATATGGATCGACTATATAATTTGTAAGTGCAACACCTATTAATAATACCATATATACAGCCAAAAGTCTTTTTAAAAATGCCAGTGAAGAACTCATCTTTACTCCTCTTGAAAGTAATTGATCAAAATCTCATTTAAAAGTTCCAATATATAAATCCGCTCGTCTCCGAAAACGATAACGTTGACAATAACGCTGCAACTGACAGCAGCGCGACTCCCCACCTTGTCCGATACAATTTCTGCTCACATATCTGTCTGCTATTGAATTTTATTTGTGTTATCAAAAAAGCAAGTATTAAAAATATATACGGCCATATTACATATAAACTTTCCGGACAATGAAGCCTCATTACCAGAAATTCAATCTCTGGTATGATTACACTGTTCTGTGCCGTTTCTGTTAAAGGCAAAAAGCGCTTCTCCGCCATCTGTTTAAATAAAGAAACTGCAACATTTACGTTCTCTGCTCTAAAAAACACCCACAAAACATTTACAATTAGAAATGTAGATATTCGCCCTAATAATGAATTGATGGAATCCGGTTTTATCTGTAACACTCTCTCAAAAATTAAAATAAATCCATACACTACTCCCCAAATTATAAATGACCAATCCGCACCATGCCATAACCCGCTTAAGAAAAACACTAAAAGTATATTAACATATGTACGCACTTTTCCGCGTCGATTTCCCCCCAAAGGAATATAAACATACTTTGAAAAAAAATTTGTGAGGGATATATGCCATTTCTTCCAGAACTCACCTACTGTTCTGCTTCGATATGGAGAATTAAAATTTTCAATGGGATGAAAGCCAAATATGTTGGAAATCCCTATTGCCATATCCGTATATCCGCTGAAATCATAATATATCTGTAATGTGTATGCAAACATAGCGACTATGGCCATGGTACTTGACTCCATATACTCTTGGTAGCACACATCAACAAGTTTTGCCATAGTATCTGCAATCAGCAGCTTTTTGGAATATCCTATTATCAGTCTTACTACTCCATCCGCAATATCATCCCAATTCGGCAAAATACTTTTATCAAAATTACACTGCGCAATAAAGTTAGCCGGTGTGTCTATTGGACCAGACGTTATACATGGAAAGAATATAATATATGTGATATATTCCCAAAAAGATAAATGAAAGCTGTCTCTATATCCGTCTACCAAATACATTATTTGTCTAAATGTAAAAAAACTTATTCCTATAGGAATAATTACATTTACTACGGGATCATTACTCAAACGAAAAATTTCTGAAGTTATAAAATGTAGATACTTACATACCAGAAGTGGAAACAATGTAAACATTATTGATACTGCTAACAGCAGTTTTCTGCACTTGTGTACTTTAACAACTAAAACACTCATAACGTATGTGAAGACAATAGATGCTGCGAGAAAAAATAATGTGTACCTATCTAAAAGAAATACAAACAAGGCAGAAGATGCCAACAATACAAATATACTTTTACCCCCCCCTCCGTTTTCCGACACTATAATATAATAACACAGTGATTGGTAAAAAGATAAATAAAAATTGCAATGATATAAACTGCATTTGCAAGCACCCATTCCCTTCTATTCGTTTTCTATTATTCCAAATTCTCTGAATCACAAATCACTGGCGCGACGAAAAAAAGGGAAACACCCTCCTCACAGTCTCTTTCACCCTTTCCTTTTTCTCCGCCGCCGGCACCGATCTGCTAAATAAAAATTCCATACTTTCAGCAACATATTTACATTTTTGTACCGGTGAAAAAGTTAAAATCGAAAGAGCTATAACGGAAATCTTCATTTCTGCCTTCACTTTGAAAGATACATTCCGATCTCCCATAAGATATTTTGCAATGTCCAGATGGTATTTATCTATAAACCCTTTCCACATCTCCCAGTCTATTTGTTTTGGAATCAACTTGTTGTTCCTATGAACATACAAAATCCATTTTTTGTCTTTCCACAAGCGTCTGAAATAAAAATCGTCATATATCTTCCGGGCAATGTTAAAATGGATAACCATTCTGATTGCATGCTCAGCATCATTCCCCTTATGCCATATACTATTGGGCAATATACGACATGTGAAATCATATTCCGGCATAACATAAAGTTTCCCATAATGAAGAAGAAAATACAATATTGACTGATCTGCCCCAAATAATTCCGGCGCTTTAAAATCAATATGCTTTAATACTGACCGCCTGAAAACGCAGGTTGCAACAGGAAAATAAAACTTTTCCTTTGAGAAAAAAACATCTTTTATTGTCAATTTCCTGAAAGTCAAAGAAGCAGGGATTTCTTGCTGTTCTTCCCCTTTCTGACCTGTAAATATTGTAGCAGACGTACATGCGATACAATCTTTATTCTCCTTTAATTCCAAAAAATCAATTTTTCTTTGAAATCCATCCTGACTGCTATAAAAGTCATCCCCGTCAAGAATAGATATATACTCTCCCTTCGATTTCTTCAGCAAAAAACAAATCAGTCTTGAATGCCGCCAATTAGAAAATTCCTTTATGGAATCATCCCGTGACATTCTGTACATTTTAATATTATCATTGTCTCCGTATTTTTCCTGCAGTAATTCCCAGGAACCGTCCGTAGATCCGTCATCACCTATTAATATCTCGTAAGAATAATCTAACTCCTGTTTCAGAATAGAATCTACCGCATCCTCAATATAATCTTTTTGATTGTAATTGGTAATTGTAACTGTTAATTTAACCCTCGTATTTTCCATCTTTCCCTTTCCTTTAGACGTGCAGGCCTGTCAGACATACCACCGCCCTGCCTCTATGAGTCGGAACTTCCAAATACTTCTTCCTTTGTCCGCTCAACCAACTTTCCGTTTACCACCTCGTAAATACAGTCACAGCGTCTGATCGTAGTCAGCCTATGGGCAACGACAATCAAGGTCTTCTCTCCCTGTAAAGCATCTATCGCCTCCATCAGGGCATTCTCCGTCTCATTATCCAATGCGGCTGTCGCTTCATCCAGCACCAGGATCTCAGGATTCATATATAATGCCCTTGCAATGGCAACTCTCTGCCTTTGTCCGCCTGAAAACCGGATACCCATTTCACCCACTCTGGTATCCAGTCCATTCGGCTGTTCTCTGATAAAATCTGCAAGCTGCGCCATCTCCAGGGCACGCCATACCATCTCATCATCTATTTCTTCCGTTGAAATTCCAAAAGCAATATTTGCCCGGATATCCTCATCCACCAGATAAACACTCTGGGGCACATATCCTATATTTTTATTCCACTGAATACCCAGTGTGGTAATATCCCTTCCATCAAGCAGTATCTGTCCCTTTTCTGGTTCCAACAATCCTAATAATACATCCACAAATGTTGTCTTTCCCGCTCCGGAAGTGCCTATAATACCGATGGAACTTTTCGCCTTAATCTTAAGTGACACATCCTTTAAAACATATTCTTCCACGTTTGGATATCTATAATATATATGATCGATAGTCAGCTCATCGCGCAGCCATATGTCTTCATATGCCGCTGTCTTTTCATCCGGCATATCTTTTACCATCGCTGCTTCCAACTCATTGACTTTCTTAATCGTCTCATAAGAAGCGTTGAAAGACGGAATACTGCTTTGTATAGCATTAAGTGCACTGGATACCCCTCCCACTGCCGGAAGGATTCTGAACGCCGCCACTGCAATTGCCGATAATCCCGCCACCGTATCAACCGATGTTCCGTTCACGGCTACCTGTATCGTAACTGCTGCAATCAGGCCGATAATGCAGGCCATCTCGATGATATATGCCGGTACGGTCATCGCCATTTCAATCTTAATACTACATTTGTTCTGTTCCCTGATACCGTCCACAAACCTTTTCTTAAAGAAATCCTGCCTTCCCGTAACAAGGATTTCCTTACTCCCCTGAATCATCTCATAACGTGCCTGATTAAGATTCCATGCCGCCTCACGCTGTAAAACACCATATTTGTGCATGGATTTTTTAAAAAAGAGTTGAATCGCCAGCACACATATTCCGGATAAGATCAAAAGAAAAATGGAAATAAACGGCTCCTGCCATAAAATGAAAATACCAATGATCAGAATACTTAATGCCTTTGTCATGAAATTAAATATATTGGTTATGATAATGTTTACCGCTGAAACGTCTCCGGAAATTCCCTGTATCAGTTTGCCGCTGTTGTTATTGACAAAGAAAATATATCCCTGGGCCATATAGGACTCCATAACACGGACACCCAGTTCCCTGTTGATTTTATACGTATATTTTTTAACCAGCCAGGTATAGGCGATAAAATACAGATTCTTAACAATATAGATTATCACTACGCCGACACAGACTATAACCAACAAAGTGCCTTTGTTCTGTATATGAAACATATTGATAAAAGGCCGCAGATACCACTTTTCATAAAGCGAATCTGTTCCCATGATTCCCTCTACCATCGGCATAATGGCCGAAACGCCAATCATCTCCAACACAGCTGACAGTATCGTACAGATAAAAACCAATATGCCATACTGTTTCTGTTGTCTGGTCAATACATAGTTCAGTTTATGTGCAAGATCTTTGAATTTCTCCAATTCATGCTTCATCATTGTCACCTGTTCTTTTATTTTCTACGGGCATTGTAATCATTTTTTATTCTCTGACTAACGTATAAGCATTTAAATATTCACAAATTTTTTCTTTAGAATTGAACATCATTACATCTATGATAGAAAGATTGGCTTCAAAATCATTTCCAAACTGTTTATATTTAATATCCTGTGTCTTTACAAAGTTCAGTTGAATACCATGTGCCTTGAACGTTTCAAAAGAATACAGATCCTGTCCCCCGATGGCATTATAATATTCTGTTGCATTTAACAGACGGCATATCGCCAATATCTTGTCCTGTCCCCGCAGCGTATTATCCTTCTCTAAATCGGAAGATAGAATCAATTTCGTTTGTATATCCAGATATTCACAGATTACATGAAAAGAATGTTCTATAAATTTTGCAATATTGTCTTCTTCATACAGCAGGATATCCTTAATCATCGGATATACCCTCTCGTAAAAGGGCGCTCTCCTATAAGCTTCTTCAATACATCTTAATTTCTTCCCAATCTCAGCGTTATCATGATTTACTCTGATTTCATTAATCAAGAGATTCTGAGAAGCCCCTAGTATCGGCACGTTAAAGTATTTCGGCGTACCATTCACCAATATCCTGTTTCTGTTAATCCAACCGCGCTTAATATAATTCACATCATCGTATATGACATACTGATCCACAAGATTCATCAACTGCCAGTATCCAATATAGGGAACAAAATAAGGCTGCATAATACCAAGTTTCACATTCATCCTCCACACCAAGACGGTTTATTGCACTATATTTTTCTTTATCGTTTACACTTTATCACTGCCTGACAGATTCGATCCACATCTTCTAGCGCCAAATCCGCATACAACGGCAATGTTAACACATTCTCACTGACTTTTACCGCGACAGGTGTATTATCTGTTCTATACTTACCATGAAAACACTCAAAGGTACTTGTAAGCGGATAAAAATATTTCCTCACGCCGATATCTTCACGCGCCAGTGCCTCTTTCACTTCATCCCTGTCTGCCCCAAATCTGTCTTTGTCAAAAACAACCGGGAAATACGCATAATTGGAATCGGTCTCACTGCGTCTTTGATTCAACCGCAATCCTTCCACGTTCTGTAGATGTTCGCAATATCTCTCCACTACCTTTTTCCTCTTATTTCGTTCCTCCTCCACATGGCGCAGATTACAAAGTCCCATAGCCGCACAGAATTCATTCATCTTCGCATTGGCGCCTACGCCTTCCACGGTATCCTCATCGCGTATTCCAAAATTCTTAAGCTGATACAAGGTTCTTCCTAAGGCTTCGTCACGATAACAGCATGCGCCGCCTTCAATGGTATTAAACATTTTCGTTGCATGAAAGCTGAAGCAGGAAGCATCTCCGAACTGTGCAATGCTTTTCCCTTTATAATGAACGCCAAATGCGTGTGCCGCATCATAAATCACTTTTAAATGGTGACGTTTTGCGATTCTCTCAATTTCTTCCACATCACACACATTACCATATACATGCACCGGAAGGATTGCGCATGTCCTGTCTGTAATTAAACCTTCGATTTTGGAAACGTCTATTGTATAATCCCTGTCATTGATATCGCAAAATACCGGCTGCAGTCCATTCCTGATAATGGCATGCGTTGTGGATGCAAAGGTAAAAGGGGTAGTGATTACCTCCCCCTTTAATGCAAGTGCCTGCAACGTAAGTTCCAGTGCCATATGTCCATTGGTAAACAGTTCTATTGCCGCAACGTCAAGATATTCCTGCAGTTTGTCTTGCAGCATCTTATGCTTGATTCCCATATTGGTCAGCCAGTGAGACTCCCACAGATCACTGATTTCTTCTATATATTCGCTCATTTGGGGCATTGACGGCCTTGTAACAGTAATTTTATCCGACATCTTTCTGCTCTAACCTTTCATTCGTTTCCGGGAAATCAACAAGCGTCCTCTTTGATTGCATACATATACAATCGATAAGGCATACACGTACTAAACCTGAAATAAATATGATAATCCTGTCTTTGCTTCTTAACTAACTGCGGCAAACGAATCATTGCCTTTTCATCATTTCCCACTATGATCGCCAGCTTTGGCGCACATCTTTCAAAGATATCTCTGCTTCCCTGCAATGTCTCATAGGCTCCATCCGGAAAATTAATTTTAATCAGGGTGACATCCTCTCCCTGCAGTATATGATCTAAAGCGTCAACATTGATTGTAGTACCTTCTTTTCTCTCAACATCAATTGCAGACCTCTGCTGTTGTTTTGCATCAAAAAAGAGGGTTGTTTTTTCCTTCCACGTTCCCTGTTTTTTCAAGACGACGTTTTGCAATTTATGTTCAGTTACATATTTCTCCAATTTGGAAAAATTATCATTCTCAGGCTCTAACGCATAGATTTTTTTATAGCTTCCTCCACATTCTTCCAAAAAGAGGGCCAAGGTATCTCCGTCATAAGCTCCCACATCAACATACGCTTCCTGGGAACCCACTTTAAAGATATCGTTATTAAAAAAGTTCTGTTCCTTTTTTACATAATCCAAAATGAAGCCAATCTCATCATTCATCTTGCAGTTTAAATAAGCGACCATCGATTCTCTTGATACATCATCGTCCAATAGCATGTACGTATCATAATATTCTTCTAAATGATCATGTATAAATTGAGGGTCTGCACTTTCATACCGGCTATAAGCAGAATCTATCAGATAGAATACCTTATCAATACACTCCTCCTTCTCCTCAATCATTCTGCCATAATCATAATGGGAATGACCCAGAATCACGTTAAATCTCTGATACATGGATTTCAATGTATCCAGGGAATATACGGGAACCCCTTCAAAATATTTTTCCTGATCAATATTATCAACCCACGCAGCTGCAATAGAAATTCCGTTGCCATCCAGATAATGCTTTACTTCGGCTCCCACATCTCCTATTCCCCATAATATAAGCGGAAGCTTTTCTTTTTTCAGTCGTTCTGATAAGCTGGGCGGTCTTTGCGCAAATTTCAGCTTTTTTTCAAATTCTGTCTTCATTGATCTAAAAACCTTTCTTCTCCCTCCACTTTACATCCTTATCTTTCCTTCCGTTTAGCAGTTCAATCTACTTTTGGTAGTATACCATAGATTCCCAGACGAATCAAATTCCCTTCTTCTTTCTCCACTCAAAATATTTCTCTCTACCCATAACAAAATATAATAAATATGTCAATGGATCCTGCTTGAATTTTGCTGACTTCTTTGCCCACTCAGGTATCGGTAAATACCATTTCCAGCTTACCGGAACCTTTGCGGAACTGTCATAACAAAATTCTGTCTTCTCATCCAGCTCTACCTCATTGATATGGGGAACCGCCTCGAGACAACAATTCAACCCAGAACCGTCAAATCCTGTATTTTTTACCAATGATTTTGCCGGAAAAACTGAATAGTATCCCAATAAATAAAACAATAATGTCAGCGTTGCATCCGTCAGGTCCTTCTGGCACTCCCCATCCGCCTTTATTAGACGGGTTATATAAACACAAAACAACCATTTATTTCTCAAATATAAGCCCATTATTTTAAAGATTTTCTTAGACTGTTTTTGATATACTTCTGTACGATCCAGATTGCGCAGATAATTCCATTTATCTTTCCACGATCCAAATCCCCATGGCTGGAATGTATAATTTTTATATATCTGGGCATCCCGCGGAGATTGAAGCATATTAAACCCCGCTATCGCATATACTTTGGAATCCTTTTCATAACGTTTTAACATCTGATTCATATAATCCAAAAAGGCCGGTGCAAAAATATTATCATCATCTGTATATATTACTGTATCATGGTCTTCAAATACTTTATCATAGACAAATTCTTCATTGCGCACTGAGCCCAGATTTACATCCTGAATCCAGATATGGACTTTCTGAAAACCCTGAATATCCGTCAGATATTCTTTCACTTTTTCCCAGCCGTCTACATACCTTTCATCTGGCGGATAATCAACACTGATATAAAGTTCCGTCTTATCTGCATGCGTACATCTGCTCAACGAATCTATACATGCGCTTAAATGCTTGATCCGATTACATGTTATGATTGCTACAGGGGCGTATCTTTTTGCATTTCCAACTTGAATCTGCTTTTTCTCCATATATACCTTCTCTCCATATTATCATTTGGTTTATCTGCTCCAAACAGTTTTTTACTCAATATCTCAAAATATCAACTAATATTTTGATAGACTTATCAATATCATATCTCTGCTGCCAAATCTCATAGCTTTTATCCTTCATTCTACACAACTCTGTCTTTTCTAATGTGAGGACAGAATTTATGGCTTCTCCCACTTC
Organism: Lachnospiraceae bacterium UBA7086; assembly: GCA_002492525.1. Taxonomy (GTDB): domain Bacteria; phylum Bacillota; class Clostridia; order Lachnospirales; family Lachnospiraceae; genus UBA3282. The sequence continues at coordinate 66,773 of DKZA01000026.1, read as the reverse complement.
CTCCCCTGTCGGATTCCCATCCAGAAGTATCCCATCCCCTTCAAGCATTTCCGGAATACCACCCACCGCCGTGGCAATCACGGGAACTCCATAAGACATAGCTTCCATAATAGATACCGGCACCCCCTCCGTGGAAGAAGTAGTGATAAAGCAGTCCACCTGCTGTGTCTCATAATACTGCAATAACTCGCTATGTTCCATCTGTCCTTTGAACGTGTATCTTATATTGTTTTTTTTCTCCAGTTTCCCGGCGGCATACGCCTTAACCTTTTCCAGTTCCGGCCCGTCTCCGATATGGGTCCAGCAAATCTCCCCCTGTTCCACACAGGCAAGTCCGTCTATGATTTTCTCTACCCGTTTTAAGGAAATCACATCGGAGCAGCTGAGCAGCTGCAAAGTCTGTGACTGCCGTAGCGGCATTTTCCTGCCGGCAGCTTCTATTCCCAGAGGACATACATGCAGCTTCTTCTCTGGTATGCTGTCCGCCTTGACCTTCTCTATATAATATTTTCTGGCAAATTCCCCCAGAAATATAAGTCCTTCTGTCCCTGCCTCCATCTGGTGTTTAAAGACCTGCCGCCCTCCCGGAATCCTCTCATGATACAGATCAAATCCATGGAATCTGGACACAATCTTAACGTTCTTATGCTTTCTCTTCTCTCTTACCATACTGTAGCAATAATAAGTGTTCCAGAAAGAATAATAAACCACGGGCTCTTCCGGCGAAACCACACCGCTTTTGTGAATCTCTTTCTGGTCCGATAACGCCTGCGCATAGAAGGACAAAGACTGGTACAATCTCTCCCTGATGTTACTTTTTTCCCTGCATATTTCCACAATCTCCTGTCTGCCGTCTTTGGACAGCAGATAAGAAAACAGGGCCTTCATCTTATCTGCCATAGTGATAATCGGCATCGGAAAATGCAAAACCTTTATTCCTTCCAGAACTTCCTTCTGTACATAACCGGCCTTCGTCTGCTCTCTGTCGGCATGAGATATGACGGTAATGTCATATTCTTTTTTCAGTCTTTTCAGTTCCGGTATGATAAATGCCGCCTCACCGCTATTATAGGGAAAAACATTGGCCACAAGTACCAGCTTTGTTTTCATAGAGCTTCTCCTATCTGTCTCCTAGCGCATCAATATCTTTCGTATAAGAAGTGCCGCCACAAAGGACACACAGGCACTCCCCGCTACTGTCAACACACCGCAAATTCCTGCTTCCGTCACAAGGCACACCGCACACAAAATAACCACCATCAGCACCAAGGTGCACAGCAAAACATTGCGGTACGTGATATTCTTCTCTATTTCTTTCTGTTTTGCCCTTGTATCATTATAAATCTGCCACTGTCTTTCCAGATATTCCTGATAATAAGGACTGTCCTGGGCATATTTCCACCAGATACGGTATCCCGGCACCAGAAAAACCGGATTCCAGGGTTTGCTGTAGTCTTTATAGGAGGAAAAATGTATTATCTTAGCGGTTTTCTCACAGGCAGTAATATACTCATATCCCAGTTCTTCCATATACCGTTCATTCTCATCAATACAGGATATCTTTCCCGGCACATACTTAATCTTTCCTGCAAAGAGCAGTCCAAAAGTAAATTCCATCTGGGAGTTGCCTGTCTGCTTCTTGACAATTTCATCCTTTGCCAGAATATCCTGTAAAGTAAATTCCCGCCTTATCCGCTTTACATCATACACGGAAAGTACAAAGGTAAGACAGTCTCCACCCAGTTTCTCCATAAAGTCCCTATGGTTCTTAGGCTTATGTTCCGGCCCGGGACAGATTACATAGTTATCCCCAAAATCTGTGCCGTATATTTCGGAAAGATCCCCCACCACAACGGTATCTGACTCCACCACCATAATTCTGTCCACATCTTCCGGCAGCAACTCATGGAAGAGCCAATAACTTGACATGGTTCCAATGGCCCAATGATCCCCCGGTTTAAACTGAATATACTTACCGGCCATCTGCTCATCAAACCGCAGAATCACAATATGATCTTTGTATTTCTCGGCCAGTTCATATTCGTACCGCAGGTCACTCTCTTCCAGATCCTCTGATACAATATACAAATATATCTCAGAATCAGGGTTATTCTGGAACAAAGACTTAATTGTGACATAAGCATATTTATAGTTTTTCTTACCTGTTGTCAGATATATATTCATCCGTGCCCGCATCACACCATATCCTCCAGACATAACGCCTTTTTTCCATCGCACATCTCAATAAGCTTCTCTTCCAACAAATCCACCTTCCTCTGAATCCGGTAATTTTCCTCCGCATACTCATAAGAAAGTCTGCCACATTTCCGCCGCTTTTCGGTGTCTCTGCAAGCTTCCCGCATCAGACCTTTCAATTCTTCCTCCGTTTCAAACAACTGCACCCCGGGAATCTGGGACACATGCCCCACATCGGTGGACAAAATCAAAAGTCCGCCTGCTGCCGCCTCGCACAGGGAAATGGACATAGCCTCCCAGCTGCTGGCAGACACGTAAACATCGGCACTCGTATAAATTTCTAACACCTGTTCTCTGGGAATCCCCACATGCATCTCTATCTTTCCCGCAAAGGTATCTATACTCTCTATCTCTCGCTTTATCTCCAACAGTTCCTCATAATACTCGGTCTTGCGGGAACCAATCAGCACCAGTCTGGTGCCTGGCTGCGCTGTCTCCCCATAAGCCCGCAATATCATTTTCTGATTCTTGCGCTCCTCATAGGTGGATACGTTGATAAACACAGTCTCCTTACTTTCATCCACCAGATAGGCTTTTCTGTCAAAGAAAAAGTCCTGTGTGGCGTTCTCTAAAATCATGCTGTTGCGCAGTCCACAGCGTTTCATATATTCATACAGATCTTCTCCCTCAAAAAGATAGGATACCACCTCAAACTTTGCCATACCTTCCGGCAGTGCCTTCTGATATTTCTTCCAGTACCGCTCGAAATTCACGTCAATCAGATCCGCCAGAATCCGTCTTCTTACACGAATCTGTTTGATCTTGGGCCACACACGATACTCCCCCAGACAGGAAGAACCGTGGGTCATCAGCATCTTTTTCCCCGGAAGGCTGTCCAGATTTTTGATAAACCAGTCATAGCACCAGGTCTGTATTCCCACCACAAGCAGCATGTCCGGCTGATATTGTTCGATATAGTCCCTGGCTCGTTTCTTTTCCCCTTGAAAGATACAGGTCCACATACTTCGTTTTGCCTCAATCCGCTGTATTTTGACCCCTTCATGTTCTTCTTCCCTGGGGTACTCTCTGCGTGTGGCAAGTACCGATACCTCATGTCGTTTCGCCAGACCTTCCGCCAGATACTGTGTCACTACGGATACACCGTCCTGGGCCGGCCAGTAAGCAGCTGTCAAAAATAATATTTTCATACGCTTATATTCCTGTTCCATAAAGTTCCGCAGTAATCTGTTCCCACTCTCCTCGTTCTCTGAGCATGTGTTCTATGATATCCCGGACGGCGCCGTGACCGCCCTTCACTGTGGAGACATAATCAGCCCGCTCTTTTACTTCCGTACAGGAATCTGCCGGACATCCCACGAAGCTGCACAGACTCATAGCGGAAAAATCGTTGATATCGTCTCCCAGATACCCAATCTCTTCTTTTGCAATCTGATGTTTCCGCATAAATTCTGTCAGATACTGTACCTTATCCTTGCAGTTCTGCACCAGATAATCTACCTTCATCTCTCCCATCCTCCTGATGGTGGCGGCACATTCCCTGCCGGTCAGCACCAGGACCTGAATACCGGCCTTTTTCGCGGCAAAAAAGCCTGCCGCGTCCTTGGTACAGAATTTCTTTAATTCATTGCCATGTTCATCATAATAGATACCCGCATCCGTCATAGTGCCGTCCACATCGATCACCAGATATTTGATGTTCTTCCAGTCGCTCATATTCCCTCCTCTTATCCTTCCCAGTTCTGTTTCTGCCTTATTCTTTCCGGCCCTGTTCCTTCTTTTCTCTCGACATTATCAGTACACCTCCTGCCTTACATATTTCCGTCTTCTGTTAAGGCAGTATCTTCTGCACCACAAACTTAACCAGAAATATGACAGGCAGCACATAAAAGACAAGCAATATAATTCCCCAGATACCCAAAACGAGATATCCTGCTGCCCGATGCAGTCCTGTGCTGTCTCGCAATATCCTGTCTGGCATCCGCAAAAATACCGCCATCAATACAATTCCCAGCAGACTGCACACAATACCTGCCTTCATACCCGGCGGCAAATACCGCAGTGTGATAACATTATCTCCATCGGCCAGTGGGATACACATACCACCGGTTAAAAAAGTCTCCGTCTCCACAGACACTCCATTAACCCGACACTCCCATCCGGCATCATTATAAATTGGCAGAAAAAGCTTCTGTCCTTCCGCCGCTCCTGTCAACTGTGCCCGCAGCGAATGGCCCGATGCAGTATATTGAAAGTTCTCTGCATACACCGGCCGGCACCGTTCCAATGCCTCCAGCGGAAGCACAGCAAAATACAAGGTTTCAATCTCTTTCTCTTTTTCAACCCGAACATAAAGTTCCGTATCCTGATATCTTCCCAGATTGATGATTCCATTATCCCAACCCGAGGGGAAAAACTGCTGCGGCTCTCCGTTTGGGCTGTCTGTTACAACAATCGACCGCACTGTCACCGTCGGCGTCACTTCTCCCGGCACATAGACATACAGGATACTTTCCTCCTCCACCGGAATTTCCAGAGTATCCGACCGCGTCTCATAGAGCGTAAAGATTTCCTTTCCCAGAATACTCTCTGCCATCTCATTTTGCAGCCGGAACGAATTGTCCTCTCCCTTCACCGTCATGTCATAATCTTCCTGAATCAGCATACCATCTTCGTAAACAATATTACAATCATAAATCTGATAATCTTCTTTCCTGACTTTCTCCGTATACAGCACAGGATCCGCTTCCCCATTCTCGAAAGCAATCACTTCTTTGGTTCCTAACAGCGCATCCGAAAAAGCTGTGCCTCCCCAATCGCTCATCCTGTTGCCTATTCTTGCGTATCCCATATCTGTCACCGAACAGATCTGCTCATAAGCCTCCGAAGCCGTATAATTTCCAATAGCGCTCCGGTTCAAAAGCTGAGGGTAATTCTGGGATACAATATCCAGACTCTTAATCCTGTCAAGAACCGGCCTGTCCGCCTCTGTCTCCGCATCACGGATAGTATTATACAGATAGACACCGCTGTCATCCACATGATATTGATCTATGATATTATCGTATAATATAGCAACACTCACTGCCGCAGCTACAGCCAATATGCCTCTGGCATATACGGCTTCTTTTCCATAGAATATACCAGCCCCTGCCAGCATGGACAGAATTACCACCAGCATAATCAATATAATGGAAGTATCATGGGTGACCATGTAATATAACGTTATGCCAAGTAGAAGCAGAACACCCAGCAACCCATATACACTGTTTTTGCCAGGAAGCACCTGATAACAGTACATTCCGCTCACCAGCACCCAGAAGGTCAGCATATAAGAAAACCGCATGGTATATCCCTCGTAAGGGCCGCCATGCCATAACATATTCGTACTCTCCAGCAGAATTGGTAAAAGCAGCAGCATATCTATATACATCAGCCACCGGAACTCTTTCCTCTTCCAGTTCTTCCGGCTTCCACACAATATCATACCGAAAGGAATCCCCAGATTGATTATCTTAGCCCACTTAGCCGGGAAAAAAACATAGACAGATTCCAGAATCTGCAGCAGATCAAATTTCCCCTCCAGTCTGCCCGCCGTCATAATCTGCACCATTCCCGGCAGTAATATACAAGATGACAGCATGGCCGCCAGAACGGAAGATACGATAAATCGAAGCGCAAAATCGCCATACTTCTCTTTCTTGATAAGAAGCAGCCCTCCTGTCATCAAAAGTAATAAAACGGCCAGCATATAGGTATGCTGGAATGTCATGATGCCAAAGACCGCCAGACTTACCGTATAGCCGATTCCTCTGCTTTGACCTTCCATCATTTTTACATAATAATACATCACAAAAGGAAAAACAAAAGCAATGTCGTACCAGGAAGGAATCCTGTAATACTCCACCAGAAAAGGGCAGAACGTATAAAGAATACAAAAAGCGTACAAAAGACACCTGTTCAGATCAGGAAACCATCTGCGAAACACAAACCGCACTCCCAGTGCAATGGCAATAATCTTAATCAAAAAGAAATAGAACATAGCGGTTTCTACAGCAGATCTTTTGATCAGGAGCAGAAAAAGATTAAACGGACTGATCAGCGTAAAGTGACTGATCACCCCGGCCATATTATTGCCAAGTCCTATATCCCAGTCAAAAAAAAGGGACTTCTGCCCATGCATCACATCCCACAAGAAGGTATAGACGGGAATTGACTGCTCTCTCATATCTCCCACACTAAGAACATAATCCCCAAAAGGATAAATGCCTTTGAGCGCACAGGCCAGTGTCCAGACAGCACTGACAATGGCCGCCAGGAAGATGCTCTCATATGGTATTTGCTTTTTACCCTTCATTCTGTTCCTCCATGCGGCCACACTCCTGCCCCTTTCTCCGGCAACTCAGATAAAAGGCTATTCTGTCTTTGCCAACACCTATTTATCACGCTGCCCGCAGTCATACAGAGACTTCGTCAAATATTGTATTTGCATCTGCCCCTGTAACTGCTCCATATATCCTCTGATTTTCCGGTTCTCTTCCTCGCCCTTGGTATGCTGACTGGCCATATAATCAGCCACATAATTGGCACTGTTGTCAACGCGATATCCGTCAAATCCTGCAAGCGACACTTGTGTCACTTCTAACTTCTTTAACAATCTGAGTAACATGATCACACTGTTATCAACCACTTCCTTGCCGTCAAAGCTAAGGTCCACATAATTGATGCCAAGTATCTTCCGTCCCCTCAGATTTTCCTCCGTACACATTTCAAGAAGATTAGATGTCACAATCATCTTCGGTGTCTGCTTCTTTCCTAAAATGGTCTCAAAACGCATGGCGTTGCAACAGAACACATAATCCGCTTTATACCCTTCCGGCACAAAATTCGCCGATAAAACCACCGGATTTTCCCTGGCAATATAAGCATCTATGGATTCCTTTTCCTCCAGGATACTTGCCCCCGGTGCCAGAATCAGACAGTTTCTGCCGCCAAGTATCTGCGCCAGCTGTCCCATGGCCTCTGCATCATCTATCGCATGATTCTGATAATCCTGATACAGCTTCTCGATATAAGCCTGGTCATAGGCAGTCTTTTTATGCGCCTCAATACTGCCCAGAATCTGATTGATCTGTTTGGCCCGCAGACGGCCTTTATCTAACAGAAATTCAGCATAATTACGGTGTAGATTATATTTTGCAGAAATAGAATACGCGGTATTATATCCCCAGGGCTCTATCTGTTTGAGTCTGGCAATGTGATCGTCAATGCCGTCCAGCACCGGATTCACATCATAATGCCCGGACTGTCTCTTGTTCATATAATCCATGATCAGTTCCATACACAGGTTACCAGGGGAACGGCCCATCCCCAGCATGGAAGCGTCTATCACGCACTCTCTGCCGCTGGCTTTCATGCCGATAAAATCCTGAGCCAGGGAATAAGACAACGCCAGATTCTCATGCAGATGAAGTCCTATAACAATGTTACTGCTCAGATTATGCTCAATCAGGGAATATATCCTCTGTAAGTCTTCTTTCATCATAGAACCAAAAGTATCGACGATAGAAAAGGCGTAGGGCTGTAATGCATTTACCTTTTCCAAAAGCTTAAGGATCATCTCGTCGGAGTATCCCATAATATTAATCGGATTTATGAACACCTTATAACCCTTATCCATAACACGCTTAATATATGCTAATCCCTCATCGATATCATAATCATGGAAAGTAATCCTTATGGCATCAATGGTTGTGCCGTCATAGGGTTCCAGTTTATCATCACTGTACTTATTGTGGAGCGCCATCGCCGTAAATTTCGTCTTTCCCCGGTTCTCAGGCAGTATATTTGCAATCTCCGCACAGTTATTAAAAAGTGCCTTGTCCGGATCATAATCACAATCCCTGAGAAACCCCACTTCCACATAATCCACGCCTGACTCAACCAGTTTCGTCATAATATCGCTGATCGTGTGGCTGCCAAAGTTCCAGTCATTGATATAGCCGCCATCCCGCAAGGTACAATCCAATAATTTAATATTCATCATACAACACCTTCTGTTTTCCATCTATTCCTCAGACGCGGACTGTTCCCGTCTTGTGGTCTTTCTTTTCCTACAGAATCTACACCGTGGGATTCGGATCCTTCATGGCATACAGTACCTTTGCCATCTCATAATCATACACATCGTCAATATCTGCCGCCTCACGCTTATTTACCAGCAGTCTGTAAGCCTTGGGGCCATAATTATAGTGCCATTCTTTCACCTTATCCTTCGGTGCCAGATCGATACCGTTGGTGAAATGATACAGCATCGGCAGCTGCTCAGAATTCTTATGCTCCAGACCCATCTTAAAATTCAGCGGGCCGTTCTCATCCATCAGATAAGTCTGATAAGGAGAACAGGTAATCAGGGAATCATAGCCTTCCTGCAATTTCTCAAGATATGTTTTCATAGCTTTCTCATACAGATATGGCTCCACACAAGGGGATGTGGCACAGGCCCACATCAAATGATCTCCTTCGATGATATCGCACACATACTCCAAAAACATGCCGAAAGGAACAGACTCATTAGCATACTGAATGGGCCGCTTAACAGCCTTCACGCCGCACTTTTCTCCGATAGCAAGCATCTCATCAGAATCCGATGAGACGATAATCTCATGAAGTCCTTTCACCTGCTTTAACTGCTCAATCTTATGCTGTAAGAGATTAGAATCTCCAAAAGGCAATATGTTCTTATTGGGCAGTCTGGAACTGCTTCCTTTTACCGGTACTACTGCTGTGATTTTGTCGCTCATCTCATTTTCCTCCTTTATTCTTCTCTAATTGTGCCGCTATTTTTCCGATAATCGCATCAATCTCTTCTTCACTGGTATACTCGATGGCAAATCTCTTATTGCGCTCCGCCTTCTGTTCCCGCAGCGCCCTCTGTTTCTCAATCCATTTGTTATGACAGTTCTCATCGGAAAGAATCTGTCGGTATTTCTCATAGAACCAGTCCCAGCGCTGTAATTTCTTCTGCAGCTGGATAGGGAAAGGCTGCTTCGTCCGATAGGAGGCAAGCTGCTCCTTCGTCAGTGCATAAGAGGGATCTTTTAATACCTCCTCCGCCATATCTGCAAATTTGATATAACTCGGTTCTTCATCTATCAGATAAATCTCATTGATGATATCTCTCTCAATCGGGAACTTCGGGTTTTGCTCATCCACCGTTTCCTGAAACGCCTCATACGTTGTAATCTTCTCTCCCTTACTGATCAGATGGTGCTCATACCCTTCCGTGACCTCATAGGGGAACAACAGATAACACATCCTTCCCGCAAAGAACGCCTCCACAATGGTAGAACTGTTACCTGTATAAATTATATCGCTGGCAATGATCCATTGTTTTACGGAAAGTTCACTGATGACCTTAAAATTATCGCAGCGCTCGGCCACCTCTGCCATATGCCTGCCAATGTGTCCGGGATGAGGCCTGTAAATCAGCAGAATATCGTCCCGGCTCCTACACAGTTTCTCCATCCACTCCAGAATCGTCCGCTCAGATCTCATCATGAAATCATAGTAATCCCGCCAGTCGTCCCCATGCCTGCTACACATATCCGCAATATATTCCTCTGTCAGATTATCCGCATAGAAGGGGGAAGCAAAGAGCAGCACCTTCTTGTCCATGGGCAGACCATACTCCGCAAACAAATCTTCCTTGCTTCTGTAATATCCTTTCAGCTCGTCCCGCAGAAAATCCATGCCCACATGCCCCACCAGTTTGATATTCCGAGGGTCCATATGGGCCGCTTCCAAAAGCCTCCTGCGGTTGGCCTCTCCCCAGGATACCCTGACTACCTCCCGGCCGATTCCGGTATAGTTCTTAAAGACCCCTGCCTTCTCATCCTTAGGATAAACAATATTCTCCCACTGCATATCAATAACTTTATCGAAGGATACGAAATCCTTGGTATGCCACTCCAGCGATGCGTTCTGATAACATGCCATGGTCATAACAACTTTGGCATGATAAATCGGTTTCACCGCCTCCAGGGCTTCTTCGTCTTCAATATGCTTGATCAGAACCTTATAGCCTCTTCGTTCCAGTTCATACTTAATGAGGCACATATTTTCCAGTTCCCTGACCTTATGTTCATAAATAATGAGAAAGTCTATCTCCTGCACCTGTTTTTTCATCATCTTCTCCATCAATCAAAATATAAATGTATCAGACCAAGCACCGTAAGTACCTGCTGTTTTTCTGTGAAACTACCCTCGCAGTAAAGCCTGGACATATCATTCCTCAAGTCTTCTTCCAACACACAGCTATCAATTCTTTCCCGGAACTGTCCATCCAGATGCTCTTTAATCTGCAGATTATTGGAATACCAATAGTCCACTGGGTTCATAGAATCCAGATTTTCTCTACGAAGGACCTTGCACAAATACCCATATGCAAGTCTCTGTGTGGTTTTTATCTTTCTTAAGGTGATATGGCTCTCCTTCGGTTTGACACCGCCCCATTTTTCCCAGCCAAACTCTGTTGTGCCAGGGTATTTCCTATCCATCCATTTCAGATAAATGGCATGTCCCTTCCGGTAAGGAAAGGGAATGGAAAAGGCTGTCTTCAAAAAATCAATATCCATAAAAGGCGAAGCTGTCTCTACATAATTCTGTCTGACCATATAAGAAGTCTGCATCCCCAGAATTCCTCTGGTTGCAATCACAAATTCTTCCTGGGTCTGATACTGTTCCAAAAGCTTCGGATCAAATTCATACCGCACCTTCGTGGAATATTGGTTATATCCGTATTTTGGAGCACCCTTGCTGAAGTTCTCATCCTGATAATAGGACGAAAGAATAACGTCCCCCAGCATCCCTGTATGCTCTATTCCATACATTCCATGGTTCAGTGTCTTTAACAGTTGGTTGCCCCCGGTCATGGCCAGTCCCAGAGCCGCACCGTTATTTTTTAAAACCATCTCATCCAGTTCATACATCCAGGAGGCATCATCCAAGGGCTTAAACAAATACTCATGTCCAAGCTTTAACGCAACCTTGGCAGATATCTTATTATCCAGATATCCCATCTTACTGTAAGCAATATTAACCTGATCCGTATATCCCATATCATGGGCAACCCAGGTCACCATCCGGCTGTCCAGACCGCCGCTTAAATCCACCAGATGCCGGTATCCATATTCCTTGTCTTTGGCAAACTCTCTGTCAACCGCCTGTCTGAAATCCCTGTCAATCCGCTCTATAGCTTCCTCCTCAGACATAGCTTCTTCTGTGTGAGGTACCTTATAGTAAGATTTGATTCTCACGTCCCCCGGTATGATATCCGCATAACATCCCGGCAGAAGACGTTTGATTTCCTGCACGAAAGTACGGTCATCCAGCATATAGCCGTAAGTCAGTATATATTTTGCGGCTGTAGCATCAAAGTGATAGGGAATATGATTGGCACGCAGAACACGCACTATCGGTTCCACATAATCGGAAAATATCCATCTGTCCCCTTCCACATAATAATAGAGTGCTTTATTTGACAAATGATCGGTATATATGGTGACATGTCCCGTCTCTTTTACATAGGAATAACCGCAGAAAGCGCCTCGCAGCCTTTGCAGGTGAGCTGCTGTATCTTTTTCCATGGATACCACAAAGGATTTCTGCCAGTCATAATAGCCTTCCTGGCAGATAAAATCCGCTTTATTATACACATAACCATCCAGAAAACAAATCCGCGCCCCATCGGACAAAAACACCTCATCCTGCGGAAATTTATGCAGTCTGTCATCATACTGATAACAAACTCCCAGATCTTGATATTCCCCCAGGCAATTGATATTCATATTTTTAGCGGCAAGCCATCCTCGCAGCCTCATCTTGTCATCCATATGTTCCACCAATTATTTTCGTAATCTTATTACCTGTTCACACACCGCCTCTATCTGAGCCTCTTCCAGATAAGGATGCATAGGCAAAGATACACATCTGCCGCAGATATCTTCTGTCTGCGTACAAGGCACTGCTTCTATAAGCTGTGCCGCAAATGCCTGCTGTAAATGCATCGGCTTCTTATAATAAACCGCCGTAGGAATCCCGGCTTCTTGTAATCCAGTCATCAGAACTTCCCGCTGTTTCGCACTCTCTAAACATACGGTGTACTGTGCCCAGGCCGATCTCATACCCTCTGCAATCACAGGCGTTTTGACCACATCCGCAAGCCGCTCTGTATAAGCCGCCGCAATCTGGTCACAGCGGGTAAGTTCCTCCTCCAGGAAATCCATCTTGGCAAGCAGGACAGCCGCCTGCAAAGTATCCAGTCTGGAATTTAATCCGATACGGATATTGTCATATTTGTCCCCGCCCTTGCCATGCACATGCAAAGAACGCAGCAAATCCGCCCACTCGTCGTTGTCTGTAAACACGGCGCCGCCGTCTCCATAACAGCCCAAAGGCTTTGCCGGGAAGAAAGAGGTGGTGGAAATATCCCCAAAACTACACGCCCTGCGTTCTCCCACGCAGCCGCCAAAGGCCTGCGCGGCATCCTCCAAAACCAACAATTCATATCTGTCCGCAATTCTGCGGACTTTCTCATAATCGGCAGGCTGTCCGAACAAATCCACCGCAACAATCACACGGGGTTTCAGATTTGTGTGGTGTAACACATATTCTATGGCCTGCTCAAGACTTTGGGGGCTTATATTATAGGTGTCTGCCTCTATATCCACAAATACGGGAACCGCCCCCACAAGCGGCACCACCTCCCCGCTGGAAAAGAACGTAAAATCCGGGACAAACACAACGTCACCCGGGCCGATCCCCCAGGCCATAAGCGCCAGCTGTAAAGCATCCGTTCCGTTGGCGCAGGCAATGCAATGCTTCACTCCCGTATACGCTGCAAGCCGCTCTTCCAACTGCGCCACCTGCGGGCCGCTGATAAAATGAGTCTCGCTCATCACCGCCTTTATGGCGTCGTCTATCTTTTGCTGATGCATCTGATACTGCTTTTTTAAATCCCGAAATTCCATCGTAAAAACCTTGCCCTTCTCTAACCGTTATCCCTTTCGGTTTCAAAACCTTTCTACAATATTCCCCTGTTCATCCACTCTTCCGCACACTCTGGCCGGTACGCCCCTGCATAACGCATAATCCGGTATATCGTCAGTAACCACCGATCCCGCCGCCACCATCGCATATTTTCCAATTCTGTGGCCGCACACAATCGTGGCATTGGCACCTATGCTGGCACCCTCCTCCACCACGGTATGCAGATAGCCCGCTCTCCCTTTGGGATAACGTGCCCTCGGCGTCAAATCATTGGTAAAGACACAGGAAGGCCCTAAGAATACACCGTCATGAATCTCCACGCCCTCGTACACGGACACATTATTTTGTATCTTCACTTCATTGCCGATATGGACATGATTGGATATATTCACATTCTGCCCCAGGGAACATTTCTCCCCGATTACCGCGCCGGACTGAATATGACAGAAGTGCCATATTTTAGTGCCTTCACCGATGCACACATCATCGTCAATGTAACTGCTCTCATGCACATAATACCCCATCAGGCAAATCTCCCCTTGAAATCAATCGTTGCACACTGCTCCATGGGAAACTTCACAATTTCTCCGGAAGCAGCAGACTGATATATTGCAAGCACCAGTTCCAGCGCCCTTCTGCCGGCAGCCGCATCCACATAAGGCTCCCTGTCGTTCTCTATGGCTTCTATTACATCTGCATACAAGGGGGTATGCCCATAACCGTATACATTAGGCGGATTCTCATGAAACTGTGCTTTTACTTCCTCTGCATTATCCAACACATCCGCAAACCGCCACTCCTCTATGACATTGACAGAACTTCCGCCCGCTTTAACAGTTCCTTTCTCTCCGAACAGATATAGCGTCTCCTCCAGATTAGCCGGATATACGTTGGTGGTTCCTTCTATGATGCCGTAGGCACCATTCTTAAACTTAATCAGGGCAATTCCCAGATCCTCCGCCTCAATATAATTATGCTTCAGCTTGTCTGTCATCCCCACAACGCTGTCTATTTCATCCCCCATCATCCAACGCAGAAGATCAATATTATGAATACATTGATTCATCAGGGCACCGCCGTCCTGTTCCCAGGTCCCGCGCCACTTCGCCCGGGAATAATATTCATAATCCCTGGCCCAGCGGACATGCGCCGTGCCATGGAACATCCTGCCAAAACGGTCCATCTCCACTGCCTCGCGGATTTTCTGGATAGACTTATTGAAACGGTTCTGGTGGCAGGCGCAAACTTTCACGCCCTCTCTCTTAGCCGTCTCAATAATTCTGTCCGCATCAGCAAGTGACAAGGCAATGGGTTTTTCTATGATCAGATTACTATGTCCCATGGTCATACAATCCACGGCAATCTGCGCATGCTTACCGCTCTCTGTAGCGATTGCCACCAACTGCGGCTGCTCCTTGACAATCATTTCCTTATAATCTGTATAGCATTTCACTGAAGCCGGCAGCTTAAACTTGATGATCTTATCCCGCATATTATGGGGTTCCAGATCACAGACGGCTACGATTTCCAGGCCATTCTTCTGTGCCGCCACAATATGATTCGGCGATATCCTGCCACAGCCAATCAACGCATATTTCATAATTCCTTTCACCTCGTTTATAAGAAATTCTTCTCCCGCAATGCCTGTACCATCTTATCCGCAGCATGACCGTCCCCATAGAATCTGGGCCGTTCTTCCCGAGGGATACGCACTGCTTTCTTCGCAAATATAAGCGCTTCTTTAAGGCTTGTCTCACTTTCCGGATTGACCTTATGAATCCAGTCAATCTCTACCAGATCCTCCCACACTTCCACATCCATCATAAACAGACACTTGGCTCCCGCATAAGAAGATTCTTTCGACACACCGCCCGAATCTGTGAGAATCAGTTTCGCTCTCTGCATAAGCGTCACCATTTCCACATACCCTACCGGTTCTATCATCTCAAAGTTATCTATAGCCTTCGCCCGTTCCCATAATCCATATTCCACAAGGCATTTCCGCGTCCGTGGATGCAAAGGGCAGATTACCTTCTCCCCCAGGCACTCCACCAATCGTAAAATACTCTCCATTCTCTTCCTGGATGACGTATTTTCCTGTCTGTGCCAAGTCATCACGACAACTTCTTCCGCAGGTTCACTTCCGGCTGCTTTATCGGAAATCTCCAGATAAGTATCATACATGATATCGCCCGTCAAATAGGCTTTTGCATAAAGCCCTTCTGCCTGCAGGTTCTTCATGGAAAGTTCATCCGGGCAGAAGAGAATATCAGACAGATGGTCTGTCACAATCCTGTTACACTCCTCGGGATTTTCCTTACAATGCAGCCTGGGACCCGCCTCCACATGAACGGTAGGAATACAAAGCTTGGCCGTGACCAAAGCTCCTGCCATTGTAGTATTCGTGTCTCCGTATAAAACCACCAGATCCGGCTTCTTTTCCAGAAGTTCCCTCTCCAGACCTACCATTGCCTTTGCCGTCATCTGCGCATGGCTTCCGCCCCCTGCCTGCAGATTCACATAAGGCGCCGGTATCCCCAATTCATCAAAAAAAACATCTGACATGTTCTCATCATAGTGCTGCCCGCTGTGTATAATATTTTGTTCATAACCGGCCCGCTCAAGCGCATGATATAGGGGCGCAAGTTTGATAAACTGCGGAC
Source organism: Lachnospiraceae bacterium UBA7086 (assembly GCA_002492525.1). Classification (GTDB taxonomy): domain Bacteria; phylum Bacillota; class Clostridia; order Lachnospirales; family Lachnospiraceae; genus UBA3282. The sequence continues at coordinate 50,847 of DKZA01000026.1, read as the reverse complement.
GGTTCCCCACAATATGTGTGATCATTCTTCTATTAACCTTTCTGATTCTGCCCGCGACGTTTCGGTCGTCACCGTTTTGTGCTTTCCTCTATATACGCCATAATGGGACGCATCACCGCCTCCATACTGACATGTTCCAGTGCAAACTGTCTGATTCTGTCAGACAAATCCCTCTTATCCCGCACCATACCCTTAATCTGTTCAAAAAAGGCAATAACCTGCGTCATATCGACAATACTTTCGTCATTTGAGAATGTTTTCGCATAAGAATATTCTTCATTCAACACATCAATGGCACAGCCGGTAAGAAGCGGCATACCTTTAGCCAGACATTCCCTGGACTTTAGTGCCATCATCTTTCCATAATATCCCACCTTATACATCCCAAACGACACCAATGCCAGGTCGCTTCGGTCATACAGCGCATCCAGCTCTTCCCCCACCAACGTAGGATAGAAGTGTACATATTCTTCCAGGTGATACTTCTGCACCAGTTCCTGATACATGGGCTTCTCTGGCCCGTCGCCCACCAGGTTCAGTTCCACCCGATAGTCCCTGTCGTTCTCATAATACTGACGAAGTCCCTCTATGATGCGTTCATAGCCATGGTGTCTCTGCATAAAGGCAACCCCTATCATGCAAAGTTTTTTCTCCGTAAACTCGCCGGCAATCTGCCTGACGCTCTCCACATCAATGCCATTGGTGGTATTCAGCGTGGGAATCCCGAATATCTCCTTATCCTCCGAATAAGTCACAAAGCGGTCCACATACCGTTTCAGCCGGGGTCTGTAGAGCAGTTCCTTAAAATAAAAGGGCCAGGCGTTCCACTTGCCGAAATCGTCCTTGTCATAAGGGTAAGAAAAAATCTCTATGATAATCTTACAATGAGGATATTTTTCTTTCACCCTCTTCCAAAAATTCAAATAGGCTCTGTCCGCAACTGTCCTCCTGACATACAAAAAGTCAGGCTGCTCCAACTGCTCCAAAGCCTGCTCATACTCTCTTCTGATGGACATGGTAGGGAAGAGTCCCAGAACTCTTTCCGGTAAAGATCTGACCGGTGTAACGACCTCCAGTTCCCGCATGTCATAATATTTCTTAAGTTCCGCCATCTGCATGTCGATTTTTTTACTGACACCGATGGATTCACGACCTCCAAAATGGATATAATAGCCTTTTTTCATAATATCACAATCATATCACACTTGCCTTTTCAATGCAAACTGCCTCTCGTTCCCACATCCTTACTTTTTTCCAGATAATCCCGATAAATTGCAGCGGCATCTGCAATATTACACATCCGGAATCGTATCTTATTTCTATTGTCCTTATCCACCGTCTCCGTGGCACGCCCTTCCATATGCAGCACCTGCAATGCCGAACGATACAAGACTGTCTTTTGATGTTGTCTGCACCATAAAAGGATGATATTTTCTTCATAATAAAATCTGGTTTCCGGCGCAAAGACTTTCTCTTTCTCTCGAAAATACTCTTTGGCAAACACCAGACAAGCCCCCATGACACAGACATCGTTCCAGTCCACATCATAATCCAGTCCAGCCTTTACTTCCAGATTCTGGAAATAGCGCTTCATTATCGGATAAAATAATGGAAATAATCGCAATACCATACGGTTTAAAAAAATCGTCCTGCCAACCTGCGCTGCATCCGGCAGCGTATCCGAAATGGGGCTTTGATGGATTTTCTTTAGCGGATCATAAATATCCGGCCCCAGAACGGCAAAAGGCTCTTTCTCATAGAGTTCCCGAATCTGTATGATAAATTCTTTCTGGGCAAATATCACATCGTTATTGGCCACAACCAGAAAATCAGGATTCCACTTAGCCACCGCATACTCGCACCCCGCATTGTTTCCCCTGGAAAAGCCGTCATTTTCTTCCCGGCAGAGAACATCCACCATCTCATCCTCGGCATACTTTTCCGCCAGGTGACGCCCAGAGCCGTTTGGAGATGCGTTATCCACCACCACAACCCTGATCTCCTGCTGCCCTTTAAGCTGTTTGATGGACTGTATACACTTTTGCGTATCCTCTATGCCATTGTAATGTAAGATTACAAAACAGATATATCCCATACATGACCTCCACATACTCCCTTATTCCTTAAACATCTTTGTAAAAACTTCCCTGCTTGTAAGCACCTGCGGCAATCTTCATGTTCAGACACCCGAAAACACCCGCACCAGCAGCTCATAATACTGCCTCGTCAGCGTCATCTGATCATAAATGCTAAAGTCCATCTCACCGACTCTGTTTACCGGCTCTGTCATAACCCGGATCCACTCTTCCACATCGTAAGGATCCTTCACGTAATTGGCTTTCCCCTGGGTCACTTCCGGCACGCAGGTTCTGTCCGTAGCAATCACCACCGTTCCAAAGAGCATGGCCTCCACAGGGGGCATCCCAAATCCTTCAAAGACACTGGGGAACAAAAAGGCTCTGCTGTATTTGTACAGTGCATTTCTCTCATCGTTCTCCACAAATCCGGTAAGAATCACCTCGTCCTGCAATCCTCTGTCCGCTATCTGTGCCTGCAGCTTTTCCTTATTCTTTCCGCCCACACCGGAAATCAGAAGTTTCCCTGGCAGATTGATTTTCCTGTCCTTAATCTGCCACATCACTTCAATGACCGTATCCAGGTTTTTATGCGGTATCAGCTGGGCAATGGTATAATAATATTCTTTCTCCGTAATCTGATATCTCTCAGCCAGTTTGGCAAAAGGTACTGTCTCCTCCGCCTTCACCGTAATCGGATTATAGATTGTAGTAATTTTGTCGGGACGCATATGATAACGGCTGATAATGTCCTCTCTCACCCAGTCGGATATGGCCACCAGATGTCTGGAAATATGAGTATCCAGCCACCAACACAGTCTGGAATAAGCAATTTCATGAAAAGGGTGATATTCCGGATAATGAGCCGCCTGTAAGTCATGAATCACATTCACATAAGTGACTCCGCCGTTAAACAGTGGTCTGCAGTACACCGGCACAAAACATTTACATATGCCCCGATGTTTCAGAAACCGGTTCTGACAGAAAAACTGCCACAGTATCCTGCCCGCGATATTGGCAGACACCACATTAGTTTCCAGAAGTTCTATCCGCTCATCCGCCGCATAATGCTCCAGGGATTCCCGGTTATCTCTGGACACCAGTAAAAAAAGACGAAAAGGCTCCTTGAGTTGCAAGAAGCCGTCCAGAAGATTCCTGATATAAAATTCCGTTCCACCCACTTTCCTGGGGCGGAGCCATAATAAATCTACCGCAATCTCAAGCATATCTTTATTCCTTCCTGGCACTCTCTTCCAATTCCCTTACACGTTTATCAAGAATTGCCATCTCCTGGGTCAACGTCCTGAGTTTACGGTTCTGTCTGGAAGCAATGGAGGTAAGCGACAGCAGAATCAGTATGATAAGGCCGATGGAAAATATAAACAGACCGTTCATATTATCCTGGATGCCGAAGATACGGATAATCTTAGTCAGCAGTTCCGGCACCACTACCAGAATCCCCATGACCAGGCCTGCCACCAGCCATAACAGCGTATACTTCAGATTCAGCGCCTTCTGCTTTAAAAAATACAGGATTACTATAAAGTAACTGATTACCAGGACAATCAGTACGACCCGCAGGTTATTGGGTATCATCGTTTACCACTCCCTCCTCGATTTCCCCTCGCCGGCCCCTTCTCACACCATAACTCAATCTGCAGACCAGAATTGCCAGGGTCACTTTGATCATATAATAAATGGACTTCTTAAAGGTAATGGAGCTGATACCGCCTTCTCTTGCACGCATCTGTACCGGTACTTCCTTCACCACGCCAAGGTGCATAACTGCCTCCACAATTGCTTCCGGTTCCGGATAGTCGGTGGGATAATCCTTGCTGTAAATCTCGATAAACATACGGTTCACCGCCCGGTATCCGCTGGTCACATCCATGACTTTTTTTCCCGTGGTTATCCGAATCAGCATACTTAAGATATTGATGCCCATCCGACGGCTGGCGGAAGACTGGAACCCCTCCTTTTCCAGGAAACGGGAACCGATAACCACGTCCGCCTCCTTATTAAGAATCGGCTGCAAGAGCCTGTCCAGATAGGCAATGTCATGCTGTCCGTCTCCATCCATCTGCACAGCGATATCATAATCATTCTTGTAAGCATAAATATATCCCGCCTGTACGGCGCCGCCAATCCCCATGTTGATTGACAGATCCAGGTAATGAAAATTCTCCTGCTTACAAAGTTTCAAAGTACTGTCCGTGGAACCGTCATTGACCACCAGATAATCATACTGGGGAGCCGTCTCCATCATATGTTTTACCACATGCACAATATTTTCCGCCTCGTTATAGGCCGGTATGATAACTAAAACTTTACTTTGTTTTCCCATATACAATATTCCTATCTATCAGAAATAACAATGCCTGTTTTTATGACTCCGTTTCTTTTCATCAGTCGTTACATTTCTTTCACTGTATCCCACCGTTTCCTGCTATGACTGCTTCCTGTCCAATAACAGTTTCTTGATACGGCATCTCCACAGATGCTGTAAAAGCAAACAATACGCTGCATAAAAAATGCCAAAATTATACACCAGATAACGCTGCTGCCCATAGAAAATCAAGGAAATAACCACCACCAACACCACATTGGTACCAAGCACAAAAGCCATGAGCTCCGCATATCTGCTATCCGCCTTTCTGTCCGCATAAGCCCAGATCATCAGCGCCAGTGCCGACAGATATAAGAAAAGCGTCGCCAGATGACATAAAAGATAAACGGGCGCTATCTGGAAGAATATGGTGCTGATAAATGCCTGCGGCAAAAGCATCAGGGAATGATATAAAAATCTTCCGAAATGTCTCCTAAGAAGCGTCAGCCCGATTATCTGCAAATGTGCGTTCCTGATGTCGCTAAATTCATCTGACTGGATAATCTCCGGATATTCGGCCACATAAAACTCCGAGGGTGTTCCCAGGCAGGTCTTGCCGATCATACCTATGCCGTCCACAATATCCTTCCACATCCACAAGCCCTTTTCTTCATAAACATGCAGCTGTCCCTCCGCATCGGCTGTTTCATAAAGTTTCAGGAACAATCCACGCACTACTTCATCCTCAAATAAATCGGCATCCTCCAGGTCAGCCTCATACATACCTCTGGAAAAAATCAGGCTCACAAACTGACTGGGAGAAAAATCTTTGTCCACAAGCGGTATTTCCTGCGCTTCTTTCTGAGGCGGCTCCGATTCCACAGCGGGCTCTGGCTCCCCTGTAGGATTTTCCTGCTGTGTCTGCAATTCTTTGTGCCCCATTATGCGCGTTATTTCCTCCTCTGTCTCCTGCACCTTAAGAGCAAAGTAATATAACCGACTCTCCTGCGTGACCATATTCTGATAAACACTGCCTATCCGCGATACCAACAAAACCCCGGCCAGACTGATAACCAGACAGCCCGCCAGTCCCGATATCATTCTCAATAACACGCGTTTTTTATTTTCCCGTCCTACACGCATACAGACAATATACCAGAAAATAATCCCGCATACCCCAAAAAGAATCTGCATCTGTGAACGAGTCAGCGCCAACAGCAATGTCATGCCTGCCGCCACCCCCAACTGTCCATAACTTTTCCTCCATATAGCCCTCATAAAAAAAGCTGCAAACAGGTAAAACAGCGAATAAGATACACCTTCCGTCAGAATTGCCTGCGGCATCATGGCCGCCGGCATCTCTATGGTGTAAGGATACAGCAAGAAACAAAAAATAACAAGGCACTCCCAGGCTTTCAGGGTAAACTCCCTCTTAACCGTCTCCACCAGAAATACCAGACAAAAAGCTGCCAGAAATATCTGTTCCACTACCACTGCCCGCAGATACAGTGCATCACCGAACAAATATTGATTCAGCAGGACAAACAACGGATACAGAGGCATAACACCTTCGTTACGCTCCACACGCAGATATACCCTGCTGTCATCAAACAGCACCGGCTCCCTGGAACCCATCGCCAGAAACAGGATTACCGCCGTCAGAAACAATAAGCCGCCAAATATCCACTCCGTCTTTTTTTCTTTCCAATTTACTTTCATCTTCTATTCCCTTTTCCCAGACAAAGGATTCTGACCACCGGCACATGGGACAGGCTCATACCCACGATACAGCACAGAGAACATATTATGCCGCTTAACAGACAGTACCACACAAATACCAGTACACGACTTGTCACCATACCCTCCAGAGGCTTGCACCATCCCATCATAACAGTGTGCAGAATATATATCAACAGAGTATATTTTCCCCAGAAAGTAAACATCTTTTGCAGTACACCCGGCAATTTCCTATCCACAAATAAGTACAAAAGCACAACTATCATATACATGCCCAAAAGCATCCGCCGAAGAGAGGTACCTACAGATGCATGATCAAAGTCAAACTGTGGAAAAAGTGCCGCATAACAGAAGACACACAAAATAATCATTTCCTTTTTATGAAAAAGTCCTTTCACCCAGCCGTTCTCCGTATAAAGTACTGCCAGGGAAAAAGGAATCATGTAGCCAATCATATCCCGAAAAAGCTGATATTCGGTCAGTAGATAAAGTATCAGAAACAAAGCCGCCGTAACACACCATGCAAAAAGCTGCACGGCCAGTCCCTCTTTCCACTTCCAAAAGCCTTTCCCCGGCAAAGAGTCGCTTCCCTCCTCACAGCCTTTTCCCATTTTCCGGCGGACAAAATCTGCTATTATCACATACAACATATAGGAGACAATCAGCCCATACAGTGTGGGCAGAAACCAATACGCCGTATTAGTGACAAACATGCTCTCAAATTCTTCCTGCCAGTTTACGCCTCCCCCATGAAGCAATGAAGAGATAACGGGAAGCAGAATACACCAGGATAGATAGGGCACCATGATATTGAGAAAGCGTCTGGCCAGATAGTTCCACTTTCCTCCAAATCGTGCTTCTGATGACAGCTGCCCTCTTTCTGAAAATACCTGCCTCCGAAAAGAAAGGACTGCCGTAACACCGCTCACGAACATAAAAAGCGGCATATGAAAGGAATAAATAAAGTTATAAATCCCCCGATACTCCTGTTTTGCAGTCACCAGATGCCCTAAGACCACCAGAAAAGCTGCCAGACCTTTCAATTCATCCAGATATTCAATTCTCTCATGTCTGTCCGCCAAAGACTTCCTCCTTGCTGCGCTCCACGATTCTGCCCTTCTCCACCTCATAAATCGTATCCACATTGCGGATTGTAGTAAGCCTGTGGGCAATAATAATCATAGTCTTCATGCCCTGCAGATTCTCAATCGCCTCCATGACTGCCGACTCCGTCTCATTGTCCAGAGCAGAAGTGGCTTCGTCCAGTACCAATATCTCCGGATCATGATAGAGCGCCCGGGCAATCCCGATTCGTTGTCTTTGTCCGCCGGATAATCTGACACCTCTGTCACCTACGATCGTGTCAAGCCCCAGCGGCAGGGTATTTACAAACTCCGCAAGCTGTGCTTTCTCCATGGCGGCAAGCACCGCCCTCTCATCAATCTTATCTGTCGGCACACCAAAGGCTATGTTATTACGAATGGTATCATCCGAAAGATAAATGACCTGAGGAATATATCCCACCTGCGCGTGAAAGGTCTTGGGTTTCTGATGAACGTTGATATGATCCGCCATAACCCGGCCTTTCTGCGGTGATAACAAACCAAGGATGATATCTACCATAGTAGTCTTGCCGGAACCGGTGGAACCTATAAAGGCCACAGTCTTTCCCTTTTCAATCCTGATATCTGCCCCGTCAATGACTGCCTCTTCCGTATTGGGATAGCAGTAGGTCACGTCCTGTACTTCTATGGCATCCTTTAGCTGCCATTCTTCCTTCTCTTCCCGCTCCTGTACCCCAATATATTCTTCCACTGCTTTTAAGTCGCGGTAAATCAGTTCCACACTGGGCAGTGCATAGATCATATTGGTGGCATGTTCATTGATTCGTCCTACGCTGGGCATCAGACGCATGGCTGCCACCGCAAAGGCCGCTAACTGGGAGATATAATAAATCATGTCAGCCTCCCCGAAGAGAAGCTTCACGATAATGGCAATCAGAATACCCGTCATGGACACTGTCTCCACCGTATATTTCGGCAGAATGGAAATCGTTCTGGCTATCCACAGACCTTTCGCATATTTCTTATAGTATCCCTGATAGGCATCGGTAAAATAAGACTCTCTGCCTAAAATCTTAATCTCCTTGATACCGCCAAGAGCCTGGTTCATCCACTGGAAAAGCTTTCCCTGATATCCCTGATTATCCAGACCCAGTTTGCGGCTGTACTTTCTGGTAGTCAGAAGAAAAAGTCCCACAAAAAACACCAGCAGTCCCAACACAATAATGGTCATGGACTTGCTGATAATCAGCAGATATATCACCATTACACCACAGACTGCAAGTTCCGCCACCAGTTCCAGAGAATACATGACCACCTGCATAAAGCGGGAGGTATCCTCCTGCAGACTCCTTTGCAGGGTGGCAATATTGTTATTCAGATGAAAAGTATAGGGTTCCTTCATATAAGTGCCCAAAAGTCTGATAGACAGCTTCATCTGGGTATTATAGGAGAACTTGAAGATATAGCTTTTTTCCAATACCAGATAGATATTTTTGATCAGATAAACGGCAATAATCCCCCCGCTGTAGGCAACCATAAAAGTTTTATGGGAAGAAAAATTAAAAAACTCATAAATCGCCCGTAAATACCAGGTCTTCTCAATCGTAGCCTGATCTGCTATGATTTCCACAAAAGGTAAAAAGATCATAACGCCCAAAAGTTCTATGAAACTCCCAATTACGATAGCCACAAGAAGAATCGCTATTCTGCCCTTGTCCCGCCTGTCGAAGATGTATCTTAACATAGAAATCAGCCCCTTGGGGCGGGATTCTTTCACTTTATCCATTCACTTTGCTCCTCTTACCGCAACAGCCCGGCTGTTACCATTCATCTAAAAAGTGCCTGACACAGACTGGCATGGGAATCGTTATCGCTGATTTTGTGAGCAGGTATGCCTGCCCAGGTAGTTCCCTGTTCCGAAATATCCCGCGTCACCACCGCGTTAGCTCCTACCGCCACATCATCTGCAATCCGGACAGCGCCAATCACCTTGGCGCCGCTCCCAAAATAACAGTTGTTACCAATCACTGCCGCTTCGTGGCTTCCGTTTGCCGCACCGATTGTCACACCCTCCTGCAAACGACAGTTGCTGCCAATCTTCGCATTGGCGTGCACCACAATCGTCCCATAATGGGGAATGGCAAGCCCCGGCCCGAAAACATTGATAGGAAGGGTCATGCCCAGTCTCACACTCAGACGATGAAACCGATACCCGTAATATTTCCCAAGCACAATGCCAATCGGCCCCTTTTTACAGTTCTTCGTATATTCCACCCGGCGAAGAAGCCGTTCCAGTTTCCAGATCTCATCCCCCAAAAGGCGCGGTCTTCTGTCATTCTGCCGGCCCAGCGCCAGTTGATCCTGTTGCAGATATTCACAATACTCTTTCTTATTTGTGATCATCCTCTGATACCTTTGTCATTCTTATTCTTACTATATCCGGTTCCCTGACAAGAACGTCAGCCGAATCATCTTTGTTACCGCATCGTCTATAACCGTGTCTTCTATAACTGCGTCTTCTATAACCGCACCTTCACCTGGGAAAGATACTGTGTATAACCGGCCTCCCTGTTAGCGGCCTCCGTCTCGATCTCATGTTTCTCAATCTTACACTTATCGGGTGTCTGCCTCACATACCATTCATATTCCATATCCATATGGCCGATATCCAGCACCCGGTATCCCTTCCGAAACAATTCCAGTGCTAGAAACTTGGCCGCAACCCCCACGGACAGCAAAAACAGCCTGTCCTTATCGTAGGCCTCACAGGCTTCAAGAATCCGCGCAATGGCCCCGTAAGCATCCCGGGGCGGACAGATAATCCGCTCTACGCTGGCCGCTGTGTCCAGCAGATCATTCCCAACCCCATTATGCGTCCTGGTACCCTCCACCACTACAACATCTTTATTTTCCCATATTTTCCTGATTTTAGCAAACCATTCGCCACAGTTGCTGCGATCCTTCGCATAATAATAACAGCGGGATACAAAAGTGGTATAGTAAATCCGGTCAGGATTGCAGTATTTCTCATAGGTCTTCCTGCAAAACAGCAGATGATCTTTCCAGAACTGTCTGCTCGCCTTACGATGATCGGAAAGAGTGTCAAATATCCCCGGAATCGTCACCATCAGGTCGTCATAGGGATAGGCCAGTATCTCGGCCAGCCCTTTCGCAATCTCGGGAGAAGCTTTCTGTAACATCAAGTCTCCGCCTTTGATCATCACAATCTCTCCATCGCCGAAACGCACCAGACTCTTATTCGTATGCAGCAGTTCATCAATGGTCTCGTCAATACTATGCACCTTTATGGAATTGTGCAGGATGCCCTTTTCATAAAGAAAATAAGCAATGGCTGCCAAAATATCTTTTATTTTTCTCTTCATAACTTCTTCCGTTTACGCTTTCTTTTCTGCTCTCAATACAGATGTTCCTGCACAATTCGTTCCTTCATCCGCATGACGGTATCATAGTAGTTCTCAAAATTATACTTTTCTTCCACTGCACGGTACCCGGCCGCACCCATCTTGCGCATACGTGCCTGGTCAGAAAGCATCTCATCCACCGCCCGCAACAGATCCTCCTCATCGCAGTCCTGAAACCAGAACCCGGTAACACCCTCTTCCACATAACAGGCCGTACCGTTGGTATCACTGACAATAACCGGCAGCGCATAACTCATGGCCTCCAACTGGGAAACCGATGCCATCTCCAGCGTACTCGGTATCACATACAAATCCGCCGCCAGATACTCCTTCTCCATATCCCGCCTGGCTATATTGGTTTTCACCACAGCCATATCTTCCATGTGATGCTCTCTCACATACTGTCTTACCTGTTCACAATACTCCTTCTGGAAATGGTTCGTCGCCTCACCCACCAATGTCAGGTGTATTCTATACTTATCCTTGAGCCGCTCGGCCACACGAAGCAGCATCAGGTGATGTTTCCTAATCTCATATTTGCCGATACAGAGTATATGTATCGTGCCGTCTCTAAAATACTCCCTTTTATCAGGCGCACACTGCACCTGCGTCACAAACGGGACAAAATAATCCTCCGGCCTGATGGCTGTACCCGCCTTTTTCATACCCATCACCGGTGTCATGCGTACTTTAGGAGAAAACCTGTCCACCAGACGATGAATCCAATCACTTTTTGCAGGCGCCGACCAGAGCGGATTCTGATTGTAGAGAATACAAGGATACCCCTTTTGCCTGCAGATATGATAAGCCGCCATGGAATATAATGACCGTTCCCGCAAAATCACCACATCCGGCGCGAAATCACAGATTAATCTGCGAAGCTTTCCCATGGGCGGAAAACCGTGCTGAATCTTAAACACCACCGCCGTGGGGTCTTTTCTGTGAATCACCTTCATATACAGGAAATCAAAAGCCCTGTAGAGAGGCGAATATCCCAGCACAATGGGCGTCACATAAGAATAATCCTCTATGATTGCTGCATAGTGGCTGATGAAGCGCACCTCATGCCCATGCTCCACAAGCCCCTTCATGATATCCATCTGATTGGTATGATAGCGCGGCGCTACATACAAAAATCTCATATATATTTATTCTCCTTCAAGCTGTATTTCCCACCCTTAAGGAATTTATGTTTAATCACCCACCAGCCGGGCACCCAGATATACTTGTGCATGGCCGGAGAGGCACTGCCGATCATCCAACAGTTCCTGTCGCAATTTCTCGTGCATCTGCGCACTTCCTCCGCCTGCGGGGAATTCCACAATTCCTCCCAGGTCTGTTCCCGCAGATTCCCCATCACTGCCTTCTTCTCCATCCCGTTGCAGGGAATCACATCACAGAAAGGATCGATAAAAAAGGCGTTCCTGGACATATCGCAGGGCAGAAGCCTCTTATTCCCGTAAATATAATTGATCAACCCATGATTGAAATAAGCCCGGAACCACTTCTTCGGAGATTTGCTCTTTAACAGTTCATTGATCAGTTTCTCAAAATTCTGCGCCACCTTATACTTATCCTCAATCTTATTATCCGTCTTGCGGAAATAGAAAGAATTATGCAGAGTCGCCGTGGCAAACTCCATATTCATGTCGTTGGCGATATTGTAAAGCGGCACCAAATCCTCACAGTTCATATCCTGTACGGTCATACCAAAGCCCACGTCCGGATGCTTCATCTCCACCAGTGTCTTCAATGTCGTATACCCTCTGTTAAAGCCGTCCGGAATTCCCCGGATCTTATCGTTGGTCTCCTGCAATCCCTCAATGCTGATACGGATGCCAACCTTGGGAAACTCTCTGCACAGGGCAATGATGCGGTCTGTGAAATAACCGTTGGTAGATATGACAATCCTGTCAGATTTTTTGTACAGCTCCCGCACGATATCCGGAATATCCTGTCTGATAAAAGGTTCCCCGCCGGTGATATTGGTAAACGCCATCTCCGGCAGTTTCTTAATATCCTCCAGAGTAATCTCTTCCTCCGGTCTCGTGGGATCCTTAAAACAGTCGCACATATTACATCTGGCATTACATCTATACGTCACAATGACGGTTCCATACAAAGTTCTTTTTGGCATTTTTCTGTACTCCTTACCTGGTATCTGAGCAAATCTCGATACTCATTTAGTTCATATATTCCAACGTGAGAGGGCATATTGCACAAAATACAGCAGTCCACCCTTCCATACATTACGCATAGAAAGTGTTGTATTTTCAATAAGCAGGTGCTCTGAAGCCGCCGGTACTTAGCGAGGTATTTTCGAGCTTAGTACCGCTGCGAGCTGAAAGCAGCGCAAGCGTGCCTGCGTTTGAAAATACAACGCTTTCTATCACAATCCTAATCAATGCTCTACAATGTGATAAAATCGGTTGCTACGCATACACTTTCCTCACTATTTTATCACAATATACTTCCACTGTGTCAAAATTTATCTCTTTGCAGTTTTCGCTGTATTCCCGGCACAACTGCGGATTTTCCCACAGCGTTCTGATATGTTCCATCAATTCCTCCACGTCTCCGCCGCGGAATATCTCCCCGGTCTTGCCTGCCTGCACCAGTTCCGGCGCTCCGCCCAGGTCTGAGACCAGTACCGGCGTGCCATACATCAGGGATTCCATCACGGAAAAAGGCCCATTCTCATACCATTCTGACGGATAGACGCTGAATCTTGCCCCCGCAATCAGGTCTTTGAGGGCATCTCCCGTCACAAATCCCCGGTTCTCCACATTCTGCACCTGCTCTACCTGATCTTGCAGCGGGCCGGTTCCTGCAAATACAAAGGGAATCTGGGGCAAAGCGCGGCATGCCTCTAACAAGGTTGCGGTTCCCTTTTCCTGAGAGAACCGACCAAAATAAAGCACATAATCCTGCCCGCTTTCCTGCGCCCTGGTTTCTTTCGTATCCTTGTCAATAAAATTACGCATCATCACGGTCTTATCCGCCAGAAGCGGATTCGTATCCAACTGTTTTTTCATAAATTCACTGGGACAGATAATCACATCCACCAGGCCGTATGTGCGGCGTTTCTCATAGAATTTCGCCTCTATCGTGCCAAGCAGGCTCTTTATCCTGGAATTATGGATACAGCAGTTCTTACTGCAATTTCCAAACTGCCCGTCCCGGCAGGCGAAGCAAATCCGTCCCGTAGACGGAATCCGCATCATGTGATTGGGACACACCCACTGATAGTCATGGGCCGTATACACAATCTTCACCCGCCTGCCGGTCTTTTTCTCATAGGAGCGGACCGCATAAATCACAGAAGGGGTCAGTTGAAAATTGATATTATTCAAATGTACCACATCCGGGTTCATGTCCCGCAGTACCACCCCCATCTTCCGTTTGGCTTCGACAGAGTAAATGATGCGGAAAGGGTAGAGGAGCTTTTGCAGTCTGCCGGTATGAAAATCCATGTTGGAAGTATAACAGGCCGCATGATTCTCCACAATGCGGTCTTTATGTTCCATTCCGAAATACTGCACCTCATGTCCTTTCTTCTGTAAGGCTTCCCCTAATTTAAAGATATAAGTCTCCGATCCGCCATTGGGGTAGAGAAACTTATTGACCATTAAGATTTTCATATATCCGTTTCCTTCTTACTCTCTATTCCCATTTTGCATTATATAATCCCATGTCCTCATAGATTGGAATATAGGGACTGTACTTTTCGCCGCTGTACTCATAAACCCACCCCTGATATTTGGACTGGTCATATTCCAGAGGATTTTTCAATTCTTCTCCATCCATCACTTCCATGGTTCCTACCACACCTTCATAGACGGAATAAGTAACTGTATGCATTTCTCCGTTAGACGGCACCGGAAATTCTTCATGGGGAACACCCCACCGTCCGCACAGATAATTCAGTCTCTTGGCAATAAAAAATTTGGTATATTTCACGTTGGCATAATAATCTTCATAGGTACCCGCCGACTTTCCTTTGATGTTCTTATCCTGCCACATCACCTGATCCATCTTCACAGAGGCTTCGATTTCTTCCACATAATCATCCATGCCGGTATCCAGAAGCTGCTCAAAAAAAGGCAGAAGTTCTTCATATTCCTCCACCATTTTCTCCTGGAATTCCGGCGTTTCATACAAAAGCATATACCAGTTGAGGATAGACGCAAACAGCTTCGTATGATCCACCACAGAATAAGTATAATCCACAAATCTGCCTTCCAGGGACTCCACATTCCGCTCCCCAAAGGTGTGTTCATAATCCCACACCGGTCCGGTATAAAGTTTATCGTTTCCCGCATCTTTATAAAAATACATACTGGTAACGGCCACATCCGTCTCCAGGGAAATCTCATCCACCAAAAAGGCACTTACCAGACTTTGCAGATCCAGATAATCCCAGACTGCCGGATCACCGTTTTGTACCATTTGGTCAATATTATCCACATAACCTGCTATGTAATCAACCTGCTCCCTGGAAGCATGTTCCGGTTCCTTGATCGTAAACAGATAACCGGAAGAGGTCACAAACCCATTAGGTTCTCCCTCATAATACTCTTTCGTATCTTTCTCAATCAGATAACCCCCGTCTATGGTATTGACATGATCTAGCAGATAACCCTTTTCATTCTCTTCCTCAAACCGATCCTGTTCATCCATATTTCCATTGTACTGCCGATTCTCCTTTTCCAGGTCATAAATATCCACCCGTCCCTCTCCCACTGTCACTGTCTCTGTGAGCAGATAGATTCCTGCGTATTCCCCGTTTAAATACAGGTCAATCCAGGTTCCCTGTATTGTGTTGGCCATACCCAGCTGCTTTGCAATATCAAAGGCTATCTTACTGTTGAGTTTACTCCCCTCGTTCCAAAGGGCAAGCAGACGCCATTTATCTCCCTTACGAAGACCACACAACGGATAAGCATCCTCTAATTTAATCGTATACGGTTTCTTCGGTTTGTGCCAGGTAACATTTCCTCGGGAAGCTATCTTCGGCAACTGATTCTGGTATTCCGTAACCCCATCCGCAAGAACCACACAAATATCCCCTGACTCCGCATTATGGCGTTCCTCATCCACATACTCCATATTACCGCTCTCGGTATTAATGAAGATGGCCGGAATATTGGCCGAGTGCATAAAGGTTACCTGATAATCATGAGGTACATGCATCCCATCCGTGGTATGTAAATGATATTCTCTGTCTTCCTCCCAGGTAAAAATATCCCCCGGTGCAAAGAGCTGCCCGTCTATCTCCACGCCCTCTTCACATTTTCCGATTTTTACGCTATGATCATGGACACAGGAGGGCAGGAAGAAATAACATTTCCCATCTTCTTCGTCCTGCCACAGACTCACCTGATTGCTGCTGGACTGCATATTAACATCCATACAGGGAAGCTCCCCCACTGTCTGCAGCACCACACTGTTCTCCTGTAAAAAATGCAGATAAAATAATGCAGTCACAATAAGAATCGCCACAATTCCACCCAGCCAGTATCTCTTGCGCATCATTTTGCTCCGCCCCCTTATATCTATCAGATTCTTACTCCCGTCTCACATACCCTGGCGCGCTCTACTGCCACTTCGCATTATAAAATCCCATATCTTCATAAATCGGAATATAGGGGCTGTACTTTTCACGGCTGTACTCATATTCCCAGCCCTGATAGATGGAAGCATCATACTCCGGCATCTCCCACAATTCCATGCCGTCCATCACCTCCATAGTACCCACCACGCCTTCATAGACCGAGAAGGTAACCGTGTGCATCTGTCCGGTAGAAGGTACCGTAAAGGGCTCATGCGTCACTCCCCATCTCTGACATAAATAATTTAGCCGCTGGGCAATAAAATATTTCGTATACCTTACATTGGCATAATAGTCCGCATACTTCCCGGAAGAATCACCCTTAATATTTTTATCCTCCCACAGTACCCGGTCCATCTTCACCGAAGCCCCAATCCAGTCGGCATATTCGTCAATGCCTGTGGCTATCAGCTTTTCAAAGAACGGCAGAATTTCCTCATATTCTTCGGTCACCCGCTGATACATCTTTGGTGTATCATACAGCTTCTGATACCAGGCGATGGCGGAACCGAGCCGCTCATTGTTATTTACAATGGTTTCAAAATAATTCACATACAAACCTTCTCCGGAATTTCTCTCCCCGAAAGCATTGTCATAATCCCAGGCCGGTCCGGAATACAGCTTATCGTCATCTTTATCTTTATAGAAATACATACTGGTAAGACCCGTATCCGTATTCAGTGCAATCTCATCCACCAGAAACCGTCTGACGAAGCTGTCAAGATCCAGATATTCCCAGACTGTGGGATCCCCGTTCTGCACCAGTGTATCAATATTTCCCACATACCCCTGTATATATGCCACCTGTTCTTTGGAGGCGTGTTTGGGTGCATTGATTGTAAAATGATCTCCGGAAGGACTTAAGAAACCATTGGCTTCCGCCTCATAGTGTTTGGGATGATCTTTTTCAATCAGGTATCCCCCATCCAAGGTCTCTCCGCTTTTCAAAAGATATCCCTTGTTGTCCTCCTCCGCATAAGATGCCGCCTTGTCAATATCGGGATTATTCTGCCGGTTCTCTGCTTCCAGATTATAGATATCCACCCTGCCTTCTCCCACAGATACGGATTCCGCTAACAAGTAGATGCCTCTGTATTCCCCGTTCATATACAAATCCACCCAGGTTCCCTGCGCCGTATAAGGAAGACCCAACGCCTCCGCCAGATCCATGGCAATCTTGTTATCCATCTTGCTTCCTTCCCGCCAGAGAGCCAAAAGTCTGAAAGTATCGCCCTTATCCAACCCACAAAGAGGATAATCTGCCGAAAGCTTAATAGAATAAGGTTTCTTCTCATACCCCCAGGTGGAATTGCCTCTGCCGGAAATTCTGGGCAGAATGTTCTGATACTCCGTGATACCGTCGGAACGCACCACACAGATATCTCCGGGCTCAAAGTTCGCCTTATCCTCATGCAGATAGGAAAGATCCCCGCTCTCGGTATTAATAAAGACAGCCGGAACATTCTCGGACTTCATGAAAGTAATCCCGTAATGGCTGACCCCATAAGTATCATCCACAATCGATACTATATGCTCCGTATCTTCTTCCCAAGTAAAGACATCACCCTTTTCATAGGTTTCTCCGGCGAACTGCACGCTGTCTATCCCTACTGTAATCTTGTGATGATCAATACAGGAAGGCAGAAAGAAATATGACTTCCCGTCTTCCTCATCCTGCCACAGCGTAATCAGATTGGTGCTCTGCTGTGTGGATACTCTTAAGACAGGCACGCCATCCGCCATCTCCAATACCACACTGTTATTTTGCAGAATATACAGGTAACACAATGCCGCAATTATGGCCAGCGCCAGCATAAGTCCCATGCAATATCTCTTCCGCATTACTCTTTCTCCTTTTGAGGATGAACCGTCTTCCTGCCCGATGCTTTCCGATAAAGTGCCACCGTCCGCTCTACCACATCATCCCAGTTATATTTCCCGCAGATATAGTCCACACTCTGACTGCCATACTCCCGTACAATCTCGGGATTTGCCAACATATATTCCAGTTTCTTCTTTAAATCTTTTACGTCTCCCTTGCGGAAAGTAAAAGCCTTATCTTCCGTCACTTCCGTATTCTCACAGATATCACTGACCAGACAACAGTTGCCGTAACTCATGGCCTCTAAAAGGGTAAGTGCCATACCTTCCACATCGCTTGGCAGTACAAAAGCATAGGCATTGGAGTAAAGCTCCTCCAGAACTTGTCCCTGCACAAAATCTGTCATAATAATTCTCTCGTCCTGGGATGCCATCCTGTGAATCTGTTCCATATACTCCATGGCCTGACTGCTGCCGCCGGCAATGACCAGTTTCTTATCCGTTGCAATCTGCCCGAACGCTTCTATCAGATAATGCAGACCTTTTTCCGGCACGATGCGGGCAAGAAACAGGAAATACCCGTCTTTCTCAAGCCCATATTTCGACCTGATCAAATCGGCCTCCTTCGGTACCGGTCTGCTGATACCATTGGGAATATAAGTGACCTGTCTGTGATAAGTATCCGCAAAATATTGTTTTACATTCTCCGACAGAACAATCACTTCGTCCGCATATCTGGCAGCCATCTTTTCCCCGAATTTAATTACAAAGGAAGCAAAGTTCCCCCATTTGGCCCTCTGCCAGTCCAATCCGTGAACCGTCACCACAATCTTACGGCCCAGAAGTTTCGGCAGCCATAACATGGCACATGGTCCCTCCGCATGATAATGCAGTACATCATACCTGTGAAACAGCGCCATAATCGTGGCAAAGAACGAATAAACAATGGCATTTAAGCTGCTTCGCCTAAAGGTCGGCACAATATAGACCCGCACCCCTTTATAGAATTTACGGCCCTTCCAGCCATATTCCTGATCATATTTCTTGCCGGACACATGATGCCCAAACCGATTGTAAGCATCCACCCGATGTCCCAGTGCTGCCATCCGCACGGAAAGTTCTTCCACCACCACTTCCACGCCTCCTTCTCTGGAAGGAATTCTCTTGTGGCCGATCATCGCGATATGCATACCCTCCCGCTTCGCTTTCCTGAGCGCCTGATTTTCCTTATGCACATAGTATAAAAAAGCAAAATTCGTATTCAGATAACGGGGCAGCATACGCCCCGGATCCCGCAGAATCCGAAATACCCATTCCAGGCACAGCTTCTGCATCCACATGGGAGCCCGTTTCGTGGTTCCCGCCGTGAAATCAAAAGCGGCGCCCACCCCTAACATCAAGCCTTTCACTCTATGACGATGTTCATACATCCACAGTTCCTGTTTGGGTGCACCTAAAGCCACCCAGACAAAATCTGCGCCGCTGTCATTGATCCTGCGGATAACTTCCTCGTCCTCTTCCTTGGTGAGCGCGCGAAAAGGCGGAGAATACATGCCTGCAATCTGCAGCTTTGGATAGCGTTTAACCAATACTTTCCGAAGCTCTGTCAGAGTGCTCTCCGAACTGCCATAAAAATAATGCCTGTATCCCTTTTCCTGAGACAGCGCAAGAATGGCCGGCATCAGATCCGGCCCCGGCACCCGCCTGGCCTGTGTAAATCCTCTCTTACGGCTCACAATGGAAAGTGGCTGTCCGTCCGGCAGCGCCATAGCGGCACTGTTTTGTACCTTTCTGTATTCTTTGTCCCGAAAAGCCATCACTGTAGTGTGTACATTGGAGACGCAGATATAGTCGCCTTTCAAAGCATCCAGATTCTGTGTGATGTAAGAAATCGTATGCTCCATATCCGTGACATTAATTTTAGTCTTCAGAATTTTACAATATGTCAGTTGCCTGTTCTGCTCTTTATCAGGGTGTCTCACCAATCGTCCCCCTCTTCCTTTCTCTGTATCCTATACCCGGTACTCCTAAAAGTGCACCGGCAGTTCCGCCAATCAATATGCTCCCCAGATAATAACGAAACGTCTCCAGTTCTACGGCTTTGCCTGTTATAACCTGCATGGGCGTTTCCGCATCCTTATAGTTCATGACCCGATATCCCGCGTAAGCCGGATCGTCCGCACTCTCCAGATAAACGGATGTCTCTTCCAGACCGTCCGTATAGAAACGCTGTACCACATAACCGGCAGGAACTTCATAACACACGAAACACAAAACGCCGCCGATTACACCGCCGGCCAGAATCATTGCCAGGACACTTCTTTTATGCGCTTTCCAGACCGCTTCTGCACGAGCAGCCGCCAAATCCGGCAAGCCGACAAAAGGAATCCATCTCTCCTTTTGAAAGCATGGCAGAATACAGTACTCTTTCTCTCCATCCTGCCGCTCAAACAGCATAGCTCCCAGGAAAATCAAAGTAATATTTTTAAAAGATGTATTAAATAACAGTTGTTCTGTCCATCCTGCCGCCAGAAAACATACCAAAATCACCAACTCTCTGGTCTTCTGTCTGTGAGTCAGATAAAACAACAGCGCAAAGTAACCTATAATAATCAGGGTAAAAGGAATCAGCCCGTAATTAATATAGCCCATCACATAGGAATTGTCCATGGTCATGGAGGATTTCACCACCTGGGAAATATCAATGCCAAACAAACTCCGGTACTCCGGCACCAGAAACTGATCCGCCAGCCATATTCTCGTATTCAACAGGGCATTAAGCGCCTGTACTCTGTCACAAATCGGATTATCATATAACAGTTTGGGCAGAACAAAGGATAAGATCAGACATACCGGCAACACCAGATTCGCCAGTATGTTCTCAAGAATACAAAAGCGGGGCCTTATCTGTACATATAGACAGCCAATCAGGAGTACCGCCACAATCCCAAATCCCGTATAACTGACAGAATACAAAAAAACCAGCAGATTGCCAGCCATCAGCAGAATAAAATGCCGCAGACGATACCGCTCCCCCATCTCATACAAAATAAACGCACACAGGGCAAGATAAGTAATATGCAAAATATTCGGATGGGTAAATCCCAGGCTCCAACGGAATATATGACCAAGTCCCATCTTGGCATGTACCCGGTAAATCGTATGTTCCAGACGGAAAAAGGAAAAAATGCTTAAAAATACCGCACAGACCGCCCACACCCACAGCCCTACATGAAAGGCCCTCTTTACGCTGATTCCCTTCATGCCGAGCACCAGAAAAGCCACAAACAAAATACCCGTTGCACGGGAACGACAATATACCAATGCCGTCATGGAAAACAATATGGTCAGCATGGAAAGTTGTTTCCTGGTATAAGGCGAAGCCAGAATCTTTAAAAGGCCGCATAAAAGCCCCGGCACCACCAACAGCATAAACAGTTTCTGACCCTCATAAAACCCCAGCCCCTTCGCCAGGGATAACAGGATAAAAAAGCCCCAGAAAAAAGCCTCTTCCATTTTTATCTTTTTACCGGTCTGTTTCGCCAGATTGCTCATTTTTCCTCCATATTCAAAACATAAAAACACTTCCCGCAAAGTCCTCCCCAGCAGGACTTCCTCTACGCCTGTGTCTTATTTTCACAAACCATAAGCGCCGGACCCAAAGCCCAGGGATAGGCTCCGTATCTCTGCGGATACTGGGCAAAGCCCTCACACTCCCCGGAACAGTCATAGACCCTGCCGTCGTGAATGGATTTCTCCAAAGAATCCCTGCCGCGTACAAAAGCCTGTCTGTACCCGTCTCCCACAAGAATCTTCAACTCTATTCCCTCTTTGAGCGCCGCACAGATCATGCCCGTGACGGAAGTATCCTTAGGCCCTTCCAGCGCCTGCAGCTGCCAGGAAAAGGCGCCGTCCGGTCTCTGATAGGCAAGCACCTGATCCACAAGCCTGATAAAAGGCTCCTTCAAACGCTCTCTGCCATAATCTGACAAAAAACATCTGGACATTCCCCGCAATATCCAGCCCGCCGCCCGTCCCCAGCCGATTACGCCATATTTGCAGCCATTCGCCATATCATAGCCATGGTAGGGAAGGCCGCTTACGCCATCCATCCCATAAGCCAGAAAATTGGCAATCTGCTTCACCGCCATCTCCATACATTCCTGTCTGTCAAAAGCCATGCCATAGCGATATAAAAAAGGACACACAATCCCAATCGTATCCGCAAACACATATCCATTGTCCCATCCTGCCCGATAAAGGAGGCTGCCCGCTTCGTCTTTGGCATACTCCATGACATACACTGCCATCTTATCTACCGCCTCACGATACTGCGCGGCGCGGCCATGTCCCGCTTTGGATTCTTTATCTGCCTTAGACACCTGACTCAGATATTGTTCCAGGAACGTCTCGCCCGCAACCAGATCGTCCAGA
Source organism: Lachnospiraceae bacterium UBA7086 (assembly GCA_002492525.1). Classification (GTDB taxonomy): domain Bacteria; phylum Bacillota; class Clostridia; order Lachnospirales; family Lachnospiraceae; genus UBA3282. The sequence continues at coordinate 28,357 of DKZA01000026.1, read as the reverse complement.
AAATAAAGGGGCATCCCCTTCCTTCGCCACCTTTCAAAATAAGCCGTCAAAGCGTTCTCTATCCGCTGAATCTCCTCCAGTGTCTGCCCGTTATCCGATGTTTTTTCCTGCCGTCCGTCCTCACACATACCCACAAGATCCGCCCGGCAGTGCCACAAGCCGTCCGCAAGAAGCCCTGTGGGCCAGAAAATCAAATCCTCCGGCATTGCCTTTCTGCCAAAAACCGTTTTTTTGACAAAACGTTTCAGCCTGGTTTTCTGATCCCAGACACCATAACTCATAAGTTCCTTACAACCATTTTCAATCAAAAGAGTTTTGTTCATAACAACCTCATTTCAGAGTCCTTTCGTATTGCGCTATTTTCTCAGTCCCGGCATCTTCTTTGCTACCACATTCCACAGATAAATAAACTCCTCTGTTCTATGAAAAGCCAGCAAAAACACTCCATTGTATAACACTGTCACAAACAGTACCATGGCCGCAAATGTAACAATTGTTACCTCCCTCATAACCACATGACGGACAGGCATCATCACAAGGGCCACCAAAAGCACCACTGCCATATATTTCAAGGAATCCATAAAATAGGACCATGCTTTTTTATCAAAACATACCCGGTAAATAATCACCGGACGAATCAGGTTGGCCAGGATGCCCGACACCACCGTGCCCACATAAACGCCCGCCACACCTATTTTCTGTACCAGAACAATGGACACCACCAAATTGATGCCTCCCTGTATTAACGGCAGAAATCGGTCCTGTTCAAACAAGCCCGAAGCAATCTTAAAGTTAAGAAGCACTGTGCGGCCGCCTTTTAAATAAAAGTCCACAACCAAAAGGGTCACTGTCAATTCACTGACCACCCAGCTGTCATCCAGCCACAGTCCGCCAATCAACGGTGTCAGCAAATGCCAGAATCCCACTGCCCCGAAACCAAAAAGCCAGCAGGCAAAAAAACGATACACCTTAAAAAGCCGATACTGTCTCTCCTTCGACTCCGTGGCCACCAGATTGCCAAAGCCGGAAATTACGGAATCAAAGATGATATTTACAAAGTTTCCCACATAAGTAATGATATAAACATAATTATCCACGACGGCAGAAGTGTCCACATTGACAAAGGAAGAAATAATAATCTTATCCGTCTGTAATCTTGCCACATCGCCGACCTTGTGACAGACCAGCGCCTTCGTCTTGGTGGCAACCACCTGCGTCTCGTCTTTACTCAGTTTCCGTACATTTTTATCCTTCAGATAAGGATACATCCTGCCCAGGTAAACACTCACAAAAATCTTCTGCAGCAGTTCCACCAGAGACTGGGCCAGCAGATAAAAGAGAAAATTCTTCGTAAATACCAGTACTACGATCTGCACCAATGTAACAATAATCTTCGTCACTGTGGCAATATTGGTCTGGATATAATTCTTCTGTTCTGCATTTACAAGACTATATTTATAGGTCACAAAATAACTGATGACCGTATTGAACAGGAAAATATAATAATACAGTGTCAGTTCCTGTATGGTAAGACTGCCGGGATTCTTGAGGATATATTTCAGAAAAGGAGAGATCGCGATACCAAGCACCGTGATGATACCGGCAATGGTAAGATAGGCTCTCTTATAAAACTGCATGTAAGACTTAATCTTCTCACGGTTGCCCTGGGCCACCGGCTTATAAAGACTGTAATTAAGGGCCGTGCCGATTCCCATCTCCGTCAGAGATAATACACTCAGCACATCGGTATAGATACCGTTGACCCCCAGAAGCGTCCTGCCAAGCATCCTGATGAAGATGTCCCTTTGCAGGAAATTCATCAGAATGATCACAAAATTACTGACAAAGCCGAATATGATATTTTTCCTGGCCTGTTGTATTCTGCCCATAGTTCAATTCTCACTCATTTCCATACCGCTTTACGCTGCATTATGATAGGTGCAAAGACTGCCATAACTTCCGGATCTCGTTTCCGGCTTCCCCGGCTTTGTGACAATACGACGGCATCATCTGCATCAGCCGTGCGCGAATTTCCTCTTCCCGTGCCATCAGCCATTTGTAAGCCTCAATCAGCTCCTCCGGATCCGACAGAGATTGTACCGGCAGCACATAATGTTCCTCCGTGCCAAACAAATCCCTGGCAATCCCTCTGGCTTTCACAGAATATCCCACCACCAGTGTGGGCACCATGGAGGAGTAAGCAGCAATGGTGGCATGGGTTCTGGCCCCGATAAAGGCTCTGCACTTTGAAATGATATATTTTAATCTCTGACAGGACATATCCTCAAAGAGAATCACCCTGTCGTTGTCCTGATAGGCTTCATACAGTTCCTGAAGTGTCAGCCTGTCATCATTATAATTCCACATCACATGAGGAATCAGCGCAATTGAATTACTACTGTTATTTAAAATGTAATCCATCAGCTTCCGATAATTTTGGACCGTAATGCCCTTCACAGTCTCATTTCTGACAATCATGGGACTGATGTTGATGCCTATGGTCTCACCCACCCGAAAATCAGCCGGCAGATCAAATTTCTCCGGTTCCAGATAGAAAGCCGGGTCCGGATAAAGTTTCACATTTTCCACAACCCCGGCATCCTGCAATGCCTGAGCCGTAATGGACTCCCGGGGCGTAATCAAAGCATAGCGTTTCATATCCGCCACCACTTCCGGATCCTGTAACAATTCCGGTTCTAAAGAACAGCCCCACAGAACGGTCTTCGCCCCGGCCCGGTTAAAGGTGCTGTTGGCCGTAATCGCCTCTTTCTTGGACAATTCATAGCAGTACATATCGCCGCCTATGGAAAGATACAGAGGCGCCAGTTCCTTTCCCAACACCTTATGAAACCGGTAACGCATAAAAGATTCCGGATCATGGAAAATCTTGCGCCACACATAATACCATACATGGGCAAAGAAGTGTTCCGCAATCTTGCGTTCCTGCAAAATATCACACAATGGCTCCACCGAATAAAACCGGTCCTCCCGCTCGCTGTTAGTCACCAAAAGTTTGGGAATTTCCTCTATCATATGGCAGGTGCTGTTGACAATGGCTTCACATCCATGGTTGCCGCTTCCTCCATGCAAATACATGACAAGTCTGTCATTTTTATATTCCATATTTCTGTTTCCCTCCGCCGCGATTCAGATAAGATTTTATCCTACTTGGAACCCCTGCCTTTCAATACGGCTCCCACCGTCTTAAACAAAATCTTGATATCCAGTCCGATCGACCAGTTGTCAATATACTCCAGGTCAAGCCGCACCACTTCGTCAAAATCGGAAATATCACTGCGGCCGCTGATCTGCCACAAGCCTGTGAGTCCTGGCGTCATACTGATCCGCCGCCTGTAATGGGAATTGTACTGTTCAAACTCATCCTCCGTGGGCGGCCTGGTTCCCACCAGACTCATATCTCCCCGCAGAATATTAAAAAACTGCGGCAATTCATCAATACTAGTCTTACGGATAAATCTGCCCACTTTGGTAATCCGGGGATCGTTTTCCATCTTAAACATCAACCCCTGCATTTCATTGGCTTTCTCTAACTCTTTCTTGCGCGCTTCCGCATCTATATACATGGAGCGGAATTTATATATCTTAAACCGACGGCCGTTCTTGCCAATCCTGGTCTGGGCAAAAAAGACAGGACCCGGAGAATCTATCTTAATGGCCAGCGCCACAAAGGGTGTCAATACCGCCGTAATCAGAATCCCCACCAGTCCTCCTGCAATATCCATCATCCGCTTAAGTGTCATCCGGCGGTAGTCATAATGATTGATGGCGTAAGTCATAACCGTATACCCTGCAAAACTGTCCACCGTAATCTCCCGCTGTCCGGCATCAATGATATCAATGTTATAATGACAGACTACACCCATAGACTCTAAATCATAAATGATATGTTTCACATACTGTTTATCCATATCCGGTAGATTAATAAATGCCTCATCCAATGCCATCTGTCTGGCTAAAGACAATACATCAGAACCATCTGCCAACACCTTAACGCCATCCACCACCACACCTTTACGGTCTTCATCCACACAGGCAAGCGCCACAATTTCATAATTGATATCCAGATTTTCCCGAAGTTTAGCAATCGTCCGGCTCATCACGCTGTCCCTGGTGATGACCATGATTTTAACCAGATTAGATTCCGCTGTCAGATAGACCCGCAAAAACCGCTTCATGGCCAGCCGCACCAGCCATACGATGAACACATCAAACACGGCAAAATATCCCCACACCATTCGGGAGAAAGCGGCACCTCGCTGCAGCATAAACAGTACACTGGCCGCACCCAGCACCATAAACAGATTAAATTTCAATACTGCCACAAACTCCACCAGAACGCCCCGTTCCAGGAAGCTTCTATTCCAATCTAATAGGAAACTGTATATGGTACAAAATAACAGAAAGAACACGCACACCAGTGCATGTATCTCCGGTTCCTGTACCCGGGCAAATTTCCGATAACGCAGAAGAATCGCCGCCACATATGCAATTACGATACAGAGCAGATCCGAAAACAACAGACAATAGCTCTCAATGATCTTTTTCTTCCGATTCATAGTCCTTGTACTCTTTCTCTTGTACTCTTTCTTTCGCAGATACTATATCTATTTAGCATACCATTTTTCTGGCAGAATATCAAATGTATCCGTCTTCCGTTTGGCCTAGTCAGGCAAAATCACCTCTCCCTTCGGCGTAATCAGCGTATAGCCCTCCCACAGCTTCTGCATCTGTTCCGGTACACATACCTGCGTATTCTTATGAATAGAAGGGCGGATCATAATTTTATCCGCATGACCATTCAATCTGGCGCCCCAGAAACTGAATGTACTGTTAGCACAGATATTATGCCTGCAATGGCTCATCAGCATCATATCATAAAGACTGTTATCCCCCTTGTTCCAATCAACAATCCGGTACTCTCTGCCCTGATACTTTGACCGCACATAATCTGTATCATCTGAAAAAATATAAAACACCGGGTTCTCATAATTTTCCCTGATATATCGGGTAGCGCTTTCATAATAACTCTCCGTACAGATATTGCCAAACATCTGGATATTGGCCGCGTCCAGATAATCCCCCCGGCGGATATGCACACTGACAGAAACTGTCCGTTCCATCTCCTCCGCCACTTCCATATTGTGGGGATCTGCACTTTGCGGAAACCGTATCTCAGACCGAAGTTTCCCAAGAATATCCGCATAGTAAGCCTCGCAGGCCCAGTACCCCACCAGATACTTACTGTCCCACTCAAAAACTTCCGGATGGTACATCTCGGTCTCCTCAAAGACAACAGCACCGGCAGGATTCATCTTTCTCCTGATTTTCTCCATAACTCCTTCTTTATCTTCATACTGTCTGCCCAAAAGCGCCCGTACTTCCTCCTTGGAAGCTTTCTTCAACGCCAGGTTTTCAAACCGGTCTAATTCTAACATCCTGGGCGCCTGCATGGTCTTCTGTATCTTTTCGGAAAACCAGGAAGTATCCAGTCTTGCCTCTTTTCCCAAAGTCTCAAATTTCCGGTACAGGGCATATTGCTGCATCTGGTTTCCCAATCCGCCCATCAGTCTCACAATGATCATCTGTTATCTCTTCTTTCCGTCACAGTCTGCACTTCACATACAATCCTGCCACTTCCTTGCAAACACATACTTTACATTTCCATGTATTTGTGTCATTTCCTGTCATACACCTTCAACAGCCCCCGGACAATCCCCGGCCAGATACCGCCCGGATGCCTTGCCGCCAGATAGAGGAGTCTGTTTGCCTTCCCGCTTACGGCAATCCTGGTATTCCGCAGCCTCTCCCGATTTTCCTGATCATTGAAAATTTCCCGTATTCTCGCCCGATATCCGGAATCGGGATTACGCAGTTCGTTCTTCATCACATATAAAAGCAGATAACAGTATTCTCTGGCAACAGCCTGTGCTCCATCGGGCGCCTGTTTGTCTGCCGCCGCTCTGGAAAGACATTGCATCAGTTTCTGCATACTCTCATAAATCTCCGCATCATACCTATGAATAATGGAACCCTCTACATAGCGGTAATGATAGAACAGCGCTTCTTGCATGACCACCACCCTGGTACTGTTAAGGAAAGCCGGATACATCATATTGGAATCGTCCCCGAATCGGATACTGTAATCATAATATTTCCGGTTTCCGTCAAAAACAGACTTCTCGCACAATTTCATACAACGGGATAAAGGAATCACCTTCTGCTCCTGACCAATCAGCCTGGCCAGTATCTTTGTCCGAAGCTCCTCTCCCTGATAAACGCCAGGACCGGCGGTACTATATACCGACTCCGTGGCCTTCTGTTTCTCCAGCAAATGATTACAGCAGACAATCTCCCCCGGCTTTCCCGCCAAATGGGCCGCCATTTCGGTAAGCATCTTGGGCTCCACATAGTCATCACTGTCAATGAACATATAATAATCGCCTGCCGCCGCCTCCATACCCGCTACACAAGCCGCAGTGGGACCGCCGTTTTCCTTATGGATCACCCGCACCCGCGCATCCGTCCGCCCATAATCGTCACAAATTCTGCCGCTGTCATCCGTGGAAGCATCATCCACCAGGATAACCTCCATATTCCGATAATCCTGCAAAAGGATGCTGTCCACACATTCCCGCAGGTAGGCTTCTTTATTATAGACCGGCACAATCACACTGATCTTACAGGATTCTTCCGTCATCTCATTCTCCCTCCACGACAGCTTAAAACAACCGCCATCATCCGCTCAATCCCTGCCTTTTGAAGACTTTTCCCAGACATTTAATGCTTTTTCAACATTTGCAGCTCCCGGTAAAGCCATACATATACGCCCGGCAGATAATAGAATAACTGTGCCTTGAACCGATAACCCTCTGGCAGATAAGCACCGCTTCCCGGCACCTTACGCTGTTCCTTTAACTTCTGCCTGCACTGTACCAGATACGTATCTGCTGCACGGCGTTCTTTCCCGGAGCATAGAGCAATTTTTCCCACCGTAAGCATAACGGATGTTATTATCTTGGCTGCCGTCTGTGGTTTCAGACTCTCGTTCATCCGCAGAATCTGTTCCTGTGCCGTCTCCCAACACTGTATCTGATCCATATAGGAAGGGGTAAAGGGTCTTTGCATCACGCCGGCCGGATTCTGATAATAACCATATCCCGGATACTCTGTCTCCACAGCTTTATTGAGATGAGGCAGAATATCCACCAGAAACAACATATCCTCCCCCACCGTAAGACCTTCCCGGAACCGTACCTTATCTACCAGCCGTCTGCGGTACAGTTTGCTCCAACAGCGGCAGTTGTCCTTCAGGATGCTGCCTGTCAGATACTGCTGCCTGTCAAAACATCGTTCCTTTATGGTCTCGGTATTTTTGCCTGTCTCTGTACCAACAGCTCCCCCGCCATCCGTCTTTTCCGCAGACACCGCCCTGCATACCCGTTCCCATTCCGTCTCCGTACCCCAGACTGCAAAACGGCAGCCCGCCAGATCACTGTCCGCAGACAAGATCCTTTCATACAGGAAAGCCAAAGTGCCGGGACACAGCCTGTCGTCTGCATCCACAAAAGTCAGAAAGTCCCCTTTTGCCCGTTCCATGGCATAATTGCGAGCCGCCGACACGCCCACGTCCGCCAACGTAAACACCTGTAGATCCCTATATTTTTCCTGTAGATTCCTATACTTCTCCTGTAAATTTCCACAGATATCGGCTGTCTGGTCTGTGGAACCGTCATTGACAATCAGAATCTCCAAATTGTCATAAGATTGGCCTGCTATGCTGTCTATGCAGTTTTCCAGATATGCCTGTCCGTTATGAACGGGCACAATCACGCTGATCAACTCTCTCTTCATCCGCCAAGCACCTTCTCATAGATTCCAAGCAAGGTTTTCATATTCTCTTCTATACCAAACTCCGCCGCCACTTTCCTGCGCGCCGCAACACCAAGTTGTCTGCATAAAGTCTCATCTTCCAACAGACGAAACAGCGCCGCCTGCAAAGCCTTAGCATCTTTGACGGGCACCAGGAGCCCTGTCTGATCCGGCAGGATCATCTGCGGGATTCCTCCCGTATCCGTTGCTACAATGCCGCAATAATAGGCCATGGCTTCCAGAAGTGATACGGATTGCCCTTCAAAATATGACGGTAGTGTCAGTATTCTGCATCGCCTCAGCCAGCGACTTTTCTCTTCGCCGCTCACCCACCCCAGCCAGGTAATATGCTGCGGATCTCGCTGCGCTTCTTTTTGCAGTCCCTCATCTTCCCAGACTCCGCCCAGATAAAGATGAAAATCCGGAAATTTCTGTACAAGCGCCGGCACGCAGGCCAATAGTTCTCCAATTCCCTTCTCCCGGCACAGCCGCCCCAGAAACAAAACTTCATGATTGCCATAGTCTTTCTCAAAAGCCGCAGGAACGGCGATGGAATCCGGAAGCACCGTAATCTTCTCCCGGCCAATCAGTTCCCCGAAGAACTCGCGCCAGGCAGGCGCCAGCACCAGGAAGGCATCTCCCATAGAAAGTATCCGCCTGATGTTCTCTCGGCCTCTCTCATCCTGCTCCTTATAATAAAAGGTCTCAAAATCCCCGCCATGCTGGTGGAGGACTATTTTTTTATGAAATCGTTTCGCCGTCCGGATAAAAAAACTTTTGCGGCGGTAACTATTATCGGAAGCCATGTTCACATGGACAATATCACAGCCCGGAAGAGCCAGCAGGAAAAGCAGATAAGCGGTGCCGGCTTTTATAAGCTTGCGGAGTTTCCCGCCTTCTACCATGGTACCGATATAGCGCAGACGAATCTTCCTGTCTAACCCCGCCTCATAATAATTGTTCACCACACCGGAGATACCGCCGTGCACACAGCGAGCCGGACCGATCATCAGCACACGCATCAGGAATCCCTCCGTTCCGGGGCGTCCGTGCCCCGGTTCTCCAACCATAAAACACTCCCCATCATCATTAGCAGATAATTTCTCCCGATATAGACAGAAATCAAATGCGCCTCCACCACCGTATATACCGCAAAAGCCACAAAAAGCACCAACCCGCAGGCATCTCTTTTCTTATAAAACTGCCACAGAAGCGCCAGGCAGGCTGCCACATACAACACACCCGGGATCACTCCATACCGATAAAAAAGTTTGACCCATCCCATATCAAAATAATAACCCATGTTATCTTCTTTAGAAAACAGTGACCAGGTCTGAATCATACCATGATTCTGTGCAGAATCCGTCAATGTAACAATCCTGCCGCTTAAGAAACGGTCAATCTTTCCCAAGGCCACGATATGAGCATTGTCCCGGGGATTCTCATAGAAAAATTCATTCCACTGGGCATCCCGCACCCGTTGGGCACAAACCGCCGCATCCACGGAAAATCCGATACACAAACCAAATAGCAAAAAACCGCAAAGATAAATCCACTTCTTCTCCCGCAGTTTCTTACTGACAGACATTACGAAAGCACCCACGATAAAGGCTGTCGTTATGATCATACTGGTCTTGGATCCCGACAGCAGATAAACCCCCACATTCAACAGCATGAGGAAAAGATAGAGATGCCATTTCATCCTGTCAAACCAAACATAAACGCCCAGAGCCGTCAGCATTAAAAACATACAGGAAAGCGCGTTAGGGTGTCCCATCCCCAGAGTATAGCGGGTCTCTTCCGCCGCCGCCTCCCCTATATAGCGGGTCTCCTCCGCAGACTCCCTTCCGTAAGCCTGGGTGAGACTGATATCTCCATAAATACCCGTCACAGAAAGCAATACAATCACCAGACACCCTGCAAGAGTCACATAGAACACATATTGTAACATCTGCCGCAGGGGGATATTTTTACAAGCCGCCACAAAAGTGACAATACGGATGATATCATTGGCACCTGTAATCCGATAAGAAATAAGGCCCACCGCCTCGAAAACGAAGATCACCGCCCACTCCTTAAGGTCGTACTTCGTAAGCAGAATTTTGGCCGCAAAAAGAAGAAAGGTTATCCGAAACAGATAGCCTTCTATGGGATTGGTGTAATTGCTCTTGTCCACAATGACCACCAGCAGTTCCATGGTCAGCCCGGCATAAAAAAGAAGCCAGGGAATACGACTTTCCTCTCTCAAGCGTCTGTACAATGTCCCCATCCCGATCACGTCCTTCCACGTATCACTTTCGCTACTATGCCATGCAGACGCCGCAGCGCCTGTCTCAGGGCGAGTCGTGTCTTCTTTATGCATACTCCTGCCTTTCCCACCCGGGGTGCCATCAAAAAATCGTATTCTTTCTGATGTTCCCGCAGATATTCAGGATAACTTTCGTCAATTTCCACCCGCACAAACCTGGCATTACGGTCGAAGATATCCTCTCCGCACAAAAGCCTGTCCACAGCCTCATTTAAATAACGTTTGCTATTATATTCCTGATGTGCTGCCGCCTGTACCTTTATGCCAATTCGTTTAGCCACATCCCGCTCTCCGTCTCCACCCATATAACCGAAATGCCAGCCGCCGTCAGCCACCCGCACGCTCCTTGGGTCTGCGGGGGATATTTCACGCAGATACACAATACCCTCTTTGGGCAGATTACCGAAGCTGCAAATTTTGGTACCAAGCCATTGTTTCTTCTCCACGCCGGGGAATTCCCCTGTGATGGATAAAAGATTGCCTGAAACTTCCTCCATATTCAAAAAGCAGTAGAACATTCTCTGGGCCAGATGATATATCTTTCCCGGATCAAAATTCCCAATCACCTGCAACAGCGTCTCGGGATTAGGAATCTCATCCACATCACTGAAAATAATGACGTCTTCCGGCTTACAGTCGGAAAGTGCACGAATCAACTGATTCTTCTGGTATTTATCTCTCTCATGAGTCGTCACACCGCTCATAGGAGAATCCTCCACCGCCACATAGCGTATTTTGTCCTTAAACTTATCAAACAGGCTGCGGTTTTGGGCAAAAATCATTTGCTTATCTTCTCCGGAAAAGGTCACCGTGGACTCTTCCAACACAAAATAATCCACGTAAGGATCCATGATCTCCATCCGCAGTTTCAGAATATCCAGTTCGTTAAAAAAAGGAATACAGTCAAATACCATTTTTATTCTCCGTATTTTGCGTATCTCTACAGTTGCTTTCTCCAGAACAGAAAAGGCCTGATCAAATCCTTGCATCTGCGCCATCTTACTTTCCAGGGATTTATAAACCGTGGATACTGCTCGTTCCTGCCCCGCCATTTATGAAACAAAAAGGGGGCCTCCACATCCATAATCTCCGGAATCATATGTTCATGCCCAAAGTATTTCGCCACTTCAATGGGCGCAAAGCGCATACCCGCATCCTCGATCACGTTCTTATATTTACAGCACAAAAAAGTGTCCTCGTTGTAGTTGTCATCTTCCATTTTCTCCCATTTCAAATGTGCCTGTCCCGGGAAATCCAGAAGCTTTTTACTGCGGATGGATACGCTGTTGCCCACCCGGCAGATTTCCCCCTTAGAATCCCGGTAAGCATAGTCATTCTGGGGAAGCGGCCAGGGAGACCCAATGTAATCATAAGCAAGAAATTCCTCCCGCCAGCTCTCCGGATGCACCACAAAGCCGTCCGCATGAACTAAAAGCACATACTCCGTATGAATATGCTGTCCCAGCTCATACACCATTTTATAATTAAATTTGTCAATATCATCCAGCTTTGTAGTATGGGAATACCGTATGGAACGAGGCAGTATAAACGGCCTTCTATGCGTGATCAACACCACATCGCCAAAGTTGATTCCCCGCATACTGTACTCCATGGCCTGGATTGTCTCATAAATGTCCACGCTGGTCATGGCCGCCAATGTCACATTCGGCAAATTCAGTTTTGCTCCTTTCTCCCGCTCATCCTGTTTCATCTTAATCCCCATTCCGCATGATTTTTCAATCTATCCTTCAATCTACACTTTCCAATCTTACATATGCCTTATGATAATACTGCATCACTGCCAGATTCAGCCAATTCTCCTGATCCGTTGACAGATCATCAAAGGTAAACAAAGCCGGTCTGGCACTGTAAGGCTGTAGTTCCACATCCACAATATCTTCGTCCACATAAACCTCATGCCGCTCCATAGCCTCTGCATAAAATGTCTGCGCGTCACCGTTTATCAGGGAACGGGCAGCAGAAACGGCTGTGTAAGTATTCTTGTCTGCCGTCAATACCCAGAACACTAACACCAGAAAAATACAGGCTGCCGTCATGCGGTTTCCCGTTTTCTCCAGAAAACTGCCCAGAGCAGACGCCGCCGTATTCTCCGTCTTTCTATGACTAAAATACCCCATCCAGTAAGCGGTAGTCATCAATGCTCCCAGATAATATACCATCTGAATGATATTATCCACTCTGGAAAGCCCCACCATACCCACTGCGTAGAGCGTAGGCGTAAACATGGCCGATATGACACAATACACGCCCGCTGTCACCCACACAGGATGGGCAAAGCTCTTATCCGACACCTTTGTCATTTTCCAGAGCACCGGTAAGAGAGCCAGCCAGATTATCATCACAAAAGCCGGGGTCCAGCGGATCATAAACACAACTGCATAATAGAAAGACAATACGATCGATGCTATGGCAGAATATCCCGTGGAAGGATCCAAGGTACTTCTCACAAGATTTCCCGGCGCCATGGTATTGCACAGAAATCCTGCGCTGCCTGTAATAAACGGCAGGCATACGGCCCATATCTTTCTGCGGTTTGTAAAAAAGGCATACAGCAGAAGAAGCACCATAAAAATTTCCGCCTGTAATCCCGTGATCAGATTGCCGCCTCCCACAAGCACCGCAAGAACTGCCGCCAGGATACTGTACAGAATCTCTCGCTTCTTGTCATCCGCCCAGAGAGCGGCCGAAATTGCCGCCAAAGTAAAAAACCAGACAGACTGCATCAGAATATAATGCGTAGAACCGTTATACCAATAAATTCCTTCAAAAGGTGCCTCCAGCACCTGATAGAACATAAATAACAGCAGCAACATCACAAAAGACGACTGCATCCGGTCTGTACCAAGCCATTTTGTAAAAATATGCCTGCCCAGCACAAAGGTGGATATGGCAAACATACCGATCATAATCACTGGCACCACCCAGGCAATTTCATAATGGAAATTCATGGGACACAAAGCCATCAGGAAACAAGATACATAGGTGCCCTGCCAATTGTGATAAAATTCCACGGTCTGCCGCCAGGCTGTCCCCACTGCTTCCAGGTAAGATCCTGTGGCAAGCCATGTGTCATGTACCTGTCTGCCGTAGTCATAATCATCGATACACATAACATTATATCTGCCCAGCCAAAGCAGCGGAATCAGAGATACTGCAAGCAGCACAACTGCGTACAGCGTCATTCTCCGATCAGTCATTCGATCAACAGACGCCGAAATCCGCCCCACAACGGCCGAAAATCTGCTATTCAGTTTTTCATGATTGTGATTATCATTCATGTAAACTTTTCCCTTTAATCCATTCTTATGCTCTTTGGCGCTTTGTAAAATTACCCGTTCCGGTGCATCACTCTCTTTACTCTTCTCTCCACGCCCCGGGCAATCTTGCACACATAAGCCTTCTTATAAACATACCAGGCATGGGCCTGTAACATCTTAAGGCGTACACCTGCCGGCCGCACATTCAGTTTCTTATATTTAACCGAAGTTTCCTTGTAACGCTGTAATTCTTCCCGACACTCCTTAGCCGTAAACATCCTGCCCTTTCTGTCCATATAGTGAAACAGACTGTAAATATTCTGCTCCGATGCCCAATAGCCGTCTGACACATTATGCCTCGCCCAGTATTTCGGGGCAATGGCAAACTTTAAAGTCTCACTGGTATGGGCCGGCAGACAGGCAAAAGAGGAATTGGAAAGCAATAAATAATAAGCGTTCTTTAATGTTACATAATCTTTCCCGATATCAAAATGATGCGCCTCTATCCCCGGCAGTATTTTATTCGCCGTCTCCACATCATCCGTGACAATCACAAACTCCATATCCGGGCGTATCTTCTTCATCTCTTTCATTCCATGAAGCCAGTATCTGCGGCTGATCAGAAGTTCCGGACTGCCCGTATACTCCCCGCCCCGCATATTAATCACACACAGATTCTCCCTGCTGTACTCGTAAGAATCATACTCCGGCTTCACCTTAAGCCACTGCTTTACCTGGGGAAGATATTTGATAAAATAAGACTCATCCTGCATATTCCCATAAATCAACGTATTATCCTGCACATGGTGAATCTGCGGATCTGCCCCCGCCACATAACAGCCGTGGGTCAGATCATGTCTGGAATTGCCGATAAAAAGCCTGTCCTCCACATCATGATACACACGGAACTTCTTCTTCTCTTCCTCCGTGATCACATGCCCCAGATCCACATCCATAAAGTACATACCCCTGTCGCTGTGTATATTGACCGCAAACCGTTCCTGTCCCGCTGTGCCAAACTCATACCCGTTCTCCAGGGCCACAGCCCTTGCCGTCACATAACAGAATAGCTGGTTCCCCAGACCCTGACCATTAATAAACTCTGTTCCTATCATCCGCTCGCTATCTGTCCTTTCCTTCTGTTTAGGATTGCAGGGAAGTCTTCGTAATCTTCCCGTCTTCTACTTTATAAATCACATCGCATTTGGCAATGGTATTCAATCTGTGGGCAATGATCACCATGGTCTTCTTACCATGGAAACTATTGACCGCCTCCATAACCGCCTGTTCCGTATCCCCGTCCAGCGCAGAGGTTGCTTCGTCAAACACCAGAATCTCCGGATTATGATAGAGCGCCCTGGCAATGCCCAGTCTCTGTCTTTGTCCGCCGGAAATCCTGACACCTCTGTCACCTATGGTGGTCTCCAAACCTTCCGGAAGTTCTTCCACAAATTCTTTGAGCTGCGCTTCCTCAAGCACTTCCCAGATTCTCTGATCATCAATCTTATCCGCATCAATACCGAAAGCAATATTATCCCGAATAGACTCGTCAATCAAATAAATAGACTGCGGGATATAACCAATGTGGCCAAGCCAGGATGCATAGTTGTCAAAAATATCCCTTCCGTCACAGGTAATCGTTCCCGCCTGCACATGTAAAAGGCCAAGCAGAATATCCACAATCGTGGATTTTCCAGCACCGGAAGGCCCCATGATGCCTACCGACTGTCCCTTTTTTACCTCCATATGTGCATCCGTAAAAATGGGCTTACTGGTATTGGGATAAGTAAAGCTGATATGATCCAGCACAATCTTATCGGTAAGAGCAAGCGGCGGATTCGTCTGCGTCCTGGCACCGTCTAATCCTGTAACACTGCCATTCACATCCAGTTTCATGCTCTCTGTCAGATTTTCATACAGATAGTCCAGACAAGGCTGAGAGTAAGCAATCTCCGAAAGATAAGTGTTGATACGGTTGGTGGCCGGCATCACACGCACCGCCGCCACGGCAAATGCCATTAATTGCTGAAATAGGGCGGAAATATCACCGCCGCGTGTCATATAGATCATAATAAAAGACAGTACTGCCACAATAAAGACCGTTTCAATCAGAAGTCTCGGTGTATTGTTCATAACCGCATAATTTCTGGCCACATTAGCACCGATTGCGCCACTCTCATAGTAGTTGCGCACAAAAAACTCTTCCCGATGCAATACCTTAACGTCCTTTAAACCATAAATGGACTGAATCCTCCATTTGGCGATTCTGGACTGAATGGCCTGATTCTTGCGTCCGATAGCATTTAATCTGGGTTTTAATACTTTCGTGATAATCAAGGTCATCCCCAGAAAAACTACGCCGCAAAATATGGTCATGGCCGGACTCGCTATCACCAGCACAATACAGATGGAAACCGCTACCACAATTTCCGTAATCATCTGAATCATCACCAGAATCAACTGGAAGGCGTTGGGAATATCACTGTCAGTCAATCGAAATACCGTGGGAATATCAGCCCCCAGATATTCCTCGTAGGGCCTGTTCAGAAATTCCCGCATCACACGGCTGATCATGCGGTTACGGTTACGGGTTACAAAAGTATTCTGCACATAAGTCTGCAGCAGAAGATACAGGTTCTTCACAATAAACAGCACGATCAGCACACCCAGCATCAGCATGATCAGTTCCCTGCCGGTGCATATTTTAATAGAAAAAAACTCCAGAATACCGGCCACATACCGGTTATTCAGCACCCGCTCCGGCTCCATGATTGCCTGCACCACCGGCACCATCATGGATACACTCAATGTTTCCAGAATACCGCCCACCAGAATCATCACTGCCAGGCCTACAAGCTGCAAACGCTGTTTGTGATCAAAAAGATAGGCTATTTTTTTTAACATTGTTACCTGTTCCTGGTTTTCTGCTTTCCCTGTATCGCTCATAAATCCTAGATTCCTTCCATAGCTGTCCCGTTGTTTTCACACAGTTATCTTCTGCATATCATCCCGATAAAAGTCCTGACAGTCCCATCCGTTTAGCCATTTAGCCGGAGCCAGAATTGTCTTTGCCGGATTGGGATTTAAGTATGACGCCCACCAGCTGAAACTGCTGTTGGCAAGAATATGATGCTGACATTGACACATCAGCGCAAATTCCGCATGATCGCTGCCATCCGGCAGATTCACCACAGTCACATCTCCAGCCAATGCGGAAGCCCCCTGCCCGTCTGCTTCCCTTCCGGTTCCGTCTCCTGCAAACTTTACCTTTGCCCACTCTTTATCATTGGTAAAAAGAAAAAATCGGCATCCCGGATATCTCTCCCGCATCCGTCTCATAGCTTCTTTATAATAGCTTTCCGTACAAATACCGCCAAAAAGCGCCTGATTTTCCGGGGTCAGATAATCCCCTCTGCGAACATGCAGACTGACAGACCGGGACTTTCTTATCTGACACAGATAATCCTGCACCTGTAAGGACAGCCTTTCAGCCGTTTCCTCCCTATTCTTGGCAGTATCTTTCGTATAAGAAGCAAGCAGCCTGTCCACATTGAAAGCCGCCCGCACCTGATCCGCCGCCCCCGCAAAATACTTTTCCGACTGCCAATACCCCTCCAGGTAAATATCATCCCAAGTGAAAATCTCCGGTTTAAACCGCTTATCCGCCTCAAAATAAGATTTCCGCTTTCTGCCCAAAAGCTTCCGTCTGACCCTGTGCCAGAACAAAAGAGAGGCATCTAACATCTGTTCAATCTCCTTGGGGTCTGCCTTTGCATAAGTGATTCCAAAAGCCGATAACGCCGGATCCCGTTTCTCATCCTCCACGAACCCTGCCACGTCGTCAATTCTTACATCTTTATGCAGATTCTGAAATTGCAGATATAGAGCATACTGGAACATCTGGTTTCCCAGTCCGCCCGCAAGCTGTATGATTACCATATACAAAGCCCTCATCCTGTAATGACACGAAGCATTGCTTTTATTTTTCCTTTCAGCGGAATCACTACCCGCTCCTGCCACCGCATCCTGCGACAGTAACGAGCCGGGGATTTTAGGAAAAGTTCCGCCTTCTTCCGGTCTCTTGCCTCCACGAAAGGATCCCCAAAAGCCTCTCTGACTCTGTCCTCATCCCTGCGCAGAATGTCTGTGATCTCCCGTAAATACGCTTCCTGTTCTTCCGACAAGCCTTTTTTCGACTTCTGTTCAACCAAAGTCCGCTGCCCGAATCGATCCGCCGGCCGGTCAAATATCTGAAAATAAAAAAGAAGCAGTCTCTTATAAAAAAAATAATCATGAATCCGGGCCAGATCCTGTCTTCCCAGTTCCTGCAAGAATTTTGTCTTCTCATAATAAGCAGGAACCTGATCCGTAAAGGTGCGCGGATTAATCTGCGTATTCATGATACTTCCCTCTCTGTCTATTATATAGTTATAATAGGCAGTGTCAAGGTAAATACAGCGTTTCGACCGAGAGAGCGCGGCAGTGGCAAACATAATATCCTCATACCATTTTCCCTTAGGAAAGGATGCCCCATTCAGGATTTCTCTTCTATATAACTTATTCCAGGCAGCGTTCTGAATGGCATACTCCTCCCGCTCTTCCACATAATACTGCAAAGCCTCCTGCCCCTCAAAGAGGACCGCCCTGTCCACCGAATTATCTTCCGTATGGGTCTTATACACCTGCCTGTAACGACAGACTGCCATATCCGCCTGTTGTTCCAGAAGCGCCCCCAGCATCCTCTCATACATGTCCGGATCAATCCAGTCATCCCCGTCCACATAACCGATAAAACCGCCCGTAGATCGTGCCGTTCCCACATTTCTGGCATCCGCCGGGCCGCCGTTTTGCTTATGGATAACCTGCACCCGTTCGTCTTCCGTTGCAAGACTGTCACAAATCCTGCCCGTAGCATCGGTGGACCCGTCGTCTACTACAATAATTTCCAGATTCCGGTAAGTCTGTGCACAGATCGATCTGACTCCCCGCGCAATATACGCTTCTATATTATAGGCCGTCACAATCACAGATATCAGATTCTGCTGATTCTCTGTATAACATTTGGAAGGTTGGTATTGTTCTATGATTTTCACATTTTTCCTCCGCTTAACCCCTCAGGCTTCCGTTTGATGATGCATCATCCACTCCTGAAACATCAGCACATACCAGATCTGCACCCGCCAGATATCATGCTGTATATAATCATCCCAGAGTCTTCTTACTGCCGCAGTATTTAACAACGCCTGTTTTTCTATCAGTGCCGGTTCCAGAAGGCTTTCCGCCCACTCCCGCAGTCCCGGTTCCTTCAACCACTTATGAAGCGGAATACTAAATCCTTTCTTGGGCCGTTCCATCAGTTCCCTGGGTACATAACGGTAAAGAATATCCCGCAGTATTTTTTTGCTGACGCCATCCTTGCTTTTAAAAGACAAGGGCAGCCGCCATGCAAACTCAATTACATCCTTATCTAACATCGGAACCCTGGTCTCCAAAGACACCGCCATTGTCGTCCGGTCTACCTTATTTAAAATATCATCCGGATGATACATCAGAAGATCCATCAGCATCAGATTATTCTGCTCTTCCTCCAAAAGGCCGCCCGGATATACATCCATGAGTGTCTGGCCGGCCTCCCAAGGAAGAATTTCCTCCCAGACTGCCGGTATCCATTCCCTGTCCGTTTTCTTATGCTTCCTCACCAGATCAAAGCCTTCTCCAATTTCTGAACGCAGATACATATCCTCTATATTTTTAGCTCCCAACAGCCTTGCTCTCGTGGCAAGCCCTCCACGCTTCACTGCTCCCGCCGCACCTAGCAGAGTACTTGCCCCTTTTCGGATAGGATACGGTATGTTTTTCGTCTTATTCCAAATCCTGTCGATAGAATAATAGGTGTTATATCCACAGAATAATTCATCGCCGCCATCGCCGCTTAAAGAAACCGTCACATGATCCCTGGTGATTCTGCTAACCAGATAGGTAGGAATCTGCGAAGAATCCGCAAAGGGTTCTCCGAACATCTCTGACAGTTTCGGTAACACCTGTCTGGCATCTTCCTCCGTAATGTAGACCTCCGTATGTTCGGTTCCCAAACAGGAGGCAATCTCCTTCGCCGCCGGCGCCTCGTTAAATTTTTCATCCCACATACCGATCGTAAAAGTTTTGACCTTACGTTCACTTAAGGATTGCATCAAGGATACTATGGTGCTGCTGTCAATCCCTGCCGAAAGAAAAGCGCCCACCGGTACATCGGCAACCATCTGGCCGGCAATGGCATCCCGCAAAAGTCTCTCCAATTCCTCCGCCGCTTCCGTCTCACTTCCGTGAAAAAGATTTTGCTGTCCTGAAACAGCTGTCTCCTGCATGGACCAATATGTTTTTATGGACGGTTTATTAAAGGGTGCTTTAATAATTAATATTTTCCCCGGTTGTAACTTCCAGATTCCTTCATACACAGAATAGGGGGAAGCAATATATCCATAACGCATGTAATCACCCAAAACATGCGGATTAATCGGATTGCAAAATCCGTCTAGGGAGACAATGGAATTTAAGTCAGAGGAAAAGACGAATCTATCGTTATTTATATCATCTTTTAATATTCCATAAAATAACGGCTTTTCTCCAACGCGGTCACGAGCCAGAAATAACGTTTGTTCTTGTTGATCGTATAACGCAATCGCAAACATTCCCTTTGCCATTTTCAGTGTCTCCTCTATGCCGTATGCAGAAACTGCTTCCAGGAGAACCTCCGTATCGGAACTTCCCCTGAAAGCAGTTACCTTCCCTTGTTTAAGTAGCATTTGTTTAATCTGGATATAATTATATACCTCTCCATTGTACGCCATGACATACCGGCCGTTATGAGATATCATAGGCTGCGCTCCCGCAGGAGACAGATCCAGGATAGATAATCTTCGATGTCCCAGCACGACTCTATGATCATCAGACGACCATACCCCGGAAGCATCCGGTCCTCTATGATACATCTTCTCGTTCATCCGTTCTATATTCTTCTGCCAATCTTTCTTCCAATTGCAAAAACCGGCAATTCCACACATGTGTTATTCCTCCTCGATAACTGCATAATCCTCATTGGCTATGCGTTCCCTGATGGTCTCCCGCGCCGTTTCCATATCCTTCTGCCATAAGGTATAGGCTTGATCCCAGGAAGCATATCTGCTGTCTCCTCGTTTATCCTGAAATCCATAGTGCTCTGTCAGATACTGTCTGAGAAAGTCCGTGCACTTCTCTGCCCCAACGGCATTGGTATGACTCCCATAATCCGCAAAATCTTCCTCAAAAACAATACCTATCTCTTCATAGTAATTATTCATATTTAAGAAAGGATACCCGTAAGAAGCTGTAATCTCTTCCATATAATTGAACATCTGCTGTTCTTCCAAAGATTCTCCGTAAGGAGAAACCAGAAACAATGCCTCCTTATTTCCTTTCTCCAAAAACAGTAAAAGCTCCCTTAAGCACGCTTCTTGCTCCGGAGGAATCGGCTTTGTTCCCTCTGCACCTCCACAATCCGGCATAGGCTGGGGTCCCACCTCATCCTTCAGGGTATATCCCTTCGTCGGACTTTCATTATGATAGAACATGTTTGCCCACTCAGATGGCAGCGCCAGCATTTTCCAATTGGTATGGTACTTCATAATATCGAAGTAATAGGTAAGACGTCCTTCCTCATCATCCTCTGGCACCATGGCCTGTATGGTGCGAATACGGTGGGCGGAATACTTCATATTATCCGTCACACCTCTGGTGTAAGCCATATTTTCCAACAATCCCTGGTCTTCTATGGTATACATGCGCATCTCAAAAATATATAACTCCGGAGACTGGGTCTTCTCCGCCTCCTCCACCAGATAGCGCATAGCCACCGGTCGCTGCATATTAGAAGAGAGCGGATACATGGCAATCCCCGTTTCTCCCCACAATTTCGGCGCCGCATAATAAGGAAATACCGGACTGGAACCAATCATGATAATATCCAGCGTATCCTCTTTCTCCGCATAAAATCCGGCAAACCGATCCTTCACGTCACCGTTCGTTCTTACCATATAAGATACCGGCAGGAGCAGAATCAGAAAGACTACAATAAATAAAATGATCTGCACCGGAATCTTCCATTTATCTTTCATATACCTTTCCTTTCATTTAACAGGTAATGGCCCTACTTCCTTATAATAGTATCAAAATATTCCCGCCACAAACAATTCACCCGTTCCGGCGCCAGTCTTTCCTGTATTTTAGCCGCTTCCCTCCCAAGCTTCTGCGCATAGACAGGATCTCCAAGCAGCCTGTCCATGGCCGCCTCCAACGCTTTCTGATCTCCGGCGGGAATAATCAGGCCATTGACACCGTCTGTCATCAATTCTACTGTCCCGCCGCTGGGCACATCCGTAGCGATCACCGGGAGTCCTGTCGCCAGGGCCTCAATCAAAGCATTGGATACTCCCTCCGAATAGGAAGTGAGCAAAAACAAAGATGCCTTCTCAATCTTCTGCGCCACATTGGGAATCACCCCAGGAAGCACAACACGCTCATCAATTCCCAGTTTATTTGCCAATTCCTTTAAATAAGAATGTAATTCTCCATCTCCATAAATGACCAGCTTGTACTCCGGATACTTATCCCGAAGCGCCGCAAAAGCCCTGATCATCATTTCCTGATTCTTGTTGGCATCCATGCGTCCCACAGACACAATCTCCGGATTCCGTTCTCCCTCATAACGCGGCCTGATAAAATCCGGATTCAGAGAATTGGGAAGAATCACAGCCCGCTTCCCTACTCTTTTAGAAAAGAAAGTTCTGGATCTTTCCGTCTGTAAAATAACACCCGCCGCATATGGGAAGAGAAGATTTGCCAAAATACGCATCAGCCTGTTTGGATATTCCTCTGCGGCCTCTCCCACCACTGATACCACCGGCCTGGTTTTGGTCCCCATTGTGGTAACAACCGTCATGAAATTGTTTTTCCCGATACAGGATAACACCAGATCTGGTTTATATTTCTTCCATATCAGGTGTAATTTTTTGACTCTCCGACAGAAGTTCAGCACCCGGCTTCCCGAAATCTCATTGGAGCTGATTTCAGAGATAACACGCGCAATTCCAGATGAAAGGACATATTCCTCTTCTTTGCGGTACTGCGTCACCATAGTGACCCGATACCCCTCCTGCCTGAAGTACTCCGCCAGGTTCACGAACACCCTCTCTGCTCCTCCCTTATGTAGGGAGCCTATATAGAACGCTATGTGTTTTTCCCTTTCTTCCTTTTTCATACCTCTTGCATAAGTTCCTTCATTTTTTTACAAAAAAATTTATTTTTTGCAATTTGGTCTTGCATTTTCATGCAAAACATCCTCAAAACGACTTTTTAATTAAATTTCCTTTTATTTTTACCCGTCTGAATTCACTGACAATTTCTTCTCTTTTCTGATAACTTTCTTCTCGAAATTTCATGATTCCGTTTATGATTTGGTAATTTTTAAAATCCCGTTTGTTATCATTTTTGATGATATGACTCGTACCACTGTTGAAACACAAAGAACGACCAGGACAGTTTGGAGTAGTTTGCACCTGTTGCAGGGCCCCCATCACCCGTCCGAATATAACTCTGAATCATCTCCGACACATATGCCGCATCAAAAATCGACTGTTTTTTTAAGAATTCATAACTGCTGTAATCTAGCAATTTTTCTCTCAAAGGACCCCTCAGCCATTTGTCCAATGGAACTCCAAATCCCACCTTGGGACGATCCAATAAATTCCTGGGAATATAATCACAAGCGATATCTTTCAGGATATGTTTTTTGTCTCCGCCGGCATATTTATACCTGTGAGGAATCCGATAGGAGAACTCCATCACATTCTTATCCAGAATCGGGCACCTGGATTCCAAGGAATATTTCATGGAAGCCCTGTCCACTTTACAGAGAATGTCTCCCGGCAGGTAGGTATCCATATCCACCAACATTCTTCGCACCTGCCAGTTTTTGACCTGGTAACTGCTTTCGATCAGATAGTGTACCGGCAATGCCTTCACATCTTCAGGAAGCTCCCCCACCATGGCTTTCGCCATCACTGGATAGTTCCCTGCTCCAAACTGGGTCTTGCTCTCCCGCTCCCTGTTGCCTGCGATCACGCGCACCCGAAAAGGCAGCTTGTCTTCCAAATGCATCTGTCTGGCTCCGGGAAGATTACACAGTCCATGTACCATACCGCCCAGTACATCCAGCTTCTGCGCCTGCGCTACATTCTCATAAATATTATACCCACAATAAAACTCATCGCCGCCGTCTCCCGACAAAGCTACCGTTACATGCTCCCTGGCAAGCTGAGAGACCATCATGGTAGCAATTTGAGAACTGTCCGCAAAAGGTTCGTCATAATACTTTGCTATGCTCTCCACCAATCCGAACATATCCTCTTCGCCGATATATAATTCCGTATGGTCGGTACCCAGATACTCCGCCACTGCCTTGGCATATTTAGCCTCGTTATATTTTTCCTCATGAAATCCAATAGAAAAAGTCTTTACCGGCTGTTCAGAATGTTCCTGAGCGATAGCCGTCACCAGGGAAGAATCATAGCCGCCGCTTAAGAAAGCCCCCAGCGGCACATCCGCAATCATCCGCATGGCCACCGCTTTTTTTAACAGATTCTTCAGCTGTTCCTTCGCCTCTTCATAACTGTTCACCGGTTCTTGTACCGCGGCCTTATAGACTTCTTTCACATCCCAGTATTTCCATGTCGTGATCTGCCCGCCATGGAATTTCAGAACCATCCCCGGTTCCAGTTTGTACACATTTTCGTAGATACTCTCCGGCGCATTGATATACTGCTGAAACAGATACCGGGAAAGCACGCCTCTGGCTATCCGGCCTTCAAATCCCGGGCAATGCATAATGGGTTTTAATTCCGAGGCAAATACCAGTTGCCCTTCCTCATACCAATAATAGAGGGGCTTCTTGCCAATACGGTCTCTGACCAGATAAATATCCTCCGTCTCCCTGTCATACAAGGCAATGGCAAACATGCCATTGAATCGCTCCAGACAGGAAATCCCCCATTTTAAATAGGCGGCTATGATAACCTCCGTGTCACAGTCTGACCGGAAGGGATAGTCCGCCAACGCTTCTCTCAATTCTTTGAAATTGTATATTTCTCCATTATAAACTACAGAAATCCGCTTATCCTGTGAGTGCATGGGCTGATGACCAAGTGCCGACAGATCCAGAATCGACAGCCGCCTCTGGGCAAAACCAACCTCATAGCCCCCGGTCATCGGATAAATCTCGGCTCCGCTGTCATCAGGGCCTCTGTGATACATCGTATCATTCATCTCCTGAAGCTGCTGTATGGTAATGTTCTTTTTGCTGATGTATCCGCATATTCCGCACATACTGTCATCCCCCGCCTAACGCACATCCTTCTCCATAAAATAATCCCGGTACTCACCGAAGTCCTTACACTCATTATCTACAGAATCCACTAATTCCATATATTTCTCTTGAAGGAGCGCCTTATAATTCTCAAAATTATCATACCCCTTTTTGCACCAGGCAAAGGGATGCGTCAGAATCTGCACCTTATCATAGCCCGTAATATTGGCCTCATCCGGATAACCATAACGCCAGATATGATTGGCATCCGACATATACTTCACCTGCAAAGGTGTTTCTTTCGTTACATTATCTGCAAAGGTAAAGAACTCGTCCTGGTATGCGTTCAGAATTCCGTCCAGTTTGATATTTTCCTTTAGCACATCCCTGGAAGGCCTGTGCACGGAAAATTCTGTGATCTCAAATCCGAACATTTCACTTAAAATATCTATCTCCATCTTGATTCTCTTGCGGATCTGCTGCATATCCGTCATACCATTCAAAGCAAAATGCAGACCGATATGCTGTCCTCTTTCATGCATATCCTTGATGATATCCATATTCTTCTTGGAAAGAATATTGTAAGAATTGTTCGTCCACTGGAAAAAATATGTGGAAATAAAATCCATGCTCTGCTCCACCTTGGCAAGCTGATAAGCTCTGTCCACACTGTACTCCACATCGTGACGCATAATAATAAACTTGTCCCTTGTAAGCGCCTGCGCATAACTGCACTGCCTGCCCGTGGATTTTATAATTCTGATAATCTCTCTGTAATCGTCAAATGAAAACATCGTTCTACTCCATTTCAAATTCTGTGATTGACTAAACTGTTATCATTATACCCTCTCCGTCAAAATGTGGCAAGGAGCGATAGGGCGATTATTATTATAGTACTGCTACTCTCCCCCATTCGTTATGAAAATGCTATATCATTCCATTCTAATTTAGTAAAATATGATTTAGTAAATTATAATTTAGTAATGTATGATTTAGTAATGTATGATTTAGTAAATCATAACCTAGTAATATTTGTTTTACCGGTTGCGTAACATCTCTATTCACTTAAACACTGCAAAATTGGTTCGATATATTTTTTATCCGCAATATCATAAGAAGTGGAAATCATTTTAACCATTTCCTCCTCTTCTTCCGTCTTATCCTTTTTGGCTTTCAGTGTTTTAATAAACAGCTTCATCATCAGCTTTGAAGGGCCGGACATTTTGTCATAATGAAATCCGCCCGGACAATAAAATACACTTACTTTCTTTAATTCTGTCTCATTAAAGTTCTTCTTTAAGGCCGGCTCGACTTCCGGGTTCTCCAACGGGCTTCCGCCCACACAAAACACAATCAGTTTCTTATCTGTCCACTGATTCATATTACTCTTAAACCAACCGAGTTTGCTGATACTGCCCGCGCAGGCCCAGCTGCCAAAAATAATTGCCTCATATGCCGTCAGATTTTTCTTTTTGGCCTCCGACAGTTCAAGGCAATCGGCCCCCGCCTCCTCTGCGATCCACTTGGCATACCTTTGGGTAAACCCTGTCTGGGAATTATAAATTACGATTGTTTTCATCTTCTTACCTCTCCTTTTTTGAATGTTCCATGATATTTTGACTGGCTGTTTTCTTTTCCAGATTTTCTATGCCCGTGTACAGCTTTGATAAAAGTACAAAGAGCGTTTCTATCTCCTTTTCCGTATAAACCGCAAAAAGATATTTCAATTCCTCCTGATACTCCTGAAAATCATTCTGAAAATAATCATTTACCCTTTCTGTGGGACAAATACACATAGCCCTCGTGTCTACAGGACTTTGCTCCATGGTAATAAAGCCCTTTTTCATCAAAACATTGGCCAGTTTCTTAATATTTTGCCTGGAACAGCCCAATAAATTCCCTAATTGGGTAAAGGTCAATGGCTCCTCTGACTGTCTGACAATTGACAGCAGCATAAACTGTTTCAGGGATACTTCCGGAATATTTTTATCAAAAAGTGTCTGCAACTTATTCCCGACAATAAAAATAGTGCTGAAAACAGCTTTCTGCTGATTCTCTGTGGTACTGGAAAATTTTGTAATTAAGTCGTCTATAACCATATTCTTCTCCTTTATTAGTAACTAGTTACGTTTTTGATTATAGCAACTTGTTACCAATGTGTCAATCCAAATAATTTTCTCCCAATTCGTTTATTTATTGCTACTGACTATTTCCGCCACACACCGCTTATATTTATACGAAAAATGAATATTTACACTTTGAAAATGAGCAAAATAAAAGACACCCTTACTTTTTGGGTACCCTTTATTTTCGGCTCTTTAAACATTACTTAATGTTTCGGCTAACTTTTCTATGTACTCGGTTTTTATCATTTCTAAGTATCTGATTATGACATATATACTTGAAGTCTCGCATTTATGGTCGCCGCTTGTACAATTCTCTTTTCTCATATAATGTATCTACGGTTATATGCTGATCTTGAATAATCTCATATAACTTTTCGGCTTTTTCATTTGTTGTAAGGTCTTTATGTTTTCTCAACCACCACATGAGTATTAAACTCAAATCCATGTATTTTGTTGATGGTATTCTCTCTTGTTGTTTGGGCCAGTATTTAGCTATATCGGAATGTAATGCATTTACACGTCCAAGGTTAAATGCCCCTTTGGCATGCTTGTCCGCCTCAATCTGTTCTAACTGTATCTTTTCTTTAGACGCAAAACTTGGGTATGCACTATGGCTGTCTGTTACAAGAATTGCGTCCTTTTCAAAATAGGCTCATTTTCAACAGGTGTCTTATGGTAGGAATTAACTGCTTTATCAAATAAATCTGGCCTTTGTGCCAGTTTTCCCAACATGATACCCATTAAACCTGTATAGTTCTCGTTGACTATTTTCCTTATTTTCGCAAAAAGCGTAATCTCATTAAACTGATGCTCTGTTATGAGTTCTACTCCAAGCTGTTTTGCATAGGCTTTTGTTTCACTTGACATACGATTATTTGTTATTACTACTGGATACCCATCATTTCCCCTTGTTGTCTTTGTATTAAATCCCATTGATGTCAGCAGACCTTGTACCCACAGTTCAAAATCATATCCAGACATACAGTTTTTTGCCTTAAAGCCCCATTTGACAAACATGTGTTCGACCTCCTAAAAAATACTCACAGTTTTACTGTTGTACTTTTTAATATTTGAATGTATGGAGATCCTTTATTTTTAGCTGTTATCTACTTTATGACACGTATGCAAGCCAACCCCAATGCATAGCCGTTTTTGTATCTGAACCATATTTAATTTCGTGCATTTTTGTGAAAAGTGCATAAAATAAGGAGTGAAATTTCTATATTTTGAGCATATCCCTGTTTGGAATAAAATGATACAAAATTGAATAAGTGCCTTTATTTTATTATTCTCATGGTTTTGACCATTTTTTCGCTCTGTCTTACTGTTTTTACTTATAAATTTTCAACTTTGCATGAAA